>CAVVLD010000087.1:0-139581 GCA_963748795.1 uncultured Solibacteraceae bacterium
GCACAGCACAGTACGCTAACAAGGGAACCGTCAACGCAAAACAATTATAGAACTCAAACATGACGGAATAGGTGTGCCACCAGAGGAGCCCGTGGAGCGTCAGCAAGGCAACGGTCAACCGACCTGAAATGGGCCACAGGTTAAGTCCATAGAGCAGGGTACACACAACTGCGCCGCTTCCCTCAAATCGGAGCCACATGCTTACGCTGAAAAGATCGTCTGGCCTGTGGCTCTGGACAAACCAAAGGCACGTTAGCGGCGCTGAAATCGCTAGCACGCCCGTGATAGCTTCAACCACCCTGTTTGCTGGGGAGAAGGACGAGGCAAAGCGGACAATGGCAAAAATGATCAACGCAGCAGCGAAGAACGAAATCCAGAATGCAAGGTTCACTCCAAAGGCGTCGTGTCCGCGCCGGCCAAAGGAGCCATTCAACCCCGCCGCCAGCCAGAAAACTGGCCAGACCAATAAACACCGTTTGAATGAAGTAGGCCTGTGAGAAACGCTGACGCTGCCACTCCCGAGAGCAAGAGATTGCGAAGAGAGTGTGCCAAGGGATTCCGCAAAGCATCGCTCATCGATTGACGCATATTATTTATAAGTTAGTAGCTTCTGTGCAAGACATTTCGCCGTATCGCCCGACCAGTGCAGGGGTTGGCCGTTCGGCCCGGCGCCGGTGTACATTGATGGATCGCTCCCTGCATCAGCGCTGCCACCGTCGTAAACGCCAGTTTTACGAGGGTCATCGTTCATGCCGCACGTGTTCGCCAGGTACTGGTGCGCAATTTCGTGGGCAGCAGTATTTCCGATTCCTTCGCCGGTCGCAAGAAGGACCTGAACAAAACTTGAGGAACTCGTCGCAGAAGAGAGGTCGACGTCTTCAAGAGTCAGTGCAAACTGAGCCTGTGTTAGACTGCAAGGGTACCACGCCGTGCTCGCAGCCCTGCCATACGCAGTAAGGCCGCAATTTACTTGCCCTGCCGTCTGAGAGTAATATCCACCCGAAACCTCAACTTTATTAGAAGGCCTTTGGTCATTTGTGTCAACGGTCAAGAGAGCCCTGGCCGGGTAAGCTTGAAAGGCTCTCTTCAGCGCCGTTAAAGCTGCCGTCTTCACCGTCGCAACCTGGGGCGGGTTCAATTCAATTTGGGGAGTTGGAGTGATTCCCTGTCTAGCCATCTGGTAGTAGAAATCCACGTCTGAGTCTGTCGTCCCAGCACCGCCATATGGCGGATTGTACGTCAGTGTGCAGCTGTGATTTACGCACCAATTGAGCGCGAATACTCGGTGGACTAGTGCCGTTCCGTTGCCAGTTAGATTCCGCCCACTGCCGACCAGAAGCTCTTAACTGAGTGCCACCAGTCAGAAACGATCGATTCGACTGAGCCAATCTGGTAGGCCCCCTTCCACGAGTAGATAGGCAGGCGCCCAAGCTGCCCCGTCGCATTCCCGTTCGAATCGTACGTAATTCCCGACGTCCCGATCACCCCGCCATCGGCGGTGGCTATTGAAGGTGTTTCGTTCGGCACCACCCAGCGTATCTTGCCGCTTTGGTCGAACGCCACCATCGCGTAGTCCCAGTCCGACGGAATTCCCGTGATGCCGATGAACGAGCCGTCCTGGGCCTGCAGCACAGGTGCAGTAACATTAGTGTATTCACCTGCCTGCGGACCATCCATAACCGTCACTGTAGTTCCTGAGGTTATCGCCATTCTGAGCTGCTTGGGTACGTTGGAATCAATAGCGTTAGATGACCAGATGATGATAACGCCCTGGTCGGCATTCGTGATCATGTTTGCCCACAGCTTTATGCCCCCGTCCCAGCAGCAGGGTGTACGATAGGTTTCGATCACGATGTCGTCGGAAACTCCGGCACTGTTCACCCGCAGTAAACGGAATCGTGTGGTTACGGTATTGTTTTCGACCTCTTCAGTTATGTATGGCACGTAGAAATATCCGTCACCCGCGACAATTACGGTGCCGTTCGGCCCACCCCCTTGAGGCTGATAAGGCACCACAAATTTCTGACCGGCGATCGGATCTATGCCATGCACCCCATCTGCTCTTGCCATGAATATGGTCCCGTCGGGGTGTACGGCCAAGGAGCAACTTCTCCAAAGCTCATCTTCGTAGATGGTGTGGGCTTGGCCGGTCATTCCGTCATATTTGACTATTGAATAGTCAGGGAAACTTCCCGGTTGGCAGGAAACCAGGCCTCCTTGAAAGTCCGGTACCGCGAGTTGTCCATTGACCGTATACTCCGCCTGGCTTACATCCGCAGTCCATGCGGTGGTCCCGTCGGCCGTGATGGCTTGCACCGTGCCGTCGTTCTGGAACGCGAACACGTCCGCCACTCCGCTCGGGCTCGGTACTGCCGGCACAATATTAGAGACACCGGATCCGTTCCCTGGGTTTGACCAAATCACCGTCCCCAGCGGCAGAGCATCGGCGGAAACCGTTACATCCGCAGATGCAGTGCCCGCGGTGACTGTCACATGTCCGGCGGCGAGTGCAGTGAGAACCGGCGGGTTGTCCGTCGACAGGCTCACCACTGTCGGATCGCTCGACGTCCACGCCAACCCGGTAACGGCCTGGCCCGTCGAACTGAACGCCTGAATCGTATGTGTATCTCCAACCACCATGTTTATCATGGCAGGCTCCACTGTCATGGTGGTTCCGCCTGGCCCGTTGGCCGGCACTGTAAATCCGAGCGCGTTGCTCCCTACCCCATTTTGCTGCACGCGCGCAATTCCCGTGACAGCGCCCGGCGCCACGTCGGCGATCACCTGGGTGTCGCTCCAACTGATCACCTGGCCGTTTGTGCTCCCCAGCCAGACCGACCCGCTCCCTTGGGATGTTCCGAAGCCGCTCCCCGTAAAGGTCACGTTCGTCCCCGCCACTCGCAACTGTTGCTTAGGTTTCAGGATCGGCACCCCCAGCCGGGGCAGCGCGCATCGAGCTCTCATCGGATACGAGTACGCTTGGGGCTATAGCTAACGATCATGAAAGAGAACAACGTCCTGGCTAGCTTAGCTTGGCTAAGTTGCTGTACCTAGTCCAACAATTTTATATAAAGTGTTTAAGACCTGAAAGCACTAAATATGAAATATACAGATGGAATCTCAGCTTGTCAAGGCAAGAAATGCCCTATGTCAAGGCAAAGTAGAAATGTCGCCCTCTCTGGCAAAGTAGAAATGTCCCTCGGCGGCAAAGTAGAAATGTCCTATCTTGTGCGCCTGTTACATCGATTAAGGAGATATCATTGATCGCTAACGTAGGCATCTGCTGCCGCCGGCCGTGGGGGGGACTTGTCGGCGCCCAATGCTCACTCCGCGCCCCATCCGACTGCCCGCCAGGGCCACAATCGGGCCGCCAGGATGAGTGCGGCCGCCATCAGCGCCAACCACCGGCGACCCCCAGGCGCGCCGTACCTGTTATCCTCGTTGCGATGTGGTCTGCCCCTCACCGGATCCTGGTCCACGGCCACCGCGGCGCCCGCGCTCAGCGCCCCGAAAATTCCCTGCCGGCTTTCGAGTACGCCATCGACGTTGGCGTTGATGCCATTGAACTCGACGTGGCGGTCACGCGCGACAACGTCCTAGTCGTCTCGCACGATCCCATCCTCGCGCCCGCGCCCCACGCCGTCATTCGCGAACTGACCCTGGATGAGGTCAAACAGTGGAGTTGCGGGGGCGCCCCCATCCCCACCCTGGATGAAGTCCTTGCCCTGGCGGCCACTTCCCGCGTGGAGTCTGAACATCGAAATCAAAAGCTTCCCCGAGAGTCCCGAGTACACACCGCCGCCGATGGAGTTCGCCCGCCTGGTGCTGGAGCGGATCCGCGAATACAAGTTGGAAGCGCGCGCCATCGTGCAGTCTTTTGACTTTCGCACGCTCCGGGCGATGCGGGATCTCGCTCCGGAAATCCGCCGCTCGGCGCTCACCGAAGACGACCCGCGCGACTTCGTCACCATCGCGCGCGAGGCGGCCGATACCCAGATGGTCTCGCCCCACTACCACCTGGTCACGCCGGAAAAGGTCGCGCAGGCCCACGGCGCCGGACTTCAGGTGATGGCCTGGACCGTCAATACTCCCCGCGATTGGGCCCGCATGGCTGCACGCGCAAGTGGACGCCATCATCACCGACGATCCGGCTGCCTTGATCGCATTTCTTACGGCACAGGCGTTCCGCTGAAGGCGAACAACCGCGCCTGCGCCGGCGCCACCAGGGCCGCCGCTTCCGTAAGCCCCAGCACGTGACCCGCGACTCTCCATTTTCGGAATGTGTTCTCCTGACCAGAAGAATACGGAGTTCCTTCAAAAGTCGTCGATGATGTTGCGTGCCTGGAACGCCGCCCAGTCGATCTCGGGCAGGAACAGGTGGGGATCCGCGCCGGATTCCCGAACCCGCCAGCGCAAATGCTCGTCCACTACCAGGTGCATCGCCTGGCCGCAGTGCGCGCAGGAGGTGGCGATCTCCACTTCGAGCGGTTGTTTTCTGAGGCGCCCTTGCACGAAGGGCGTGACAAAAGAGTCCTCCGCTCAAGCGCCGAAGATCCACTCTCCGGTGCTGAAGCGCAGGCGATGCGGCGTCCGTTCGCACGTTACCGGGAACGCCCACGTCACCTCGCCCGAGGAGTTGCGCACCAGGAAGAAGAGATGCTTTTCCAGGTCGTCCAGCAGGCCGGTCACCACCGCGGGATCCAGCCGCAGAGACCGGGCAATCTGCGCCGGCCCAAGCGGCTTGCCGCCATTTCCCGGCAGTTCCCGCACTACGAAGTTGCGCACCGCGTGGTGCCGCGGCGTCATGAAAGCCAGAACGTCTTCCATGGTTCGATTGTACCATGGTACATAGGTAGCACATGCGCTCCCTCACGGTCGCGCCTCCGATCCGAGTCGCGATCCCCCGGAAAGTTGCCCCAGCGCCCACCGCGCATGTTCCGCCACCATCGCGTTGGATGATTCCGCAAGCCTCTCCAGGGGCGCGCGGAAGCACTCCGACTTCGCATTCCCCATGGCCACGGCCACGTTGCGCAGGAATCCCGCGTAGCGCGACCGCGTGACCGGCGTAGTGGCGGAAGAGATCGCGAAATTCGCTTTCGCTCAAGGCGGCGAGCCGCGCGAGGTCGGGCGCGAAATGCCGGGGCGCGAAGGCAGCGTCGGCGGTCGATGGGGCGCGGCGGTTCCACGGGCACACATCCTGGCAGATGTCGCACCCGAAGACGTGCGGCCCCATGGCGGCGCGTTCCCGTTCCGGAATGCCGCCGCGCAGTTCGATGGTGAAGTACGAGATGCACAGGCGCGAATCGAGGGTGTATCGCGCGCCTCCTTCGGCCGGCACGATGGCTTGCGTGGGACATGCGTCGATGCAGCGCGTGCACGTGCCGCAGCGGTCCGGCGGCGGCGCATCCGGCGCGATTTCGAGCGAGACCAGCAGTTCCCCCAGAAAGAACCACGAGCCGCTGCCCTGGTTGATCAGGCAGGTGTTGCGGCCGATCCATCCGAGTCCCGCCGCGCGCGCATAAGAGCGCTCCAGCAGCGGCGCCGTATCCACGCAGGCGCGCCATTCGAAATCGCCGGCACGCTCGCGCAGCAAGGCCCGCCAGCCGCTCCAGCCCCGCGCGCAGCACCTGGTGATAATCGTCGCCCCAGGCATAGCGCGAGATCCAGGCCAGCTCGCGCTCCTCGAACGCGGTGGAGTACGGCCACGGCGTGTTGTACAGCTTGCCCACGCAGATTACGGAGCGCGCCGATGGCAGCAGGTTGCGCGGATCGTCGCGCACCGCCGCCCGCCGGTCGGTGAGATAGCGCATCTCGCCGGCGTAGCCGAGGCCGGTCCACTCGCGATACCAGGCGGCGTCGGCGTGCGGCCCGGCGGCGGCCACTCCGGCCAGTTCGAAACCGCAGACGCGGGCGAGTTCGCGGATTTCGCTGCCGGTCAAATCTCCAATCCCACGGAGCGCATCAGCTCGATGGCGTTGCTCTTGCGGACCACGCCCGGGCGCATGATGTAATCGAAAATGATCTGGCCGTCTTCGATGCGATCCTCGAAGTGGACGTTGGCGGCGCGTTCGCCCAGCACGGCCGCGATTTCGGCCAGGGCCAGGTCGTGCGTGGTGATGAAGCCCGCGGCGCCGCGTTCCACCAGGCCGCGCACGATGGCTTCCGCGCCGATTCGCCGGTCGTGCGAATTGGTGCCGCTCAGCACTTCGTCGATGAGGAACAGCACCGGCAGTTTGCCGCCCGTGAGGTCGAGTATCTGGCGCAGACGCAGAATCTCGGCGTAGAAGCGCGAGATGCCGCCCTGCAGCGAATCCACCACGCGAATGCTGGCGCCCACGGCCAGAGGGGAAAGCGCCATGCGGCGCGCGCGCACCGGCGCACCGGCCTGCGCCAGCACCACGTTGGTTCCGAGCGTGCGCAGAAACGTGCTCTTGCCGGACATGTTGGACCCGCTGATCACCATCAGGCGCAGGGCCCCGCCGATGCGCACATCGTTAGCGCACCGCCGTCTCTTCAGGAATCAGCGGATGGGCTGCGCCTTCGGCCTCCAGTTGCGGACCCGCCGCTTCGTCGCGCAACTCCGGGAAAGGATCGGCGGGATGTTCGTAAGAATGGCTGGCCAGGGAGCACAGCGCTTCGATCTCGCCGGTGGCGGTGAGCCAGCGGCGGACCGCGGGACCCGAGTGGGCACGCCACCCTTCGGATTTGAGGGCCCAGTGCGGCGTCCACAGGATGAAGATCTCGGCCAGCTTGACAGCGATGTTGTCGCGCGAATCGATGTACTCGACGATGCGTTTGAGGCTCGCCAGGCGCCGGGAAGGCGGCGCGCCCTCCGCGTCCAGAGAAGCGCGCAGCCGCGCCAGCAGAGGCGTTTGGAACGTCTCCTGTTCCACCCGCACCAGCACCTCGCTGAGCAGGCCGAGTTGATCGGCCGCGGCTTCCACGCTGGCTACCGCTGCGGCGAAGGCATGACGGTTGCGGTAGAGAAAAGTGCCATTGACGGCCAGCACCAGCAGGAAAAAATCACGCACCAGGGCGGCGGGTCCGGCGGCCATCCGCACCACGCCGGCGCCATACAGCACGGTAGCGATCAACGCCGCCGCGCCCAGAATGCCGAGCAGGCCCAACGCGCGCACTTGGATGCGCATCGCGCGTGTGTTGAGCGGAGTGCCGCCGGGTCCCGGCGATTCGCCCCACGCCGCAAGGGACACCGGATCCACGCCGCTATGCGCTTCTTCAGCGACCACGGCCAGGTCTTCGCGCAGTTGCAGGTGCGGCCGCAGTTCGGCCACGGCCTCCTGCCGCTCTCGCACCACTGCGGGCCCGGCCGGCGATTGCAGCCAGCGCGCCAGGGTGTCTTCGCCGATGTGAGTGCGCGCGGTGCAGAGCAGTTCGAAGAGCGAGCCTTTGCCGAACAGGTCCAGGTCGGCGGCGTAGGGATGTTCGGGATCGGCATAACGCTTCGCCTGTGGAACCGGTGCCGGCCCATTTGCCGTCCAGGCGCGCCAGGCCCTTTTCGAAAAATGCGGCCGCGCGGCGGCGCCGTTCCAGGCGGCGCAATAAATGTTCGTGCAGCACGATCAGGCCGACGAACACGGCGATGGGAACCAGCAGCCAGAGTATCGTGATGGATTGCTGAAATGCCATCCATAGCACGGCGACGCCCGCCGCGGCCACCGCCAGGCGGTAATAGCCCAGCACCTGGTGCCGTGCTTCGCGGGCGGCAATTTCGGCGAGCCGTTCTTTCAGCAGTCGGGAGTAGACCGAGCGGGGATCTTCCATGGGGCCTTCCTCATTCTCTCTCGGAAAGGCCCGCGAGCCGAACTTAAGCGGCGTCCATGAAACTGCGCAGATCGTTTTCGTGAATTTCGGGCAGCCCCGGCGCCACATTGTTCAGTTTGCCGTCGCGCATCCATTGCTCCAGGTGGCCCACCAGGGTGAACAGGTGGTCGAACGAATCCACGGTGAAGAGCAGCGGTTGGTAGCGATCGATTTCCGCCACCTGGTTGACGAGCCATTCCAGTTGCACCGGGTACCGCTGCACTTCGGGAGATTCAATGGCGTTGCGCAGTTCGCCGTAGGAACTCAGCAGGCCGCTGCCATAGGCCACGGTGCCGCGGCGTCCCTTCATGAGCCCGAATTCCACTGTGAACCAGAAGAATCGCGACATGGCTTTAATAATGTTGGTGAGGCGGCGCGTGCGCTCGGCGTGGTCGGCGATCATTCCGGTCATTTCGACGGCGGTGTGCGCGCAGTCGCCAAAGCGCACCAGCACATCGGCGAAGGCCTTGTCGGTGTGCATGGGAACGTGGCCGGCCACATCGTGAAAGATGTCCGGCTCCGGCAGGTAATCCATCCGGTCCACCGGCCGGATGGTGATGGTGGTGGGAAATTCGCGCCGGCGCAGGCAATCGAAAAACAGAAAGCCGGGCACGTATCCGCTCACCGGCTTCGTCTGGAAACCCGTCAAAGGTTGCAGGCGCTGATTGACTTCGGCGAGGCGCGGAATGCGATCCGGCGGCAGATCCAGTACTTCGATTCCATGCAGGAAATGTTCGTTAGCGTACTGCTCCCAGCGCGGGCGGATACGCTGGTAAAGCTTGCGCCAGGCCTCATGGTTTTCTTCAGAATAGAGGTCGTAAGCCTGTGTAATATATAGCTCTCCACGATTGCGCGCTTCCTCCACAAAGGGTGCGTGTCCGGTGGTGAGCCCGGTAGCGGAAATGGTCTGCGGCATTGCCCCTCCTGCTGTTTTCACCCTAGCAGAAAATTTGCAGACAGACAACCTCTTTCAGGTGGTGTTATGTTCTTCGTAACTTTTTGCGTGTATCTGGATATTCTGAACGCAGGCGATGGCAAGCGATCTCAAGGCGGCTACATTCGCGGAGTTGTACACGGCCCACGCCCGGGACGTCTACCGGTTCTCGCTGTATCTGAGCGGCGATGCCGCATTGGCGCAGGACCTTACTTCGGAGACGTTCCTGCGTGTCTGGGTGACCGAGCAGACCGTGCGCGCCAGCAGCGTAAAAGCCTGGCTGTTCGTGATTGCGCGCAATCTGTATCGTCACGAACTGCGGCACATCCGGCGGAAACTGCCTTTGGACGAAGGGGCCGCTTCGGCAGTCTCGGTGGCCGGCGATGCCGAGATGCGCGAGCAACTGGAGCGGGTATGCCGCTCTTTGGCGGCGTTGCCGGAAGTGGACCGGTCGGCCGTGCTGCTTCGTGCGGAAGATGTGAGTTACACGGAAATCGCGGCGTTGCTGGGAATTTCGGTGGCGGCGGCCAAAGTGAAAGTGCATCGCGCCCGCCTGCATCTGGCGAAAGAGAATCCAGGAGGAATTGGCCATGAATATCTCGAAAAACGTCATTCGTGATCTGCTGCCGGTATATGTGGCCGGCGAAGCCAGCAGCGAGACGCGTGCGCTGGTGGACGTCGCGCTGGCGGAGGACGAAGAACTGCGTGCGGAAGCGGGCGGGCTTGGGACGGTGCCTTCCTGGCCCGAACCGCCGGCGCCGGTGGACCCTGGAATCGCCGCCCTGAAGCGTACCCAGCGACTGCTGCGCAAGCGCACGTTTCTGGTGGGCTTCTGCTATTTCTTTACCGCGCTGACCTTCGCCTTTGTGGGCCGTCCCGGAGGCGTGCCTTTCAAGCTCGCGGCCACGGCATGCCTGGCCATTGGACTCGGCGGATGGATCGAGTTCCTGCGCAATGCCGTGCGGTTGCGCGATACCGGGCTGCAGCCACGCCATTCCATCTGGCCCCAACTGGCATGGCTGTTGGGCGCCAATTGCATTCTGATCGCATGCGGCGCCGTGTTGTACAACTGGACGCATTGGTCCTTTCTGGACCGGGAAGCGCCCATGGTGATTCCTTTGGCTATGTCGCTTGCCTACATCGGCCAGAGGCTCAAGCAGTTCAAACCCAACGTGGAAGTGGCGTTGCCTGTGGAGACGCTGGTTACCCTGGCAGAACGGCATGATCGGGAAGAGGCGGAATGAGCGTCACGCACGTTCCCAGCAGCAGCACGATGGCGCCGATCCAGACCCAGTTCACCAGCGGAAACAGGTATGCCTCCACCACCGGCATATCGTCCGCATTCAGACCGGCGAAGTTCACATAGAGGTCTTCGTTCAGCCCGTGACGGATGTCCACGCGCCCCACCGATTGGCGACTGGCTTTGTACAGCTCGCGCCTCGGCGTCATGCTGCCAATCGCCTGGCCTTGGGCGGAGACGTCGATCAGGGCGCTCTGCCATAGCAGGTTGGCGTTTTCGCCGGTATCGATGCGGCGCACGTTCAGCGTATAAGCGCCCAGTTTGAGGCGGTCGCCAATGTGGACCTCCGCCTTGGTCTGGCGATTGAAGGCGGCGCCGGTGAGCCCTACGAATATCAAAACGATCCCCAGGTGGACGATGTACCCGCCGTATCGCCGCGTGTTGCGGCGCGTCAGGGCCACCATGCCAATGGCAGATTTCCTGCTTCTTTTGTTGCAATTGCGCGACTGCCTTTAAAGAATTCCATGAGGATTGTCAGGGTGACAAAGGTGCACAGCGCGAACGATACCAGGGCATATCCGGCGGGCACGCCCTGCGCCCAGAGAATCGCCGCCACGCGCCAGCGCGCCGATTCCCGGAATCCGAAACGTACGGCGCAGCGTTTCGAGCGACGCGCGCCGCCACGGCAGCAGCGGCGCCACGCCCATGAGCAGCAGCAGCGCCAGCCCGAGCGGCGTCATGATCCGGTTGAACCACGGCTTTTCCAGCGTCACCTTCTGCCCGCTGACAAATTGCGAGATCACCGGAAACAGCGTGCCCCACAGAATGGCCAGGCAGCTTGCCAGCAGCAGCAGGTTGTTCAGCATAAAACTGCTCTCGCGCGATACCACGTTTTCCATGCGCGCCTCGCCGCGCAGATAATCCAGGCGCGAGAGAATCAGCCAGACTGTTGCCGCCAGGCCCACCGCCAGAAAGCCTGTGAACCAGTTTCCGATGGACGATTTGGCGAAGGCATGCACCGAATCCACCAGTCCGCTGCGCGTCATCATGGTGCCGAAGATGCATAGGAAGAAGGACGCCGAGACCAGCACGGCGTTCCAGATGCGCAACATGCCGCGCTTCTCCTGCATCATCACCGAGTGCAGGTAGGCGGTGGAACTGAGCCAGGGCAGGAACGAGGCGTTCTCCACCGCGTCCCAGCTCCAGTAGCCGCCCCAGCCCAACGCGGCGTAAGCCCAGCGCGCGCCCAGTACGATGCCCACGCCTTGAAACAGCCATGTGACCAGCGTCCAGCGCCGCGCCGTTTGCAGCCAGGCGGTGTCCTTGCGGCGGTACAGCAGGGCGCTCATGGAGAAGGCGAACGGCACCACCATGCCCACGTACCCCAGATAAAGGATGGGCGGATGGATGCGCATCAGCGGATATTGCAGCAGCGGATTGAGTCCCGCGCCATCGGGGACCGTCGTTGGTCCGCCGAGGAAAGCCAGCACCTGAAACGGATTCGCCACGAACGTATTGAGCACCAGAAAGAATGCCTGCGTGCCGGAGAGCACCAGGATGAGCGGCGACCGGCCGCTTCGCACGGCCACCGCGGCGTAGCAGGAAAGCAGCCAGCTCCAGAGCAGCAGCGAGCCTTCCTGGCCGCCCCACCATGCGGCGAATTTGTAGCTCGCGGGCATGGCGCGATTGCTGTTGGAGGCCACGTAGGCGAAGTGATAATTGTTGGTCAGGAAGGCGTAGACCAGAATGGCGGAAGCCACGGTCAGGCAGAAACAGACGGCGTAGACGCTGCGCCGCGCGCTGAGTTGCAGCAGGCGATTGCCGCGGACCAGCGAAGCCGCCGCCGCGTACAGACAGAGAACCAGCGCAAGCAAAAGACAGACGGATCCTGTGTTTTCCATAGTAAGACAGGCCTCCCGGCCTGTCGCCGAGTGTTACAGCGTGTGGCAGAGCACGCAGTTGTGGTCGTTGATCTGGGCCCGCGTGGCCGGGCTCCATCGCGCATTGCTGACGCGGACGGGCTGCCGGGCCGAGAGCCACACGGTGCCCGCGCTGAGCACCACCATGGCGGCGGCGATCAGGAAAACCGAAACGCGCCGCGCCGGCAGCACCCGCCGCGGCCCCAGGACGCATTCGCGCAACGCACCGGGAGCTTCCACCGGCGCCAGGCCGGCGGTGAGTTCGCGCTCCAGCCACTCAGGCATGCACGCCCCCTTTGGCCAGGTGCGCCAGCCGCCGCTCGAGCGCTTTGTGCGCGCGATTGAGGCGCGAGGCCACGGTGCCTTGAGAGCAGCCCAGCACTTCGGCGATCTGCTCGTACGCCAGCCCTTCGGTGTAGCGGAGCACGATGACAATCCGCAGATCCGGCGAAAGATTTTCCACGGCGGCACGTACGCGATCGCCGATTTCGGCGCGCAGCATCTGGGCCAGCACGTCCCCGGAGGCGCGCAGGGTGGCCATCAGCTCATCGGCCAGGGGAACCAGGCGGCGCGTACGGCGCTTCTGATCCAGGCAGCTATTCACCACTATGCGGTACACCCAGGTTTCGAAGCCGGAGTCGCCGCGGAAATCGCGGATGCAGGAGAAGAGCTTGACGAAGGTGTCCTGGGCGATATCCATGGCGGCGCCCTCTTCGCCGGCAAAGCGCAGCGCCACCGAATAGACCTTGTTTTTGTACGTCTCGAACAGCGTACGGAAGGCGTCGCGTTCCCCGCGTTTGCAGGCTTCCACCAGCGCCCGTTCCGAGCTTTCCCGCACCATCGTCGCCATTGGCTACTTTACTATGACGCAGCGGGGCCCGCGGATCTTCCCGCTTTCTTGCGCGTTCACCTCGTCAATACATTCCAGGCCGCGAGAGAGTCCATGTAGTCTCGCCAGTGCGAAAGTTTCCGGTTTTCAATATGTATGATGGAGCAGAACCGATTGTTGTACTGGACGCCTGTGGCGAGGATAGTCCCATGGACTTCATATTCGATGATCAGGGTACGGCCGTTGTCTGCCTTATGCGAAATCAACTGATCGGCAGATTGAAGCTCGATGTTCTTGCCATAGCCCCTGAACTTGGCCATCAGATCGGCGCGGCCGTGAATAATGCGCGGCCAACCGGGAAAGTCGTAGAGGACTTCGTAGACAACGTCGTCAGTGACGATGTCGAAGAAGTGCTCGCCATCAACAAGGTCGCCCAGCGCCCCTCGCACCAACTCAAAGTAAGGCCTGGAGGCCTCGTACGCAGCGTATTCCGGATTTGGCATTCTGGACACTCCTAATACCACAGCCCGGCGATTTGTCCGGCAATGCGGTTGCCCTGCGCCCGCCCGGCCCGTGCCGCGGGCTCGCACACCGCAGGGTCCAGCAGGTTGCCGCCAACCGCGGCATATGCGGCTTCGGTGGCTTCGTCGGGGTGGACCACTTCCACGCGTGCGCCGTCCTTGCGCAATTGGTCGACTGCCGTGGCCAGTGAGCGCGCGGCCAGGGGCGGCGTACCCGCTCGCAGCGCCGCGACCAGGACGCGCTCGGACCCGATGGCAAGGTCCGCGTTATCCGTAGAGTAGAAGCCGCCATCGAAATAGTGATGTCCCGCGAACTCCACCGCCGGCCACATGCCGGCGACGGCGCCGCTGGCCATCACGGCGTCGATGATGTCGATGCCGCTGGTCGCGGTCGAACACATGGCGCTCCCCGGTCTCGGCTTCTACCGTGGCGATCAGCAGTTTCTGCTCCGGCCAGGTGTGGACCGGAAGCTGCGCTGCGACGAACTCTCTCCGCTTGGGGGCCGCACCCTTAGCGGCTGTCAACGCCAGCGTACCGAAGCGGCGCAGGATCTCTTTTTCGCCGCCACCCCCTTCCTTGGCGCGCGCGAACTCGGCGCGCAGGGTCTTCCAGTCCACTCCGGCCGGCGCTTCCGTCTGCTGGCGGCGCGGATCGATCTGCCGCTGGAATAGCTCTTCGAGTGTTACTCCGGAGGTGATCTGCACCGCGACTCTGGCTCCGGCAGAAGTCCCGATGAACAGGTCAGCGTTGCGGACGTCAACGCCAGATTCGGAAAGGCCCAGAATCAGGCCGATTTCCCAAGCGGCGGCGGCGTGTCCGCCCGCGCCCAGGACTAACGCTCGCTGCATCATGTCACTATGTTACGCGGCTCTGGGCGGAGTCGCTAAGTCTCTGAGTGGAGCTTCTCGAAAAGCGCGATCGATCACCGAAGGTTGGCTCACTGCTTCGACCAGCCTAATTAGAATCAGCAAAAGAACGTCGTAAAAGCGGAGAGCGCCGGGATTGAGTCCGGACGTCACGCTGATGCGCTAAGGCCTGAAACGGTCTTCCACCTCGAGCAAAAGACGAGTGAGTTCGGTGGTCTTGCCGACGCCCGGGTGTCCCAGAAAGAAGGCTTTGAAGGGAAGGCCGGCTGCGTACGCATTCTCCAGGGAGAGGCGCAATTCACCGGTCCGGTGGATTCCGCGAGCATCCTCAATCTGGGACTTATAGAAGGCTCTTGGTTCCTCGGCGGTCTCCAGAGTGGTCGCCGGCGTGGTTCGGAGAGGGCGTCGCGTGGCAGCAGGCATGGACTTCTCAATTGTTGCGAGACGGACAGGCCAGGAGGCCTGTCCTACGCGGCCGCTTTGGCGGGAAGCTCTTTCAGAATTTCGCTGACGAAGGCCTTGGCATCGCCGAACAGCATCAGCGTCTTGTCCATGTAATAAAGATCGTTATCGATGCCGGCGAAACCGGGACTCATGGAGCGCTTGATCACCATCACGGTGCGCGCCTTGTCCACGTCCAGAATCGGCATGCCGTAAATGGGGCTGCCCTTGTCGGTGCGCGCCGAGGGATTGGTGACGTCGTTGGCCCCGATCACCAGCGCCACGTCGCACTGCGGGAACTCGCCGTTGATGTCGTCCATCTCGTACAGGCGGTCGTATGGAATGTCCGCCTCTGCCAGCAGCACGTTCATGTGGCCCGGCATGCGCCCCGCCACCGGGTGGATGGCGAACTTCACGTCCACGCCGCGGCGTGTCAGATTGTCGAACAGTTCGCGGATCTTGTGCTGCGCCTGCGCCACCGCGAGTCCATAACCGGGTATGATGATCACGCTGCCGGCGGATTCCAGAATACTGGCGGCCTCTTCGGCACTGGCGCTGCGCACCGGGCGCTTCTCGGTCTTCACCGCCGCTGTCTGAATCTGGCCGAACGCGCCGAACAGCACATTGGTGAACGAGCGGTTCATGGCCTTGCACATGATGATCGAAAGAATCAGGCCGGAGGAACCGTCCAGCGCGCCGGCGATGATGAGCAGCTTGTTATCGAGGGCGAATCCCATGGCGCACGCCGAAAGGCCGGCGTACGAGTTCAACAGCGCGATTACCGTGGGCATGTCCGCGCCGCCGATGGGAATGATCAGCAGCACGCCGAACAGCAGCGCGATTCCCGCGAAGATGGGAAAGAGATACGTATCGGTAGGCACCAGCATCAGCCGGATGCCCATCCCCAGGGCGGTGACGAACAGCAGAAAATTCACCACGTTCTGCTTGGGATAGGTGATGGGCCGCTGCGGTAACACTTCCTGTAGTTTGCCCATGGCCATCAGGCTGCCCGTGAAGGTGAGGAATCCCAGCAGCGTTTCTATAATCAACGCCACCATTACGAAACCGCTCAATTCGGTGGAAGCGTGAGGCTGCCGCTGGTAGAATTCGGCCGTGCCCACCAACGCCGCGGCCAGCGCGCCGCAAGCGTGCGACATGGCCGTCCGCTGCGGAACCGCCGTCATCGGCATGATGTACGCGATGGGAATCCCCGCCGCGGTGCCGATCAGGAACGCCGACAGAATCCACGTCCAGTTGTGCACATCGAACGCCATGAAGGTGCCGGAGATGGCCAGGATCATGCCGAACTCCCCGGCGAACACGCCGCGCCGCGCCGTGTCCGGACGGTTCATCCACTTCAGGGAAAGAATAAACAACGCCGCCGAGACGATGTAGACGTAGTGGACGAATTGCGCCATTATTTCTTTTCCTCGGGGCGCCGCTTGAACATCTTCAACATGCGGTCGGTGATCAGAAAGCCGCTTACGATATTGGTGACCGCGCTGGTGATGGCGATGAAGCCCAGCACCTTGCTCAGGGTCGTGGCGCCCGCCGCGCCGGTGATCAGGATCGCGCCCACCACGCTGATGGCCGATATCGCGTTGGTCAGCGACATCAGCGGCGTGTGCAGCAGCGGTGACACTTTGCGGATCACCTCCAGCCCCACAAAGGTCGCCAGCATGAACACGTACAATCCCAAGTCCAGGTTCGAAGGCATGAACGCTCCTCTTACACTGCCTGCAGAGCCGGCAGTCCCATCAATTCGCGGACGCGCGCGTGGACCACGTCGTTCCCCTGCGTCACCAGCGTTTCGCGGACAATCTCATCGTCGGGCGTCAGCGACACCTTGCCGTCTTTGATCAGGTATTTCAGAAACGTGGCGATATTCTTGGCGTACATCTGGCTGGCGTGGTACGGAATGGTGGACGCCAGGTTGAGCGGCCCGTGGATGCTGACTCCGCGCTCCACCACCACTTCGCCGGGACGCGTCAGTTCGCAGTTGCCGCCGCGCTCGGCGGCGATGTCCACAATTATCGAGCCGGGCGCCATGCGCGCCATCATTTCGCGCCGTGATCAGCACCGGCGCTTTCTTTCCGGGCACGGCCGCGGTGGTGATCACCACGTGCTGTTCGGCCAGCACGCCGGCCATGGCCTCGCGCTGGCGGCGATAAAAATCTTCGCTCATCGCCTTGGCGTAGCCGCCCTTGTCCTCGGCCGCGTCAGGCTGCACATCCAGCACCACGAAACGCGCGCCCAGACTTTCGATCTGCTCCTTCACGGCGGCGCGGATGTCGTACCCGCTCACCACCGCGCCCAGGCGCCGCGCCGTGGCGATGGCCTGCAAGCCCGCAACGCCGGCGCCGATCACCAGGACGCGCGCGGGCGCCACGGTTCCGGCGGCGGTCATGAGCATGGGGAACATGCGGGGCAGGGAATCGGCGGCGATCAGCACCGCCTTGTATCCGGCAATGGTGGCCATGGAAGAGAGCGCGTCCATGCTTTGCGCGCGCGTGATGCGCGGCATCAACTCCATCGCCAGGAAGGTGACTCCGGCGCGGGCCAGGTCACGCGCGGCATCCAGGGCCGTCAACGGCTCGCCGAAGCCGATCACCACCTGCCCTCGACGGAACAGTGCCAGGTCCCCGGCGCCCGCTTCGGGATTGGCGCCCGGACTGCGAACCTGCAGCACGACCTCGGCGGTTCCCAGCACCTCTTCGCGCGCCGCCAGGCGCACGCCTTTTTCGGTGTATTCGGAATCGGGAAAACCGGCATTCGCGCCGGCTCCCGGTTCCATCAGCAACTCCACACCGCTTTTATTCAAGACGGAGATCGCGCCCGGAACCATTGCCACGCGCTTCTCGCCCGGTGCGCTTTCCGAAACGATACCGACCTTGATGCCCATTTTGGATTGATTGCCGGCAGGCGAAACCGCCTGCCCACCTCACAACAAATCTGCCGTACTGAAGAAGAACCGCAGTTCCTGCCATCGACAGGAAGGCGACACCGGCGCGCGCCAGGTCGCGCGCGGCATCCAAGGCAGTCAGCGGCTCGCCGAACCCGATCACCACCTGCCCTCGCCGGAACAGTGCCAGGTCGCCGGCGCCCGCTTCGGGATTGGCACCCGGACTGCGAACCTGGAGCACCACCTCCGCGGTCCCCAGCACCTCTTCGCGCGCCGCCAGGCGCACGCCTTTTTCGGCGTATTCGGAATCGGGAAAACCGGCATTCGCGCCGGCTCCCGGTTCCATCAGAAACTCCACGCCGCTTTTATTCAGGACGGAGATCGCGCCCGGAACCATTGCCACGCGCTTCTCGCCCGGTGCGCTTTCCGAAACGATACCGACCTTGATGCCCATTTTGGATTGATTGTCGGCAGGCGAAACCGCCCGCCCACCTCACAGCAAATCTGCCGTACTGAAGAAAAACCGCAGCTCCTGCTCGGCCTCCGCCGTCTCCGGCGCGTCGGAACCATGAATGCAATTGCGCTCGATATTCGCTGCAAAGCGCTTGCGCACGGTGCCCTCGGCGGCGTTCGCCGGATTGGTGGCGCCCATCACTTCCCGCAACCCTTCACGGCGTCTTCGCGCTCCAGCGCCATCACGATGATGGGCCCCTCGGTCATGAATTTCACCAGGCCGCTGAAAAACGGGCGCTCCTTGTGAACGGCGTAGAAACCCTGCGCCTGCGGCTCGGTGAGGCGCGTCATGCGCAGCCCGATAATCTTGAAACCGGCGCTCTGAATCATGGCCAGAATCTCTCCGGCCTGCCCGGCGGCAACGGCATCGGGCTTGATGATGGAAAACGTGCGTTCGACACTCATAAACGGCTTTGAACTTTCTCTCCTATGTCGGCCGGCGTCGAGCACACGGTGATGCCCGCCTCTTGCATGGCCTTGATCTTGTCGGATGCCTTGCCGGATCCGCCCGCGATAATCGCGCCGGCGTGTCCCATGCGGCGGCCCGGAGGCGCCGTCTGGCCCGCCACGAAACCCACCACCGGCTTCTTCACATTGGCCTTGATGTAGGCGGCCGCGGTCTCTTCGGCATTGCCGCCAATCTCGCCGATCATCACGATGGCGTGCGTGCCGGGATCGTTATTGAACAGCGTAAGGGCGTCCAGAAATGTCGTGCCGATAATGGGATCGCCGCCGATTCCGATGCAGGTGGATTGTCCGATCCCCAGCTTGGTCAACTGCCCCACGGCTTCGTAAGTCAGGGTGCCGGAGCGCGACACCACGCCCACGTTGCCTTCCTTATGTATATGACCCGGCATGATCCCGATCTTGCACTTGCCCGGCGAAATGATGCCCGGGCAGTTCGGTCCGATCAGGCGCGTGCTCGTGCCCTTCAGAAACTCCCAGGCGCGCACCATGTCCAAAGTCGGAATGCCTTCGGTGATGCATACCACCAGCGCCAGTCCGGCGTCCGCGGCTTCCATGATGGCATCGGCGGCGAACGGCGGCGGCACGAAGATCACGCTGGCGTTGGCGCCGGTCTCTTTCACGGCCTGCTCCATGGTGTTGAACACCGGCAGGTCCAGATGCGTGGTGCCGCCTTTGCCCGGCACCACCCCGCCCACCACCTGTGTGCCGTAGGCGACAGATTGCTGGGTGTGGAACGTGGCTTCTCTGCCGGTCAGTCCCTGAACGATCAGTCGGGTATTTTGATCTACGAGTACGCTCATTCTTCCTTATCCTATTGGGCTGCCAGCTTCACTACCTTCTGTGCCGCGTCCAGCATGTCTTGTCCCACCGTAAAATTCAGGCCCGACTCCATCAGAATCTGCCGGCCCAACTCCACGTTGGTGCCTTCCATGCGGACCACGATAGGCACCTGGATGTTGAGATCGCGCGCCGCCGCCACCACACCCGTGGCCAGCGTGTCGCAGCGCAGAATGCCGCCGAAGATGTTGATCAGCACGGCGTGTACGTGGTGATCGCTGAGCAGGATGCGGAACGCGTTCTTCACCTGTTCGGCGCTGGCGCCGCCGCCCACATCCAGGAAGTTGGCCGGACTGCCGCCCGCATATTTAATAATGTCCATGGTGGCCATGGCCAGGCCCGCGCCGTTCACCATGCAGGCGATGGTGCCGTCCAGCTTGATGTAGTTCAGGCCGAATCGCGAAGCTTCCACTTCCAGCGGATCTTCTTCGTTCAGGTCGCGCAGTTCCAGCAGCTCTTTGTGCCGGTACAGCGCGTTATCGTCGAAGTTGATCTTGGCGTCCAGCGCGTACACCTTACCGTCCTGCGTCAGGATGAACGGATTGATTTCGGCCAGCGAAGCATCCATCGCCTGGTAGGCTTTCGCCAGGGCCGTCATGGCCGCCGCCGCGCCGTTTACGCTGGCCGCCGGAATGCCGATGCCGAAGGCCAGCTTGCGCGCCTGGTAGGGCGAAAGACCCACGCCCGGCTGCAGCGTCTCCTTCAGGATCAATTCCGGCGTCTTGGCGGCCACTTCTTCGATTTCCATGCCGCCCGCCGCCGATGCCATGAATACCGGCTTGCCCTGCACCCGGTCCAGCACGATGCCCAGGTACAGTTCGCGCTCGATCGGCAGCGTCTCTTCAATCAGCAGCCGCTGCACCACGCGCCCTTCCGGCCCGGTCTGGTGCGTCACCAGCGTCATGCCCAGAATCTTGCGCGCCAGCTCGAGCGCTTCCGCGGCATCCTTGGCCACTTTGACGCCGCCGCCTTTTCCGCGGCCGCCGGCGTGGATCTGCGCCTTCACCACCACGCTGCCGCCCAGTTTCTTGGCCGCGGCCTCCGCCTCTTCCACTGTGAACGCCACTTCACCGCGTGGCACAGGAACGTTGTACTGGCCCAAAATGGCCTTGGCTTGATACTCGTGAATTTTCATGGAAAATCTGCTGTGTTAGTATGCGAACAGCCGGAATTTTCAATATAGCATCATGTCTCTCCTACCGTATCTCGAACGCGTGTCGCAGCGCCAGAACCTCTCCGTGGAAGACGCCAGCGAGGCCATGCGAACCATCCTGAACGGCGACGCCAGCCAGCCTCAGATCGCCGGCTTTCTGATGGCCCTGCGCACCAAGGGTGAGACCGTGGATGAGTTGGTGGGCTTCGCGCGCGCCATGCGCGAGATGGCCGAACCGGTGGATGCGGGTCTCAACGGCGGGACGATTCTGGATACCTGCGGAACCGGCGGCGATGGCGCTGGGACCTTCAATATTTCCACAGTGGCGGCGTTTGTCGTGGCGGGCGCCGGCGTTCACGTTGCCAAACACGGAAACCGCGCCGTGACCAGCGCCAAAGGCTGTGGCAGTGCCGACCTGCTGGAATCGCTCGGCATCAACCCTGCGTTCAGCCCGGCACAGGCCGCACGGGCCATTCGCGAAGTCGGAATTGGATTTCTACTGGCTCCCGCGGTCCACACGGCCATGAAACATGCCCACCCGGTGCGTGTGGACCTGAAGGTGCGCACCGTGTTCAATCTTCTGGGACCTTTGACAAATCCCGCCGGAGCCACTTCGCAACTCGCCGGCGCGCCCTCGGATCATGCCGCGGAACTGATTGCCGGGGCCCTGGCCGCACTGGGGCTAAAGCGCGGCTTCGTGGTTCACGGCTCCGATGGTCTGGATGAAATCACCACGACCGGCCCGACGTTGGCGTTCGAAATCCGCGATGGACAGGTGCAGCGGCGGACCCTGGAGCCTTCCGATTTCGCCGTGAGGCGCGCGGATCCCGGAGAACTCACCGGCGGCACCGGCGAGCGCAATTGTCAGATCGCCCGCGCTGTCCTTGCCGGAGAGTTTGGTCCGGCCCGCGATATCGTGCTGGTGAATGCCGCGGCGGCCTTGGTCGCTGCCGGCAAAGTCGAAACATTCCTGGAGGGCATGGCCATCGGCACGGTCTCTATCGATTCCGGCGCCGCGCGCGGAAAAGTGGAAGAACTGGCGCAATTCACGCAGCAGTCCGCATAACGAGTCATCTCACGCGGGGCTACTGGCGCATTTCACCCACACGCGCAATTTCCTGTAGCACTTCTGGCGGCGCCCTTCGCACTTCCATCGAAATTGTTGGATATATTTATATTCAGTATATTCATATCTGAAATTAATTTAATTGGCCGGCCAATTGCAGTTGTTTGCGCAATGCGGTTGTCTGCGCAATCGGGCGATTCCCCAAGTTAGCGGTGGTGCGGATACCGCGATAACAGCGAAGTCTTAACCATTGACGTCTTTTCAGGTTGCCATCGCACCGCTAATCTGCTTTAAAAGGGTACCTTATAATGATCGACTGCAGCATAATCGGGCAGCCTTCGGGCGTGCAGTCTACGGGAATCAAGTCCGCGGAACTGGGGGGCCGGGGGCGGTTGATCCTCTTAACACCACGGGACGCAAAGGTCCCGGATGGGTTCCGATCGGTGGAAGGCAATTCGGAGCGGCGTGAAATGTGGCTCGCCGCGATGCAGCGGATGCGCGGCGGCGTCTACCTGGCCGACGGGGCGATTGACCGATCGCAGCTCACGATCGACGGCCGGCACCGCCTGTCCATCGACCAGGACTGTTGGCATCTTTTGTCGGTCGACGCGCAGGGAGAGGTCTGCGGGTGTGTTCGCTACTATTCCCATCTCAACACCGTCACTTTTGACGATCTGTGGGTGAGAGATGCCGCCATTGCGAATTCAAGCGAGTGGGGTTCGGACTTTGTGAGTACCGTGGAGGCGGAAATCCTCCTAGCGCGGCGGCGCAACGTGGCGTATGTGGAGGTGGGAGGCTGGGCGATCGCGCCGGCTCATCGCAACTCGACGCAGGCGCTGCGTACGGCGCTTGCAACCTACAGTCTGGCGTGGTTGCTGGGCGGCTGCCTGGGGATTGCAACGGCAACAGTCCGGCATCACTCCTCTACCATCCTGCGGCGCATCGGCGGCGCCAGTCTGATCACCGCGCGGGGAGAACTCCCCGCCCATTTCGATCCGCAATACGGGTGCGAAATGGAAGTGGTGCGGTTCGATTCCGAGAGGCCGGCCAGCCGGTACGCCGGCACGGTCGAGCATCTCTGCGGGGACATTCTGAACGCGCCGGTTTTCAGCCCCAGGCGTCGTACGAAGCTGTGGAAGGGCGTGTCTCGAACGCTCGACCTGGCCCTGGCCTCCTGATCCGGATGTAGGGAGTCTAGCAATAGCGGCCCAAATTGTTATTCGGCAGAAATCCCCAAAGACTATTTTGGCCGCGGATGCACGCAGATCTTTGGGGCGAAATCCAGGACTCCATCTGTCCAGACTAGTCTATTCCGCTGGATCGGGACGCCCCAGGCGCCGCCAGGGGTCTTTCCAGAAGAGAGCAGGTCTCATCTGTCCAAACCGAGGAATTCATCAGACGGCGGGCGCGCTCGCACGACGATATCACCTGTTTATCGGCAATCATCGCCTCCATCTGTGGAAGCAGTCCCTCACCTTTCGGCCGTATACGCCGCGCCACGCCCAGCCGGACCAGCCGAGCCGCGTTATCGAACTGATCGTGTCCATAGGGAGCCAGCAATTGGGGGATGCCGGCCTTTAGGGCCTCGGCCGCCGTCCCGATACCGGCATGATGAATGACCAGGCTGGCCTGTTCGAAAACCCGCCCTAAGGGAGCGAAACGCGATTGCAGAATCAGTTTCGAGTCCGGGAGTTTCGCTTTTGAAGTCAGGAAAAGCGCGCGGAATCCGCGGTCCAGGCAGGATTGAGCCGCGGCTTGGCAAATTTCAGAATTGCCCCCGAACAGCGATCCCATAGTCACGACGATCAGTGGCGGACCGGCGCCGATAAATTCCCGGACCTCCGGTGCCAGGTCGCCATCCGACGCGCAGAGAAAGCCGGTCAGCCTCACGGCTCGCGGCCAATCAACTTGCGGGGGCGCGAACCAGTCGGGAAATAGACCGATTACGCTGTCGGGAGACAGCCACCAGGACCTGACCGAGCCTCCGATGGGCGCAAGCCCCTGCTCCCGGCGCACCAGATTCAGTTTCTCTTTGAGCACGCCGTCCAGGAAACGGTCGCCCAGGGTCTGGAAGATTCTCTTGATGGGCGCGGGGATCCACCCAGGAATGCTCACGGCGGGAGACGCCGGCATCAGATGCACGCTTGGCAGCATGAAGGGAGATAGGACCAGCGAGTGTAGCGGTATCCCGTATCGTTCGCCGGCCATCCGCAAACCTGCCGTGGCTACCGAACCGATCAATACCGTGTCCGCTTGGCCGCGGAGCGCGGCGACGTATTCTAGTGTTTTCGCGATGCTGGGCAGAATCCAATCGTCACAGATCCGCTTGACCCCATCGAAAGGATGATAGAGTTGCGGATCTTCCAGCAGCCGGACATGCTCCCGCCGGCCGCCCACAGCGAAAAACTCAATCCCTCGTTTCTCCACGAGAGGCTGGAAATGGCCGTTGGCCAGAATGACGACCTGGTGTCCTCGATTCCGCAGGGCGCAGGCCACCTCCAGAAACGGAAGAACGTCACCCAGGGTTCCGATTGACGAAAGGATGAATCGCATACGGCTGGCCCAATGATTGTACGATTCTAATTCTTTGGCGCGCGAAGGTCGATTCAATTTTGAAGGCGGGGTTAGGCGATCCGGTCTTTCCAGAGCACCTCGGAGGTTCCCGCCAGGGCAAAACGCGCAAGGCATGGCCGTTGGCACGGTCTCCATCGATTCCGGTGCCGCGCGGGCCAAGGTGGAAGCTCTGGCTGCCTTCAGTCGGGATCAGGTGGTCCAACAGAAAAGAATCAGTTGCGCCAGCCGTACTGCCCGCTGTTGCGGAAAGTCACGATGAGGTAATCGCCCAAGGGCACGAAGTAGCCGAAAAACGCCAGAAACAGCAGGTCGGGCGAGCGTAACACCAGTCCGGTCTTGGGCGCCTCTCGCACAACGTCCAAAAGGCCCTTTTCCACATACCGCCACAGGAAGCGGGAGTTCACCGTCGGGATCAGACTGTCGTAGAACGAGCGACGGCCGACGTCAACAGGATCGAGCCCCTGTTCCCGGCCCAGCGCCAGCAGAATCCGCTCCGACAGAATATGCCGGTGATAGGGAGGGTGAAAACCCGGATCGCCTTTTCTTTCGACCGGCACGCGATCGGCGTTCGGTGTGCCGATCACGACCACGCCGCCAGGGCGCACCAGAGGCGAAATGCGCCGCATGAAATCCCGGCAGTCGTCATCATGCTCGATCACATCGTAGGACACCACCGCATCGTACGGGGACTTGAGAACCCCATCGTCCCGGTACGAGTGGACATAAGGGTCGTAACCCTCGGCGGAATGGAAACCACTCTGCCTCAGGAAGTCGACGAAAAGTCCCGAGCCGCAACCATAATCCAGAATCCGGTGGGCTCTGCCGATTCCGTGGCGCTTCAGTAAGCGGAGGCGGTTGTTATATCCTATTTGTTCGCTGAAACCTGGCTTTTGATCCTTCAGCGGATACTGAGCATAATACTTGGAAAGGTCCACGTCTTCCTTGCAATGAATGGAGCCACAACCTGTACACCTCCACAAGGTGAATACTTGCTCGTGAAACTCCCGGACATTGCACGGGACGCGGAGGACGTCAGCCGCGGTGGCTAACGTGCCCGGGGCGTCACAAAGATCGCAGCGAGTACAGAAGGCCATTTTTCCTCTTGCCTTGCACACACCTAAGTCACTCAATTCAAGCAGTTTGAAATTGAGTTGCATGCAAAAGCAATCTTCTTCACAAATATCGCAAACATGCTGAAAAATACAATATTGACGTTCGTAAATAAACAAACTGCATTGGACAAGAGTGGAAGACTTACTGGTCAAAATTGCACTATGTGAAGTTTTTACCATATCCGATGTGCTTCTTATCACCTGCCGAATGATCTGTTGCGCACTTTACAAACTGGCGCTGAGATTGCAAAGCTTAGGACTTCTCCGCACTAAATAACGCAATCGCTCCTTTACTGAACGCTCGACGGGTCTAGCTCGTTTTGGGTCATAGACCTGAGCGGGGTGGCAGTACACCGTTAATAACTTTAAGCAGTCTAGACGACCTATTTGGAGCCGTGTATATGATTGGAAACAAGGAGATAAGGTGCCCCAGGTAGAAATTGAATTGGAAGCCTCCGATCACCAGTTTTTGGGCCTTCAGGCGAGGTTTCCATACCTCTTCGGGGCAATTACAACCCGGCTTACACACTCCCGAAAAACAAGCCTGGTGCTGATTGCGCCGGACAACGCCCCCATATCCCCCGATTTTGGCGACCTTGAATACGACCCCTCCGGGCACGAAGAACTGCTGGCGTCGATGCAGCGCCTCCGTGGCAGCCAATATCTGCAGGATGGGGCCATCAACGCTGACGAACTTTCCCCGGATGGCCGGCACCGGTTAAGTATCGACGACGAAAGTTGGCACCTTCTGTCGGTGGATAGAGGCGGATCGGTTTGCGGATGCGTGCGCTACCGCAGCCATGCCAACAGGGCCGGTTTCGACGATCTATGGGTACGGAACTCTGCTCTGGCCCGGTGGCCACACGAGGGCTTGAGACTGCGTCGAGCGGTTGAAACGGAACTGGGGATAGCCCGGCTCCGTCAGGTTTCGTATGTGGAAGTCGGCGGATGGGCCATTGCGCCTGAATACCGCTTCAGCACCGAGGCGCTGCGCACCGCCCTGGCCACCTACGCGCTGGCCAGGAATCTGGGCGGCTGTCTCGGCATCACCACGGCCACGGTCCGGCATTCCTCCTCTGCGATTCTGCGAAAGATCGGCGGAGCGTCTTTGCAGTGGGGCGGCGAGGAACTGCCCGCATACTACGACCCGCAGTACCGTTGCGATATGGAAATACTGCGGTTTGACTCAAAGAACCCGGCCGCCAAGTATGCGCAATTGGTCGCTCAACTCTCCCGCGAAATCCGCGAGGTTCCGGTGATTTGCCGGACACGGCCTACTGTCGTCCAGTTTCCGGCCTATGCAAGAGGAACCGTGCGCGCGTATCCGGATCGGGTCCCGCTGCCGTGTACGGCATAGCCGACATCGCTCGGAATCCGGCCCGTCCGCCCGGTCGCGCGAGAGGTGCGCCGGCTTGTCCCTGCGAACTCGACTGTTACGGCGGGGCCGGCCGGGTCATCAGGGTTTTATATCGTCCCGCGTGCCGCCGCATGCTGCGCGCGCGCAGTTGTCCCCGATACCTGGTAGCCTTGTCCGGCGCGCTGGCTTTCCTCGCCGGCTTGCTTCTGGGACGCATCAGCATCTTTCATTGGATGCTTCTTTCCCTCCCACTGACTGTCTTATCGTGGGCCTCGCTGCTGGGCAGGTCGAAGATCCTGTCGACTCACGCCGCGGCGATACTCTGTCTGCTTCAACTTCCCACGCTGGGTACTCTGATCGGACACCCGCAAACATTCAGTCTTTACGGAGCGGCCGCCGCAAACCTATTACTGTGGTCGGCCGTTCCGCTTTGGCTGGCGCCCAAGAGTAGCCCAGCCTTGGTATCTCGCCGGCTCCCTTGTTTTCGGTATGGCTGCGGGATGGTGCGTTCTGTCTCTCCCTGTGGGATTGCCCGGCACCGTCGTCGTATGTAGTCTTACGCTTTACGCTGCCCGCAAGCGTCCGAGCATGCCTTGCGGCTTGTTTCATCCAGGTTACTTGACTACACTATGATCACGCTGCAAGAGCCAACCACAGGTGGTCGTTTGGAAGGCGCCCTGGAGCAGTGGCGCGCCGTCCTTGCCGGCCGATGCCGTTCTCACCGGTTCTGCATTGGACACTTACCGCGTGAACTGTCTCAGCCTCGACCGCAGTGTGGCGGCGTGTTTGCTCGCGTCCAGCGAACAACAGGTAGTCGAAATCGTGCTCATCGCGGGACGCTTCAAGGTGCCCTTGTACCCCATCAGCGGCGGCCACAACTGGGGATACGGGACATCGCTGCCGGTTGTGGACGACTGCGTTATTGTGGACCTCTCGCGGATGAACCGCATCCTTGCGATGGATTCCGAACTCGGCCTGATTACGCTGGAACCGGGAGTTTCGCAGCGCCAGCTCTACGAGTACCTGAATACCAACCACTACGATTATTTTGTTCCCACCACCGGCGCCGGACCTCTGGGAACCATTGTGGGCAATGCGTTGGAGCGGGGCTTCGGGATGACGCCGGAGAGAGACCACTTTGCGGCCGTCACCTCGCTGCGCGCCGTACTGCCCAGCGGCGAGGTATACCAACCGTTCATGTCCGAGGTGGGAGCGCCGATCGCCGACGGTGTCTGGAAGTGGGGGATCGGCCCTTATCTCGATGGGATGTTCACCCAGGGTAATCTGGGCATCGTAACGTCGATGCAGGTCTCGCTGATTCGCAGGCCTGAGCACATCGAGGTATTCGCCTTTACCATGAAAGACGGGGCGCATTTTCCGCTGCTGGTGCAGACCTGCCGCGAACTGTTCCACGACCTGCGCGGTCCCATCGGTTCAGTGAAGTTCATCAATCAGCGCCAGGTGGAGATGACCATCGGCACCCGGAAACTCGGAGTAGGGCTCAAAGCCGATTTCGCCTGGATGGGGTTCGGCGTCGTGCACACCAAGCGGTCAATGATCAAGCCGATTCGCAAATCCATCCGGGAGGCTCTGCTGCCGCACGTATCCCGGCTGATATTCGTCAACCGCGCCCGCCTCAACTGGCTGAAGCGGCTCAGCCGGATTTTGCCGCGGCCGCTCCGTTCGCTCATTGCCGATCCCGTCGAGAGGTTTCAACACCTGCTGGAAATCGTAAACGGGATCCCGCGCGGACTGGAACTGCGTCTGGCTTACCAGCACGTGCCCTGGGAACCCGACCGCCCCGTAGTCGATCCCGTCAAGGACGGCGTTGGCATCATCTGGTATGCGCCGGTGATTCCGTTGAAGAAGGACACCATCGAGCGGATGACGGCCACAATCGACCAGACGCTGCGGAAATACTCCTTCGAACCTGCGATGTCCATGACCACCCTATCCGAGAAGTGCGCCATGGGCGTGATTCCGATCATCTACAAAAAGCCGGAAGAGAAAGACCGCGCATATAGCTGTTTCCAGGAGTTGTGGCGGAGGGGCCTGGACCACGGCTGCTACCCGTATCGCATCAATATCGCCGCGATGGAGGAGATGACCGGACCCGAGTCCGTCTTCTGGAAGACAGTGTCGGACATTAAGTCCGCGCTGGATCCTGACAATATCATCGCGCCGGGCCGCTACGGACGGAGCGCTTCCTGACGCCGCCGTCCGGCAGCGCGATCCAGAGCATTTTTAGCCAGCACCGCGGTCAGGCGATATCCGTGATTGGACTGGACCGCACCCCCTCAAAAGAAATACCCGCGCGGTCCGATTCTTCGGTCCCGCACGGGTCTTAAAGGCCTGAATCCTGAGACTATGTCAGCTTGCCGTGGTAACTAAATAGCCGTTTTCTTCTGGCGGCGCAGCACGAAGCCCAAGCCAATCAAGCCTACGCCGATCAATGCCGTCGAACCGGGTCCGGGTTCCGGCACAGTCGACGTGACGAGGAACGTGCCGGAACTGCTGGTCGAGAAGCTTCCTGCCACGTTAAACGTTTGTTGCAACTGGAAAGGAGTCTGCCCCGTGATCGTCGCCGAAAATGATCCAGAGTACGGGTTTGTCGATGCGCCATCAGAGGCATCACCGAAAACCGAGAGGCTGGCGACCGTGCCGGACGCTGTTCTCGTCAGAAGAACGGGTGAACCAGGGAATACCGAGCACGAAAACCCAACCGCTAACCCCGAAGTGCACGGGGCGGTCGAGGAGCCCGGACCGGCCGAAGTGATCGAGAAAGTCAGATCGGCGTGAACCGGCGGTTCGCCGGCAGTTCCGCAACCCGATACTCCGGGGGTATTGCATTCGAACGTAATGAAAGGCGACGGAGTTGCACCGCCGATCGTGAGGGAGGCGACATCGACACCTTCGCCAAGTCCAAGGCAACCGGGGTCGTTGAGAACTCCCGAGGAGCAACCTGAGAAGGTCAGCGCGCTGGCGATACCATCAGCTGACGAAGCCACATCCATATTCCAAGGGCTGGCTCCCACTGGCTTTGCGGCCGAATCGGCATTCCAGGTGATTGTTGTGCCAGTCACAGTCACCGTGCCGGTTGATCCTATAGCCAAAGAACCAATGATTGACGCCGATGCGGTCTGTACGAGAGACACCAGCGCGACAGCCGCAATAACGATTTTCAAACCTACAGTCTTCTTCATCTTACCTCCGAGTAAGCAGGCTCCTTTCAAGAGCGTTTCTACCCTGGCATATACTTTGGATAGCGAAGGGCCCACTAACTAAAACGAGTATAGAGATTGAGTGCCCGAGTAGCAATAAGAGAACTCTTATGGAAGTATGACTTACGGGCAATTGTGTAATGAAAGAAGCATGATATTTTTGAGAATTGAGATGTTCGTCACTGTTCCGGGTTGAAGGGGGCTTCCGTAAAGGGGTCTGCGGGTTTCCGAACCATGCGTCGCATACTATTTTTGGCTGAAGGTGCCACTATGGCGCATTTCGTCCGCCCGCTGGTGCTAGCCGAGGCAGTGGATTCGAGCCTCTACGAGATCCATTTTTTTGCTCCTGCGGCGTTCTCAATGTACCTGAAAAATAAGCCGTTCACGGTTGGCACCTTGCAAACTATGCCGGGCGATCGTTTCCTGGCCAACATTGCGCGAGGGGCTCCACCATTCTCCCCGGCGGTCATTCGCGAATACATCCGTCAGGATCGCGAACTCATCCGGACCATCCGGCCGGACCTGGTGATCGGCGACATGCGCCTTTCGCTACCCGTCAGTTCAAGGGTGGAGGGAGTGCCATTCGCTATGATAATGAACGCTTATTGGAGCCCTTACGCACGGCGCCGGTCAATCATACCGGCCCTGCCGCTTACCCGGATCATCCCTCCGCGGTTGCTGAAATCACTGTATGAACTGACCGAGCCCCTCGCATATGCCTATCACGCCAGGCAGATGAACTCCATCCGCAGGGAATTCGGAGTCCCACCCCTCCCCGGAGATCTCCGGGTGATGTACACCGAGGGAAACTACGTTCTGCTACCCGGATATTCCCGAGTTCGTCCCGACCTCGCAACTGCCCCCGAATCATTTCTACGTCGGTCTCTGCCCCTGGACGCCCCCCATTGCGCGGCCCGAGTGGTGGGAGCGGATGCGGGCCGACCGGAATCGCAAGGTTTTTGTCAGTCTTGGCAGCTCCGGCGCGCTTAGGGTGCTGCCCGCGCTTCTCCGGGCCATTTCCAAACTGCCGGTTTCGGTGATTGCCGCCACTGCGGGGCGGCTGCCCGCCGCCACCAGTCAATTCCCTTATATTTCTGAGCTGCTACCACTGGTGGAAACCGCCGCGGAATCCAGCGTGGTCGTGTCGCACGGAGGAAGCACGGGCTTCTACCCGGCGATCGCGGCAGGAACTCCAGTGCTTGCAATCCCGAGCAACGCCGACCAGCAACTGGCCAGCGCGGTTCTCGAAGAGAGCAACGCGGGGATTAAGGTGCGGGTGGAGGAGGCTTCGGAAAAACGCATTCTGAAAAGCCTGGAACAATTGTTGTTCGATCCGCAATTTCGCGAAGCGGCACACTGGTGGTCTACGGTCTATGCCCGATATGACAGCGGCGCCCTGTTTCGCGAATTCCTCTCGAAAGTCTTGAATTAAACACCCCCGGCAGGAGCAGTGACACCGAAGTCCGCTTTCAGCGATTCCACCGCCTGCTTCACCGCATCTTCCGGAGAGTGATAACTTTGCAGCAATGCGGCGAGCCGGTCGATCCCCGGCGGATAGGTATCGCCCTTATAGGCCCGGCTCTGGCCCAGTCCCTCGAACTGTGTGGCCGTGTCTTGCAGCGCCGTGCGGATCTCCCGCAGGAAGTTCTGGCGTTTCGAAACCTGGGCGTTGAGTGTGGTGCGAACCGTCTGCAATTCCTCTTTCTTTATTTCCTGATCGTACAAGGCCTTCCGCAATTCGCCCAACCGGGTGCTGATCAGATCGGCCGACCCCGCCAGTTCCTTCGCGACACTGGCGTTTTGAGCGAGTTCGGGGCCGTGCCCGGCGCCATTGGTCATGATGGTCTCAGTCCAACCTTTGATGCTGGCCACCAAGTCGCGCTCCATGCCGTTGGAGCTGTTGTAAGAGGGTTGGTTATGTTCCAGAACCTGGTAGAGTGCCACCGCTTCCCGGTGAGCTTCCTTGCCGCATCCGGTGAAGAGGGGGGCAGTGGCTAAAAGACAAATCAGCAGCGTACAGCGCATGGCGATGTCGCTCCTTCCTGCCTCACAGCTAGCACAGGGTGCGAATGGATGCAAGGGTAACAGATCTGGAAATCTTGTCCTACGCCTTGATAAGGGTGGCCTTTTTTAGATAGCCGGGGTCGAACTCCAGGCCCAGTCCGGGACCCGTGGGGACCGGAATCACGCCATTGCGGATCTCAAAATTGGGGCTAAACCATGACGCCTTTTTCTGCGGCGCGCGCCATACGTATTCCATGTATGGCCCGATATTCGGTGTAGTGGCGGCGAATTGCAGAATGTTCACCGACGCCGCCCCGGTCTGCGTATTGTGCGGGCAGACCCACAGGTTGCGCTGCCGGGCCATGCGCGCCACCCGGGCCGCGCGGATGAAGCCTCCGTTATAATTCAGGTCCGGCTGCACCACCGACATTACCTTGTTCTCGATCATCCACTGGAACAGCCACAGGCTGGAATCCTGCTCGCCAAAGGCAATCTTCATGGATAGCGCCGTCGGCCACCTTTTTGGTCTCGCTCAGCTCTTCCCAAGGGCAGGGCTCTTCGAACCACAGGTATTTCATTTCCTGCAGGCGCTTACCGATTTCGATGGCTTTGGCGGCGCCATAGGAGCCGTTGGCGTCGGCCATCAGGGTGACTTTCGGCGCCAGTTTCTGCGCGGCCAGTTCCAGGATCTTGTCCGTGCGGCCCGGATAGGCATCCTTGTTGTCGCTCATGCGGCCGCCGATCTTGAACTTCACGGCCTTGGCTCCGGTGAACTCGACGCCCTTCACGTAGACGTCCACCTCTTCCTCCGCCGTGGTATCGCGGCCGGACCCGGAAAGGTACACCGGAATCTCTTTGCGCAGAATCCCGCCCATCAGTTCGCCCGCCGGCTTTTTGACGGCCTTGCCCATCAGGTCGAACAGGCTCTGTTCCACATAGGCCACCGGACACCACAAAGCCTGGCCGGACAGCTTGTAATTGGCGATATAGACGTCGTCGACCAGGGTTTCGGCGTCGCGCGCGTCTTTGCCCAGAAAATGCGGAATCACCCGGCGCTGCAGGATGGAGATGAAGTCCTCCATGTCCTTAGTCAGGATCACGCCTTCGGCGCCGTCGGTGGACCGCGTGCGCACAAAGTAACTCTTCCCTGCCTGCAGCAGATCGATGGATGCGATCTTTACCGGAGCGGAGACTGTTTTGTGCAGGTTGAAAACGGGCCGCTGGTACTCCGGAGCCGCCGAATCCGTGTCAGCGGCGCGGGCCAGGCAGGCTGCGCCCGCCGTTCCCGCCAGAAACTGTCGCCGGTTCATTCCTTAAGCTTATCCGATTCCCGAATGTCGCTTGAAGATTTGCGGCAGGTTCTGAGAAAACGCGCTGCGCGCCAGTACCATGTCGCAGCCGGCTTCCTGCGCCTGCTGCTTCAATTCAGCTTGTATGTGGGATAGATAACCTATTAGACTTATCCCCTTCGTCTCGCTTTTCCCTTTCAGCTTGGCAATCAGCTTCAGGGGTTCGGCGGACTCCATGTTCAGATCGAAAATAATCAGCGACGGCTTCTCCTGCGCTTTGACGAGCAGGTCCTTCGGGCTCTTTTACGAACTCCAGGGACAGCCCCGATCGCTTCGCTGCGTCCGTCAGCTTGACTGAAAAAAACAGGTCGCTTACAACTGCCAGGACTTTCTTCTGCATACAGGTGTGCTGTTCGAACAAACCTTCACGTTAGAAACTAGGAGGTGGGAACGAATTGATTCTACCATGAACTTATGGATGTCCACTCCTACTCCCGACCCAGCCAAGTCCGGGCGCGCCATCTCGACCTGGATTTGAACGTCGACTTCGACCGGAAGATCCTGGAAGGTTCCGTCGAAGTCCACTTTGATACCCTCTCCGCGGGCGACCTGCTTCTGGACACCCGCGGACTCACCATCCAATCGGTGGAACACGCCGATTCGTTCGAACTCGGACCGCGCCGATCCCGTCCTGGGTGCGCCGCTGCGGATCGTGACCGCGGTGGATACCGATTGGGTCCGCGTTTATTACTCGACTTCCCCGGCCGCCTCCGGATTGCAGTGGCTGGACGCGCCTCAGACCGCCGGCCGGCAGCATCCTTTCCTCTACACCCAGTCGCAGGCCATCCATGCTCGCAGTTGGATCCCCCTGCAGGATACTCCCGGCGTGCGCGTGACCTTCACCGCGAAGATTCACACACCCGAAGGCCTCCGCGCAGTGATGGGAGCCGCCAGCGAGGACGGCCAGTTCCGCATGGAGCAGCCGGTCCCTTCGTACCTGATTGCCCTGGCCGTGGGCGACCTGGGGTTTCGCGAACTCGGCCCGCGCTCTGGAGTGTACGCCGAACCCTCCCTGCTGGACGCCGCGGCGCACGAATTCGCCGATACCGAAGCCATGATCGCCGCCGTGGAAGCGATGTACGGTCCCTATCGTTGGGGCCGGTACGACCTGCTGGTGCTGCCTCCCAGTTTCCCCTTCGGCGGCATGGAGAATCCGCGGCTCACGTTCACTACGCCCACCATTCTTGCCGGCGATCGCAGCCTGGTCTCCCTGGTGGCGCATGAACTGGCGCACTCCTGGTCGGGCAACCTGGTCACCAACGCCACCTGGAGCGATTTCTGGCTCAATGAAGGCTTCACCGTCTACCTGGAGCGGCGCATTCTCGAGAAGGTGTACGGCCAGGCGCGCGCCGAAATGGAAGCCGTGCTGGGGCGCCGCGAACTGGATCGCGAGATGGCCGGATTACCCGAAAGCGATCGCGTGCTGCATATCGATCTCAACGGCCGCGATCCCGACGAGGGCTGCACGCTGGTGCCTTACGAAAAAGGCGCCCTGCTGCTTCGGACCATCGAGCGGAGTGTGGGGCGGGAGCGGTTCGACGCGTTCCTGAAGGCATACTTCGACCACTTCGCCTTTCAAAGCATCACGACCGCGCAATTCCTGGAATACCTGCGCGGCAACCTGGAGACCGGCGTTCCTCTGGACGAGTGGATCACGCAGCCGGGAATTCCCGCGGACGCGGCCGAGCCGCAATCGGATGCCTTCGACCGCATCGACTCGCCCGATCGCACCGGCTGGAGCACCCAGCAGTGGCTCCATTTTCTGCGCACCCGCAAGGATCCCGATATGGCGGACCTCGATCGCGCGTTCCACTTTACCGAATCGGGGAATTCGGAGATTCTGGCACAGTGGCTGCTCATGGCGTTGCAGCGGAACTACCAGCCGGCAATGCCCGAAAGTCGAGCAGTTTCTGACCTCCGTGGGCCGGCGGAAGTTCTTGAAGCCTCTCTACGCGGAGTTGATGAAGACCCCGGAGGGCCGCCGCCGCGCGATAGACATCTACGAAAAGGCCCGTCCCGGCTATCATCCCATCGCGCAAGCTACCATCGACGCCATGGTGAAGTGATGCCTCGCCGGGTCAGAGTCCCCACGCCCGCGCTCGCAAATGCGTGAAGTTGACGACCTTCAGTTTGTCGTGACTCAACCGCAGATACAGGTCAAGGTCGTCGGTAAGCACTGCACAGCCGTGCGTCCGCGCCACCGCACCGATCGCGGCGTCTACCAGCCCAAGATCCCAGTAGAACGGATCCTCCGTTGCGAACTTGCTGCGCATTTGCACTTCGTTCAGCAGGGAAATCGATTCCTTCAGGAAGCGCCTGACCCGAAGCCTTTCAATGCCGCCGAGATCAGTGAGGTTACTGACTTCCGCCAAAACATGAGGAACCGTATAAACAGATTGGAACTTCCCGAGCACCCGACGGAGCAGGTCATAATCACCTTTTGTGTACTGGCACGTCCTCTTGAACGTCTCGATACGGTTTCGGTTCACTGTGCCAACGGCGAGGAGAACCAGAAGGTTTGTATCGACCAGGAGCCCCGCGCGTATGTCCAAGGCGTGGTCGGGTCCCGCCGGGATCATCGCGAAGTCACTTCACGCAGCTTCATCGCTACCAATTCGCCAGTTTCCAGATCGATCAGGAAACGCTTGTACTGCAAGGCCCCGGAAAGAGCAGCAAAAGGATTCGATGAATCTGCGAAAGGCGGCAAGCTGAGCGTAATGCTCCAGACATCGCGCCCCTTGTAGGCGTCTCTCTCAACTTCCTCTAGATTGAACGGGGCTTGACCCAGCATCTCTGCCGCGCTTTCTTTGGCGATTTGAACAGCCTGTTTCATTTCGACCATGCTGGAGCCACCTCATTCATAGTGCCACGAAAACGAGCGCTCTCATCCCACGCCGCCCCTACTACAACGTTTTCGGCCCCAATATCCAATCGACGGCCTGGGCAAACGAGTCCACCACCATACTTGCGTCCGGCAGTGCGCTTTCGACAACACGCGGGTCGCTCGCCCAACCCGTACGAACCAGACATCCGCGCGCTCCAAGGCGCCGTGCGGCGCGGACGTCATCGGGAGAGTCGCCGATCACAAAGCAGTCTGCCGGCGTGAGCCCATGCTCGCTGGCCGCGCGCTGGTAGAGCAGAACATTCGGTTTCTTGCATGGGCACGGCTCGGCGTAGCGATGCGGACAAACATACGGGCCGGTAATCAGCGCGCCCTGCGCCGCCAGTCCTGCTGCGAAGGTCGCGAACCAGGCCTGGAAGTCCGCCATGGAAAACAGACCCTTTGCAATGCGGCTCTGCACCGTCACCACCGGGCAAACGAAACCGGCGGCGGTAAGTCTTGCGATCGCCGCCGCGACGCCGGGAATCAAAGTCATTTCATCCAGCCGCTCCTGCTTCAGCGGCTCGACCAGCGTCCCGTTCAAATCGAGAAATACGCCCCGCCGGCTCATTTGCTTGATGGATCGCGCGGCAATGCCGACGCCAGGGCGAGCCCTGCTCCGGCGTAGAGCAGGGTGTCCGCCACGTAATTTAGCCCTTCATTGATATCTGTCATGGATCCGCGGTACGCCAGGACCAAAATAGGCACATATAGGAATATCGTGACTGCGGTCATCAGTGCGCCAATCCACGCGGCGGCTGTCCGCGACCGTTTGTTCACGACCAGCCCGATCCCGGCGGCCAGTAGGATCGCTCCGGCCAGGTATCCCCATATGCCGGGAAATGGAACCCATGACGGCGTTACCTTTTCCAAAGGGACACCGGGCGCGAACGTGGGATGAAGAAAATGTTGTACGGCAAAATAAATCGCAGCGATCCCTATGACGATGCGCCCAAATAAAATCATCCGTTTCGACCCCTGCGGAAATGAGGCGCGACTGTACAGTCCGGCGAGCGCCCACGCGCCTCCGGCAAAAGAGAGATCTCTGAGCAGGTAGGCCCACGCGAATCGATTTGTGAGGTGAGCGAGCGCGGACGGCAGATAAATCATGCAGACAAATAACGAGAACATCACTCCGAGCAGAATGGATGACAGGCGTACGAACCTCCTCACAGTAAGACTGGTAGCTGCCGCCAGCAGCGCGCATCCCACAAAATACGGCCAGAACCAGCGCACCGGCATCCAGGACGGAACCACACTCTGGACAAACTCGGGGCCGTGGAGATGCTCCGGCGCGAATATGGCGAGGGAAACGGCGATGAAGACACAGCCGAGGGTAATCAGCTTGTCCCAGCCGCGCGCCGCGCGGATCTCTTTTCGAAATGCAAAAACTCCAGCGGCAAGATAGATGAGCCCGGCAAATAACATCCAGGCGTTTGTCGATGAGCGCATCGGAACCTCTTCGCGAAGCTGCTATGGCAGAGATTATATCCGGTCGCCCTGCCCCTACAATGAAATCGTGCCGCTGCTGGAACTCCGCGAGCCCGGCCTGTATTGCTCCGCGGGCGATTTCTATATCGACCCGTGGATGCCGGTGGACCGCGCCGTCATCACTCACGCGCATTCCGATCACGCCACTCCCGGCTCCCGCCAGTACCTGACCGCCGCCCCCGGCGAGACCCTTCTGCGCGCCCGCGTTGGCCCGGACGCGGCGATTCAACCGCTGCCCTATGGCGAAACACTGCCGGTCGGCGGCGTTACCGTGTCGCTGCATCCCGCCGGCCACATCCTCGGCTCCGCCCAGGTGCGCATCGAGCGGCAGGGCGAAATCTGGGTGGTCTCGGGCGATTACAAACTCGCGCCTGACCCCACCTGCGCGCCATTCGAGCCTCTGCGCTGTCACACCTTCGTCACCGAATCCACCTTCGCCCTGCCCATCTTTCGCTGGCCCGATGAGGCCGCGACGCTCGCCGCCATCAACGCCTGGTGGCGCGCCAATCGCCGTGACGGCAAGACCAGCGTGCTGTTCGCCTGGCCTCTGGGAAAGGCTCAGCGGGTGCTCTCCGGCGTCGACGCGTCCATCGGTCCCATTGCCGCTCACCCCGCCGTCGAGCGCTACAACGCCATCTATCGGGGGCAGGGAATCGCGCTGCCCGACACCACTCCGCTTGCCGCGGGCGCGCTGTTCCTCACTCCGCCCACCGCGGCGGACCGCTACCCGGATGCTTCCAAGGCTCTCGCCTCCGGCTGGATGCGCATTCGCGGCACGCGCCGCCGCCGCTCGCTGGATCGCGGATTCGTCATGTCCGATCACGCCGATTGGCCCGCCTTGCTCCGCGCTATCGAAGAGACTGCCGCCGAGACCGTCTGGGTGACTCACGGCTACCGCGCTCCCCTGGTGCGCTGGCTGGAAGAGCATGGCCGCCGCGCCCTGTCCGTGGAGATTCACTTCGAGGCGCCGGAGGCCGAATCGTGAGAGCCTTCGCCGAACTGTACGCCGCGCTGGACGAGACCACCAAAACCAATGCCAAGGTCGCGGCCCTTACCCGCTACCTTTCCGCCGCCCCGGCGGAGGATGCCGCCTGGGCGGTCAACTTCCTGATCGGCCGCCGTCCCAAGCGCCTCCTGGAATCGCGCAAACTGGCGCAGTGGGCCATTGAAGAGGCCGGCGTGCCCGACTGGCTGTTCGGCGAATGCTACCAGGCGGTAGGCGATTTCGCCGAGACCATCGCGCTGCTTCTGCCGCCGGCCGCGGCATCCTCGCCCCTGCCGCTGCACTATTGGGTCGAGGAGCGCCTGCTGCCCCTTCGCGATGCCGCAGATGCCACGCGCCGCGCATCGCTGGCCGCCGCGTGGCGCGAAATGGACGAAGGCCAGCGCTTCGTCTGGAACAAGCTCATCACCGGTGAATTTCGCGTGGGCGTGTCGCAGAGCCTGGTAGTGCGCGCCATCGCCGAAGTCAGCGGTATTTCCGCGGAAGTCATCTCCCACCGCCTCATGGGTGAATGGCAGGCCACACCCGATTTCTGGCGCGGGCTCATCGGGCCTCTCCTTCGCGATGCCGACGCCAGCCGGCCCTATCCCTTCTTCCTCGCCTATCCCCTGGAAGGCGCCGTCGCGGATCTCGGCGATCTCCGCGAGTGGCAGGTGGAGTGGAAGTGGGACGGCATCCGCAGCCAGTTGATTCGCCGCGGCGGCCGTACGTATGTGTGGTCGCGCGGCGAGGAGCTGATCACGGACCGCTTTCCGGAACTCGCGGCGCTCGGCTCGCTGCTGCCCGATGGCACGGTATTAGACGGCGAGATTCTGCCGTGGAAGAACCAGGCGCCCCTGCCCTTCGCCCAGATGCAGCGCCGCATCGGCCGCAAAGTATTGGGCCACAAAATACTCTCCGAGGTCCCGGTGGTGCTGATGGGCTTCGACCTGCTGGAACTCCGCGGCGAGGATGTGCGCGAACGGACGCTGGAGTGGCGCCGCGCCGAACTGCAACGCCTCGCTCCGCCCGGGAGCGCCCTGGTGCTCTCCCCTCTGGTGGAGGCCGCCTCCTGGGAGGAACTCACCAGCCTGCGGCTCGCGTCACGCGAACGCAAAGTGGAAGGCTTCATGCTCAAGCGGCGCGGTTCGCCCTACCGCGTGGGGAGGCGCCGTGGAGACTGGTGGAAATGGAAAATCGAGCCGTACTCGGTGGATGCCGTGCTGATTTACGCCCAGGCCGGCAGCGGACGGCGCGCCAGCCTGTTCACCGACTACACTTTCGGAATCTGGGACCAGGGAAAACTGGTGCCGTTCGCCAAGGCCTATTCCGGCTTGAACGACGAGGAGATCCGTGAAGTGGATGCCTTCGTGCGCCGCAACACCATCGAAAAGTTCGGCCCGGTGCACGCGGTAAAACCCGAGCTCGTTTTCGAGCTGGCTTTCGAAGGCATCCAGCGCTCCAGCCGGCACCGTTCGGGCATTGCCGTCCGCTTCCCCCGTATGGCGCGCTGGCGTCACGATAAGCGCGCGGAAGAAGCGGACAGCATCGAAACCATTCAGGCGCTCTTGGGCTGACCTATTGCACCGCGCTCCTGGCCGCTTCGCGCCCCGGTTGGAAACGGCAACCCACGCGGAATACCCGCTCGATGTACCGGTCGCCGTACGGCGCCAGCTTCTTCCGCAAGTGGCTCAGGTGGACATCCAGTGTGCGCGTGCGGATTTCGGTGCTGTAGCCCCATACGTTTTGAAGCAGCGTCTCGCGCGGAATCACTTGCCCCGCGTGCGCTACCAGCATGCGCAGCAGCTCATACTGTTTACGAGTGAAGGTGGCCGTGGCGGAGTCCACCTTGACTACGCCGTTTTCAAAATCGATCGACAGGTGCTCGTCCCGATATTCCGGAACCGGATTGGTGTTCGTCTGCGTGAACGTCATGAGTCGATAGTACGATCTGGAATTCGCAAGATCGTGGGCAAGGAGTAAAGAAGTTGTAAAACCGCCGCCCTTTCTGCGGGTGCGGGGTGGCAATTTGTCGCACACCGGATATCCAGGTCGCATTTCTGGAGCAGAAACCCGGTGGTGATATGCTTGCATCCGGGAAACCCGTTCATGAGACTGAAACTTGCGAAGATCTTTCTCGCGCTCCCGGTTCTGTTGTATTGCACACTGTATCCCGCGCCGGTTTGTGGTCAAACCACCGGTGGGGTTCTCTCCGGCATGGTCAGTTCGCCCGCGGGAGCGGTGGTTTCCGGTGCCATGGTGTCGATCAAAAACGTCGCCACCGGCCAGGTGACGGAAGTTCAGACCAGCCCCGCCGGCGCTTACACCGCACCCAACCTCCCGCCGGGAGATTACGAAGTGTCCGCCCAGGCGCAAGGGTTCGGCGCCATCTCTGCGAAAGTCACATTGGCGGCGGGCGCGAAACAGGCGCTCGACCTCGCCCTGCCGGCCACCGGCACCGCCACCGAGCCTTCCCTGGGTGACCTCGGGTTCACGCCCGACCAGGTAAAGGGAAGCGCGCAGGAGCAGGCGCGCCTGGACCGCCGCTCCCACATGCTGCGCACCCATCAGCGCCTCGGTTTGATCACTACCGCGCCGCTGATCGCCACCCTGATTACTTCGGCCGGCGCGGGCGGCAGGCAGGGCACTGCGTCCGGCCGCGAACTGCACGCCGCTCTCGGCGGAGTCACCGCGGGTCTCTATCTGACTACCGCCTCCTTCGCCATCTTTGCACCGAAAATCCACGGGACTCCCGTCCGCGGCCCTATTCGCCTGCATCGCGCGCTCGCCTGGATCCATGGCAGCGGCATGATTCTCACCCCCATTCTCGGCACGCTCGCCTATGAGCAGCGCAATCGCGGAGAGAAGGTGCATGGCATCGCCAGCGCCCATGCGCCTGTGGCCGTCGTCACCGGCATTGCCTATGGGCTGGCGATTCTCTCGGTCTCGATTAAATTTTGAGGAGCGGCATGAGTAAGAACCTACTGGTCGCGTTTTTGCTTCTGGCGCCTTCCTGGTCCGCTCCTCCGGACACGCAGTGGGTCCTCGATAAGAGCACCCTCACCTACCACGTCTCCCATCCCCTGCACCAGATCGACGGCGTGAGCCACGCTGCTCGCGGAAAGGGCGTTTGCCATGCCGGGCAGTGCGATTTCCTGATCGCCGTGCCTGTGAAATCCTTCGATTCCGGCGATAGCAACCGCGATTTGCACATGCTCCAGGTGGCCCGCGGTGGGCAATTCCCCATGGTGACGGTGCGGCTGCACCTGCCCGAAAGTGCCGCTACCGAGCCGACCATCCATGCCGACCTGGAGATTCAGTTCGCCGGCCAGACCGCGCAGTTCAAACAGGTGCCCTTCCAGCACACCACCCAGGGTAAAGAGGCGCACATCGCCGGAACCATTCCGGCCACGCTCTCCGATTTCAAGATCGAACCCCCGTCGCTGCTTTCGATCCCCACCAAGAACGAGATCCCCATTCGAGTGGATATGACCTGGCGCCAGCAGTAACTCGTTTTCCACAGGACTTACCAAAACGGGCCTGTGGCGTCTAACCAGCAAATGACTATTGCGGAATGGGATACTACTCGTAAATGAGTAAAGTCCTCATTGCCGGCGGAGGACTGGCTGGTCTTTCCGCTGCCGCCGCTCTGGGCGGAGCCGGATTTGAAGTGGAATTGTTCGAATCGCGCCCGTTTTTGGGCGGACGCGCCACCTCTTACCCCCTCCCAGCGGCCGACGGCGAAGCCGCCGAAACCATTGACAATTGCCAGCACATCCTGCTGCGCTGCTGCGTCAACCTGCTGGATTTCTATGGCCGGCTAGGCGTCCGCGACCGTATCAAGTTTTACAAGGAGTATTATTTCCTCGAGCCCGGCGGCCGGATTTCCGTTCTCAGCCGTGGACGCCTGCCCGCGCCCCTGCACTTTCTCGGCTCCTTCGTGAAAATGCACTGCCTGAGCCGCGCCGATAAGATGGGAATCGCCAAGGCGCTCCTGGCCATGCGCCGCGAGCACAATCGCCGCAAGGATCTGGACCGCATCAGCATGTTGGACTGGCTCCTGCAGAAACGCCAGACGCCGCACGCCATCGATCGCTTCTGGCGCCAGGTGCTGGTCAGCGCCGTCAACGAAGACCTGGACCGTATGGCCGCCCGCCACGGGTTTCAGGTGTTCTGGCAGGGCTTCCTGTCCCGTGCCGATGCTTACGAAATGGGCGTGCCGAATGTGCCCCTGGGCGAGTTGTACGGTTGCGAATCCTGGAAGCGGATGGGCAACGTGCGGATCCATTTGCGCGCCCCCGTGGAGCGCATCGATGAGGCCGGATTCGTGGTGGCCGGCCAACGCTGCAATGCCGATTACCTGATTTGCGCGCTGCCCTTCGAAAGGCTGGAGGCGGTGGGATTGCCCGCGCCTAAGTTCGATCACTCCCCCATCACCGGCGTGCACCTGTGGTTCGACCGCGAAGTCACTACGCTGCCCCACGCCACCCTGCTCGACCGCACCATGCAGTGGATGTTCAACAAGGACAGCGGACGCTACCTGCAACTGGTGGTGAGCGCGTCGCGCGACCTCACCGACCTCTCGCGCAACGAGATTATCGAGATCGCCATCGGCGACCTGCGCCTCTACTTCCCCCGTGTGAAAGATGCGAAGTTGCTCAAGGCCCACGTCATCAAAGAACAGCGCGCCACTTTTTCCGCCGCCCCGGAAACCGAGTCGCTCCGTCCCACCCCGCGCGCCACGCTGCCCAACGTGGTCCTGGCCGGCGATTGGACCCGCACCGGCTGGCCCGCCACCATGGAGGGCGCGGTGCGCAGCGGCTACCTGGCCGCCGAGGAAATCGCCCAGGCCGCCGGCAAGCCGCAGCGCTTCCTCATTCCCGATCAGGAGTAGCCCGCTATAGCTGATCGCTGTACTGCTCCAGCGCGATCTTCACCAGTTGTGCCCGCGTCCGCACTCCCAGCTTCTGAAACAACTGGCTGATGGCCGATTTCACCGCCCCCTCCGATACCTGCAGGCGTGACGCGATCTCCTTGTTGGCCAACCCCTGGAACAGCAGGCGAAGCACCGCTTTTGTCCCGGTCCGTCAGGTGCGGCTCGTCGCTTAGCCGCGTCTGGTCCAGATCGTGGAACACCGAGCCCAGGTAGGACTTTTCCAGAAATACTTCGCCGGCGGCCACCTGCCGGATCACCGCGCACAGAGTCTCCTGCGTGTTGTGCTTGTGCAGAATTCCATGCACGCCCGCCTGGATCAGTTCCACCGCCTCCCGCCCGCTCACTCCCGCCGTCACCACCAGAACCTGGCCGCTGAACCCTTCCGTTCGCGCCTCGTTAAGGAAGTCGATCACGCGTCCCGGCCCCAGGTCGAAATCCAGCAGAATCACCGCCGGTTGCGCGCCCGCGCGGATCGCCTGCAAAGCTTCCGCCGCGGAGCCGCACGAGCCGACTACCGCCATGTCCGGCTCTTTTCCGAGCTTTTCGGCGATCGCGTCGCGAAACATCGCGTGATCGTCCACCACCAGAAGTGGAATCCTCTGGGACACCGCTTCAGGCATTCGCTTTCACCATGCCGGCATAGGGAAGATCGACCACAAAAGAGCAGCCCTGTTCCACCGGATCGTACCGCAGTTCGCCGCCATAGTTGCGCAGGATCACGCGCGAGATGAACAGGCCCAGGCCGGTGACATCCGCGCCCTGTTGGAACGGCTGAAACAAATGGCCCGGGTTGGCAATGCCGCACCCGGTATCGCGAAACGTCACCAGCACCCGCTTGCCGTTCGATGCCACGCTGATCGCCAGTTTGCGCACGGCGCTGGTTTGGACCGCCCGGTGGCTGTTTTGCGCCAGGTTCATGAACACCTGCATCAGCCCGTAGCGGTCCGCCAGCACGCGGACATTCGGTTCCGGGACGTTCCAGCACACACAGCCGTCTACCTCCTGCCAGTTGGGCTCGATCACGATCCGCAGATCGTCCAGCACCTGCTGCAGCGGCACTTCTTCGACCGGGTTCTGCCCCTTTCCGTACAATTCCAGCGAGGCCACGCGGCCCAGACCCTTCACCAGCGTCTCCAGGCCCTGGATCTCTTCCACGCGGCACGGCGCGTTCCGCTCTTTGAGGTTCGAGTACACCACCGAAATCGCGCCGCAGAAGTTCCGGATTTCGTGCAGCACCGCCGCCGCCACCAGGCGGCTGTTCGTCGAAAGCTGCTGCACCTGCAGTTCCTCACGGTCGCGCATTTCCTCGGAAGAGTCCACTACAATGGCCGCCAGTTGCGTGCCTTCGCTGGTGCCGTACGTGGAGAACCAGACGTCGGAAAGAAAAATCGTGCCGTCTTCCTTGCGCCCCTGCGCCTGGGCGGCGGTGCGCAGCTCTTCCCGTCCGGACCCCAGCCGCAGCGCATCGGTGAGCACCGGCATGTACGGCTTCACGGAACGGCCTTCGAGCGTCTGTCCGGCTCCCAGCCCGAACAGAACGTGCGCGGCGTGGTTCGCGGCAATCACGATGCCCTCGTGGTTGAGCGTCAGAATCGCGGCCGGGCTGCTCTCGACGAAGGTCTTGAGCCTTTCCTGTGCTACGTTCCGAAGCCGCTGTTCGTGCGTAATCTGACTGAGGTGGCGCAACGTCATTTCGCGGTTTCGAATCACCTCCACCACAAACAGCCCAGAGATCACGTAACTGAACAGCGAGCCGAAGAACCGGATGCCATACTCCAGCCACAAATGAGAGTCGTCGAAGGCGCATTTCAGGGCCGCGCATACCACCGCGAACAGAATAATTGCGCGCGGCGACAGCACCGTTGCGGCCAGCAGCATGGGGATCAGATAAAGTCCGCCCAGCGAAAGGCTCCCCACGTGCCGGTCAGCCACCGCCACCGCCGCGGTGGTGAGCAGGGTAGCCGTCAGAACGCGTCCCCTCCCCGCCTCCAGCAGCCGCGAGACAACCGTGTCCGGGCGCAATCGCTTCGCAATCGCCATCTTCCCAATTATGATGCGCTAAGCGACTCGCCCGCACCAGTCCTGTAGCCGAAAGTTAGACCACGTTGGCCGAAAGAATGGCGTTCGCGGCCCGGCCGTCGCTGTAAAATCAAACACTGTGATTCGAGACCTGGATGGCGGTGCAGTGACGCCGATGGGCGGCAAATCGAAGCTCCCGATCCAGCAATTCCTCCAGGACCCAACCGGCGAAGTGGCCAAGCTGCGAAAGCTGGGAATCACCGATTTCGCCATCATGACCTATCTCGTGCGCCTTCAGGAAGGTCAGCCTCCCGATCAGGCTTTCGAGGCCCTGATTGCCGGTCGATCTTTGACCGAAGAGCAGAAGCAGACCGCGCGTGCCGTGTTGCGCCGCTTTCCGGGGTGGCCGTGAATCTATGTGCGGTCTACCTAGAGCTTGTCCCGTATTCGGAGGAAAGGAAGTGGAAAAACCAGATGAGATAGAGGGAGGCGCAGCCGTATGTTTGCGGAGCTTTGTGAGGTTCGGAGGCACCGAATTTGGAGGCGGCGCACACCAGACAACATCCTGCCAGCAATCGTTTTTGCCGCACAAGCCCCATTCCGCCGCTCCCCTGACTTTCGCGTTCCTCCGCGATGCTCCTCCGCTCATCTCCGCGTTTCTCGTTCCTACTGCGTCTTTTTGATCAGTTTGATCTCGAACAGCTTGGGCCAGCGCTTTCCCGTCACGAACAGACGATCGCCCTTGGCATCGTAGGCGATGCCGTTGAGCACATCGGTCTGCTGCGCCCCATCCTCGATCCGGTCCTGCGGCACCAGCAGGCCCGTGCAGTCGATCCAACCCACCACCTTGCCGCTCGCCGGATCGATGCGCACGATCTTCTCGGTCATCCAGATGTTGGCGTAAATCTCGCCCTTCACCCATTCCATTTCGTTCAGGCACCGGCCGCTCGGGTCGCCGCACCAGTTCGGCGACCGGTTGATCGGCTGCCCCTGGTCAGTCACGTTGATGCGGCCGGTCTCCTGCAACGTTTCCGGATCCCAGATGCGGATCTGCGGCGTGCCGTCGTCCACAAACAGCCGCTTGCCGTCGGTGGTAAAAGACCAGCCTTCGCCGGAGTAGTGGAATTCCTTTTCCGCCGCGAAGGTATCCAGGTTATAAATGAAACCGACCTCCGTCTGCCACGTGAGTTCCAGCAGGCGATCCTTCCACGCAATGATGCCCTCGCCGAAATAATTCGGCAGATCGCGCTTCTGCACCACCTCGCCGGTTTCCAGCTTCACCTTGCGGATTTCTGAACAGCACTCCTCGCCCGTGCCCTCGTACAGGTATCCGTTCAGATAAAAGAGCCCCTCGGTAAACGCATTGCGGTCGTGAGGATAGGTGTGAACCACCCGGTAGGTATATTCAGGTGTGGTGCCGGCTTCGATGGAAGGGCCGCAGGCGCATGCCGCCAGGGCAAGCGCGGCTAGGAGTGCACGCATATATAGGCAATTGTGGCACACCCCGCAAACCGCCCGGCCGGAAATGATTACGGGTTGAGGAACGGGTCGGTGGGAACCTGCCGTCGCGTGGTAGAACGGCGCGCTCGCCAGGAAATGGGCGGGATTCATGGGCGCTCCCGCGCGGCGCACTTCGTAGTGCAGGTGCGGCGCCGTCACCCGGCCTGTGCTGCCTACCAGCCCGATGATCTCACCGCGATGGACATCCTGCCCCACGTTCACATAGAACTTCGAGAGGTGTGCGTAGTACGTCTCGATCCCGTTGCCGTGATCCACGCGAATCAGCTTGCCATAGCCGCTTTCCATCTGCGCGTAAACCACCACGCCATCGGCGGTGACGCGCACCGGAGTTCCCGTGGGCGCTCCAATGTCCACACCCATGTGCATGGCGCCTTCACCGGAGAACGGATCTGTGCGGCGGCCAAACGCGCCGATCAGGCGGCCTTCCACCGGCCACAGATCCGGTTGCATGTCGGAGGGAGCCAGCAGACCCCGCGAGCGGTGCCCCGGCAGCGAGAGTACCTTGGTGCTTTGCAGAAAGTTGTAATCCTCCAGGCTTTCCGCAAAAGACGGCACCAGCTTGCCTTCCGAGCCGATATCCGTCGGCCCCTCCAGTTTCTGCTTGATGCCGTACGCCAGGGTCACTTCCTTGGCGTAAACTTCCAGGGTGGCAAGCTGCTCGTTGGTCTGGCTGACCACCTTTTGCAGCCTTCTGGTAACGGTTTCGAAGACTGTCGGCCTCACCTTTCAAGGCGTTATAGTTGGCCACTTTCAGGGCCATGCGGGCGTAACTGGCCAGGAATCCAAGCGCGGAAAAACAACCCAGAAGAGCTAATGCAAGCACGGCATACACTGCCGTGTGGGGAATATGAATTCGGCGGAGTCTTCCACGCAACGAGTGCGCAAGCACTACAACGAAGTATTCTTGCTTCATAGTCTTCTCCGGCCAGACTCTCGTCCCCAGAGCCTGGTGGGGGCTATTTCAGAACAACTCAATTGGCGAAACTGAAACTGTAACAGCCCGGATACGCTGTTGTCAAGCAAATACTGCCGATTGCAAACTATTGAAAGAATTGGTATTATCGAAAAATATTGTGCCTAGGCGAGTCCCCGGAACGCTGTTTCTGCGTAATTTGGTGCAGCGGCGGAGCCTGCTGTTCCAATTGGTGCGCCGCGATTTCCAGCAGCGGTTTGTAGGGTCCGCCATGGGGTGGATCTGGGGTCTGATTCATCCACTTGTCCTGCTGTTGAGCTGGTGGTTCGTCTTCGGCGTCTGCTTGAACCAGCCCTCCCCGCAAGGCATTCCTTATGCTTTATTCATATTCGCCGGAATGCTGCCGTGGCTGCTCTTCAGCGAAACCGTCCAGCGTTCCGCCTCCAGCCTGCTGGATCAGTCGAGCCTCATCACCAAAACCGTATTTCCAGCGGAGATTGTGCCCGTCTCGGTCTTCCTCTCCTCGCTGGTAAGCCATGGACTTGCGGTAGCGTTGATGGTCACCGCCTATGCCGTGACCCGGAACCAGATCAGCGTCTTTTTGATTGTTCTGCCGGTCTACACGTTCCTGATCGGCCTTCTGGCCGTCGGACTGGGCTGGATCGTCGCCAGCTTACATGTGTTTTTGCGCGATACCGCCCAGGTCCTCAGCGTGCTGCTGACATTCTGGTTCTGGTTCACCCCTATCTTCTTCACACAAAGTACCTTCCCGAAACCCCTCCAGCCGTTTCTCAAGGCCAATCCCATGTTTTTCGCCGTGGACGCCTACCGTGGACTGCTGCTCACCTCGAATTGGCCCAGCATAGAGGATCTGGGCATGCTGGCACTCTACGCCACCGTGGCCTTTGTGGCCGGCGGCCTTTTCTTTCGCTACATGAAGCGCGGCTTCGCCGACGTGCTGTAGCCAGCGCCGTCGAGAAGTGCCGATCCAACGGCAGATCTTCCGGGGCTATTGCCCGATAAAGAACAGCGATGCGACCGAGGGCAGCACCAGGTGCACGGTTGTCGATCCGCCCGCGGAGGTGAACTCGGCGGGCTCCTGCCGGCCGGTATGCGGATTCCAGATTTGCAGCGACTTGACGCCGCGGAGGATCACTTTGGTATCGACGGCCTGGGGCGATGAGTTGGCGAAGAAGTAAATATCTCGGCCGTCCTTCACCTTGTGAATGTAAGTGAGGGCGCCGTCATATTCGTTGCCGCGGCGCAGCGGCGCGATGGGCAGTTGAATGTCCACATCGCGCTGTGGCAGAACCAGCTTCAACGCGAAATCCAGCAGCCAGGGATGCACCACGGGCAGAAATATGGCCTGGCCGCCCGCTTGATTTTTCTTGATGTAATACCAGAACACGTAGAAGTTCTGGCGGTCCTGCGCGCGCTTCACATCCGCCTTCTGCGGGGCATCCGGGGAGACGCCGAACACGTCCGCCATGGCCTGCTGTACTTCCCGGTCTTTGCCGAACTCCGCGCTGTGAGTGGGGAGTTTGCCTGTCGCAATCACCTTGCCGCCTTTGTCATAAAATTCGCGAATCTTCGAAGCTGCGGAGGCCGACAGGGTGTCGCCCGCGGGCAGTATCAGTACCTGATACTCCTCGCGATTCTCGCGGTTGTTCAGGATCAGTTTGTGGTTCGCGTCCACCGTACACTTGTCCACCAGCACGTCGGGATGCAGATAGGTATAATCCACGCGCAGCCCGCGGTATAGCGCTTCGCCGATGTCCTGATAGTCGATGCCGTAGGCGAAGCCGCCCTCGCGGGCGTAGGCTGTCTCCATGATCTGCGGCGGCTGTTCCCCGCTCGCCAGGGGGAACTGCACGCCGCCCACCTGGTGATCCTGCGTGCGCAGCGCCGCGATGGGGTACAGCACGGCGATATCCGCGACGTGCCTGCCGTGTTCCAGCAGGTAACTCAGGCGGCCTACGTATTCGTTGAGCTGCGGCCGCTCCGGCTGCACGGTGCGCGCGGGGATCTGGAAGTTGATGCCCATCGCGAACTGATCCATGGCCACTTGAAAGGCGATCTTGCCGGTGAGGCCGCGGTAGGCCGCGTAAGTCTCGGCCCGGCAAATCGGATGGTCGAAGTTGAACGCGGCGCTGGTGACGATCTTGTACGACGGGTTGGACCGGCCATACCACCAGATGTCATCCACCGTCGGCAGCGTCTGGTGCTCGAATACTTTCATCAGGTCGCCGTTGAGCGGAGTGGGGTTCAGGGGCTCTTCCTGGTCCAGGTGCCCGCCGAATTCCAGGTGATGGGCGGCGCACCAATCGTCCAGCCGCTTAATGAAATTCTCCGCGAACAGTTGGGCGCGAAAGCCCCACAGAGCGTTGCGCGCCGCGGCGGTCTGCGGGCCGATGTCGTACCACAGCGCCGGATAATACTTCATGGGCGAATAGCCATACCGCTTCTCGAATCCGGCATTGAAGCCCTGGGTCCACATGCGGTCGGCATGGTGCATGGATGGCTCGTCGTAGAAAGTCTGCTTGATGAGCTTGCCGAACTCGCCGCCGAAGTTCTGCTGATACTTTTCGTAGGTCATGGAGATGAAGACGCTCATGGCCTTTTCATCCAGGTAATCCACCACCCGCGCTTTTCCGCCGATCGAGATAAAACGCCATCACCTTCCAGTTGCCCTTGGGCACCTGGCACTTCACCGAGTCCTGCACTTTCTTATTGCTGATGTCCACCAGCTCGAAGGTGTCGCGATTCATCCGGACCGCGCCGATGTAGATGCCCGCGGGAATCGCCAGGTCCACGGCGGCGGGTCCCGCGACATCCTTTTCGGCCATGTCCAAGCTTTTGGCGACGTACTCGGGATGCTGGGCCAGCATCTGCCCGCCCACGGTTCCGGTGGGAAAGGCGTAGTCGTCGTACAGGATCATTTCGAGGCCCTGTTTTTTCGCCTCCTCGATGGCCAGCTTGTAGTACCGGAAATATTCGCCGCTCAGGAAGGGGACGCCGTGGCCGGGCTGCGGACGGCCTCCGGCTTCAATGAAAAATCCGCCGTAGTTGAGCCGGGCCATTTCATCGATTCCGGAGATGATGTCCTTTTCATTTAGGGTGGCCAGGTTGAAGTTCCACATGGCGTGGCCGCGATATTGCGCGGGCGGCGATTGGAAGGTTTTCGGATCGAAGTCCTGGGCCTGTACTGCGGCCGCGGCGAGTAAGGCTACCACCGCGGCGATGGCTCGGCGCCTCATTGCAGATTGCTCTCCATCCACTTTATAACCTGGTCCTGCGTTTTTTCCGGGAGGCGGTTGTAGTCCCATGGCTCTTCGAGCGCGAGCCGGCTGCCGTCTCCGTACAGGGCGTATACCTTGCGCGCCTGCTCCACGGCGGCGCGGACATCCGCCGGAGTGGCGTCGCGATCCAGTTGCGGCTGCACCACCAGGGCCGGGCGCGGCGCGATGGCGCCGAGCAGGTCGTCGAAATCGTAGGGAATCTGCTGCTCGTGGCCCACGAAGAAGCCCAGGCGCGGAATCAGCCCGCGCTCGTGGCTGTAGCGCGCGATGCCGCCGGTGCCTTTCGCCGCGGTGTCGGTGCGCATCGGCGTGAATCCGCAAATCGAAACCACGCCCTTGATGCGCGAATCCAGCGCGGCCGTGTAGATGCCGACCGTTCCGCCCATCGAGTAGCCGAACAGGTAGATCCGCTGCGGATCCACCAGGCTGTCCTTTTGCAAGGCGTCCACGGCGGCGCGCGCATCTTCCACCATGCGGCCCATCTGCGACCAGTGCGGGTAGCGGTCGTAGAACGGCCCGGATTCGCTCATACGGCTGCCGAAGCCGCACTGGTCGTAGGCCAGCACGGCGTAGCCCGCGCGCACCAGCGCCAGGATCGGATGCAGATCGTTGTGGTACACCCACATGTAGCCCAGCGGATAGCTGTAGCCGTGCAGCCAGATCACCGTCGGCAGTTTGGCGCCCTCGGGCGTGCCGGTGGGATAGTAGAGATCGCCGCGCACGTTGAATCCGAAACTCACGGGGCGCGAAACGGTCTTGCTCTTCTGCGGCTCCAGCCAGCCGAACGAATTGCCGCCGCGCTGAATCACCCACTGCACCAGGTCCGGCGTGGTCTGCCCGGGATTGCTGCGGGGCCCGGCCGGTGCACCTCTTCCTCCACGGCCGCCGACTGCGCCGCGGCCCGCGCCGGGCGGCATCATCGCGGGCTCCTCACCCAGCATCCAAGTGATGCATTTGCGAATCGCCGCGGCCTTCTCCTCCCATGCCGTTGTGGATGCGGGAATCGCGCTGGCGCTGTGGCGCGGATAACGGCTCAGATCCACGGTCTCTTTGGAATTGGCGCGCCACTTGTCGAAGTCCCAGGGGAAGAGAAGCTTGTTGGTCCAGACCCGCGTGGAGCGGCCGAATTGAATGTCCAGCCAGTCCAGGCACGCTTCCTGATCGTTGGCGCCGTGAAAACCGGGCACGCGCAGGATGCCCAAACGCTCCGGCTGCCCCAGCATCTTGTAGACCTTCAGCGCCGAATAATAGGACTGCTCATCGCCCCAGGAATTGGACACCTCGTCGTTCAGTCCGTATTCCATGAGCATGGCCCGCGGCGCGACCATCGCGACCAGCAGGTTGCCGTCCACGGGCAGGCGGTCTTCGCGTCCGGAGAAGAAGCGCAGCCGCGGCACGAACCAGGTGGGGAAGCTGCGCGTGGTGCTTTCGATGCTTTCGCCGAATCCGCGCTCGCCCGCCGACCGCCAGGGCAGCACGCCGCCCACTCCGGTGCTTCCGGCGATCACGGCGGCGATGCGCTCGTCCAGCGCCGCGGCGATGGCGGCCATCTTGCCGTCGCGCGAGTAGCCGAACATGCCGACGTGTTTCATGTCCACCTGGGGCAGCGTCTCCAGGTAGTCCAGCACCAGCCCCGCGGCCCACGCGCGGCGCGGCAGGAGCGCGAAATCGTACTTGGGATACAGTTCCGCCAGCGCCGCCGCGTCATCCATGAAATCGTTGCCGGCGTACCCCGCGGAGATGTAGCCGCGCCGCAGCAGCGAGGGCGACCAGCCGGCCAGGTTGGGGCTGATCAGGACGGGGAACGGCCCTTTGCCCTCGGGAATCATCACCTGCACGCGCATGGTTCCCTTGCTTCCGGGGCCGAATTCCAGGCGCAGGTTGCGAACCAGGTAACCCTTGCCGGGAGTTTCGTCCAGCACCACCGCGCGATCCAGTTTCGGCTTGGGCGGAAAGGTCCCCAGATCGTATTTTTCGTAGAGTTGCTGGATCTCGGCACGGCGCGCGCGCCACTCCGCGGGCGTGCGCACGGGCCGCCCATCCAGGAAATGCAGCGGATCCGGCAGACCGTTGACGCGCGGCAGGGCGTCGAAATCGGGTGGCAGCTCCCCGCTGGTTTGCAGCCATTGGCGGAACGAGGGGACGTCCGGCAGGATCTGCTGCAGTTTTTCCAGATACTGGCGGCGCTCCGCCTCGGTCATGGCGAATGACGGGAGGCCCAGCAGCAGCGCCAATACCAGCGTTACAAATGCGTTGCGGAACCACATAGTTCGAGGACTCCTGGAAGCCGGATGATTTCACAAACGCCGCATTGTTCGCAAGCGTGTGCGCCGCCTGTTCGGGCTGGCGCACAGTTTATAGAAAATGTTTTACGCCCCCGAATCTTTTTCCCCACATCCGGGGAATTAGCATTAGACATGACCGGTGCGGACTTCCGCGAGGCGTATGAGCAACACAAGGACTTGCTCTATCGCTTCGCCCGCCGCATGACCGGATCGAACGAGATCGCAGAGGATCTGGTGCACGAGTGCTTTCTGCGGCTATGGAGCGAGCGCGCCATGTATCAACCCGGGCGCGGGTCGCTTCGCGGCTTCCTCGTAGGGGTGACGCGTAATCTGGCGTTTAAGCGGATGAGCCGCGAGCGAAGCTTCGACCAGTTGGAGGATGACATCGCGACGTGCGGGCCCATCGATCCCGCCGATCGCGAACGCGGTCTGATCGTGGCGCAGGCCGTAGGAGCGCTTCCGCCACTGCAGCGCGAGGCGCTCATCCTGGCGGAGTACGAAGAGATGCCGCTCGAAGAGATCGCGCGATCGGTTGGCGCGGACCTGACGGCGGTGAAATCGCGCCTGCATCGCGCTCGGGAAAACCTGCGGCGAATGTTGGCGCCGCTGCTCGAATCGAAAGGAAGGGCCAATGAAAGACGGTGAGGACAGCGAGTTACGGAAATTGCTGCGCGCGTGGAGCGTACCGGATGCGCCTCCATCGCTCGACCGGAAGGTGCTGGCCGGCCGCCATTCCGGCCGCGAGGCATGGTGGAGGTTTCTGCTCACCGGATCCATCCGAATTCCTGTTCCGGTGGGCCTCGCGTTCGCCGCCGTTCTGCTGGTCTTGCTCGGCCTCGTGCGGCAGCGCCCCGCGCCGGTTCCGGCTCCGGCCGCGGTAAGCCTGGTGGACTTCCGGCCGGTGAACGATCTGAACGTGCGGGTGATTCGCAGCCATGAGTAGTTGCGCATTCGCTCCCTTACGGTCGCGGCTCCGATCCGAGCCGCGCGCGTCAGCAAGCGTGTTTAGAGCCATCTGCGGTGTGTTCGCCGCCGCCGCCGGACTGTTTGCGCAGGGGGGTGGGCTGACGGTCAGCAACCAGGCGTGGAAGGGACTGGAGATTCGCTTCGAGACCAGAATCGAACCTCCTGGAACGCTGCTTCCCGGCGGAGTCATTACCGGACCGGACCGCGCGCATCACATCATCAACGATGCCGCGCATCAGCGGGCGTTCGGCTATGACATCGGGCTCGATCCCGCTCCAGATGGCCAAACCGCTCAGATCCGCATCGAGCGCTGGAATCCCGCGGAATCGAAAGTTACTTTCCATGCCGGCTGGACGTTCCTGGAGCTACCGAAATATCCGGTCATTCCCACCGTGAAGGTGGGGGAGACCGTGGCGCTCGATCTGCTGGTCAACTCGTCTACCGGCCAGAAGGTGGTGGACTACCTCACGCTGCGGCACCGCGTCGATATGGACCTGAGCAGCCAGCCGCACGACTTCACCGTGGCCGATGCCGAATTGACGCTCGCCGGGCCGCGAGTCTTTCTCAATGGAAAACTGGAGGCCGAGGGGAGCGCCGGCGGAACGTCAGGAGCGGTGATCTGGTTGTATCTGGCGGGACACGGAAGATTCGTCCTGTCATTGATTCCTAATGACAAGCTCGGGTTTGTGAGGAATGGCGTGGTATCGCGGCACGGTCTCCTATTTCACGACCGGGGAGCGGAATTTCGAGTCGAGTGCGACAGCCGCATCGCACCCGGCTCCGGGACGTATAACCTGTACGTGCGGCAGGAGCGCGAGTGGCGGCCCGGCGGCGGACCGCCATTCCAGTTTGGTTCGGCCGATAGCGCTGCGTTAGTCGTCGGTAAGAAATAACCAGGGAGAGGAAACATGCGAAAGCGCAGAGTGGGATTCTTGTGTCTGAGCGTGGCCGCCATGGCGTTTGGCCAGGCGACCTTCGAAGTGGCATCGATCAAGCCGCATCCCGGCATCGTGACGTCCTCATCGGATCCGAGAGTGAAAGGCAGCCGTGTCACGGCAACCGCTTCGACGCTGCTGGATATGATCACAACCGCCTATCACGTGCGCTACGACCAGGTCTCGGGAGCGCCTGGCTGGGCGTCCTCGGAACACTACGATCTGGAAGCCAGGGTGGGAGAGCAGACCATCACCACTGAGCAAATGCGGCCGATGCTGCAGGCGCTGCTTGCGGACCGGTTTCAACTTCGCATCCACCGCGAAACCAGGATGATTCCGATGTTCCGGCTGGTGGTGGGAAAGCACGGTCCAAAGTTCCACGAATCGTCCCCTACGGACGATCCTAAAAGCAGCATCGCCGCCGATGGCACCGGCATGCATCTGGAATTTGCCCGGCAGACCATGGCGAATCTCGCTTCCCGCCTGTCGGGGAACGGCGCCGGCCGGCCGGTGATGGACCGGACCGGCCTGACCGGACAGTACACGTTGAAGCTGGATTGGGCACGTGAAATTCCGGGACACGAATCGGAGTTGCCGTCGCTTCCGGACGCCTTGCAGGAACAACTCGGTCTCAAACTGGAACTCGCCAGTGGGCCCGCTGAGTTCATCGTCATCGATCGCGCGCAAAAGCCTTCGCCAAACTAAGTTAAGTTACTCGGCCCTGTGGAAGCGGAAAGTGTAGCGCAGCATCAGGGCGTGGCTGGGAGTGGTGACGCCGTAATCGGTGGAGAACAGGTATTGCACGAACAGATTGGGCGAGAAGCGCCAGCCTACTCCGAAATCGGAAAAGTGGGAGGCGAGCTGATACGCGGTCGGTACGGTGGGGAAGAAGGAGTCCTGCACCATGTTCGTGAGGCCGGTGGAATCCGCGAACAGGTTGACGTTCAGATGCTGCTCGTGCCAGACGTTCAAATAAGATACGGTGACGAACAGACGGCGGGTCAGGTCCAACTGCAGGGCCGCATGGGTGGAGAGAAAATGAGAGTTGGCCGTTCCGTTCTGCACGGCCAGGCCGGTAGCGTCTTCCAGGCGCAGGGCCGCGATCCGGGAGGTGCCGGCGGCGGTATCGAAAGTCAGCATGGCGCGCCGGCGCAGGGCGTAGCTCAAGCCGAATCCCACCGATCCATTCTGCGCGCGATCGCGTTCGTGAGAGTTGACCGTGCCGGTGCGTACCAGGCCATCGCCCAGCGCAATGCCCGACCAACTGCCGGTGATGCCGTAGAACAGCTTCGGCGTGAGGGCTCCGCGCAGGCGCAGGCCGACTTGGGAAGAGTGCCCGGCCGAGTCCGTGGAATTGAGGCTGGCGGGAGATTCGTTGACCGTGTGGCTCAGGTCATAATCCGTGGCGGAGATGAGCCCGTAGCGATAAAAAACCCCCAGCGTGGTGGTGGCATTCAGATCTCTGGACAGGCCGGCGGTGAGAGTGGTCTGCGAGATGCGCGATGCGGAAGCGATGCGCTCCACCGATGGCGTGAGGTCATTATCCGTAACGGTGCTGGCCAGCGAGCCGTTGCCGTGCAACGATTCCAATTCCACGCCGAAGCTGGTGGCGGACCCGATGCGGCGCGCCAGCACCACCGAGCCGGAGTAGAAATTGCTGGTGGCGCGGCCGCTCATGGGCACAGCGGCAGGGCTCTGGCCGGCGGGAACGGGATCCTCATCCGGCGTGAAGGTCAGCGCGCTGTTGCCGGAGCGCGTGAAGGAAAGGCTGCCACCCGCGACGAAGCCGGAATGCCCGAGAGGGCTGAAGGCCGAGACCTGGGGCGAAAGGCCGTAGTCGCTGGACTGCGCGCCGGCGGGGCCATAGGTTTGGCTGCTTCCGTTCCATTCGAATCCGCCGCCGAAGGTGGGCAGCAGGAAGACGCGCCCTTCCGCCGCCTGGAACTGGGTGGCGTACGCCGGATTCTCCAGGCTGTCCAGATAAGCCTCCGGGAGGGCGTTGAAGCGATAAAGGAAACGGCACCTGGGCGAGATCCGACAGGCCGGCCACGTAGCTATCGTAAGCACTGGCGGTGGCGCGCAGGGTGGCGCCTTCGGAATCGGCGTGCGACTGATCGTAGACGGCGTTGGCCTGTGCGCGCTGGTTGCGGTCGTCCTGGTCCTGACGCCCGGCAAACGGGACGCCCGGCGCCGCCAGCATGTGGAAATCCGGCCCGCCTGAACGAGGACTCCGCGGCCGGCCTCGACCAGAACCGATTGGCTGGGGTCGGACAGGCTGGTCACCTGCACGGCGCCTTCGTACACAATCACCTGCGTGTCGCCGGTGGGCGAGACTTCGATGCTGAATTCGGTGCCGCGAACGGCGATGGACGCGGTGGGACTGTTCATGCGGTACGGATTGGGCCGGTTGCCGAAGTGGTTGATCTTGACGCGCACCTTGCCCAGCAGGATTTCGAACAGCTCGCGCAGCGAGGCCGCCTGGCGGAAATCCTTGAGGATCACGATGGATTCCGGCTAGACCACGACCATGCTGCCGTCGCTGAGATCGATCACCACGCGGCCGCCGCCGCGGGTATCGATGCGGTCGCCGGGGTTCAGCAGGAATCCGGCGGAAAGGCCAAACGAGGCTCCGGAACCGGCGTGTAGCACCACGGCCGCGCCGGTCACACTGGCGGCACGCGCCACCACCGGACCGGATTGGGCCGCGAACGCGCTGGCGCCTGAGCAGCGCGATGCACAGCACAGCGGCGGCCGTGACGATCGCACGCGCACGCTCCTTGTCGCACCGGTGTCACCGACTATCCAGGGGCCTTTCCGCGGATTCGTTTCCCGCATCGGTCTCCGTGTCGTCCTCCGGGATCGGGCGCCCCCTGCAACTGGTAGCGGGCGATCAGCCGCTGGATGGTCCGGCGGTCAAGATCAAGGACGGCGGCGGCGCGGCGGCGGTTCCAACCGGTCTCTTCCAGGATGAGCTGCAGATAGCGGCGCTGCAGTTCCTCCATGTTGGGGCGGTCGGCGATGAGGCGCGCTCTCGGGCGTCGGCGGCGCCGGTTCTTGTGCCGGCGGGCGCGCGATTTCGGGCGGCAGGCAATCGATGGTGACCAGGCCTCCGGAGGAGAGGGCCACGGCGCGCCGCAGCGCGTTTTCCAGCTCGCGCACGTTGCCGGGGAAATTGTGCGCGGCCAGCGCCTCGGCGGCTTCCCGGGTGAGATGCGAGGGGCGGCGTCGCCGGGCCGCGGAACGCCGCAGGAAATGGGTGGTCAGCAGTTCGACGTCACCGGCGCGATCGCGCAGCGGCGGCAGTTCGATGCTGAGGACGCTCAGCGGTAGTAGAGGTCGGCGCGGAAACTGCCGGCGGCGACCAGGTCGCGCAGGGGAGCGTTGCTGGCGCCGATGACGCGCACATTCACGCGGCGCGACTGCGTGGAGCCGACGCGGCGCACTTCGCCGCTCTGCAGCACGCGCAGCAGGCTCTCCTGAAACGCGGGGCTGGTGGATGCCAGTTCGTCCAGGAAGAGCGTGCCGCCGTCGGCGGCTTCGAAGAGTCCGGCGCGTTCCGCGGTCGGCGCCCGTGAAGGCGCCGCGCGTGTGTCCGAACAGCTCGGCTTCGAGCAGGGTGTCGGTGAGGCCGGAGCAGTTGACGGAGAGGAACGGGCCGCGCGGCGCGCGCTGAAATCGTGGATGGCGCGCGCCACCAGTTCCTTGCCGGTGCCGGATTCGCCGAGGATGAGCACGGTGGCGTCGGTGCGCGCGGCCTGCGCGATCAGCTTGTAGACCACGATCATGGCGGCGCTGCGGCCCACCAGGCCGGAGCTGGCGAAAGTCTGGCGGTCGGCTTCCGGCGGCGGATCGGCGTCGGCTTCGCGGCGCGCTTCCAGGTAGCGGCGCAGCAGATCGACCACGGCGGAGATATCGAACGGCTTGCCGATGAAATCGCTGGCGCCGCGGGTGACGGCTTCCACGGCGACCTGCAGCGAACCCTGCGCGGTCATCAGCACGATGGGCAGGTTCGGGTCATCGGCGCGCAGTGCATCCACCAGTTCCAGGCCGCCGCCATCGGGCATGTAGATATCGCTCAGCACGGCGTCGAATTCGCCGCTGGACGTGGCTTCCAGCGCCTCGCGACCGGTGCGCACGCTGGTCACGCGAAAGCCGTTGAGGGTGAGGCCGGTTTCGAGCATCAGGCGAATCGAGCGTTCGTCGTCGGCGATGAGGATATTCGGCTGATTTGACATATCAGAAATCCCCCGGCCGAACGGCGAAGGCGAGGCCGCACCGGCGGGCGGCGCAGCCGGCATTTTCCCAGTGTACTATCCCGGATGGCCGGCCTCCCTGCGGGAATCCGCAGGGTGAAGGTGGAACCCTGGTTGACTTTGCTCCGGACAGAGACCGCGCCGCCGTGCAGTTCCGCGATTTCGCGCACCAGCGCCAGGCCGAGACCGGTGCCGGGCACACCGGCGTCCTCCACGCGCGGAACGCGGTAGAACTTTTCGAAGACGCGCGCGCAGATCCGGCGCGGGGATGCCGTACCCCTGGTCGGCCACCTCAATGGCGATGCCGCCTCCTCGGCGCCGGCCGAGATCGTGACCGCGGTGGCGTCGGGGCTGTACTTGATGGCGTTCGAAACCAGATTCTCCACGGCGCGGGAAAGCAGGTCGGCATCGGCGAGCAACGCCGGCAGGCCGGGGCGAAGCTGCCAGGACAGCCGGATCTCGCGCTGCGCGGCCACCGGTTCGAGCAGGATCAGGATGCGCTCCAGCAGCGGCTCCACGCGCACGGGCGACATCCGCAAGCCGGTGGCGCCGGATTCCAGGCGCGTGATGTCGAGGTACTCGGTGATCATGCGGGTCAGGCGCTTGACTTCGTCGTTGATGGCCGAGTGATTTCCTCGCGGCGGCGCCGGGTCCACATCGTAGGCCGCCAGCAGTTCGGTCATGCCCTGGATGGCGGTCAGCGGGGTGCGCATTTCGTGGGAGACCAGCGAGATGACGTCGTTCTTGGTCTGCTGCAGTTCGTACTGGCGGGTGACATCGGAAAGCGAAGCCACGATGCCGAGCACGGGTCCGTCGCCGTTTTCGCCGGCGGAGACCGCCGCCAGGCGCAGCATGTAGTGCCGCGGGCGCGCCCGCGGATGGCGATTTCGCGCTCGACGCGGCCGCGTTCGGCGACCACGCGGCGCAGCAGGTCGGCGTCGACCAGGGACAGGCGCTGGGTCAGGTTCTGGCCGACAAGCGCCGCGCGGCGGCGTTCCGAGGATGGCGCCGGCGCTGCGGTTGGCGAAGGTGATGACGCCCTCCGGCATCGGCGATGAGGAGACCGTCCTCCACGCAGCGCAGGGCCAGGTTCACGAACTTGGCGCGATCCAGCAGACCGGGCATTCAGTTCGCCCAACTTTTGCGCCTTCCATTCCAGGCCGTGGGGAAGCAGGCTGCGCTCAGCAGTTGGCAGCCGCGGAGAAGGCGCGGGCAGAATTCCGCTGGATAGCGAAAGCTGCTCGATGCTCTCGTCCAGGCGCGAACTGGCGCAGAGACGAGCGCCAGAGAAGCCCAGAATGCCGGCCGACGGCCAGCGCAAACAGGCACGGCACCAGGGGCGGAAAGATCAGCAGGCGGTCGAACTCCAAGTCAGCGGCGAAGACCATCGCCGCCGCCAGCAGGAAGAGCGCTCCCGCCTGGCGAACCAGCTCCAGCCTGCCCTGCGCACGTTCCAGGAGGAACAGCGTGAGCGCCGCAACGAGGGCGGCCCAGAGGAACGCGCCGGCAGCGCCCGTCTCCGAGTAGATAGCGCGACGCGCAGGATGGTATTCATGGCATTGGCCAGCACCTCCACGCCCGGCATCAGGACGCCGTGCTGGTCGGCGTGCGCATCGGTCTGGTGCACGAACGGCGAGGCGATGCGGTCGCCCAGGGTCGCGGCGGTGGCGCCGATCAGCACGTACTTGCCGCGGAACCGGCCGGGGCACGCGCCCTGCAGCACATCGGCCAGGCTGTAGGTGACCGGGTCGAACGAGCCGGCCGGTCCGATGTAGTCGATGGTCATGCGGCCGGTCTGGAGACGCGTGGCGCGCGCGCCGCTCTGGCCCATCAGCACCGGGGCGGGGGAGACTTCGAGCGGAATCGACGCGGCGCCCATGACCAGCGCCCGTCCGTTGAAGGAGACGCCCTGCGGCGGGGTGCGGTCGCCCACCCGGACCGCCTCCACGGGCATGGCGCAGGCGCGTTTCGCCGGCATCGTCGGCCGCCTGCACCGCGATCTGCCGCGCCGTGCCTTCCGATTCCGTCTGCACGTTGACGTGGCCCACGCCGGCGCCGCATGCGCCAGCGGCGGGAAGGGCGATCAGCCAGGTCGCCGGCCCGCCGTGCACCGGCGAATCGATCAGCTGCGCGGCCAGCACCACGTTGCCGGCTCGGACACGGAGCGGGCCAGGGCGTCGTCGTCCTCCGGGGTGGTGGGGTCGGGGAACAGGACGTCCAGCGCGATCACTTTGGGTTCGTCGGCGTTCAGCATCGTCGATGGTGTCCGCGAGCACCTGCCGCGACCAGGGAAAGCGGCCGAACGCGGCGATGCTCTTTTCGTCGATGGCGACGATGGCGATATCGCCGGGAACCGGCAGCGGACCGCGCTGGCGCATCAGCCAGTCCTTGGCATAGCGGCCGACGCCGGGCGCGCGCCAGTCCGCCAGCACGCCCAGCGATGCGGAAAGCAGCACAATCAGCACGGCCGCCGCCAGCTTTCCGCGTTTTCGCTTTGCATGAACCATGAACCCTTTCAGCTTACCGAGCACGGCATGCCAGGGCACGTGCTTGAAATCAGGCAGGGACAGCCTGCTTCCGGGCGGGGTGGCAAGTTGCCGCATAGCTCGATGGAGCCGGTTACCGCCCTGCCTCCAGCGTTCATAGCGGCTTGCGCGGGCGCGCAGAGCGCTTCCGGTCCCGCCTTACGAAATAAGCCGTAACCGCGAAGGCGATCGAGAAAGCCAGTATTGTGTCCATATTTCACCTGTCAGAAACGTAAGAAGCCCATCCATAGCGCCATGCCGATGTGGATCGCCAGCAGCAGCAGAAACGCATAGCTGAACGGGCGATGCACCACGTGCCACATTTTGAAAATCTGGCCGGCGCGGTCCAGAAAACAGATCTTGGCGGTCAGCCAGGATTGACGGCGCGCCAGACGCCACCACCCGCTCCAGGTCGGCATGACTGCTGGCCAGCAGGCCGCCCAGCGTCCGGACCCGTTCCGCGGCGAGAGCGCCTGGCCGCCGCAGCGCGGCCATGCGGAACGGCCGCGCCAGGTCCAGCGCCAGCATCCGCGCCAGCGCGCTTCCCGAGCGGACATGCGCCAGCACGTCCTCGCGGCGCATCGGGCGTCACCAGCGGCAGCCAGACCTCCTCGGCGATCAACGTCTGGCTATGCAGGTCCGCGGCCAGTTGCGCGCTCATCCTCTGCAATTCCGCCAGCGAGAGCTTCGGCGTCCTTCCTGCTGCGCGGAATCTGCGCGTAGAGATAGCGGCCCACGATGCCGCTGGCCACCACTGCCATCATGATCCAGTAGGCCATGCCGGCGAGTCCGCCGAATTTGAATGCCGAATGCAGCGCCACCAGGAGCGGGGCGGCCAGCCCCATCACAATATGAAAGTCCAGCCAGTGCCTGGTGGTGCCGATCTTGCGGAGCCACGCCCACTTCTTGCGCAGCGGATAGACATAGATCGCCGCGAACAGCAGCGTGGAGAAGACGCCGAAGCCCATGCCCACAGGTCCGGTCGGGCCGCAGTTGACGGTGCAGCGGATGGAACGGCCGGTCGTCCAGCGGCAGGAAATAGTAGCTCAGGCCGATGGCGAGAACGTAGACGAAAGATTGCCAGGAGCGCGCACGCCAGGGCCGCGACCAGCAATCGTGTGCAGCGTGATGGGCCTGGTCTTCTTTGGGATCGCCGGTCAGTAACGGTCACGGTTGCTTCGCCCCTTCCCGTTTCTCGGTTGTATTCACTTCGAAATCGCTTGTAGCTGCCGAACGTGTGAACGTTGCGCCAGTGCTGGTGGCGGGTTTTCAGATCGATGATGGCCTCCACGGCAGCAGCCAGTCCGGCCCGTAGCGAACGTCGGCTTCCAGGCTCTCCAGGCCGATCTCTTCCAGTTGCGACCCCAGGCTGGCGTGAATCGACGCCACCTGCCCGGTGACCTCGTCCAGCAGCACTTCGCCCTTCCAGGCGAGCGGAAATTCGCGGGCGCCGGCGCGCAGCACGCTCGGGCTGCGCTTGCCGGGGCGGAACTCGAAAGCCCAGCCGCCGCCACGTGCGGCCGCCCTGCCTCGGTGGTTCCGAGGTCGGTGAAATCGAAGCTGTTCTGGTAGTACGGGTGGAGAATGAGCATCATGGTGGCGAATCCGGTAGAGGCCAGCAGGGGCTGCGCCGTGTCTTTGGCCTTGCCCTGTTCCACGCGCGATTCGGTCAGGGACAGGTCGCCATCGCCGGCATCCACCAGCACCAGGTAGTCGAACGTCTGGCGGCGGCGCTCCTCGGTCTTGTCCTTCAGGTTCACTTTGGTTTCGACCACGGTTTCCGTGCAGGTCACCGAAGAGAGCACGGCGATTTCCCGCTCGGCGGATTTGGCGGCAAGATCGAGCAATGCGGGCAGCGAACTGGCGCGGACCAGTCCGGCGCAAACAAGAATGGCGATAGAGCGTGTGTTTCATTTTCCGAACCTGTACCCCAGGGAGATGGAAATCTGGTCGTAGTTTTGCGCCAGGCCGCGGTAGCTGAGCCAGTTGCCCATTACGAAATAATGCCGGCCAAGCTGCCAGTCGATCATGGAATTGAAGAAGCGGGCGCGCGTCTGGCTGGAATAAACCGATTGCGTGTTCTGGATGCCGGCCTCGAACTGCAGTCGCAGGGTGTCCGACAGTCTCGCGGCGTGATGCCGGCCGATTCATACGAGCCCGTTCCGAAGCTGCTGCTGTAGGAGTTGTAGCGGAGATTGAGCCGGAGATCCAGAACCGGCAGACGCTTCCAGGTGATGCCATAAGCCTGATTGACGGCGTGCGAGGTGTCTCCGTTGCGCCGGCTGTTGCCCAGGTTGGCGGTGATCAGCAGGTTGTCGATCGGTTCGAAGCGCACGCCGCCGCTGATTCCGGTGAACAGGTATTGGTCCAGCAGTCCGGTGCCGATCAGCCGCTGGTCGAAGGTGGGCACTCCGCGGAAGTAGTTGTCGCTCACGTCGAAGCTGATCCGTTTGCGGGGCGTGTAGCGGACCGTGATGAAGCTCTGGCTGAGCTGCGCGCCGGTGGCGCCGTTCATCAGTTTCGGGTCGCGATAGTCGGCCTGGGCGGTTTGAAAGATGGAAAAAGTCCGGCCGATCGAGTAGTTGTTCTCGATGAAGATGTACTGCCGCTCGGGCCGCCAGTTCACGCGGCTGAACGCGATGCCGGCGGTGCTGCTCCAGTGGGCGCCATCGTAGCTGCCGGTTTCGTAATTGACGAAGGCGCCGAAGGTCTGGCGGTTGGGGGCGTAGTTCCACTGGGTGGGGTCGGGATTGGTTCCGGCGAACATGCCGAGAGTCACCTTGCGCGAAATTCTCCGGGCGGCATAACCGCCGTCGATCGCGCCGAGGCTGCTGGCCCACGGCAGAATCAGGCGGCCCACGCCGAGTTTCCAGGGCGACTGGGGATTGGCGTAAAACAGCCCGATCTGGTAGGTGCGATTCATCAGGTCGAGCAGCGTGGCCTGCGATGCCGGCTGGCTGGAGGTCAGACTGCCGCGCCAGTAGCCGGTCAGGGTCCAGTAGCTGCCTTCAATCCGCGACCAGTCGATGCGGATCACGAGGCCGTTTTCGGAACTGGACGCGGAGGGGGAATCGTGATCGATGATGGCCGTCCGCTCGAAGGCGATCCGTCCGCGCAGGCGATTCACTTCTTCCAGGGGCGGCCGCGGGACGTATTCGCGCATCTCGTCATCGAGCGGGTCGCCGTCGCTGAACTCCAGGACTTGCAGGTAGTGGCGGCGCGACTGGTTCACCTCCGTGCGCACGCGGTTCATTTCGTCGGCGGCGGAAAGGCGGGCTTCATCGCCTTTGGCGGGCTCCAGCGTCCGCGACTGGATTTCGCATACGGCCGATGCGGTGGCCACGGCGGTCACCACGGCGGTAGCCACGGGCTGGCGGTCTACGATGGCGGCGCCCGCCTGGTGGCGCGTGATTTCGACGATCATGCCGGGAGCGATGCCCTCCGCGGTCCCGCCGTCGATATAGACGGCGCCTTGCGCAACATAGCGCACGGAGAAGACGGTGCGGTGCTCGGGTGGCTGGGCCCAGGCGGCGAAGGCGAAAGCTGTCAGACAGGAAAGCAGAGGAATTCTCATGGTCTACCCCCTCCCCTGCGGGTGGCACTGGTAGCACGCTGTCGGCGTATACGAATACCCCTTGACGTTGCGGTGAATCGGATCGGTGGCGGCTTCGTTGTGGGTGTGGCAGTTCGTGCAACTGAAGGAGTTGTAATTGGACGCGTCGAGGTGGCAATCGGCGCAGGTGGTCCACACATTGGCGTGAGTTCCGGAGTAGATGGGGAACCAGGTGTGATTGAACGTGGCTCCCGCCCAGGTAGTGGTGGTGTGGCAGGTGGCGCAGGTCGTGGGGAAGCCGGAAGTGATGTGGTTGGGATTCTGCACGCCGGTGTAATCGGTCTTGTGGCACGAATAGCAGTCGGTGGGTACGGTGGTGTAGTTGTTGGCCACGTGACAGGAGGCGCAGGGCACGCTGACATGCGCGCCGGTCAGTGGGAAGGCCGTCTTGGAATGGTCGAACGTGGCGCCGGTCCAGTCCGTGGTGCTGTGGCACAGGGCGCAATTCAACGGAAAGCTCGCCTGCGCGTGATTGGGATTGGTGGTCTGGTTGTATTCGGTGAGGTGGCAGGCGTCGCAGTTGACCGGCACGGAGGTGTAGTTGTTGTTCACGTGGCACTGCGTGCAGGGCAGCGCCAGGTGGGCGCCGGTCAGGGGGAAGGTAGTCTTGGAATGGTCGAAGGTGGCGCCGCTCCAGTTGATGGTGCTGTGGCAGAGCGAGCAATCCACCGGGAAACTCGCCTGCGCGTGGTTGGGCGCGGTGGTCTGATTGTAATCGGTCATGTGGCAGCCAACGCACGTGCGCGGCGCGGTGGCGAAACTGCTGCCTGTGTGGCACAGGTTGCATTGCAGGGTGGCATGGGCACCGGTGAGCGGGAAACCGGAGACGGCGTTGTGGTCGAAGGTGGCGGTGGTCCAGGTGGTGGTGTTGTGGCACTGGCCGCAGTCGGTGGAGAAGCCTCCCGCCATGTGATTGGGATTGGTGGCGCTTTGCAGATCGGCCTGGTGGCAGGCGACGCAGGTGGCCGGCGTTCCGGTGAAATTTCCACTTACGTGGCAGGCGGTGCAGGCCAGGGTGGCGTGCGCGCCGGTCAGCGCGAAGTGGGCCACGGCCGCATGGTCGAAGCGGGCGCCCAGCCAGTTATTCACCGAGTGGCACAGGGAGCAATCCAGGGGAAAGCTGCCCGCCTGGTGGGGCGGGTTCAGCGCACTCACAAAGTCGCTGCGGTGGCAGGTGACGCATTCGGTGCTCATGCCCACGAAAACGGCGTTGGCCGCGCCCTTGTGGCAGGTCTCGCAAGGCGCGGTGGCGTGGGCGCCGAGCAGAGGGAAGCGGCCGGAGTGCTCGCGCGCGCTCCCCTGCGCGGCGGGCGTCCAGCCCCGCACCGTGTGGCACTGCTCGCAGCGAACCCCCATCTGCGCGCGGTGGAAATCGGCATGGCAGGAGGCGCAATCGTGCGCGGTCTTGCGAAATACCGCGCTCAAGTGACACGCCTGGCACGGTACGCCGTCGTGCATGCCGCGGAGCGGGTAGGCCGTTTGCGTATCGTGATTGAACTCCGGGTGCGGGCGAATGGGGCGCCACGCGGTGGATGTGTGGCAGGCCTCGCAGGAGGCCGGAAGGGGACCGTGCGGGTTGCGCGTCTTCTGCGCCGGCTGCGCGCCTGCCGCGGGCAGAAGCAGAACTGAGAGCCACAGCGTGCGGATTACCGATGGCATTGCTTACACTCCCGCGGCGTGCCTTTGTAGAGCACCGCCGAACGTCCGGCGACTATGCGGCGTTGGTCGTGGCACATCTGGCAGGGCACCCGCTCGTGCGCGCCGTCGAGTTTGAAAGTGGAATGGCGGCTGTGATCGAATTTCGTGGGGCGCCAGGAGAGAACGGTGTGGCACTCGGCGCATTCTTTTTCGCCGTCCCCGGCCTGAAACTGGCCGCCGTGGACGTCGGCATGGCAGCCGGCGCAATCCCTGGCGGCGCCGCGGAATGCAATGTGGCGGACGCCGTTCTCCACCGCAGGCTTGTGGCAGGCCAGGCAATCCACGGCGGCGTGGCTGCCCAACAGCGGGTACGCCGTCTGGCTGTGATCGAAGCGTCCCAGCTCTTTCCAGGAGGCGACGGAGTGGCATGTCTCGCATCGCGTGGCCGCGGACAACGGGCCGTGCAGGTTCTGATGGCAATCGGTACAGTTCGCCGACGCCGGATGATACGGCGTGTCTTCGCCGCGCGGCTCGTGGCAGCCGGAACAGGGTACCGCGACGTGCGCGCCCTTCAGCGCGAAGCGGGTCCGATCGTGCGCGGCCAGCGTGTACAGGGCAGGCTTCCAGCCCGCGGCATCGTGGCAATCCTCGCAGCGATTGGCGCGCGGCATGGCGGCGAACTGGCCCTTGTGCCGGTCCTGGTGACAGGTGGTACAGGCGGCGAAGGGGACGCGATATGCGGTCTCCTTGCCTTTGGGCAGGTGGCATCTGGCGCACGCGACATCCGTATGCTTGCCGAGCAGCGGATACGCGGTTGCGGCGTGGTCGGACGCGGTGAAATGGGCGGGCTTCCAGCCGGTTTCATCGTGACAGGCTTTGCAATCGCCGCCGTCGGCGCGATGCGTGAACTGGCCGCCGTGCTGGTCCTGGTGGCAATCCAGGCAGCGCGCGAAGGCGACGCGCGCCTTGAAGTCCTGGGTTTTGTGGCAATCCTTGCAGGCTGCCGCCGCGTGCTTGCCGAGCAGCGGATAGTCCGTGCGGTTATGGTCGAAACCGTTCGTGGGAAGAATCTGCTTCCAGCCGCCGGTGGTGTGGCAGCGCGCGCAATCGCCGCTGAAGGCATTGCCGTGCGGGTCCTTGTGACACGATGCGCAGTAGTTAAAGAGCGCGATGCCTTTGTAGACGATGGCCGCATCCGGGCCGGCTCCCGACGGGTGGTGGCACTTCGCGCACTCCAACTTGGCGTGCAGTCCGGTGAGCGGATAGCGCGAGCGGTCATGCGAGAACCCCGGCGGATTTTTCCAGGTATCCTGCGAGTGGCAATCGGTGCAGCGGCTGCTCAACTGGCCGGCGTGCACGTCCCGGTGGCAGGAGGTGCAGGCGGGATCGAGCGCGGCGAACGCCGTGTTCAGGTCGTGGCGCTTGAGCACGGCACGGTCGGAGGCGTCAATGTATTTGGCCTGGTGGCACTCCGCGCATTTCAGTGGGGCATGTTTGCCTTCGAGCTTCCAGCCGGCCTGCGCGTGATCGAATTTTTCCTTGGGCACGGGCCAGCGCACCAGCCGGTGGTTCAGGCCGTTATGCTCGGAGTGGCAGTGGCCGCAATCGTTGCTGCCTGAGCCTGCTTTCACCTGCGACGCATGGTAGCCGCGATTGGCCGACAGGCGGCGGGCAATTTCCTGGTGACATTCCATGCAGCGGAGTTGCGGCGACCCGGCACCGAACACGTGGCACCGGGCGCATGCCAGCGGCCCTTCGAGATCGCGATGCGCTTTACTCAGCGGACCGGGCGATACCTGGGCGAACATTTCAGATACCATCCCGGAGGCGATGCAGAAGAGCAGCGCTAATCGATTCGGCATACAAACGTGGCGCATCCGGCGACAGGCGGAACCATTGGTGCGGATTTTGGCAATCGGCGGTCCAGAAGGGTAACTCTGATAACAAAGGGTTTCGCGCCCGCAACGCCTGCACTGTTGGTGGCGCTTTGCCACTGGCGCACCAGACGCATGGTGGCGGATCTGCCGTTGCAAAACGGTTCGGCGTCCTCTGGCCGGGCCGCATGTGATATCGTTATCAGTGACTACAGAAAACCTCAGGTGGGGAACCTATGCAACGTTCATTTCTGACTTTGTTCGCTTGTCTGCTGCCAGCCGCGGCGCTGCTCGCGCAGACCATGAAAGCGCCGGATATCACCAAAACGCCAACTCTTTACGTGGTGCCCTACGCGCACCTGGACACGCAATGGCGCTGGGAGTTTCCCCAGAGCATCAGCGAATATCTGCTGAAGACTCTGCGCGTGAACTTCGATCTGATCGATAAGTATCCGCACTACGTTTTCAATTGGACCGGGTCCAACCGGTACCGCCTGATGAAGGAATATTTCCCCAACGACTACCAGCGGATGAAGGGCTACGTTGCCGCCGGCCGGTGGTTCCCGGCGGGTTCTTCGGTGGAAGAAGGCGACGTCAATCTGCCCAACGCGGAAGGCTTGTTCCGCCAGATTCTCTACGGCAATACCTATTTCCGCCGCGAGTTCGGCAAGGCCAGCGAGGAGTACATGCTGCCGGATTGCTTCGGCTTCCCGGCCTCGCTGCCCAGCATTCTGGCGCATGCCGGCATCAGGGGCTTCTCCACCCAGAAGCTCTCCTCGGGATGGCAGCCCGCGCCGCGCGTCGGCGGTCCCGATTCGCCCGAACAGACGCCGGAAGGCATCCCGTTCAACGTCGGCCTGTGGGAAGGCACGGACGGCAATACGGTCATCGCCGCGCTCAATCCGGGCGGTTATGGCAGCAGCGTCTCTACCGACCTCAGCGAGGAGCCTCCGCCCCCGCCCCCGCCGAATCCCAACGCGCAGGGCGGACGGGGCCGCGGCGGCCGTGGTCCGCAGGGAGCAGGACTGGGTGAAGCGCATCGAACTGGATGGCAAGGTCACGGGCGTCTATGCCGACTACCACTACGTGGGAACCGGCGATATCGGCGGCGCGGTGTCCGAGCCCAGCGCCAAGCTGCTGGAAGCCATCGTGGATAAGAGCACCACCGTGCTGCCCACCCCGGGATTCGGGCGCGGAGGCCGCGGCGGACGCGGAGGCCAGCCCGAGGCGCCACCGCCGCCTCCCAATCCCCCGGTCGCCGTCGGCGAAGGTCCGGTACACGTGGTCATTTCTACCGCGGACCAGATGTTCCGGGACATCAAGCCCGATATGACGGCGCGCATGCCGAAGTACAAAGGCGACCTGGAACTGATCAACCACTCCGCCGGATCGCTCACCAGCGAGGCCTATCACAAGCGCTGGAATCGCAAAAACGAACTGCTCGCCGACGCCGCCGAGAAGGCCTCCGTTGCCGCCCAGTGGATGGGCGGACGACCTTATCCGCAGCAGCGCCTGAACGACGCGTGGACCCTGGTAATGGGCGGCCATTTCCACGATACGGCCGCCGGCACCGCCACCCCGCGCGCTTATGAGTTCGCCTGGAATGACGACATCATCGCGATGAATCAGTTCTCCGACGGTTCTGACCAGCGCCACCGAAGCCGTGTCTTCGGCGCTGAACACGCAGACCCGCGGGACCGCCGTGGTGGTCTACAACCCGCTCAACATCGCGCGCGAAGACGTGGTGGAAGCCTCCGCTGGCCATGCCCGCCGGAACCAGGGCGGTGCGCGTCATCGGTCCCGATGGGAAAGAGGTTCCCGCGCAATACGAAAACGGCAAGGCCATCTTCGTGGCCAAGACGCCGTCGGTGGGCTATGCGGTGTACGATGTGGAGCCCGCCGCCTCGGCGCCGGCTTCGTCGCTGAAGGTGTCCACGTCGTCGCTGGAGAACGCGCGCTACCGCGTCACGCTGAATGCGGATGGCGATGTCTCCAGCATCTTCGATAAATCCATCAACAAGGAATTGCTCTCCGCGCCGGTGCGCCTGGCGATCAGCCATGACGCCCCCAGGCAATGGCCGGCGTGGAACATGGATTGGGACCAGGTACACGCCGCGCCGCGCGGCTACGTCGGCGGGCCCGCGCAGATTCACGTAGTGGAGAACGGTCCGGCGCGCGTGGCGGTGCAGGTAGCCCGCGAATTCGAAGGCTCCAAGTTCGTCACCACGGTGCGGCTGGCCGCGGGCGATGCCGGAAATCGCGTGGAGTTCGCCAACGCCATCGACTGGAAAGAGCTGGCGTCCAACGTGAAGGCCACGTTCCCGCTCACCGCGTCCAATACCAATGCCACCTACAACTGGGACGTGGGCACGATCCAGCGGCCCACCGAAAATGAGCGCCAGTTCGAGGTGGCCTCGCACCAGTGGGTCGATCTGACCGATCAAAGCGGCTCGTACGGCGCGACCATCCTGACCGATGTCAAGAACGGCTCGGATAAATACGACGATCACACCATCCGGCTGACCCTGATCCGCACGCCCGGCGGGACTAACTATTCCGACCAGTTCAACCAGGACTGGGGCCACCACGACATCCTCTTCGGCATCGCCGGACACGCCGGCGATTGGCGCTCCGCTCAGACCGATTGGCAGGGCCAGCGCCTGAACGATCCGCTGATCGCCTTCGAAACGCCAAAGCACGCCGGCTCGCTGGGCAAAGAGTTCTCGCTGCTCCAGGTAGACAACCCGCGGATTCGCGTGCTGGCGCTGAAGAAAGCGGAGATGAGCGACGAAGTGGTGCTCCGCATGGTGGAGTTGGACGGCAAGCCCGAAAACAACGTACACGTGAAGTTCGCCGCTCCCATCGCTTCCGCCCGCGAGGTGAACGCGCAGGAACTCCCCGTCGGCACTGCCACGGTGCAGGGCGGCGCCCTGGTAACCAGCTTCACGGCTTATCAACCGCGGACGTTCGCGCTCAAGCTGGGGACTGCTCCGGCGAAACTGACTTCGATTCTGTCCCGGCCGGTAACCCTGCACTTCGACCTGGCCGCGGCCAGCAATGACGACACCAAGACAGTGGGCGGCTTCGATTCCAAAGGCGATGCACTGCCTGCCGAGATGGTGCCTCAGGTTCTGGAATTCAACGGTGTGATGTTTCACCTGGCAGCGGCCGGCACCGGCAAACCGGACGCCGTGATTGCCAAGGGCCAGAAAATCGAACTGCCCGCGGGACGGTACAACCGCGTGTACGTGCTGGCCGCGTCCGCCGATGGCGACCAGAAGGCCGAATTCCGCGCCGGCGAGAAGACTGACGACCTGACAGTGGAGAACTGGGGCGGCTTCATCGGCCAATGGGACACGCGTTTGTGGAAACCGCGTCCCAAGGAGATCACCGGCCGTGGAGGCACGACGACTCCCCTGCGCCAGGACTGGGCCGTTTCCGCCAATCACGCCACCTGGGACCTCGCCGACCGCGGTTCGCCGGACTGGTCGCCGCGGTACCCGGAAGATTTCCTGGGCATGTCCCCCGCCTACATCAAGCGCGCCGACTTGGCCTGGTACGCCTCGCACCACCATACGCCGGATGGGCTCAACGAACCGTACCAGTATTCGTACCTGTTCGCTTACAGCATTGATTTGCCGGCGAATGCCCGCACCCTGACGCTGCCCGACAACGCCAATATTCGCGTGCTGGCGGTATCGGTGGCGGAGGAGAATCCCGAAGTGAAGCCGGCGCAGCCGTTGTACGATACGCTGCCGGAGAGCCGGTAACTCCGGCCCGCCGCCTTTCTATGCCGGGGAAAACCGGTAGCCTTTGGTGCGCACCGTTTGGATGAATTGCGGCTGGTGTGTGTTCCGCTCCAGTTTCTGGCGGAGCCACGCCACGTGAACATCCACGGTGCGCGAAGAGATGTCGGCGGTGTACTGCCACACGTTGCGCAGAATTTCTTCGCGCGTGACTACGCGGTCGCGATTGTCTACCAGGTACCGCAGAAGTTCCAGTTCCTTGGCGGTGATGTTGATCCGCTGGCCGCGCTTGTAGGCTTCAGCGCGCTCGAAATCCACCTCGACGTCGCCGAAACGGTAGGCGGTCACGTGAATGCGCCTCTGGCGGCCCACGCGGCGCAACAACGCCTCTACGCGCGCCGCCAGCTCGGTGGGCTCGAACGGCTTGGTCATGTAATCGTCGACGCCAAGCTTGAGGGCGATCACGCGGTCGGCCACCTCGCTCTTCCCGGTCAACATGAGGATCCCGCCATCGAATCCGGACTGCCGGAGTTCACGGCAAACGTCGAAGCCGCTTTTCCCGGGTAGCACGTCGCTCAGCACGATCAGTTCGAACTGGTCCGTGGACGCCCGGGCGAGACCGGACGGCCCATCCATGGCGAACTCCACCAGGTAGCCTTCGGCGCCAAGCAGGTCGGACACCGTCACTACCACGCCGGGTTCGTCTTCGATCAACAGAATGCGAGCGTTCATTGGGTCCTCATGCGAGCGGCGGCACGCGCCCCGGCGCGCCGCCGCAGGCACTGCCTAGTGTCCGAATCCCGGACCGCCGCCCATGCCGCCCTCAATAGCATTGGCGAGATAAACGTGCGTGACACCAGTAGAGGTGTCATACGATTCGAGCGAAGAGGTGAGATGGTATGGCGCAGCCCCGGAGCCTGTACTTACAGTTAAGGTAACGACACCTCTGACTTCACTGCGGGTTCCGGACGCACCCACTTTCGAAAAAGGAAGCGTCGCGGAGAAAATCTGCCCGCTGGTCACGGTGAAAGACGTAGCAGAGCCGATAACGGTTCCGCTGGAGTTCACAAATTGAATGGTGCCGGTGCAGGAGGCCGCGGTGCCGCTGGAAGACGCAGTGGCAGTGTTCACTACATTCAATTGCAATGTTTCGGAACTGGCGAGCCCGATCGGCGCGGAACTCGATTCCACGGCCGCGGTCGAACTGGTAGTGGTGGTCTGGGCCGCGGCGCAGCTCGCGCTGAGCGCTCCGGCCGCGGACAGAGCTAATACGAATCGTCGAAAGGACATGTTCACCTCTGTGTTGGTTTGGCGAAGCAGGCTTCACCTTGTCCTGCGTACGGAGACGAAAACGCCAACGTTACCCGGCCGCTCCGATCTTAACTTTCTTAATCGAGGTTTATCGCGGGCTTAACAGTGCGGCCGGAGCGTTATGCTGTGTTTATGCTGCAGACGGGCACGGCACGGAAGGTCACCATCTTCATTAATGAAGACACCCAGCACCACTTCGGCTCTTTGTGCGACGCGATCCTGACATTTCTGCTTCGCAAAGGCGTGGCGGGCGCCACGGCTACGCGCGCCATGGCCGGTTTCGGCGCGCACCAGGTGATGCATACCACCAGGATCGAAGTGCTGGCGGAACACCTGCCGGTCCGCATCGAGTTCATCGACTCCGCCGCGAAGGTGGATGCGCTCATGCCCGCTTTGCACGATATGGTCACCGATGGCGTCATAGAAGTGCAGGACACCAACGTCGTCAAAGTTGCCAACCGGGACCGCCCCTCGCCGCCGGTGGAGCCGCATTTTGAAATGCGGGGTTCCGGGCGATTGATGCGTATCTACATGGGCGAATCGGACCGTTGGCAGGGCGAGCCCCTCTACGAGGCGATTGTGAATCGTCTGCGCGTGCTGGAGATCGCGGGTGCAACCGTTTACCGCGGCATCCTGGGCTACGGGGTGAAGGGGCACACGCACAAGAGCGGGCGGCTTCCCTTTTCGCGCGATCTGCCGATCATGATTTCAGTAGTCGATTCCGAAGAGAAGCTGGCCAAGGCCATCACCGAAATCGAGTCCATGATTCAGGACGGTATTATCGTGCTCTCCGACGTGGACATGATCCGGCTGGTGCGCAGCCGCCCGGAGCCGGAGTCTTCTCATGCGGACCGCTAAGAAAGCCCAATTGCTGCGGCTTCACTTTGCCGAAAGCGATGAGTACCGCGGAAAGCCTCTGTATGAGGCGATTGTGCAGCGCGCCAAAGAACTGGGAATTGCCGGCGCAACCGTGTTTCGCGGCCTGGAAGGATTCGGCGAGACGGCGGAATTGCATCGCCGGAGGCTGACGAAGAAGGACCAGCCGATTGTAGTCACGATTGTCGATACGGCGGAAAACCTGGCGCGCCTGGTTCCGGAGGTGCAGGCGATGATGGATACCGGCATGATTGCCACCTCGGAGGTAGACTGCATTCGAATCGAAAATCCCCCGGCAGACGGCGCGCCCTCGCCTTGACACGCCGGGAGGCGTATCCCACATACTAAATCTTTATGCCCGCTCCTTTAAACAAGTTCAGTTCGCGCGTCACCCAGCCTAAATCGCAAGGCGCCTCGCAGGCCATGCTCTACGCCACCGGCCTTACCGAGCAGGATATGGACAAGCCACAGGTGGGCGTCGCCAGCGTATGGTACGAAGGCAATCCGTGCAACATGCACCTTCTCCAGTTGGCCGATAAGGTCAAAGAAGGGCTCACCGCCGCCGGGCTGGTGGGGATGCGATTCAACACCATCGGGGTCAGCGACGGCATTTCCATGGGCACCGACGGTATGAGTTTCTCCTTGCAGTCGCGCGATCTGATCGCGGACTCCATCGAGACCATGATGTCCGCGCAGTGGTACGACGCGAACATCTCACTGCCCGGCTGCGACAAGAACATGCCGGGTTGCATCATGGCCATGGGCCGGCTGAACCGCCCGTCGCTGATGATTTACGGTGGGACTATCCGGGCTGGCTGCGGTAACAACGGGCAGAAGCTCGATATCGTCTCGGCATTTCAGAGCTACGGGGAATATCTGGCCGGCAATATCGACGATGCGCAGCGGCAGGATATCGTTCGGCACGCCTGCCCCGGCGCCGGTGCCTGCGGCGGAATGTACACCGCCAATACCATGGCGTCGGCCATCGAAGGGCTGGGTATGTCGCTGCCCTACAGTTCCTCGACGCCCGCGGAAGATCCGCTGAAACTGGCGGAGTGCCTGGCCGCCGGCGGCGCTATCAAACGCCTGCTGGAACTGGATGTGAAGCCGCGCGACATCATGACCCGCGAAGCTTTCGAAAACGCCATGGTACTGGTTTCCGTGCTGGGCGGTTCCACCAATGCCGTGCTGCACCTGCTGGCCATCGCCCGCAGCGTGAACGTGCCGCTATCGCTCGACGATTTTCAGAGCGTCAGCAATCGCGTGCCCCTGCTGAGCGATTTCAAGCCCAGCGGCAAGTTTGTGATGGAAGACCTGCACGCCGTGGGCGGACTTCCCGCGGTAATGAAAATGCTCCTGGCGGAGGGCCTTCTACGCGGCGACTGCCTGACGGTGACCGGCAAAACGCTGGCCGAAAACGTCAAGGACCTGCCCGGTCTCGCCGCCGGACAGCAAATCGTACACCCGGTCGCGAATCCCATCAATCCGGTGGGCCACTTGCAGATTCTGCGCGGCAACCTGGCGCCGGAAGGGGCCGTTGCCAAAATCACCGGCAAAGAAGGACTGGTATTCAGCGGGCCGGCGCGCGTCTACGATTCCGAAGAGCTGATGCTGGCTGCCCTGGAGCGCCAGGAGATTCAAAAGGGCGACGTGATCGTGATCCGCTACGAGGGGCCAAAAGGCGGCCCCGGGATGCCCGAGATGCTGACCCCGACCTCGGCCATTATGGGTGCGGGATTGGGCAAATACGTCGCCCTGATCACCGATGGCCGGTTCTCCGGCGGCTCTCACGGCTTTATCGTCGGCCACGTGACCCCCGAAGCGCAGGAGGGCGGCCCCATCGGCCTGATCCATGACGGCGACCGCATCACCATCGATGCTTCGAAGAACACCCTGAGCGTCGATCTCACCGGCGAGGAGTTGGCCGCCCGGCGCGAGCGGTGGAAGATGCCTCCCTACAAGGCCGACCGCGGAACCCTGGCCAAGTACATCCGGCTGGTCAAGAACGCCTCCCTGGGTTGCGTCACCGACGAATAGTGCAACATTGACCGGACATCCGGGTGTTATAGTCATGGTTCTGGATGCCGAACTCTTGAAGGACATTGCGGGGGCGCCTATTGAAAAGCGCGCCATGACGAACCTGAATGTGCTGAACGAAGCGTACGCTTACGCCAGGCCCAGTTCGTTTTCGCGCGGCATGCGCATCGATCTGAACGGCGTGACGATACTGCTGATTTCCGGCACCGCCAGTATCGACGAGCACGGCCGCAGCATTCATATCGGCGATTTTCGCGGGCAACTCCGCCGCACGTTCCAGAACATCGCCGCCCTGCTGGAATCCGAAGGCGCCACCTGGAAGGACATTGTGCGCACCACGTGCTACCTGCGCGATATCGGACGCGACTACGAGGCGTTCAACGAGGAGCGCACCGCCTTCTACGCCGAACAGGGCCTCGACCCGCTGCCCGCTTCCACGGGCGTTCAGGCAATCCTGTGCCGGCCGGAACTGCTGATCGAAATCGAAGCCATCGCCATGTTCCGCAACAAATAGGCGGGTCCTCCGGGGCCGCGCGATTCAGGCCACAATGGAAGTGTGATCCTGACCGTGCTGCTGGCCGCAGCCACTTTTTCCCACGATGTGGCGCCCCTACTCTACCGCCAGTGTGTCTCGTGTCACCGGCCCGGCGGGGTCTCGCCGTTCCCGCTGGTAAGTTATCAGGACGCCGCCAGGCACGCCGCTCTCATCGCCACCGTCACCAGGAAGCGCTTCATGCCGCCTTGGCTCCCCTCCGCCCCGCATTTTAAGGGGGAACGTAAACTATCCGATGTGGAGATCGCCACTCTGGCCGCGTGGGCGGCCGCCGGCGCGCCCCAAGGCAACCCCGCCGAGACCCCCAAGCCGCCCGTCTTCCCGGAAGGCTGGCAGCTTGGCAAGCCCGATGCCGAGGCGGAAATGCGCGCCCCCTTCCATGTGCCGGCCGAAGGGCTCGACGTGTACCAGTGTTTCGATATCCCCGACCCCAGTCCGCGCGCCCGCTATCTGCGCGCCGTGGACATCCAGCCGGGCAACCCCAAGGTGGTCCACCACGCGCTGCTGTTTCAGGACATCACCGGCACGGCGCGCAAGCGCGACACCGGCGGCGGCTATCCGTGCTTCGGCACGCCCGGCTTCCTGCCCGCCCATGGACTCAGCGGCTGGACGCCCGGCGGTCTGCCCTTTCAGACCCCGCCCGACATGGCGGGACTGCTGCATGGCAATGCCGACCTGGTGCTGCAGGTACATTACCATCCCACAGGTAAGCCGGAGCAGGACCGCACGCGCATCGGATTGTATTACACCGACGAGGTGCCCAAGCGCCACGCCCAGGATATTCCGCTGGGATCGACCGATATCGACATCCCCGCCGGGGACCGCGCCTACAAAGTTACCGACCACTTCACCATTCCCGTCGATGTGGACGTGATCGGGATCAATCCTCATGCCCATTACGTGTGCACCGATATGTACGGATACGCGGTGCTTCCCGACGGCAAGCGCATCACCCTGATCCACATTCCGCACTGGGATTTCAACTGGCAGCAGCAATATCTGTATCCCACGCCTTTGCGGCTGCCCGCCGATACCGACGTCAGAATGGAATTCACCTATGACAATTCCGCCGGCAATCCGCGCAATCCCCATCAGCCGCCCCAGCGCGTGCGCTACGGCCCCAGCTCGAACGACGAAATGGCCGGGCTGCATCTTACGGTGGTGCCGGTGGATCCGGACGATGCCGAGGAGTTGAGCCAGACGCTCTGGGGTAAGATGATGCGCGCCCTGCTTCCGCACCGGTGACCGCGGAACAAATCTCGCGCGTTGTTCGTACTCCGGAATGTGACGACTGGTGCGACTGAACTGCTTGCATCCTCTCTCGCCTTGTGGCGCGAGTGTCCGGACAGCCTGCCCGCTTTCGATCGCCGGTTCACGGCGCCAGAGCAGGCGGAGCGGGAAGCGCGGATGGATGTGTTTCTGCACTCGCTGGAGGGTGAGCTGCGCCGTCCGCCGGCCACCCGCAGTGAGCGGCAGGCGATGCACGAACGGCTGACGGCCGCCTTTGCCGGGTTCGGACGCACCGCGCTCAACCTTCAGGATTCGCATCTGCAGATTCTGCTGGCGGGAGGATTCTCGGGTATCGGCAACGCCATGGCGCGCCAGGCGCGATGCTTCGATCCGGACGTGAGCGTGGCCGATATCTTCCAGGCCACCCGCAATGCCTGGACCGCCTGCGGCCTGCAGGTGCTATTCGGCGGCAGCATGTGCCTTTCCCCCTCTGTGTTCGCGTACAGCATGCTTTACCCGTACACGGATAATTACCTGGACGATCCGGAGACGCCGGCGGAGACCAAGCGCGGATTCAACCAGCGGTTCAGCCTCCGCCTGCGGGGAGATGCCGTGGCTTCGGCGGGGAAGCACGAGGCCATGATCTGGCGTCTGGTAAAGAAGATCGAATCGCAATACGCGCGCGAACCGTATCCGCAAGTGTATGAGAGCCTGCTGGGGATTCAGGCTGCCCAGGAGAACAGTCTGCGGCTCTTGCGGCAGTCCACAGCGTGGGACGACGTGTTATCGCTCAGTTTCGAAAAGGGCGGGACGAGTGTTCTGGCCGATGGGTACCTGGCCGCCGGAACGATGACTGCCGAGCAGGCGCGGTTCGCTTACGACTGGGGCGTCTTTCTGCAACTGGCTGACGATTTGCAGGACGTGCAAGAGGATCTGCAGCACGGCGTGCGGACCGTCTTCGCGCTGGCCGCGGGGCGCGAACCTCTGGATGCGCTCACCAACCGGCTGATGCAATTCGGCGGCAGGGTCATGATGCAGATGCACGATCTGCCGGGCGTGGGGGCACTGCCGCTGCGGCAGTTGATTGCGCGAAGCTGCCTCTCGTTTCTGGTCCGTTCCGCCGGAGAGGCCGGCGAACTGTACAGCGCCGATTATGTGGCGGGCATCGAATCGCTTTCGCCGTTCCGGTTTGCGTATCTCAATGACCGGCGCCGGCGCTTCGCCCGGCACAGCGGGTTGCTCGCCAGACTGTTCGAAGCCTTTTTGGCCGGCGACCCGGATGAGCCCGCGTTTCCGCTGCTGCCCAGTTCCCTGATGCCGCGCTTCTAGGCCTGCTCCGCGCCAGCATATGTAGCGCGCTCTTCCCGACCACGCTGTTCGTCTTTGGCGACCAGCGGTCCTTCCGGAGTAAGACAGGCCTCCTGGCCTGTCGCCTTTGTCCTTTAGAGCGGCCGATTGGTCAACAGCATCTTGCCGCTGCTCCGCGCCACCACAAAGAGCGCCCTGTCCCCCACCAGCTTTTCGAAGCGCGCCTGCTGTTCGTCTTTGGCGACCAGGTAATAGCGCTCCGGTCCCAGCCAGCGCTCCTTCCACTGGTCATCGGTGAGAAACACGTCCGGCGCGCCGGGTGCGTACGACCCGTAGACCAGATTATTGAACCGCCCGTTGAGCAGCCACCCGGTGCGATTGGTGTAAAAGAAAATCGACGAGAAGGTGTAGTAGTGATGGTCGATCACCAGTTCTCCCCGCGGCGAACGCAGCAGCGCCTCCGCCAGCGGCCTCGACGAAAGGTAGGGATCGAACGTCACCATGGCGAGCCGCGCGGCGTGGAAGAAAATCACCATCATCAGCGCCGCCGCCAGGAAAGCGCGCCGCCCCACGGCCCGCAGGCTGCCCGCCGCGCCGATTCCAAACGCCACCGCCGCAATCGCCAGGGGGAGCCGCAGATAGGCGAACGATTCCAGCGTCAAATCCTCCATGTGGCCCAGCGACAGCGTATAGGCGGAGGGATGCCGCGAAAGTGCCTGCGCGATATCTCCGGGCGTGGGCACGTGGCGCACCGCTACCAGGATGGCCAGGCAGGCCAGGCTCGCGCAAGCCGTCACCGCCGCCAGCACGCGCGTGCCGCGCCGGACCCAATCGCCGCCCGCCGCCATGGCCGACCCCAGCAGCAACGCCATCGCCGGATAGCACGGCATCGAATAATACTCCTGGGTGGTGGAGAAAGTGAAGAACACCAGCAGAAAGCCCGTCCAGCAGAGCGCCAGCAGGCGCGTCTGCCCGGCGCGATCCTGGGGCTTGAAGGAGAGACGCGCCACCGCGGGAAGGTAGACGCTCCAGGGGAACAGCCAGACCAGGTGAAACAGCCAGAACCAGACTCGCGGGACCGTGTTGTAATCGCGCGGATACCGCAGATTCAGGAAGCGCAGTACCTGCTCGTTGATGAAATAGAACCACAGAAAGCCGTGATATTCGCCGGGAACGCTGCGCATGGTCAGGTCGAAATACGGCGGATTGCGCAGCGCCGCCAGCACGTGCCACGGCGCGGCGATCAGCAAGATGATGGCGAGCCCGCTCCACGGGCGCAGGCGCTTCCACACTTTCCGCGAAAACAACTGCCGGGTCAACATCAGGTAGATCGCGGCCGCCGCGCCGGGGAACAGCAGCGCCACGGTGCTCTTGAGCAGCAGCCCCACGCCGAAACTCGCGGCCAGCACGAACGCCCAGAAGCGCGGATGCGCCTCCTGTTCGTCCAGCACCCGCAGGAAGGCCCACATGGAGAGCGCGATAGTCGCGGTCAGCATCACGTCGGGGATCAGAATCCGGGTAAACAGGAACAGGCCGATGCACGTGGCCATGCACAGCCCGGCGTAGAACCCCGCGCGCCGGCCGAACGCCCACGTGCCGAAAGCCGCCGTGAGCCACGCCAGCAACACGCACGAGAGCGCCACCGGAATGCGCGCCGCCCAATCGAACGCGCCGAAAATTTTGTAAGCGCCGGCGATCAGCCAGTAGATCAGCGGCGATTTCTCCAGGTAGATGATGCCGTCGATGCGCGCCGTGACCCAGTCGCCCGATGTCAACATGTTGCGCGCAATCTGCGCCTGCACCGCGTCCACATCGTCCATCAGGGAAGGGGGAGAAAGAATGCAGCCCAGGTAGATGGCCGCGGCGATCAGGACTATGGCTAAGTAGAGGTAACGCTGCTTGCCGGCACCGGTAGGGCTCTCTCGAAATGTGTCGTCTGGATTCGCCATCGCTTCATCCACAGTAACAGCAGCATCAACCCCCACAGATGATAGCCGATGTTCACCCGCCGGTTCATGTGCTGCTGCACGAAATGCCGCAGCGTCTCACGCCGGAACAGCCCGTCCGCGGACTCCCCGGAGACTGTATCCAGCAGCAGGCCGCGCAAGGGACCGCGCAGCCATTCATGCGCTGGGAAATCGAAGCCTATCTTCCGGCGGCGCAGCGTGGATGCGGGCAGGCGGCGCCGCATCAGCTCGCGCAACACAATCTTCTGAGCGCTGCCGCGAACCTTCAGGTGGTCCGGCAGCGACGCGGCGAATTCCACGATGCGATGATCCAGAAAAGGCGGCCGGATTTCGATCGAGTGCGCCATACTCATGCGGTCTACCTTGGCCAGGATGTCGTCGGGCAGATACCATTGCTGGTCGAACCGCAGGTACGCGCTCAGGCTGTCGCCCGTGGGAGAAAGTCCGCGCAACAGGTCCGCTAGAGCCTCCGGCAGCGGCGTCGGCACCAGCGCGGCTTTTTCGGAATCGGAAAACGTGCCGTTCCAGTGTACGTGGGCGCGTCCCGCGGGCATGAGGCATCCCTCCAGGAAACGCTTGGCCATGTACTCGTACCCTATTTTTTCATCGGAAACGGGCCAGCGTGTTGCCACTCCATGAGCGGCGCGTAAGAGCCAGGCGGGAAGCTGGCGCGCCCGCTGCGCCAGCAGATCCGCGCGATAGGTGAGATATCCGCCGAATAGCTCGTCGGCCCCTTCGCCGCTTAGCGCCACCGTGACGCGGCTGGCGGTCAGCCGGGAAAGAAACCACACCGGCAGCGCGCCGCCATCGGCATTTGGTTCGTCGAAGTAGTATGCGAACTGCTCGATGGCGTCGGCCAGCCCGCTGTCCGGATTGACGTCGAACTCTTCGTGCTCGGTGTTGTAGCGCTCCGCCGTGCGCCGGATCTGCGCCGATTCGTCGAAGCTCCGGCCGGTAAAAGAAATCGACAGCGTCTTCAGGCGCGTGCTCGACGCGGCCGAGGCGTAGTGCAGCAGGGTGGAGGAATCCAGCCCGCCGCTGAGCCAGATCCCCAGCGGCACATCGCTCAGCAGGTGTTCGCGGACGGACTGCTTAAGCAGCGAATCGAGCACCGCCTTGGCCGAGTCGATATTCCAGTGCGGATCCACTTCGTGGGGAATGCTCCAGAACGGCTCCGAGCGCGTCTGGCCGCCGCTCCATTCCAGCCAGTGTCCGGGCCTCAGCTTCTCGATGCCCTCGACCATGGTGTGCGGCGCCGGCACATAATTTAACGAGAGGTAGCAATCCAGCGCGGCCGGATTCAGATTCCGCTCCACCTCCGGATGCACGAAAATAGTCTTCAACTCCGAACCGAAGTAGAGGTCGCGTCCGCGCCGCGCCAGGTAGAGCGGCTTGATTCCCAAGCGGTCGCGCGCCAGCACCAGGCGTCCCCGCGATTCGCTCCACACCGCCACTGCGAACATGCCGCGCAAACGGGCGAAACAGCCGGTATCCCACTCGGTGAATGCCGCCAGAATCACTTCGGTGTCGCACCGCGACCGGAAGCGGTGGCCTAGTTGTTCCAGTTCCCGGCGCAGCTCGAGGTGATTATAGATCTCGCCGTTAAACACGATTACCCGGTCGCCGTCTTCGCTTATGATGGGCTGACTGCCGGAATCCAGGTCGATGATCTTGAGCCGCGTAGCTGCCAGGGACACGCCCGCCGATTCAAATACGCCCTGCTGGTCCGGACCGCGATGCAGGATGGCGGCGGCCGCATCCCGGATTCGGCGCGGGTCGGGGTGGGAGTTATGATGCGTAAAGCCGGCGATTCCACACAAGACTCAATACCTCGGAAACTTCTGCAATAATGCGGTGCGCAATGGCTGGGCGGATATAGGAAGTCCCACTGTAACAGAAGGCTTCTCCGCGATTGGCTAGTTAATAAGGGCTACTCCGCCGCCTGTACCCCCGGCGCAAGGCGAAAGCGTCTACTAGTTGCGCCATGTCCGCAAGTTTAGCCACTTATATATTCCTGGGGTTGGCGGCTACCCCGTTCATCTACTACGGAATCGCCCTGTTCAGTTGTTGGCGTTTCTTCCGGCGCCCGGCCAGCCGGGATGTGGGATTCACACCGCCGGTAAGTATACTCAAGCCCCTTCGCGGGCTCGATCCGGACGCCTACGAAAATTTTGCCAGCTTCTGCCGGCAGGACTATCCGGAATACGAACTGGTGTTTTGCGTGGGCGATCGCGAAGACCCTTCGCTTCCCCTGATCGATCGCCTTCAGCGCGAATTTCCGGAGCGGCGCATTCGCGTCCTGTTCGGCTCCGGGCGCGACGCCACCAATGACAAAGTCGCCAAACTGGCCCGTCTGGTGAGCGAGGCGGCGTACGAGCATGTGGTGATCAACGATAGCGATGTGCGGGCACGGCCAGACTATTTGAGGACGGTGGTAGCGCCGCTGGCCGATCCCAAAATCGGCGCGGTCACCTGCTTTTATCGCTCGATCGATGAGCGGGGCCTGGTGGACCGGCTGCAGTCGGTGGGCATGGTGTCCGATTTTTATGCCGGCATCGTAGTGGCGTGGCAACTGGATGGCGTGAAGTTCGCACTGGGGCCGACCATCGCCACCACGCGCGAGCGCCTGGAGGCGTTCGGCGGGTATCGATCCATCGAGAACCGGCCGGCGGACGATTTGCTGGTGGGCCGGCTCATCGCCGACCAGGGCTATGAGGTAGAACTGTCGCGCTACGTCATCGATACCGTGGCGGACTACCAGTCCCTGCGGGAATTGGTGCACAAGCGGCTGCGCTGGATCGTGGTGATGCGGCACATGCGCCCGTGGGGCCATTTCGGGCTGTTGTTCACCCTGGGCCTGCCGTGGTCGGTGGCGGCGGTGGCGGTCTCCCCGTCGCTTCTCACCGTGGCGGTGTATCTGGGCGGTTACTTTGCCATGCGCTGTGCCATCACCGCCATGATCGGAATCTGGGGGCTCAAGCAGCGCGCGTATTGGCACAAAATGGCGCTCATTCCCCTATGGGATGCGGTGGCATTCCTGATCTGGGCGGCCAGCTTCCTGCGTCGCAGTATCCGCTGGCGCGGCAGCGATTACTACATTCGCGGCGGCGCCCTGGTCCCGGTGGATTCGGTCGAATGGCGCGCGCCTGGCCCGACGATTTAAGCTCCCCTCTTAATTATCCACGCTGCTGATCCCCGTCACCGACACCGTGTCGAGCGCGCCGGTGCTTTCCGTAACCGTCAGCGTGCCCGTGAAGGTGCCGTAGGCCACCGGTTTAAACGTCACCGTGATGGTACACGTCCCGCCCGCTGCCACGGTGGTTCCGCAATTGTTCTTCTGCGTAAGGGATGCATCTCCGCTCATGGCGATTGCCGCGATTCCGGCGGACGCACCGCTGCTATTGGTCACCGTGATACTCTTGCTGGGGTTATCGCCGATGGTGTAGCCGGAGAAGGTCAGCGTGGTCGGCGATAAGGTGAGCAGCGCCCACCTGGCCGCTGCTGGAGCCGGCTCCCGTAAGGGAAACCGGCCAGTGCGCCGGTCGAAAGATTAACCGTGAGCGTTCCCGTTCTGGTTCCCCCAACAGTAGGAGCAAACTTCACCGTCACCGTGCAGTTACTGCCCGCAGGCAGGGAAGTGGTGCAGGTGGTGGTATCCGCGAAATCGCCGGTGATTGCGATGCCGTTCACCGCGACCGCGTTCGCGCTGGCGTTGGTGACCGTGACTGCCTGACCGGCGCTGGCGGATCCAACCGCCACCACGCCAAAATTCAAGGCGGTCGTGGAGAGCGAGACCGGTGCGCTGCCGGTCCCGCTGAGACTCACTTTTTGCGGACTGTTGGTGGCGTTATCGGTGAACGTGAGGGTGCCCGAGGCCGCCCCGGTCGCCGTAGGCTGAACGTCACGCCCACCGAGCAACTGGCACCGGCGCCGATGCCTGTCCCGCACGTGTTGCGTGGCAATCGCGAACGCTCCCGTGATTCCGATGCTGGTAAAGCTAAGGGATACGCTTTGATGGTTGGTCACCGTAACGGTCGTCGCCGCGGTCGTAGTGCCCACCGTCACCGCACCAAAACTCAGTGTGCTGGCTGAAAGGGTTACCGGCGAGCTGGTAGCTCCGCCGGTCCCACTCAGAGTGACCGTCTGCGGGCTGTTCGCGGCGCTGTCCGTAAAGGTCAGGGTGCCAGTGGCGGCGCCGGTCGCCGTAGGCGTAAACGTCACACCCACCGAACAGGTGCCTCCGGCGGCGACAGTCGCGCCGCACGTGTTGCTGGCGATGTTGAATCCGGCGCTGACCGTGACCGGGCTCAGGGTGAGCGCCACGCTCAAGTGATTCGTCAACGTCACACTTTTGCTTGCGCTCGTCGTCCCCACCGTCACTGTTCCGAAGCTCAGCGAACTGGTTGAAAGCGTCACCGGAGCTGTGCCGGTTCCCGACAGGCTGACCGGTTGCGGACTGTTGATCGCGGTATCGGCGAAGGTCAGTGATCCGCTGGCCGCGCCCGTCGCCGCCGGCGTGAAGGTCACGCCCACCACGCAATTTGCGCCTGCCGCAATACCCGTGCCGCACGTATTGCTCGAGATCGCGAACGGCCCGCCGGCCGGCACGGAGATGCCGGTAAACGTAAGCGCGGTGCTCAGCCGGTTGGTCACTGTTACGGTTTTCGCGGCGCTCGTACTGCCCACCGCCAGCGAACCAAAGCTCAGACTGCTCGCGGAAAACGTTACCGGGGAAGTGCCGCTGCCGGACACGGCGACCGTCTGCGCGCCGGCGTCATCGGTAATCGTCAGGACTCCCGAAGCCGAGCCCACCACCGTTGGCGAGAACACTACGGCGATGGTGCACGAAGCAGCCGGCGCGATGCTCCCGCTGCAAGTGTTCGTCTGACTGAACGGCCCGCTAACGGTGACGTTGGTCACCTGCAGCGGTCCCGAGCCGGTGCTTTGCAGCGTGACATTGCGTGCCGTGCTGGAAGTCCCGATGATCTGCGAAGAGAAAGAGAGCGAAGTCGGCGTCAGCGCCGCCCCCGGCAGCGTCCCCGTGCCGCTAAGCGCAAGCGTCTGCGACGGACCCATGTTATAGGAATTGTCGCTCACGTGGATCGTTCCCGAGGTGTCGCCCACCGAGGTCGGAGTGAAGGTCACCGACACCGTGCAACTCGCCGCCGCAGGCAAAGTGGGTGGGCATTGATTCGTTTGCGAGAACGGGCCCGTTGCAAAAAGCGTGAGGCTGTTGATAGGGCTGCCGCCGAAGTTGGTCACGACGATGTTCTGCGCCACGCTGGCCGAGCCGACGTTCTGCACAAAACTCAGCGACGGAGGAGTGAAGCCGATCGCCGAAGGACGCGGGCTGGGCAACGATAGGGGCACCGCTCCGTAAACGCTCACATAAACTCCCTGCACCAGGCCGTTGATATTGGAAGTCAGAACCGCGCCCTCGCTATCCACGATCTGTGCGTTGTATCCGTTGCCCAATAGCACCATCCCGCTCGAATCGATAGCGATAGTGTGTGGCGCGAAACGTGCCCACGCCGATCGAAGTCCAGTTCGCGCCAGTCATATCGTCTACCCGAATGACGTTGGTGCCGGCGGCCACATAAATCTTGCCGCCCGGATCGGTCACTACGCCGGTGGGTCCGCCGAACGTATAAATGTAAGGACCGATGGGCTGCGACTGGCTCAACGTAGTCCAGTTGGTGAACTTCAGATCGTCAAAGCGGACAATCCAGTTGTTCCCTGCGTCCGCGACGTAAATCCGGCCCAGTGCGTCAAACCCGGGAGCGGAGGACAGCGCCGCAAACTGTCCCACCCCGGAGCCCGTGCTGCCCACCGTGGTCCAATTGGTTCCGTTCATGTCGTCCATGCGGATCAGGCGGCCGTTGCCATTGTCCAACACCCAGATGTGTCCCGCCGGATCGATGCTGATGCTCTGCGGTATCGCGAACTGTCCTACACCCGTGCCGTAGGTGCCGAAACTCTTCCAGTTGGTTCCGTTCATATCGTCGATCCGCACGATCCGGTCATTGTAGGTGTCCGTAATATAAATCCGCCCGGCCGAATCCAGCGCGATTCCCGACGGGCCGTAAAACTGGCCCACGCCCGTGCCTTGTGTTCCGTACGCGATGGCGTTGGTGCCATTCAGATCGTCGGAGCGAAGAATGCGGGCGTTGCCATCGGTGAAGTACATCGGCGTGTACGCGGAGTTGTAGCCCGTATTTCCGCCGGCGACGACACCGTTGGTTCCATACACCTGATAGGTAGAGCCGTTGATCGCCTGAGTGGATCCGTTCACCGTCAAGGTGCCGCTGAAGCTTCCCTTAAACGTGTAACTGCAGGTCACGTGACCGCCCTTGCCGCCGCCGGCGCAGTTCTCTACCGTCGAACTGGTAGTGAACGTCGCGTTGACCGCCGTGCTGCCGTCGGTCGTCAGGAACGTCAGGTTGTTACCCGAGATTGTCAGGGTGCCTGGAGGGTTTGCCACCGGACTGCCGCCTCCAAGGGATCCACCGGAGTTGAGGAATCCCCCCTGGTCGGCATAAGCCAGAGGCATTATTACAGCGAAACACACGGCAACCAGCTTCTGATTCATCATGGCATCCCCTCACCCATATACTTGAGTACGGCGCGATGAGCAATCGTATATTGCGCAAGTGTTTCAGTGCAATGTTTTTGTGCTTTCTCACACCCAGGATGGTGTTTTACCGCCCCAGCAGCACCACGCCGCACAGAACCAGCAGCGTTCCCGCGCCTCGCCGCGCTCCAATACTTTCCTTCAGCAACAGCTTCGCCAGCGCTGTTTCCAGAATGAAACTTGCCGCCGATGCCGGTACCGCCCAACTCAGCGGCGCCGATTGTATCAGCGCCATGAAAGCGAAAAACGAAAACGCCAGACACGCGATCGAGAGCAGCAGGTACCGCCGTTCCACAATCATCCGCAGCAGCCGACCCATTCCGCGCGCCCCCACCGACTGCACGCCGGCCCGTTTCATCTCGTAGCTCTGAAGGATGTCACTGAGCGCCGTCGCCACCACCATCACCGTCAGCAACACCCACGTCATTTGGCTTTCTCCGTGGTGTTCTGGGGCGTGGAACTCACCAGCGCGGCGCCGCCGAAGATCAGGGTCACGGCAAGCCATCGCTGCGGGCTGACGACCTCATGCAGGAATACCCGACCCAACAACGCGGCCAGAACGTATCCCACCGCCGTCATGGGCAGAATGAAGCTGAGGTCGGCCACGCTCAGCAGTGCCAGCCGCGCCAGCAGGGCCACAATCAGCATCACCACGCCGGCCGCCACGAAGGGGTCCAGCATCGACCGCAAATAGACCAGCGGGTCGCCCGCCAGCTTTTCCGGCAGATGTTTGGTGCCCCACGCCAGGCACAGATTGCCGAACGCGCGCAGGGCGAGAAAAAGGATGAGCCAAAGATAGGTCCGGGTGGTTCGATTGGAAAGACGCACAAACCACAGGGTACCTAATTCCCGGTCGGGACCTTCCCGGCATCATCAATGGCCAAAACTTGACGCGCACTCTTCTGACGCTCCAGCCTCTGCCCCAAAGCCCGCCGCGCCTCGCCTCTTTCTGCGGAACCGATACTTTTGAACGCTCCTGGGCTATGCTGCGAGTCGTCAAAACGATCGCTGAAGATCGACTCGCAGCAAGCGCAAGCAGTACCATGGCCGGTCACCGCCGGGCACTACGCTCAATTGTGGGAAGCCGGAAGGTCCCTGGTGCAAGTGCAAGTGAAGACGAGAACGACAGTACGGCATGCCGCAAGACCACTGCTTGAATCCGATGAAAAAGTCTGATATACAAGCGATCGGTGACCGGTTGGCCGCAGGACTTTCCCATCACGATCTGTGACTATGCGGAGGTACGAAGTCTGTACCTAGACGCGGTGCGTCATCCTCCGGGATGCCACCTGAGTTTCCTACCTGTGATGTTGCCGTGGAGGGGTGTGTAATGTTCAGACTTGCAGGATACATATTGTTCACAGTTGCTTTGCTGGTGGCGCAAGGTTTGGATAAGGGACAGGCAGAGGTCAGAGTGTGGGCGGCAATTAGCATTCCGAAGCCTGTCTTCCCACACAATAGAACCGACGATTTGATAATTTGCTTCGCTATCGTAAACGACGGGCATTCCATGGTGAACCCCGGCGTTGGCTCGTCACGGCTCTTCATAAATGGAGTCGGACTTGCAGACTGGCCTATGATCGCAAGCAATGGTCCGGGCACTTCATTTTCGGAAGCCTTGCCTCCCGGACGCACCTTGATGTTCGCTAAGGGAATGAAGAAGTATTTTGAGAGGTCGGGTGTATACACCGTACGATGGGAAGGCCGGAATTTCAGAGCACCCGACATCACGTTTAGGGTGCTCCCCGGCGATCTTTGATGGACGCACAGTAAAGGCCACGTCGGTCGGTCAACCGCACACCGCCTTTCGTTTCCGCTCCGGCGTGAATACATCGGTTTCGTTTTTGCTCGAGGGCGCGGCCGCCGGCAAAACCGTCAACAGAAACGCTACCGCGATTCGCATAGCACGTTAACGATTGGCAACTTTAATTTGTGACGAATCTCCGATTATTGCTGCCGCCGGAGCCGGGATCTGCCACCATAAAAACGTATGGGCAAACTGCACCGGCTTCTGACCGCGTTTCTCTTCGCCGGGCTTGTGACCGTGCCGCGCCTGCCGGCACAGGACTCGCCGGCCACGGTCAAAAAAGGCCTCTTCTGGAAAGCCACTTCCGGCGCCAACACCCTCTACCTGCTCGGGTCGATCCATATCGGCTCCAAGGACATGTACCCGCTGCCCAAGGAGTTCGAAGACGCGTTCGCCGCCTCCAAAACCCTGATCGTCGAGGTGGACATCGGCAAGGTGGACATGCAGAAGATGCAGGCCATGGTGCTCGCGCGCGGCATGTACGGAGCCGGCGATACCCTCTGGAACCATGTCGATTCCGACGTGCGCAAACAGCTCGAGGCATTCTGCGATCAATACCAGATGCCGGCCGGGATGCTCGCCATGATGAAACCCTGGCTGGTCTCCATCACCATCGCAACCCTTCCGATGATCAAGGCCGGCATGGACCCCAATCTCGGCATCGACAAATACTTTATCGACAAGGCCGAGGCCGACGGAAGCAGCAAGAACGTGGTCGAGATCGAATCCGCCGACATGCAGATGAATCTGCTGTCCGGATTTTCCGATGACGTGCAGGCCGCATTGCTGGCATCGTCCCTCAAGCAGGCCGGCAAATCCCTCGATCAAAGCAAGAAGGTTCAGGACCTCTGGTTGCGCGGCGATGCCGCCAAAGTGGAAGCTGCCCTGCACGAAGACGCCGGCCCGCCGGAGGTGGAAAAGGTTTTGCTCTACGATCGCAATCCCCACATGGCGGATGTGGCCGAACAGTATCTCAAGGGGAAGGATCAGGCCTTCCTGGTAGTCGGCGCAGCCCACCTGGTGGGCAAGGAAGGTGTGGTCAGCCTGCTGGAAAAACGCGGGTTTAAGGTGCAGCAGGTGGCGCTGGCGAAGTGACCGCCGGCCTTATGACACCAGCCTCTTCAGCCGGACAATCAGTTCCATGGGGCTGAACGGCTTCACGATGTAATCATCCGCGCCCAGATGGAAGCCCCGGATAATGTCCTGTTCCTGGCGCCGCGCGGTCAGCATCACCACGCGCACTGCCCGATCCTGCCGGCGCACCGCCTCCAGCACGTCGAATCCGCTCATGCCCGGCATGTTTACATCCAGAACGGCGGCATGAGGCCGGTACTCCTGCACCATCTGCAACGCCTCGTCTCCGTTGCGGGCCGTGCGGCAATCCAGGTCGTGTTCCCGCAGCGTCTTTTCGAGTACCGCGCGCACCGTCTCATCGTCATCCGCTAACAGGATGCGTGGACGTTCCAGCATCGCGGCGGGCGTCACCACGGGCGTACGCGACAGGGCGAACGCCAGGCGCATCAGCGCTTCTTCCGGCTGCCAGCCATCGATCAGGAATTCCTGCGCGCGATGCTGCACCACCGGATGGAGCGCCATAATCCGTTCCCGGCTGCCGACGAACACCAGGGCGCCGCCGGCAACGCCAGTGCACATGGGGTCGAGCCATCCGGCGTGCCTGGTTTCCTCGCGGACGTGTACCATTACCGCCTCGCACAGGCGAATGGAATCGGAATCGGTGGGTTCTTCGGGCTCGAAGAGGCGGGGCCGCGCGCCGAGCAGTTCGAACACCGTGCAGAGCCTCTCGGCTTCCTCCGCCGCAAACCCGACCATGGCGATGCGCTTCTCCAGCAATTGGGCGATCACCGAGTCAGGCAGCGCGTCCAGCGCCCCTTCCCGCGGGTCGGCGAAAGCCAGCACCAGTTCCGAAACCGATTCCCGCAGCCTCCTTTCGTCCGGCTTCTGCGCCGCCAGCAGATCCTCGACGATGCGCGAATGCGCCGCGATGTCCACATAGCCCAAAGCTCCGGCCGCGCCAATCCACCGGTGCGCCAGCCGGGCCGCTTTGACCGCATCCAGATTCGCACCGATGTCCATCAGCAGTTGCCGGCTCTGCAGCGTGCCTTCTTCCAGGAAGCGCCGGCGGATGCTCTCCAGTTCCAGGTCGTTCAACGCCAGGCCTCCCGGCAGCGAAGGCGCCGGAATCTGCGGCGGGGGCGGGACGGCAGGCGCAGGATGGCTCTGCCGGTCCGCATATTCGCGAATGCGGCGGCCCAGCGTTTGCGTGTCGATCGGCTTGGTGATGTATCCGTCGCATCCGGCTGCCAGCGCGCGCTCCTCGTCGCCCTTCATGGCGCATGCGGTCAGCGCGATTACCGTCACGTCCTGCGTGCGCGGGTCCTGCTTGACGCGCCGGGTCAATTCCAGGCCGTCGATGCCCGGCAACTGAATGTCCACCAGCATGATTTTGGGAAGGAAGTTGCGCAACACCGCGAAGCGCCTCTTCGGCATCCGCCACTGCATGCACCTGGTATCCCTCTTTACGCAACAAAATATCCGCCAGCTTTAAATTCACCGGCGCATCATCCACCACCAGAATCGGTTCGCCCGCCATGACTCTACATCTTCCTTGCTATGCTTTTACCGGCTGTATCACGCTGTCTTGGACGCCAGCGGCGCCCATCGCTTGAGAGCCTCAACCAGGCTGTCCAGCTTCACCGGTTTGGGCACAAAATCATCCATGCCGCTTGCCAGGCACTGCTCCCGGCTTCCTTCCAGCGCCTCGGCGGTCATCGCGATGATCACTGCCCGCCGGTCCGCGCCCTCGCGGCGGCGGATCTCCGCAGCCGCCTCGTAGCCGTTCATCTCCGGCATCTGGCAATCCATGAAAATCAGGTCGTACGGAATCATGCGGGTCATTTCCACCGCCTCGCGCCCGTTGCCCGCTACATCCGCGCGCATCCCCATCCGCTCCAGCATCCGCGTGGCCACCTTCTGATTCACCACGTTGTCTTCCGCCACCAGCACGCGCAGATGAGTTCCCCTGGAACTGGTCGAACAGGGCCGGCCTGGCGGCCATTTTGGCATCGAACAGCGTGTGCGGATGGGCCTTGGCCGCCTGCAGCCGCGCGCGCCCACGCGGTCGCCAGCATATTGAACAGTTGCGAATGGCGCACCGGCTTCACCAGGCATCCGTCTACCGCATTGCCTTCCAGCCCTTTCACCTGCCGCCAGTCGCCAATGGAAGTGAGCATCACTACTACCGTGTCCGCAATCGACGCGTCTTTTTTGATCTCCGCCGCCAGGCTCGCGCCATCCATCCCCGGCATCTGAAAATCGGCGATCACAAAGTGGTACGGGTCGCCTTCGGCTTTCGCCGCGCGTACCGCATGCAGGGCGTGCAGCGCCGTCTCGAAACTGCCGTTGCGCATTCCCCAACTGACAATCTGCTCGTGCACCACGCGGCGGTTCACATCGTTGTCGTCCACAATCAGGACGCGCAGTCCGTTCAAATCGGCCGGCGGCAAGGGTTGCTCCGGAGGAGCGAAATCCACTTCCAGCGGCAGCCTGCAGAGAAACTGCGAGCCTTTGCCCAGGATGCTTTGCACCTGGATGCTTCCACCCATCAGCTCGATCAGCTGCTTGGAGATGGTCAGCCCCAGCCCGGTCCCGCCGTACCGGCGCGTGGTCGAAGTATCGGCCTGGGTGAATTTGTCGAACAGGATCCCCAGCTTGTCCGGCGCGATGCCAATACCGGTATCCGCCACCGTGATTTTCATCATGGCGTGGTTCAGATTGGCATCCTCGCATTGCACCGAAACCAGAACGTGCCCCTGATGCGTGAATTTGACCCCGTTCGCCACCAGGTTCGTGATCACCTGTCGAATGCGCCCGGCATCGCCCGAAAAATACCGCGGCATGTTAGGCCCATATTGCACGATCAGTTCGATGCCGTTGGTCTCGGCTTTGGTCTCCAGCATCTCGGCCACCTCTTCGATCACCTGGCGCAGATCGAAGTTATTGCACTCGATGACCAGCCCGCCGGCTTCGATCTTGGAGAAATCCAGAATGTCGTTGATGACCGAAAGCAGAGACTCCGCGGACTTGCGCACCGTTTCGGCGTAGTCGCGTTGATCGTCGGAGAGGTCCGTATCCAGCAAGAGTCCCGTCATACCGATCACGCCGTTCATCGGTGTGCGGATCTCGTGGCTCATGTTCGCCACGAATTCACTCTTCGGCACGGCTGGCGGCTTCGGCCTGCCGCTGCGCGGATCGCAACCGGCGCGCCAGCCAGGCTGTGATCAGCAGGGTGGGCATCAGCACGCCCAGCGCCACCAGCAGAATCTCCTCCAGCGTTTCCGCGCTGCGGTAGGCAAACACCGTGCTGGCTTCCGAACTGATTCGGGTGTTCCAGCGAAAGTCGATGGAACTCAGCGTCCCGTCGTTGGACATCTCGCCGATCGCCGCCAGCAGCCGGTCGGCGGCCCTGCGTGCGTCGCGCCGCGCCAGCGTGGCGCCTACGCCCCACCAGAATGTCGCCCCGTCGATCGGAATCAGCTTCAGTTGCCGGCCGTCGCAATCGGCCTGTTTCGGGCTGCTCAACGCGTTGGATTGGATCAGCCCCACCTCCGCCTGCCCGGAACACACCGCCGCCACCACCTCGCGCGGGCTCGGCCGGCTCATTACCGCGGCGCCCGGAAAATACTTGCGGGCGATGCGCGCGTCGCTGCCGATGTTCGCCGTCACCGCCAGGGTCCTTCCATTGGCGTCGTCCGGAGTCGCGATCCGCGATGTTTCCGGCAGCAGCATGCTGTACCACAGCCTCCCCCACGGCGCCGTCACATGCAGCAGGCCGCGCCGCTCCGGCAGATTCACCACCACCGGCCACAGGTCTACCTTGCCGCTCTTCAGCGTCTGTTCCAGGTTGCCCGGCGCCCAAACCCACTTCAGCCGGATGTGGCTGCGCTCCGCGGCCATTTTGATCACATCCACCGCCGCGCCGGTAGGGTTCCCCTGTGCATCCGGATAGTGATAAGGGGGAGAATTCTGAAAGCCGATCGTCAGCGTCCGGGTAATGGGCGCATTGAGGAACAGCCAATAGACACCCGCCAGAGCCGGCAGCACCAGCGCGCACCCCCACGCTATTGCGCTCCGGTGCAGGACGAGATACCGGCATGATATCCGGTAAACTCTCGAGAATCTGGCCAAAACCCTCATCTCATCCGGGCGGTTCGAAACAGGCGAAAACCGGCCATCCGGACCCGGTTAGTATTTCTAAACGAGTGTCACAAAGCGCTGAAACCGGAACAAGAGCCTCTTTGGTTAATATGTTCCTGTTGACCGGACTAAGTACCCGGATACCCCACGTTGCTAACGAAAGACAACTTGTCGCCTTCAGGGATTTTCCGTAAGACTTCCATACGGGATGACTGTACAATCCAATTGGGATCTTGCCCGAGACCCTTCAGCTCCTGGCGGCCAGCGGCGATGCCGAACTGGTTAACGAAATCATCGACATGTTCAAGAGCGATACCGCCCGCCGCTTGCTGCTGTTGCGGGAGGCCTTGGCTCAGATGGACCCGGTGCGGGTCAGGCAGCAGGCTCACGCCATCAAGGGCAGCGCCATTCAGGTAGGCGCCGATTCGCTCGCCGCTCTCTGCCAGCGCATCGAAACGGAAACTCCCGCACGGCCCTGCCTGGAACTGGAAGCTCTGGTCATGCAAGCGGAAGCCGATTTCGAGGGCCTCTGCCGCGCTGAAGCAATCGTTCGGTGAACGATTCGTGCTCCGGCGCGAACTGTTCCGCCGCGCCGCGCAGGTACGGCCGGAATTCCCGCGCCCAGTAAGCCGGAAAGCCCGTCCTGGCGATCTCCGAAAGGGTAGTCGGTGTAATGGTCCAGAACCGCCTCGCCCAGCACTTTTCCAGTGCGCCGCGCGGCCGACCGCGCCGCCTTCGAAAGCCAGAACACGTTCCCCGGCAGGTGCGAGACGGTCGAAATGGCCATCAGCGACGACACCACGAATACCGGGCGCCCCTGCTTTTCCGATGCCTCCTGCAACTCTCTCCAAACGGCTTCCACGCGGGCCAGCGGCGGGATGTTCCGCGGTGGAATCGCCGCCATTTCCCCTTTGAGTTGAACCCACTCCTGCCGCAGGCTGCCGATATTCACCGGCGGCAGATTGAGCGTCACCGCCAGGTGTCCGCTGGTCTTTTCCAGCCCGTCCAGCACCTGCTCCATGGTCTCGAACGAAGACCCGCCCTCCAGCAGTCCCTCTTCCTGAAGCGCCAGCGACACTTCGCGAATCAGTTTGCGCCCGCCCCCGGTGGCGTCCGCCAGTGCCGCCAGCACCCAGATGGGTGAGGCGTGGAACGCCAGGATCCCCAACAGTTCAATGCCGTGGCTGGCCGTCCGCTGGAGCAGAAACCTTTCCGCCAGCCGCCCTTCCGAGGGATACACCCCCTCCACCTGTCCCACCTCCTGGATCAGGAAGCGCAGCGTCACATCCACCATGGTGCGGTACAGCGTGGTCCGGCGCACCGATGCCGGCAGCGCCACATTTCCGATCTCGCGCAACAGCCCGCCAGAGAGCGCCCCCAGCGACCGCAATACCCGCTCCGGAAGCGAAAGCACGTACTGATACCGTGCGGCAGATGCCATGTCTTGTAGTATACGGGCGTCCAAAAGCCTCTCAACTTCAGGTTGGCTTTAGCCCGCGGAGAGCGCACTGATCGTAACGTAATATCCGTCCGGGTCCCGGAGCGAGAACTCCTTCGTTCGAGTGTTCGGATTCACGTGCGGCTCCTCTTCCAGCCGGGTGACGAGTGAGCGTGCCCTTTGAAGAGCCACGTCGAAATCATCGACGCGGAAGAACAATAGCAAGCCGTTGCCGGGTGTCCCGCGATCGGGGCTCATCAATGAGGGATGCTCGTGAGCGCCCCATTTGTGGAGGCAAAGTAAGACAGTCCCATCCGAATCGAGGATTTGCCCAAAGTAGTCATGGGCAGGAATTGTAGCCGGCTGACCGAACAGCGCCTGGTACCACTGGAAACTGCGCGTTACTTCGCCTACCCCTATGATCGTCCACGTGCGCTTCATGGGTTCTCCCCTGCGGCCGTGGCCCAATTGTTTCTTGGCCGACCCGGTATTTTTGCACTCGCATTCTATCATCCCCGAAGTGCCCCGACCCAAGAAGTCCACCATGGCCTATGCCAATGAGAATCGGCCGTGGGAGTGTACCGGACGGTGTTTCAGCAAACGCTGGTGAAATGCCAGGAACTTGTGAGCCGGCAGGGGCTTACAATGGGTGGTGCACCTTTCCATAGAGATCGATAGGGAAGATGACGGTCGCTGGATTGCCGAGGTTCTGGAACTCCCTGGCGTGATGACCTACAGGGCAGACACGCGATGAAGGCATCAGCAACACCGAAAGACTGGCCATCGAAGTGATCGCTGACCGGATCAAACACGCCGAACTGCCTCCCTCGGCCCTCAACCTCTCGTTTCAGGTGCTGAGTGAGCAACTGGCCGGCGACTAAAGCACGCCGCGTGCTGGCGGCCTTGGAACGTACCACCCGCGAAGGCCGGCCCTGGCGAAGCACACTGGGCCCCGGCCCGAAGACAGTATACGGGAGCGATGGAGTACACGCTCACGGCTGGTGCCGCGTCATACGGGGAGGAGCGGTAATATGACTTACCGAATGAACCGGAAAAGCCTTCCCGCGTTGGTCGCCGGAACAGTAGCCGCTTCCCTCGCAGTTACTGTTCTTCTGGTGCATCCGCGATCGTCCGCACAAACCTCTGGCGGTTCCTGGATTCCTTACCAAATCGCCTATAAGAGCTACGCTGGTAAACCCGGCTCCCCACCTGTTCTCGTGTCCGAGCGCAATCAGGGCCGTGCGCTCTGACGGCGCCACCGTCGAGCTTACAACCCTTTATCGTCTTGACGGTGCTAAAAATCGTCTCCAGCGAGTGTTGGCCCTTCCCGGCGGAATTCGTATCAGAACCGACGAGTCGCTCGGCATCATGACAGCTACGAGAAATCCCGCCGAAGATGGCGACCTTTCCCGTCGCATCGGCTCGATCCGTCGAAATCCTGCCTGGCCTTTGTCGGAGGCGGAGGTCAGTCGCCCACTTATACCGCATCGCTGAGTGACATCATCTTGGGCTACACCACGTACCAAATCGCTGCCGATCTGGGCCGGTACAGGAACAGGATTTGGCGCGCTCCTTCCCTTGGTTGCGCCGAACTCCATTCCTTGGGCGAAAGGATCGATACCGCGACGGGACAGGTTATCGGGACCTCAGAGTCGGTCGCCATCAGCGTGCAAGCGGGAGAACCCGACCCGAAGCTGTTTACGATACCTTCCGGCCTGAAAAATCTTGGCCCGGTTGAAATGACCTCCATGCAGGCGGATATCTGCTGTCACAAGCAGTTATCAGCTTTGGAATTGGCTCCCCTGCCAGCCGGCGGAGGATCACTTTCAAAAGTTCCGATACGATTTCTAGCCCTTAGCCGGTTCCGCCCGCGATGACGCTACACTTGAAGCGTGATTCGATGGTCCTGGATTCCATCCGCCGCCGTGCTCCTGCTGGTCTCTTGCGGCCAGAAGCCGGTAGCCCCTCTCACCGATAGCCCGCAGTGGCTCGCGGCGCAAAAGGCCCAACAGTTCGAAGCCTCCGGTAAGGCGCTCAGCCGCGCGCAGGCCGAAGATGTGGAGCGCCACCTTGCCGAGGTTCCCGACGATGTCGCCAGCCGCCAGAAGCTGCTCCTGTTTTATGCCGAGAACGGCACGCGCTTCTATGACCCCGCCATCGTGATCGCCGCCCGCCGCAAGCACATCCTCTGGCTGATCGAACATCATCCGGAGTTGCCGCTGCCTCGGCCAGCGGCCCGGCCTCATCGATCCGCCCCTCGATCAACTGGCCGACCCGCAGGGGTACGCCCAGATCAAAAAGGAATGGCTGGCCCTGGCCGCGAAGCCCGACGCGCCTCTCCCCGTGCTCGGCAACGCCGCCGCATTTCTGACCGCCGACGATAAGCCTCTGGCCGAAAAATTCCTCCAACAGGCGCGGGCGCGCGATCCGCAAGGTCCCTGGGGCGCCCGTCTGGGTGCGCTCTATGCCAGCGCCCTGACGGGTACCGACGCGGCCTATGCCGGCCACGTTCGCCAGGCGGTGGCGGCCGCCATAGACCCGGAGGTGCTGGCTAACGTCCACCATCACAAACCCGCCGATGGCTCTCTCGAAGCGCTCAGGCCCAGCAGGCCATCGTCTCTTACGCTCAGGGCGACACGGCGGGTTTCGACGCGGCCCGCAAGAGTGCCCTGGACGTCACCCGCAAGGCGCCGGGCATGGACAAGGATCCCGACGCCGGCACCGCCCTCTACCAGGCCGATATGTTGCTCGGACTGCTCGCCATGCGCGATCACGATCGCAAAGCCGCGCTGAAATATTTGCGGGATGCCGCCGGCGCGCCCATTACCGAGGACCTGGCCTACTTTGATCAGCCCATCACGTACCCCGTGCTTTCCTGGCTTCTGAAAGATGGCGAACGCGCCTCCGTCATTCAGTTCCTGGAGCAGTTCGCCAAGACTTCATCGGTGGATCGCGCCCAGTTGCTGGAATCCGCCGCCCTCATCCGCAAAGGCGAGAAACCGGTCTGGTACCCTACGGAGCCGCAATCGTAAGCAGCTTGCGCCCGCCCAGCGCCACGCGGAATCCGTAGATCGCGATCAGCCCGGTGAGCACCAGCGGCAGCATTCCCGTGCCGGCGTACCACAGGCTGAAATCCAGCGTGCGCGGAATGCCGATGACGAAGTCGTAAAGCATGTCGGAGATAATGGCGGCAAGCAGTCCGTAGCGCATCAGCAGGAATGCATTGATCGCGGCGATTCCCAGGTAGATCGGGACGTCGGTCCAGGGATACGCGCTGCCGTTGCTGTTCACTGCCGCTACCAGGAGGATGAAGAGCGCCACGGCCAGCCACTGATTGCGTACCGCAATGCGAATCAGAAAGAGAAGCAGCAGGCCGAAGATGGGGTCGAACAGCGAATTGGTGAATGAATTCAGTACGCCGGCCACGGCCTCGCGAAGCCCCAGCAGCGGATAGAGGAATGCCAGCACGGGCTCGCCGCTGGGTCCGTGCAGCGCGAGTTGCAGAAATTTGAGGGCGGCCAGTACACAGGCGAAGATCACTCCCAGCAGAATCGCCTGGCCCACCAGCGGGTCGCGGATGCCGCGCGTGGTGAAGCGGCTCCACGAGATCATGGTCTGCGGCCAGCGCTTGCGCACCCACGGCTCCAGCGCCAGGTAGAAGGCCGATAGAGCCAACGCGTTCAGCACCGAATTCGCCATGATGTTCCATACCACGTCGAACTCGCTTGCCGTGGCCGGAGTGATTCGCCTGCAAAAAGGCCGCGCCGGCCATGCAGGCCAGGTATACCAGTCCGAGTTTCGAGGCGCCGCGCGCGTCAGCCCTGGCGGTCTTCACGTTGTGCCAGGCAAACACCCCCGCGACCGCCAGCACCGCGAATTTCAGGAAGACAAGCGGCAGTTGCCCGCCCCCTTGCGAGGAATTGTCCCGTACCGGCGCGCTCCACGGCCCCACCACCTGGAAGAAGACCGGCAGACCTCGCCAGGCGGCCGCTTCCACGCGCAGCGGAGTCCCGTTTTGCGGGTCGTTGCCGGTCCAGGCGCCGCGCGCGTCGAAGGGCGCCAGCGGACTCCACTGCGGTGTCGCGGCCTGAAACCGCGCCATGTCCAATCCCGCCGCCTGAAACAGTGCGGCCCAGTCGAAATGCGGCGGCGGCCGCCGAGTCTGTGTCCAACTGGCGCGGCACCGCCTCCAGCTTCTCCAGCCTCCCTTGCGGATCCGTGAAGATTCGCAGCATCCCGGACCCCGTGAGCGGCGGATCCCATTCGTTTACCGCAGTATTCGTCCGGTAAACCGCCAGCAGGGGCTGCCGGCTCTCCCGGTACCAGAACACGATCGGCGGCGGGTGGCCCGGCACCGGGTTCTTCCAGCGTGCGGCGGCCAGGTCCCGGTGGCGATTCAAATACTGGAAGTATTCGCCGTTGTAATCCAGTCCCCAGGCCGCGTCACGGGGCTTGGCGGTGTAGCCCAGGCCGCGCAGCAGATGGCGCGCGCTTACCGCCAGGGCGTCCGGGGGAACGTCCATCGGCACTTTCTCGGTAAGGAAAAACCGTACGCCGAAAATGGCGATCAGCGCGGTACCGGCGAGCGCCGCCGCCAGCAGGCGATGGCGTGCCGCGGCTTCATGCCTTCGGTCTCACCCGCGGCGGCTACGAGTTCCGGGGACGGCGTTTCGCCCGCGGCCAGGGCGGCGGCCAGCGGATCGCCGCCCGGCAGCGCGGCGGCAATCGCCATCGCGGAAGCCGGCCGCTGTCGCGGATCGGGCTGCAGGCAGCGCAGTACGATGCGTTCCACCGCCGGGTCCAGATCCTTCGCTACCGATGGTGATGCTGGCCGGCGCGGCGCGCTCCTGCATCTGCATCAGTTCCACCAGCGAGGCAGCTTCGAACGCGCGCTTGCCGGTGAAGAGTTCGTAGAGCACCAGGCCCAGGGCGTAAAGATCGCTCTGCGCCGTGACTTCGGTGCCCGCCAGTTGCTCCGGCGACATGTACGCCGGAGTGCCGCTGCGCACGTCGCCCTGCAATTGTTCGGCTCAGTCCGGCCAGCCCGAAATCCATGATGATGACCTGGCCGCGGCCGTCGATCATCACGTTGGCCGGTTTCAGGTCGCGATGCAGCACGCCCTTTTCGTGCGCCGCCGCCAGGCCCGCGCACAGCTTGCGTGCAATCTCGACCGCTTTATCCGCCGGCAGCCGCCCGATGCGGCGGAGCAGGGAAGCGAGGTCCTCGCCATCCACGTACTCCATGGAAATGTAGTGCAGCCCGTCGATCTGGCCGATGTCGTACACGCGGCATACGTTGGGGTGAGTGACTTGGCGGGCCATGCGCACTTCGTTGTAGAAACGGGCCAGAGCGCGGTCGTCGCGGGCGGCGGTTTCGGGGAGAAATTTCAGAGCCACCGCCTGACCCAGAGTCAGATCGGTGGCGCGATAGACTTCGCCCATGCCGCCGCGCCCCAGCAGTCCGGCGATGCGGTATCTGCCGGCAATCATCGTCCCCGGAAGGAAGCGGCCCTCATCGACGGCGCTGGAGGAACTCAGGCGGGGAGCCGTCGCCGGTGCGGCCGCCGCAATCGCCACCGTCTCGGCGGAGGTGGCGTCCAGCGCCGCTGCGCACCACGGACAGAACCGGCCGCCCTGGCCCGATTCCCGCGAACACGAAGGACAACGCACCATGGATTCCACATTGTAGGCCAGCCGTCCCGGCCTGTCCATGACGTGGAAACCGGCCCCCAAAGGAGTATTCCCCGGCGTCACAGGAGTAAAGTATTCCCCATCCCATGGACCACCCATTTTGCGTTTGCCAAACCCGTGTAGTTATGTTGTACACTGGAGTTGACGTATATTGCGATTGTCTCTAATCTTCATCCCGGCTTCCGGCGCGAAATCTTTCGCGGCCATCCCGTCTTGGCTTGTCCACCCACGCAATTTTTCTTCTCAACGCAAAATCAAAAATGTATCCAGGTAGAAACTTTCCTCCTCGCAGGCAGAATCGCCGAGAGAACGTGAACGAGAGCATTCGTGCGCGGGAAGTGCGCGCGGTGTTTCCCGACGGAACTACGGAAGTGATGCCCACTGCCGCCGCCTTGCGCCGCGCGCAGGAACTAGGGCTGGATCTCGTCCTGGTGGCGCCCACGGCGGTGCCCCCGGTGGCCAAAGCCGTCGATTTCGGTCACTACACCTACGAGATGAAGAAGAAACAGCATGATGCCAAGAAGAAGCAGCATGTGGTCCAGGTAAAGGAACTGAAGTTCCGACCCAATACCGACGATCACGACTACGACTTCAAGAAGGCTCATGCCATCCGTTTCCTCCAGGAAGGCAACCGCGTCAAGGCCGTAGTGCAGTTCCGCGGCCGCGAAATCGCGCACGCCGACCTCGGCAAGAAGCTTCTCATGCGCTTCGCCGCCGATCTGACCACGTATGGCAGCGTGGAGAGTCAGCCCCGGCTCGAAGGCCGCAACGCCCACATTCTGATCAGCCCGGTAAAGGCCGTCGGCAAGCCCGCTGCCGGCGAAAAGGCCCCGCCGGCGCCGCCTCACTCTGCGTCGTAAAGCTGTGGGACTTCCCATACAGTACCGGAAACCGTGCCATAGCTCTGTGTACGCGGCGCATGATACCATGCGAGAAGTCCTGCCCGTTGCCGCTGAATATGTATAACGCTTTCTTCGGCTTTACCCAAAACCCGTTTAACATGAGCCCTGATCCGGCATTTTTCTACCGGAGCGTGCAGCACGAAGAGGCGTTGGCCAACCTGATCTATGGGGTGCAGAGCCGCAAGGGTTTTATTCTCCTGACCGGGGAGGTGGGCACCGGCAAAACTACCATGCTGGAGTGCCTCCGGGATTTCCTGAGTTCGCAGCAAATTGCTTTCGCATCTTTGTTTAATTCCCGCCTCACCGTGGATCAGTTCTTTGAAATGCTCTCGTACGATCTGGACCTGCGGTGTAATCGTCATTCCAAAACCGAGGTGCTCCTTTCCCTGAATGGCATGTTGCTGGAACGCGCCTCAGTCGGGCCGGACAACAGTCTTGATCGTGGACGAGGCCCACAACCTGGAATGGGACGTCCTGGAAGAAATCCGTCTGCTCGGCAACATGGAAAACCGGCGCGGTAAACTGCTCCAGATCATCCTTGCCGGCCAGCAGGAACTGGATCGCAAGATGGAAGCTCCCGAATTCCGGCAACTGAAACAGCGCATTGCGCTCCGGTGTACGCTTCGCGGTTTCGATTTCACCGAAACTGCCGCGTACATTAACTCACGCATGGCACGCGCCGGTGTCCAGGAGCAGACCATCCTTCCTCTGCCCCTCATCAAGGAGATTCACCATCGTTCCCAGGGAATCCCTCGATTGATCAATGCAATTTGCGACAACCTCCTGCTGACCTCCTTTGCCATGGAGACGAAGACCGCCAGCCTTCGAGATGCTCGATGAAGTGACTGCCGACATGCGCCTCAATTACTCGCAAGAGCCTGCATTTCCAGTGGATGAAGGATTTGCCGAGCGTAGTTTTCGGCGTACCAGAGTTCCATAACCACTTTCATGGCATCTGTCTCGGGTCTTTACCTCTATCGCCAAACGGACGATTCATCACCCAATAGTACTAGCTGTTCCCTGACGTTTACCTATTTTTACACGCGTCAATAGGATAAACTTCGGGATTAGAGAAGCTAGGACCAAGGTTTCAGTTGCCTCAGGCCGATGAGGCGTTGGGTCCGTCCTTGTCTAAATCCCGTGAAGACCGGAAAAAAGAAGGAGTTTACAAATCCAAATGCGAAGATTCTTCGAAAACAAACTCGCGGTTGCCGCGATTCTCTCTCTGTTCCTGCTTGCTTCCGCCTGGAATGTAATGAGCGGAGCGGCTACCGTTGCGGGCCCTGTCATGCTGCCGCAAGATGTTGTTACCGTTGCGCATGGTCCCTTGCTGCCTCCCGATCCGTGGGACATGGGTGGACTCAAGGTCGCGCACGGTCCGCTGCTGCCTCCCGATCCGTGGGACATGGGTGGACTCAAGGTCGCGCATGGTCCCTTGCTGCCTCCCGATCCGTGGGACATGGGCGGAGTGAAGGTCGCGCACGGCCCGCTGCTGCCTCCCGATCCGTGGGATATGGGCGGAGTGAAGGTCGCGCACGGTCCGCTGCTGCCTCCCGATCCGTGGGATATGGGCGGAGTGAAGGTCGCGCACGGCCCGCTGCTGCCTCCCGATCCGTGGGACATGGGCGGAGTGAAGGTTGCGCACGGTCCGCTGCTGCCCCCCGATCCGTGGGATATGGGCGGAGTGAAGGTTGCGCACGGTCCGCTGCTGCCTCCCGATCCGTGGGACATGGGCGGGTTGAAGGTTGCGCACGGTCCGCTGCTGCCTCCCGATCCGTGGGATATGGGCGGTCTGAAGGTTGTGTAATTATTTCTATGGAATTGACCGGACACACAGTTAGAATTGTATAGGTGCGTCTTGTCATAGAAGTCGTCACGACCATCATCTGGCTCCCCATGGAGTTGATGGTGATTGCGGCATTGCTGCGGGGGCAATACCGGCGATTTCCCTTCATCCTGGCCTTCGTGGTCGCGGAGTTTCTAGCCGTAGCGGCCGAAATCCCGGCCTACTGGGCGGTCTACCGCGGCGTCAGTCAAGCCAAGAAGCAGCAGGGTGGGCTATTCGTTCTGAACGAGGTAGTGCTGCAGGCCCTAATCTATGCGGTGGTCATCAGCCTCATCTATCAAGCCGCGAAACGTCTGAAATCACGACGGGTGGTTGCCCTCGGAGTGGTTGCCGGTGCGATCGTATTCGCATGCGTATCTTTCGCCATCCACCAGGCGGGTGGTTCTTCGGCATGGGGCGTCTGGGTGGTCCCGTGGTCTCGCGATTTGAATTTCTGCTCGGCGGTTCTGGACCTTGGGCTGTGGACGTTATTAATTTCTTCCCGCCAAAAAGATTCCCGCTTATTACTGATCAGTGGAGGACTGGGGATTCGCTTTACCGGAGAAGCCATCGGCAGTTCACTGCGTCAACTCGCCATCAGCCACCACTCGAGGCCCCTTTCCTTAACTGGCGGTATTATGGGCACCTTCGTGGATCTGTTGTGCCTCTTCATCTGGTGGCAGGCTCTCCGCGACAAGGCACCCGTCACGGTGGTATCGCCTGCCGCAGTCAAATCCGCCCACCCACAAAAAGAAGGGAGTCGCGGTACTAGCGCGACTCCCTGGTGACGTTACTGCGAACTGGTGTAATCGGACCCTTTAATGCTTGTCCTGTGCGCGGTTGGCCGAATCGCTGCTGTCCAGTGATGCTGCCAGTCCGTCGGCGCTGAATACTTTGATTTCCACGCGGCGGTTCTTGGCGCGCGCTTCGCGGTTGTGAGCTTCATCCACCGGCTTCTCTTCGCCCAAGCCGATCATATGGATCCGGTAGATCGGTACGTCGTGCTTGGCAACCAGATACTCCACAACGGAGTCGGCTCGCTTGCGGCTGAGCGCTTCATTATATTCTCTGCTGCCGGTCTTGTCCGTGTAGCCCTCGACGGCAATGAAGAAGCGCTTGTCCGATTGTACGTCGGTCGCCAGTTTGTCCAAGTCGTCCTTGGCCGACTGGGTAAGGGCGTATTGGTTGAATTTGAATGGCACTGTTGCGGAGGTCTGCAGTTTGTAGTCGTCCAGATTGGCAACGACGTTGCGCAGGTCGCTCATGGCGCGGTCCGCCTTCGAATCAGCCTGGTTCGCCTTGTTCATAGCGTCGCTGGCATGCTGGTCCGCCGTGGCGGCATGCTGATCGGCGCCATTGGCCTTTTCAGTCGCCGCGCTGATGCCGTTCTGCGCCTTCTCGTCGACGCCCTTCAGATCAGTGTTGGTCTTCTGGATTTCTTGTCCGTTTTGAGCCGTCTGCTCGCCCACCTGATCTACCTTCGCTTGAATTGGAGCAGTGGTATTGCGGACATACTTCTTAGTTGCGCAGCCGCCGGCGAGCAGAGCGCCGGATACGATGCACGTGGTCAGGAAAGCTTTCATAGTTTCAAAAACCTCGATTCCACTGGAGCAATCCACGCACCGTTGTTGTGAGACCACGTTATTCCTATGACTTTGATTGCAAGCAAACAAAATCTGAGCGCAGCAAGGTCAACTTACGGTGTAAGGTTTACCTGAATGTAATTTTGGTTACGGATCGGGCTGGCAATTGTTTCTTTAGATCCCGTAGACGGTGTCAGACTTTCTTACGAGCCGGTTGCTTTCTGCGCATGATGGCGGTCTGCCGCTTCCGGCGGAAACCTGGCAGATCCCAAGATGGATTTTCGTAGATTGCTCCTTCAGGGTCGTAATCCAGAGGCCAAAACTTATTTGTGGTCATAAACTGATTCCTGCTCTTACAGGCCGGATGGGTACAACTTCATTGTACCATTCCTCCTGCATCGATCAGGTTACAGCTAACCTATTGAATATAAAGATATTATCTTTCATCTCCGAGCGAGTTTACGTGTCCAGTTGGTCATCACCGTGATTAGCGAGGAGTTGGACCACTCGAGCGGCAGGTTGACCAGGAATCGTTGCCCGTCGGGCGACACGTCGAACAGATTCCAGTTTCGGGGCGCCTGCCTGTACTCAAAAAGCAGTTGCGGCGCATCGAATTGAAACTCGTCAGCGGGCGCGCGCGCCGCTACCGACATGACTCCAGTGGATGTCAAATAAAAAAGTTCTCGGCCATCGGCCCGCCACCGCGGAAGAGCACCGCCGGCCGTTGAGATTTTCCAAATCCGCTTGATGCCCGGCGAGCCGCCGTCCCAAGGTTGCACGTAAACTTCGTAGCGTCCGCTGGAGTCGCTCTGGTATGCCAGCCATCGCTCGTCCGGAGAGAGTGCCGCGTAGTCCTCGGACCGGATCGTACTCAGGATGGAGTTCGCGCGATTCTCCGGGAGGTTCAGACTCCAGATGTCGCCTTTCGAATTGGGTGTGTATTCGCCGAAAATCAAAGACCTGCCATCGTGCGACCAATCCGTCGGGTATTTGTTATAGGCGCTCTTGTAGATGACCTCGTCCCTGCCGCCGGCGCTCAACGGCTTCACGGCAAGGTCGTACACGCCGCCATTCCGCGCCTCCCACATGGCCATCCTGGTGCCCTCGGGAGACCAGACCGGCGAACCCACGCTGGCGCCGGGGGCAACTCCCAGCAGAGCCGCCTGCCCGTCTTTGCCGAAAATCCAGATCTCGCCGCTCTTGCCGTCGTTGCCCAATTTTCCCGCCGCCACACGAACTCCGTCCGGAGCGATCCTCGGAGGTCCCCAATCCCCGCCTTCGCCGAGCGTGCCGATATTCTGCCCGGCGCGATCCATCCACACCAGTTGCCGCGTGGCTTTGCCGACGCTTTGATACACCAGCACGCCATTGCGCGATACCGAGATGGGAGCCAGCGAAAGTGTTTCGATAGCGCCCATCTCACTGGCCAGCACAATCGGGTCGCCGGTGATTTCCAGCTTCGACGCATTGAAAGCTTGCCCCACCAGGTCGCGGTCCTTCACATACAGAAGATAGCCCTTGCTCGCAGATTCGCCCGCGATGGGCGAATACACCGCGTTGGTGGCGGAGAGAAGCAGCAGGCGCGACTTCGCGGGCTCATCCAGTGACGCTACATAAACCCCGGTTGCCGTTTCCGCCTTGGTGCTCTGGCCGAAGTAGAGGAAGTGTTTGTCGTCGGGCAGAAACTGCGGCCAGAAATAACCGAGATCCCCATTGCCGGCATCCGGCTTGAGGACCGGCGACGCCTGCCCTCCGCCGCTCGGAATCCGGAACAAGCCGCCGGTCAGACTCGGACTGAAGAGAATCACGCCGTCCTGGTTCCACGTTCCTCCGCCGGGTTCCGCATCGGTCGCCGCCAGCACTTCCGGCTTCACGTCGCCCGAGGCATTGACGATTCGAATCTTCAACAACGATTTGTGAGCGAAGAACGCAACGTAATGGCTGTCCGGCGACCAGAAGGGAGCGAACGCACCCTCCGTGCCGGGTATCACCTTGGCGTGCATCTCATCGAAAGCCCGCAGCCACAACATGCGCTGGCCTTCCGGTCCTACGGCTGAAAAGGCAAGGTACAGACCGTCGGGCGAGACTGCGGGCGTGCCTGGATAACTGGTGTGCTCCGGCGGGGCCACCGAAAACTTCAGAACCGGTGCCGCCTGCCTGTGCAGATAAAGCGCGGCAGCGATTCCCGTGGCGGTCAGCGCCACCGCTGCCAGGCCGATCACCGCCAGTCTGCGCCGCAGACCGCCGGTTCCGGTGCTCTGGGCAACCCAATACTCGGAGCGTGCCGCCGCTGCGGGCGTTCGGCCCGAAGCCTGGAACGCTGCGGCATTCTCCGGCTCCGCTCCGGCGGGGGTTGGGTCGGGAGTTCCCGCAGGCGCGGCCCGCGTTTTTCGAACTGCCTCCCGACGCCGGATGCCGCGGCCCGCCAGCTTCAATTCAATGACCGCATTCTGCATGCGCTGGCGGCGCCGGGCGGGGTCTTTTTCCAGGCAGCCCGCGATCACTCCCTCCATCGCCGCGGCAATCGAAGTCTTCGCCGTCAGCGCCTCGGGAGGCCGGGTCAGGATGGCTTCGTTCAACTCGGCGCCGGCCCCCGGAAATGCGCGCCGGCCGGACGCCAGCTCATAGAGAATCGCGCCGAAAGCGAATATATCGCTCCGCCAGTCGGCCTGCCCGCCACGGACCTGTTCGGGCGCCCGATAAGGCAGCGCTGCTTGCCGGTCCGCCGCCTGCGGCAGCAGAAGGTGAACCCGGTCGCCGCTCAGCGCAATGGTTGCCGGGCACAAGCAACCATGCACTTTGTTCACGGCGTGAGCGCCCGCCAGCGCATGGCCGATTCCGAGCGCGATGCGCCGCGCGTCCTCTGGCGGGAGCGGACCGCCAGTCAGGCGATCCGTCAGCAACTCTCCATGAACTGGTTCGTTGCTAACGAAATCCAATCCGCTTGCGCTCACTGTCACAACACCGTTCTGTCGCGCATCCTCCCGAATTTTACTATCCCGCTCCGTGGTCCACAAGAAACTGGAGGCCCGTTTGCCCCTCCTAAGTCCTGCCTATCTCAGGGGATAGTAACAGCGGTAGTGGTACCGGGCCAAGCCTTTCGGACCGGTGCGGGTCGGTGTTGTAAGGAGACTATCAGACGCCGGCGAGTTTGCGGCCTCGAGACCAGAGGTCCTCGGCTTCTTCCACCACTTTGCGGCTCTCCTGGTAGATCGTCTTGACGCGATCGATGATGTCGCGCGTCACTTCGGCCAGATCTTCCGATCGGGCCGCCATTTTCTTGGTCAATTGCTTGGCCGAATCCCAACGCGTACGCTTTCTCCGCGAGAGAGCGATGCCTACACCCAGTGCAGTCCCTACCGCGATGCCGATCCAGATTTTCGCCGACCTGTTATCGAACCCATTCGATTCCGAGTCCATCACGTTCTCCATACTTAATAGTGTAGACGTGGGTCTTCCCGTCTCACCGAATCGCCGTGCGGAACAGGTGTGCCCGAGTACGGGATTTTGTCCTCACCGGGTGCTATTATCACGAATGCTCCCTCCCTATTGACACAGGCGATGGCGCATGTACAATCCAAGTTGGTCCTAATTTAAAAGATGGAAGTGGCGCAGATGCTTAAAGCGAGGAAAGCCCGTCTAGTGTCGTCCCCGGAGTCGCAGGGTTTCAATAGCAGCGACGTTGCGCGCATTTGCGGCGTGAGCCTGCGGCAACTGCAGTGGTGGGATGAGAGGAACGTTGTTTCTCCCCGGCAGGATGGACACAAGCGCGTCTACATGCGCGAAGAGGTGGTAGAAATTTCGGTGATCGCCGAGTTGCGGCGTAAGGGATTCTCGCTGCAGAAAATCCGCCGCGTTCTCCGCTTCCTGCAGAAAGATATGGGAAGGCGGCTGAGTGAAGCCTTGGCGGCTTCTTCCGACGTCCACCTGCTGACGGATGGAAAAACCATCTACCTGGAAGAAGAATCCGAACGAATCATCGATCTTCTGAAGAACGCCCGCCAACCCATGTTCCTGGTCTGCGTCACCGACCAGGTTAAGCGTCTCACCGCGGCGGCCGATCGCAAGCCGGCCCGCAGCGAAACGGCTGCCCCGTTGCGCAAAGCCCGCGCCGTGTAAGACAGACCTCCCGGTCTGTCTCGTGCGTCTAATATTTCGTGACTTTCTCGTGCTTGGGGATGGCGTGACGGTACAACTCCATCGTCAGCAGAACGAAAATCAGGATACCGATTCCCAGGTATGACCAGGGGCTGGCATCGTTGAGGATATCCACTATCATGGAGTAGCCCTTGATCACGTTGCCCCGCAGACCAGGCGAAATCATCAGAAAGCCGCCCGTCATTCCACCAATGCTCGCCAGACGAATCATAGCTTTGACATTTCTATGATCGCCCTATGAAAAAACCAAAGCCTCAGGGATTTACCTGCTATCCGGATTAAGGTGCCGCAGAAATTCCTCCGCCACTTGGACCACCGACCGGTGTTCGCCATCCACACTGTGGTTGAGTTGACGCATGGTGGCATCGCTGAATTTGCCCGATAACTCCTCCAGCGCTGCCCGCAGCCCTGGAAAGCGGGCTTCCGCGTCCTGCCGGACCACCACGGCGCAGTCGTAGGGCGGAAAATAGCGCCGGTCGTCCTGGAGGATGGTCACATCGCGCACCGCCGCCAGGCCATCGGTGGAATTTGCAGCAATCATGTCCACCTTGCGGCCGTCCAGCGCCTGGTAAAGCAGTCCTAGATCCATAGTCACTGGCGTTCCCTCCGTGCGCAGACGGTACGTTTTCAGCAACCCGTCCAGGCCATCGGCACGGGACGCGAACTCGGGTCCGGCGCCCAGGCGCCACGCCTGCGCTTTGGCCGCTTCGGAGAGTGTATGGATCCCCATTCGCCGCGCATCGTCGCCGCGGATGATCATCGCAAAGGTATCGACGAAGCCCAAAGGCGGCAGCCAGTCCACGTGCCACTGCCGCCGGTATGTGTCCGAGACTTCAGCCAGCACAGCCGCCGGGTCGTACGCCGGCGGACGCTTCAGAATCGCCGTGAGCGCGGTGCCGGTGTACTCCGGATACAGATCGATATCGCCGCGCAGCAGCGCTTCGTGCGTGAGCAGAGTGCCGCCCAGATTCAGTTTCCGCTCCACCGGCACGTGCAGGCGCCGCTCGATCTGCTGCGACAGAATCTCGCCCAGCAGCACCTGTTCGGTAAAATTCTTGGAGGCCACGGTAATGTGCGGCGGGCGGCTGCATCCGGCGCACAGCAGAAGACTCAGCCCGGCGATAATTTTCGCTCGATCCATTCCAACCCCTCATCCGCCACCAGCGCCATCACCGCGGCCGGCACTGCGCCGGCCAGGATCGTCGGCGTGTCCACCATGGCGATGCCGCGAAAGATGAAGACGCCCAACCCGCCGCCGCCGATGGCAGCCGCAATGGTAGCAGTTCCAATAGTAGTCACGGTGGCGATTCGCAGCCCGGCCACAATCGAAGGCACGGCCAAAGGCAGCTCCACCTGCCACAGCACCTGTCTTTCGGTCATCCCCATCGCCACGGCCGATTCGCGAACCGCCGCGTCCACGCCCAGAATTCCCGTCAACGTGTTCCGCAGGATGGGCAGCAGCGCGTAAAGGCAGAGCGCGATAATGGCCGTGCGTTTGCCGATCCCACCCAGAAAAGGCAGCGGCAGCAGAAAGCCGAACAGCGCCAGGCTGGGAATGGTCTGCGCCAGGTTGGCGATGCCCATCGCCCAGCGCCGGATGGAGGGCCGCCGCGCCAGCGCCACTCCCGCCGGCAGGCCAACGGCCACCGCCACCGCGATCGTAATCCCCACCAGTTCCAGATGTTCCAGGGAGAGCCAGAAAATTTCCGACGCGAGGAGGCTGTTCACACCGGACCTCCAGCCGGCTCCAGGCTGGCCAGGAATGCACGCGCTTCCTCTGTCCCGGCGCGCAGAAACTCCGCGGGAGGCAGCACCAGGTCGAGCCCGCCGTTCCGGAACAGCGCGATGCGCGACCCTACCGCCAGCGCTTCGCGCACATCGTGTGTCACAAACAGCGCGGCCTTGCGAAACGAGCGCCTCAGTTCCACGAATTGCCGCTGCATGTCGAAACGGGTGATGGGGTCGAGCGCCGCAAAAGGCTCGTCCATGAGCAGCAGCGGCGGATCGCCAGCCAGGGCACGCGCGATGCCCACGCGCTGTTTCTGGCCGCCCGAAAGCTGCCGCGGATAGCGCCCCGCGAACTCGCCCGGGGGCAGGCCGACCATCTCCAGCAGCATCTCCACGCGCCGGCGGGCGTCCGGCGCCGGCCAGTTTTCCAGCTTGGGCACCAGCCCGACGTTGGCTTCTACTGTCCAGTGGGGGAACAATCCGGCATCCTGAATCACGTACCCCATGCGCCGGCGCAGTCGTATGGGGTCCCAATCCCCGGAGCTTTTCCCCTCGAAGCGGATCTCGCCGCCGCCCGGGTGGAGCAGGCGATTGACCATTTTCAACAGGGTCGTCTTACCCGAGCCGCTCCGTCCCAGCAGGGCCACCGTTTCCCCCTCCGCTACCTCCAGGGTTATATCGCGCAGAATCGGGCGGCCTTCGATGGCATAAGAAAGGTTACAGATCTCCAGGATGTTGGCCATGCAATGTAAGGTATAACAAACCGATCGGCCGGCTGTGCGCACATAGCCACGGACGTCACGGCGACTGACTGGTAAACTTGGTGGTGGAGGTCACGAGCGTGCCGTTCGAGCGAATTTCAATCGACCCGAAAATCTGTCATGGCCAAGCGTGCGTGAAAGGCACGCGAATACCGGTCCACCAGATCATCCGGATGCTGGCGAACGGCGACACGCCCGAAGACCTGCTGGCCGAATATGTATCCTTGTCCCGCGAAGACATCATGGCCTGCCTCGACTACGCGGCTGAACTGGCGGAAGAGCAGGTCACTCCCATCGAAGCCGCCGGCCGCTGACCGATGAAGGTCCTGGTGGACGAGAATATCCCGCATACGACAGTGGACTACCTGCGCGAGTTGGGCCACGATGTGAAGGACATCCGCGGGACAGCGGACCAGGGGTTGGCGGATTCCAACCTGTGGGCTCTCGCCATGAGCGAGGGGCGGCTGCTGATCACCACCGACAAGGGCTTCACCGAATACCGCGGAGTGGCCGGGCACCACGGTATTCTCGTCGTACGTTTGCGCCAGCCCAACCGTCGGAAGATCCACTACTCGGTGATGCACGCGATGGGTCGCTTTCAGGAAGGCGATTGGCCCTGCTTACTCGTGGTAATGCGCGATGCGACCATGAGCACGTGGCGGGCGGATAGTGCGGTTCAGAACTGAGTGCGGCGTCCTCGAGTCGCAGCAACGGCGCACATCCCTATGGCGGTCAGCAGCAGCGATGCCGGCTCGGGCACGGCTGCGGTGGCGGCAAAGGTTCCCTTTGGCCGTTGGCGATATGTTCCCGGTGAAGCTGAGGTTCCCAAGCGTTGTGTAAACGAACAAATGCGGGGGGGCAGAAGCCGCACGCCAGAGCGGCTGCGTCTGGAACAGATCCGGACGTTCTTGGCTGCTGGGCGGGGAAGGGGCATACCCATGCCACGGCCTGCCGGTGCTATGATATTCGCTAGGGAAGGGAACCGAACCATTTCCGCCTCCGTCACTATCTATAATGACGGATCTGGTCCGCATCCGAGCAGCTCCGTGGGCCTTCGCCACCCGTTTGCATTTTTCACGCTCCTGGTAACTCCATGAAAAAAAGAACACTACTCGTCGTCGTTTTCGCCGCGGCCATGACTCTCCTGGCTCCCTGGTACGGACCCGTAATCCGGGCACGTGCGGCGTCCACTGGTCCCGATGAACTGGAAGGCGGCATGAAGACGGTGGCCTCCGCCTACGCCCTCATCGAAAAGAATTTTGCCGATCACGTCGATTCGGAGAAGGCGTTCTACCAGGGTGCCATTCCCGGCATGTTGCACACCCTGGATCCGCACTCCAACTTCGTCGACCCCGCCGACTATAAAGAGATGCAGCGCAAGCAGCGCGCCGCCTACTTCGGCGTGGGCATGGAGATTGTCCAGGATGTAAGCAACAACGACCACGTGATGGTGATGCGGCCGTTCCCCGGTTCGCCCGCCTGGAAGGCGGACCTGCGCCGCGGCGATTGGATTGTGGCGGTGGACGGTAAGGACACCACCTCCATGAAGTCGCCCGACGTGGCGGACCTGTTGCGCGGTCCGCGCGGCACCCAGGTGCGCGTCACGGTGAAGCGCGAAGGCGCCCCGGATTATATTTCGGCGGAAGTCACGCGCGGCGAAATCGAGACCAGCATCGTAGACGAGTTCTGGGTGAAGCCCAATATCGCCTTCCTGCGGCTCGATAGCTTCGAAGCGCAGAACGTGGCTCACGATGTTGAAGCCGACATGCGGAAACTCGGCGAGCAGAATGTCAACGGTTTGATTCTGGATCTCCGCGGCAATCCCGGCGGCCTGGTGAATGAAGCCGTAGCCGTGGCGGGCCGCTTCCTGCGTGACGGCCAGATTGTGGTGTCGCACCACGGCCGTGCCGAACAGGAACAGGTCTTCCGCGCACACGCGGTCGTGGCCGCCCAGAAGTATCCCATGGTGGTGCTGGTGGATGGAGGATCGGCGTCGGCTTCCGAGATCGTCTCCGGCGCGCTGCAGGATCACGACCGCGCGTGGATCCTGGGTTCGACCACTTTCGGCAAGGGCCTGGTCCAGGCGCAATTTCCCTTACAGGAAGGCGCCCTGCTGCTGACCATCGCCCACTACTACACGCCCAGCGGCCGCCTGATCCAGCGCGACTATAGCAACGAGTCGTTCTTTGATTACTACTACGCCAAGCACAACGATACGCCCGATCCGGGCGCCGAAATCAAAGCCACCGACGCCGGCCGCAAGGTCTACGGCGGCGGAGGCATCACCCCCGATGAAAAGTACGCTGCTCCGCGCCTGAACCTGCTCCAGCGGCGTCTGTCGCACGTCTATACGCTGGTCATGTACCACTATGGCAACGTGTTCTTCTCCGGTCAGAAACCGGCGCTGCCCACCGGCTGGCAGCCCACCGATGCCGATCTGGCGAAGTTTGAAATGTGGCTGAAGACCCAGCCGAGCGTTCCCTTTACCGATGCCGAATTCCAGCAGAACAAAGAATTCATCCGCGGCGAACTGCGCTATGAGCTGTACTTCCGGGCCTTCGATAAGCAGACCGCCGATCGCGCCATGTGGTTGGACGACCCGGAGATCAAAAAGGGCATCGAAAGCCTTCCCAAGGCGCAAGCCCTGGTGCAGCAGGTACAAAAGGTAATGGCCCAGCGCGAAGCTCCGCGCGGCTGATGCGCTGGTTCCTGCTGGCGGCTCTGGCTGCGCCTTTGCTGGCCCAGCCGAATTACGAAATTTACGCTATCCGCTACGCCACCATTCCCGGCTTCCAGGTTTCCCAACTGGTGGCCGGGGCAGACCCCTCACGCAAGCTCGATATCGCCATGATGGTGTGGCTGGTGCGCGCGCCGGGCCGCAACATCCTCGTGGATTCCGGCTTCTATCGCGACCAGTTCTTCAAACAGTGGCATGTGACCGATTTCGTCAAGCCGTCGGAAGCCATCGCGCGTCTGGGTCTGAAGCCGGAAGACATCACCGACGTCATCATCAGCCATATGCACTGGGACCATGCCGATGGCCTCGACTTGTTTCCCAAGGCGAAGATCTGGGTTCAGAAGGACGAGCTGGAATACTACGCCGGCGAAGCCTGGCAGTCCCGCCGCACGCACGGCGGCATCGATCCCGACGACGTGCTGGCCGCGGTGAAACTGAACATACAGGGACGCGTGGGACTGGTCCACGGCGATGCGCAGGAGATCCTGCCCGGCATTTCCTGTTACCTGGGCGGCAAGCATACCTATGCTTCCCAGTTCGTCACGGTCCACACCGCGGCCGGTACCGTGGTGCTGGCCAGCGACAATATGTACCTGTACGAGAACCTGGACAAGCATGTGCCCATCGCCGCAACGCTCGACGCCGAAAGCAATCTGAAGGCGCAGGACCGCATGAGGCAACTGGCCGCCAGACCAGAGTTGATTATCCCCGGCCACGATCCCGCAGTCATGACCCGCTTCCCCAACCCCAGCCCCGGAGTCGCCAGCATCCAGTAGCGATTTTTCATTCGTAGCGGAGGGCGGAAGCGGGGTCGATGCGCAGGGCCCGGCGCGCCGGAGCGATGGAGGCGATCAGCGCGACCGCGGCAAAAATCAGCAGGCCGGTGCCGAATCCTGCGAAGTCGAACGGGAGGAACCCGTACAGGAGATTGCGGGTGATCTTGGCTGCCCCGAATGCCAGGACCGTGCCGCCCGCGACGCCCATTCCGAACGGCATCAGGAACTGGCCGATGACACACGCCAGCACGTCGGCGCGCCGCGCGCCGAGCGCCATCCGTACGCCGATTTCGCGCGTGCGCTGCGCCACCGTGAAGGCCAGCAATCCGAAAATGCCGAGCATCGCCATCAGGCTCGCGATGGCGGCGAGCGAGCCCACGACCCGCACCATCTTTTCCATGGAATCCAGCCGCTGATCGACCAGGCTCTGCATGGTGAACACCTGCGGCGAGAGTCCCGGGCGGCTGACCGCCGATCGAAGCGTGCTCGCCAGCGCCGCCGGCGCGCCGGCGGTGCGCACCAGAAACGTCGCCAGGAAGCCTGCGCGATCGGCGAACGGCACGTAAACTTCGGCGGATTCTGGAAACTGGAGCGCGTTCACACCGCTGTCTTTGACCACTCCCGTGACGGTCCGCTCATGCGGTCCCAGGGCGAGGGTCTTTCCCAAAGCCTGCTCCCCGGGCCACAGGCGTCGCGCGGCCGATTCGCTAAGCACGACGGCGTCCGGCTCGGCGGCGCCGAATATCCGGCCCTGCAGCACGTCGATCCGCATCGTTGCGAAATATGCCGGGTCCACATCGCTGATGTAGAGCGATTGGCCGCTCAGCCGCTGTACCCACGGGCGGCGCAACGGCGGATGCCCGACAATCGAGACGCCCTCCACAGCCGGAATCTGGCGCAGCCGGGCGGCCACTTCGCGAGCCCAATCGGCGTTCTGCGACGGCTTGTCGTGATTGAGGTACAAAGCCGGGTCCACCAGAGCCAGCTTCGAAAGATCGAACACCGCGTCGCTCCGGAAACTGTGCGCGACCGACCGCGTCAGAAAACTGCTGAGAATGAGCAGAACGCAGCTTGCGGCCACCTGGACGGACACCAGGATCTTGCGGGCGATGGTGGCACTGTGCCCTTGCTTTACAATCTGCAGCGCCGGCGCCAGGCCGAAGGCCAGCGTCGCTCCGACTCCCAACCCGGCGGATGCCAGCACAATTCGCCAGTCGGTGATGATCCGCAGGTGCGACGGAGCGCCGGTCAACTTGAGCAGGAGCCGCGCGGCCATTCGTCCTACGAAGAGAGCGCTTACCGAGCCGATCGCCGCGAGCAGCAGGTTTTCGGTCATCAACTGCCGGACCAGGCGCCACCGGCCGGCGCCGATCGCCAGGCGAATCTCGATCTCCCGGCGCCGCGCCATACCGCGCGCGAGCAGCATGTTGCCCAGATTCGCACAGGCGGAAAACAGAACCATCAGCACCAGCAGAACGCAAGTGCCCAGCAGCAGCAACCCGGCCGGTGTGGAGTTGGGCGGCGCCTCGGGAGGCTCTGCCTTCAGCCATTCGCCGTCCTCGATGGCCTGCGGCTGCTCGCGGTGCAATTCGGCGGCCAGCGCACGAAACTGCTCCTCGGCCGATTGCATCGATACGCCCGGTTTGAGCCTGCCGGTCATGGTGGCGCGGCGCGCTTCGAAGTCGGATGGCAGGCTCCTATCGCCCGTAAGGTACGAATATTGCGCCGTGGGCAGCCACATGGATGTGTTCTGCGAGATCAGGCCGCCGAAATCCGCCGGCACGATGCCTACAACCTGCACGGGCTTGTCGTTCAGCCGGATGATCTGGTTCACGATGCGCGGATCGGCGCCGAAACGATTCCGCCAGTAGTCGTAGCCGAGCACGGCCACGGGAGCGGCGCCGGGCTGATCGTCGCGTTCGCTCAGCAGACGTCCGTAGAGGGGCGCGGTGCCCAGGTCCTCGAAAAAGTTGCCGCTCACCAGCACGCAGCGCAGGTCTACCGGGTCCCCGGAATAATAGATTCCCGGCAGCCCCATCTCGGCGATCACGGCGGAGAGCACGGTATTGTGGCGCCGGTAGAAGTCGATCTCGGGGAAAGAGAACGCGGGTTCCTTGCGATCATGCGTGACGCGGAAGAACCGGCACAGCGAATCGACGTCGCGCACATTCAGCCGGTGCAGAAATGCGTTGAACACATGCACCTCGGCGAGGTTCACGCCGATGCCCAGCGAAAGGACGGCGATCGCCGTCAGGGTGAAGCCGGGGGAGCGGAGCAGGGCACGGGCGCCGTAGCGCAAATCCTGACGGAGTTGGTCGAGCCACGCGAAGCCCCACTGGTCCGCGGCCTCTTCCTGCAAGCGCAGCGTGCTGCCGAAATGGCGGCGGCGCTCCGCGGGCATCATCTCCTGGTGCGCCGCCATTTCGTCGGCCAGTTCCCGCTCGATTCTCCGGCGATGCAGCAGCGCCGAAACGCGCCGAAAGAGTTTGCGCATGTCAGGCAGTCCTCAAGATAGTCTGGATGGCGATGGTGGCGCGCTCGTAATCCTCCATCTCCTTTTTGAGCTGTTTGAGACCGTCGCGCGTCAACGTGTAGAAGCGGACTTTGCGCCCGGTCTCCGAAACGCCCGCTTCGGCTTTCACCCAGCCTTCCAGGAGCATGCGCTGCAGCGTGGGGTACAGCGAGCCTTCTTCGGCTTCCAGCACCGAATCGGAGAGCGCGCGGATTCGTTGCGCGATGGCGTAGCCATGGAGGGGGCCGGAGCGGAGCACGCGCAACACCAGCATGGCGAGCGCCCCTGGAGGCATAGGAAGCCTAGGCATGGACTACTTATATATGCTCAGGCCGCCCGTTGTCAACTGCCCCTTACGGGTTCATGTTCCAGATATCCACGTGCCACTTCCACCGGCCGTCTTCTTTCTTCCAAACCACAACATACTTGGCGGTCGCCGCCGGAGCATCGCCGGCAAAGCGCAAAGTGGCGCGCCCAATCTCCCACCCGGTATCGCCCTGCGGTTCGAAGTCCACCGTCTCCAGCGTCACCGAAGTCACATTGGCCCAAACCTCTTCTACGACTCGTTTCCAGAAGCCTTTGATGTTTTCGCGGCCGCTCATCATCTCGCCGCCGGGCGGCAGGATGCGGGCGTCCGCGGTGTACACGTTGTCCAGCGCGTCGTAATTGCATTTGGCCACCACCTCCTGTTCGAACAGGCGGTTGGCGTCCTGAATGTCTTGTGCGGTTGCAGGACTCATGGAGGACCTCCTTATTGTCCCGGGATGCGATCGCGGTACTGCTGCCAGTTAGCCACGATGTTTCTGACCACCTTGTTGCCAACGCGCCAGGCTGCTTCCAGCGCGGGCAGGTAACCAGTATACTTTCCGATTTTGTTTTGTGCCAGGCTTTCCGCGGCGGTCCTCCCCGGACGGGGCTGGTCGTAATCCGCGGCGGCACGCAGCACCAGGACGCGGTTCAGGTCCACGCGCCCGGCATGCGCCAGGAGGGTCAGCGATTGCAGCGTGCCGGTGTCTTCCATGGCCGTGGTCACGTAGTTGCCCCGTCCGGCGGTGTGGTAGCTGACCCAGTCGTTGGCCCACTGGTTCAGCAGTTTGCCGTGCCAGAAGGTCGAAGCCGCTAGTTGGTCGCCTTTCAGCACGAAGGGCGGCCTCCGGGCGTTCGGCTCGGGATACAGTTGGCGCTCCTGCCGCATGGCTTCGGTATCCATCAGCGGCACGTTGCGGGTCAGGGCGAAAGCCCAGTTCACCAGCGCCGCATTGAGATGATACACCTGCCCATCGGTGATCGGGCCCAGGGGCTGTTCGTACGGCACCGAGCGGCGCAAGGGCACGTAACCGGTCTTCCAGCCGGGCGGAATCTCGCGGGCGTCGATTTCGTGGGCCAGGTCGCCATCCACCACCCACTCGGCCCACGCCGCCGATCCGAGCGACGCGTCGGCGGGATCGACTCCGGCAATTCCCGCCACCAGCCAGTAGGCCCGGCGGAAGTCGAAGCGCGGGTCCAACCCCAGGGCCATAATACTGGCGGCGGCCTTCGTGTTGCCCACACCGGTGACCATGCCGAGCACGCCATCCTGATTCATCCTCAGGTTGTGATCGCCCGCGGGGAAGGGGAGCACGCGGTCCAGCTGGTTTCGCTCCACCCAGAACTGAAATTCGCCGGGCTCATCGCCGGTATCGGCGCCGCGTTCGAACATCGTGACCACCACCACCTTCACGGGGATTGGCTTGACGGCGGAACAGCCGGCGCCCGCCAGAAGGGCGAGCCACAGGCAGGCAAGTGGACGCATTCCGCTATAGTAGCGAAGGCGCGCGCCCGCGGACGTTCAAATTAGGACGTATGTGGGAGATTCTCCCAATTGCGAGGGCCGCTGGGGGAATGATAACGTCGCTCCGAGGAGGAGAGGAATGCCAAGAAAGCCAACCAAGGTGATCAAGGGCGTCGACGTCATTTACCGCCGCCACAACACGGGAGCACTGATCGTACGGGACAAATTCGGACACCGCGCTACCGTGATCATGAAGAACGGAGATGTAAGAACCATTCAGTTTTTGGGCGGGATGCCGTGGTACGGGCGGGTCGTGTTCAACCTCGAACGTCAAACGCGATTTACGGGAGGCGCGCGATCGCAGGACGCGCTGTCGCAGGCGTTCCAGAACCGGAACCAAGGTCGGCGCGGGTTTGTGGTACCAACTTCCGGCGCAACGTAAAAAATCGCGGCGGGCGGCAAACCAGGGGATGGCCGGGGCCATGAACCTGCTCGGGTGTCCCGGGAATGGGGCCACCGCCTATGCGAACTGGCTGGGCTACACCGACGGCGCGTACGAATGGTGTCATTTGATCGCGCATGCCATGGGCGGGCAGGACAACCCCGCGAATGTGGTAGCGGGGCGAAATTACAACAATACCGAGCAGCTTGCCATCGAGAACGCGCTGTCGCAGTACAGGAGCGAAGATCTGTTTGAGGTCAGCGTGCAGGCGGCGGTGATCAATAACGGGAACGCCAAGCATTTGGGAAATGTGATCCGCTATGCGCTCCGCAACAACCACAGCGGTTCGTCCACAGCGGTCTACCTGGACTGCCGGCCGAAACGTCAGCCCAGCGCGATCCACCAATACACGCTGATCGGCACCCTCTCGCGTTGGATGAATCAGCAGATCAAGCAGTATTGCGATGAGTTCAAACCGACGGCCAAGGATCAGAAGACGGTGAAGAAATATCTCGAGGACAACGACTACCTGGACGAAGGCGAGTACTGAGGCCGGCCGCGTGCCGGTAAGGTCACGCGGCGTTTTCGCGGGGCCGGCGGCGGGAGCGTACAAAATAGGCCGCGCCGGCCAGCACCAGCAGAATCGAAATCCATTGGGAAGTGTCCAGGGGGCCGCCCCACAGATTTCCCTGCTCATGATACCGGAAGAACTCCACAATGAAGCGGGCCGTCGAGTAGAGAATCAGGTACAGGCTGATGATGGCACCCGGCCGGTGGGCTTTGTGAATGCGCCAGTAAAGAATGCCGAAGATGCAGAATTCGGCGAAGGATTCGTACAGTTGCGTCGGGTGGAGCGGCACGTTCAGCGGCACGCCCACCAGGTCCTTCGCCACGGGATTGGTGAACGTGACCGCCCACGGCACGCTGGTGCGGACGCCCCAACAGCACCCCGCCGAAAAACAGCCCAGCCGGCCGATGCCGTGGCCCAGGGCGATGGCGGGCGCGAACACATCGGCCGTCTTCCACAGCGGCAGGCGCGTGCGGCGCATGTACCACCAGGAGACCGCCAGCGCGGCGATGAGTCCGCCATAGAACACGCCGCCGGCGCGCAGCGTAGACAGCGAAAAGATCTCGCCGGCGTGCTGCATGTAATACGGCAGGTCTACCAGGATCATCATTACCTTGGCGCCGGCGATGGCGGCCAGGGCGCAATAGATCCCCAGGTTGGTGACCGCATCGCCGTCCAGACCCGCACGCGTGGCCAGCCGTCCGGCCATCCACAGGGCCACCAGGAAGGCGATCGCCACCAGCGCGCCATAGGTGGGGAAATAAGAAAGATGAAAAAGTTCAGGGTACATTTGCCGCCTGCCGACGGGGCTTCATTTGCGCCACGAGCAGCACGATACTGCCGATTACGATGGCCGAATCCGCAACATTGAACGTGGGCCACGGATAGGAGCCCAGGTAAACCTGCAGGAAATCCGTCACCCGGCCGTAAACCAGGCGATCGAACACATTGCCCGCCGCGCCGCCCAATACCAGCGTGAGGGCCCACAGCGAAGGCCGGTCGAGCCGCTGCGGATTCCACAGGATGATGCTCACTGCCACTACCGCGATTGCCGAAACCAGCACCAGCAGCGCCGTCCGCCACTCGAAGGTGGAATCGTTGAAGATCCCAAACGCCACACCGCGGTTTTCCGAACGGATGATTTCGAACACGCCCGGAATCACGCGGTGCACGTCCGTATCGGAGACGTGCGATTCGATCAACCACTTCGTGAGGCGGTCCAGCGCGAAGACCGCCGCGGCTGCGCCGTACGCCTTCATCCGCAGATCAGCCATTCAATGTCTCGTCCACCGCGCCGGCGCAGCTTCCGCATATGGTGGGGAAGCGCGGGTCGGAACCGACGTCGGTAGTGTATTTCCAGCAGCGCTCGCACTTGGTGCCTTCTGCGCGTTCCACTTGGATGGACAACGCGTCCCCCTGTCCGGGCTCCAGATCCACCTGCGAAACAATGAACAGCCCGGGCAGTTCCCCGGCGTGCTGCTGGAGCAGCGGGTACAGGTCGCCATTGGCCGAAAGACGCACGCGCGCTTCCAGGGGTGCGCCGATCAGCTTTTCGTTGCGGGCCGTCTCCAGGCTCTTCAGAACATCGCCCCTCACTTCCATGAGACGGTCCCAATTGGCCAGGCGTTTCCTGGCCGGTTCGGCGATGCCGGCGGATAGCTCGTCCGGTTCCGGGAAGAACGCGGCGTGCACGGTGCCTTCGCGACCCATGTGGCCCCACACTTCTTCGGCGGTGAAGCTCATCAGCGGCGCCAGCAGCCGTACCAGCGCATCCAGCAGGCGATACAGCGCCGTCTGCGCGCTGCGCCGGGCTTTGCTGTTGGTGGCGGAGGTGTAGAGGCGGTCCTTCACCACGTCGAAATAGACCGCGCTCAAGTCCACCGTAGCGAAAGCGTAAGTTGTGTGGTATACCTTGTGAAATTCGAAGGTGCGATACCAGGCGCGGCACTTGGCCACCAGGTCTTCGGCGCGCAGCAGGATCCACTGGTCCAGCTCCGGCAGTTCTTCGGCGGGCACCAGGTCGGTAGCCGGGTCGAAGCCCGTAAAGTTGCCCAGCATGTAGCGGAAGGTATTGCGCAGCTTGCGATAGGCGTCGGTCAGCCGCGTCTGAATGGTCTCGCTCAAGCGCACGTCTTCGCTGAAATCCACCGAAGCGGACCACAGCCGCAGGATCTCCGCGCCATGATGCTTGATCACCTCTTCGGGCTCGATGGAGTTGCCCAGCGACTTGCGCATCGCCTTGCCTTCGCCGTCCAGCACCCAGCCGCTCAGTGCGCAGGCGCGGTACGGCGACCCGCCTTTCAGTCCCGTGCCCACCAGCAGCGAACTGTGGAACCAGCCGCGATACTGGTCGCCGCCTTCGATATACATATCGGCGGGCCAGGCGAGGCCGAATCGCTCGTTCAACACCGCCAGGTGGCTGGAGCCGGAATCGAACCAGACGTCCAGAATGTCGCTCTCCTTGCTGAATTCGGTGCAGCCGCACTTGGCGCAGCGCAATGCCCGGGGGCAGCAGTTCCGCCGCCGTGCGTTCGTACCAGATGTCCGCGCTGTGCTCGCGAAAGAGTTCCACGATGCCGATCCAGGATCTTGCGATCCGTGAGCGGCTCGCGGCACTTGTCGCAATAAAACACGATGATCGGCACGCCCCACACGCGCTGGCGCGAGATGCACCAGTCCGGCCGCGTCGCGATCATGTTGGAGATGCGCTCTTCGCCCCACGTAGGCTTCCACTGCACGCGCTTGATGGCTTCCAGCGCGCTCCTGCCGGAGATCGTTGCGCTCCATGCCGATGAACCACTGCTCGGTGGCGCGGAAAATCATCGGATTGTGGCACCGCCAGCAGTGCGGATAGGAGTGGCCCATCTTTTCCAGGCCCAGCAGCGCGCCGTGCGCCTTCAGAATTTCGACCACGATCGGATTGGCTTCCCACACGGTCTTCCCGATCAATTCGTCCGGCAGGCGGCCGGCGGCGCCCTCCGCGCGGTAGAAGCGGCCGGCCGCGTCCACCGGGCAGTACACTTCCAGTCCGTACTGCACGGCCGGCTCACGTAGTCCTCCTGCCCGTGCCCGGGAGCCGTGTGGACCGCACCCGTGCCCTGTTCCAGCGTCACGTGATCCGCCAGAATGCCAAGGGAATCGCGCTCCAGGAACGGATGCCGGAACACCGAGCCTTCCACCGCCGCACCCTGGAATGCTGGCCACCACCTGCGGATCGCTCCATCCGCATTTTTCGGCGGTCACTTTCAGCAGATCCTCGGCGACGATGTAGACATCGCCCCGCCACATCCACCGCGGCGTAGACAAACTTCGGGTGGAAGGCGATGGCCAGGTTGGCGGGCATCGTCCACGGCGTCGTGGTCCAGATCAGGCCGTACACTTTGCGGCCCGCCAGCGCCGGATGGATGCGCGCGGGGTCGCTGGTAAGCGCGAAACGAACCCAGATCGACGGGCTGGTGTGGTTCTCATACTCCACTTCCGCTTCGGCCAGCGCCGTGCGGCACGGATGCACCAGTGGACCGGCTTCAGGCCCTTGTAGACGTATCCCCGGTCCGAGAAACTCGACAAACGCGCCGGCGATCACCGACTGGTATTGCGCGCTCATCGTGAGGTACGGATCCTCCCACTGGCCGAACACGCCCAGGCGCTTGAAATCCGTGCGCTGCAGGTCGACAAACTTCTCGGCGTACTTGCGGCAGGCGCGGCGGATTTCGGCGGCGGTCATCTGCGCCTTCTTCGCGCCCAGGTCGTTATCGACTTTGATCTCGATCGGCAGCCCGTGGCAGTCCCAGCCGGGCACGTACGGGCGAATCGAAGCCCTCCATGGTCTTCGACTTGACGATGAAGTCCTTCAGGATCTTGTTGAACGCCGTGCCCAGGTGAATGTCGCCCGTTGGCGTAGGGCGGCCCGTCGTGCAGAATGTAGGTGGGACGGCCCGCGCGCGACTCACGAATCTGGCCGTACACGTTCTCCTTCTCCCACCGGGCGAGCATCTTGGGCTCGGACTGTCGGCAGGTTGGCCTTCATGGAGAAAGCGGTTTTCGGCAGATTGATCGTCTGCTTCAAATCTACGTTATGCGGATCCATTTTCGGGGTTAATACCATGGTAGCAGGGGCGGCAAGCCGCGACGCGGAAGGCCGGCCGGTGGGATCGAATGGTGCCGGTTGCTGGCGCCAGCTGGTTCCGCGGAGTCGGGCTGCGGATGTCCGGTAACGGGCGTCTTGATAAGCCGGCTCAGGGGACTAATCTGGGGACACGTCCCGTAACGCCGTTGTCCGGCCAGTCTCACCATAGGCGACTACACGTCCAGGTGGGTTGCTTCCGAGTCGAAAAGTCGGATAGGTCTGCCAATGAGGTGCCCCGCTCGCCGGTGTTGTTGTGCGGATGAGGCTTCTCTTCAACGCTTAGATCCAGCGCCGCGCCATTCTCGCAGCCCTCGTCCATCGCCCACTTCGATACGAAGAAATCCAGCCTTGATCTGTCCTCCTGATCGAGCGACTTTAGACCCTGAAGCCCGCCCCGTCTTTGCTCACCGACCAAACCCGTAACCGGAAATGTGCGACCCGGCGCTGACCCACTGCATCTGACCCAGTGCAGAAGCACGAGGGATTCGTCACAGGAGAAGAAGAATGGCATTGAAACTGGACGGTAAGGTCGCAGTCGTCACGGGAGGCAGTAGTGGGCTGGGGCTCGCGACGGCGCGACGCTTTGTCGAGGAGGGCGCTTTCGTTTTCATCACAGGGCGGCGGCAGAAAGAACTCGATGATGCCGTTCGCAGCATTGGCCGCAATATTAGTGCGGTGCAGGGCGATATGGCAGTATTGGCGGACATACGGCGGCTATATACGACGGTCCGAGAGCAAAAGGGCAAGATCGATATCGTCTTTGCGAATGCCGGTACGGGCGCTTTCGCCCCGCTGGGGCAGATTACCGAAGAACACTTCGATATGCAGTTCAATGTTAATGTGAAAGGTCTCCTCTTCACTGTCCAGGAAGCTCTGCCGTTGCTGCAGGATGGTGGCGCAGTCGTGTTGAACGCCTCCATAGTTTCGGTCACGGGCAGTGCCGCAATGAGCGTATACAGCGCCAGTAAAGCGGCCGTCAGGTCTTTTGCACGAACCTGGTCCGTTGATCTGAAAGAGAGGCGCATACGGGTTAACGCGATTAGCCCAGGCATCGTACCGACTCCTGGCTACAACACCAGCTTAGGAATGTCTCCAGAGCAGGTCGAGCAATACGTTGCGGGCGCCATACCGGCAATTCCCCTTGGGCGCGCGGGCACTCCGGACGAAATCGCAAAGGCCGTCGTATTTCTGGCATCGGAAGACAGCAGTTACATCACGGGCATCGAATTGTTTGTGGACGGCGGGATGACTCAGGTGTAGTCGCCTACATACCGAAGTGCGTCGGCTTGGCGGTGACACGCCGATGGCGAGCCGTGCCTCGTCAAGTTGACGTAAAACGCGCATATCGCTGATCTACCGATGGCCGGCGCTATCGGAGGACACTGGACGTTCCCAGTATCTTAATTGAAATAGGTGCAGCGGGCGCAGCCAGCGCCACAAAAACCGCCTCCCGCGCGTTCTTGGTATGTGAACGCAAGCAGCATGGCCGCACCCACTCCAATGCGAGCCGGCAACAGCGAGGCGCTGGACGCCATCTTTCGCTCCCACTACGAGCGCATTACCCGCGTCATCGGCAGGGTCATCCATGACCAGGCCCGCGCGGAGGAACTGGCCGTCGAGGTCTTTCTGAAGTGGCGTGACCAGCCGGACGGCTGGCTCTACCGCACCGCCGTGCGGAAAGCCCTGGACGAACTGCGCAGCCAGATACGCCGCAGCCGCCTCGAACGCTTTCTCGGCGCCAATCGCAAATCGCCTCCCACGCCGGAGCAGTTGTATGCCGCCAACGCCGAACAGCGGCGCGTCCGCACCGTACTTGGCGCCTTGCCGCACCGGCAGGCGGAGATCCTGCTCTTGCGCAGCCATGACCTTAGTTACCAGGAGATCGCCGCCGCGCTTGAATTGCAGCCGAACTATGTGGGAAGCCTGGTCAGCCGTGCTCAGGAAGCGTTCCGAAAGGAATATCGAAAACGATATGGAAATCAATCATGAAGACGGCTGGGTGAAAGAGCGGCTCGCCGCGCTGGAACCCCAGTGGAATCCCGATTTCGCCCGCGGGCGCCAGTTGTTGCATGCCGGGCTCGCCAAACCCGCGCGCCCGTGGCCGTTGATGGCTGCTGCCGCCGCGATTGCCCTGTGCCTTGCCGCGCTGGCTTTGCCCCAAACCCGGGCGTTCGCGCAGGAACTCTGGCAGCGGCTGACGCTGCATCGCGTCGATGTGGTCAGGCTGGATCTGTCGGACCTGCCCGTGCGCGCGAAACTGACCATGAGCGGCATGACACAGCCGCTTACCGGCCTCGACGATGCCGAACGGAAGGCCGGTTTCCGTCCCTCTCTGCCGGAAGCCGGGGTGCTGCCGGCGAACCCCGACCCTTTCGATGACCCCGCTGATGTCGGCGGAGCAGACCATCCATGTCGCCGACTTGGCCGCGGCGCTCCGCAAGGTGGGGGCTAACGACGTACAGGTGCCTCCCGAATGGGAGGGCGTGCAGTTGCGCGCCGGAATCGGCCCCCTGGTGGCGGCGGACTACGGGGACGATGTCCAGATCCTTCAGGCCAAACCCATTGAACTCTCCATTCCTGCGGGATTTCCCTTGGAGCGTTTCGCGGAGGTCGCCTTCCGGAGCCTGGGCGTCTCGGTGTGGGAGGCGCGCGCGCTGGCACGGAAGTTCGTCGCCAATCCAGCCTGGCTCCTCGACATTCCGCCGGATGAGCCCGTGAATATTCAGGAGGTGGCGTTGCGGGACCGGTCCGGCTTTGCTGATCGAGGATTTCGACGACCACGGCAAGGTCGAAAGGGTGACGGTCATCCGCAGCACCAGCGAGCGAATCCTGGCGGTCATGGCCAAAAGCCGGCAGGTGGCCCTCAGAGTTGCGGATAGCATTCCCTGACGGCCGCCTTCGTGTCACTGGGGAACATCGCGTCCCAAAATCGGACACGTGGCGGCGTTTCCCTGAGTGCTGCGACAGCCGATACGAGTTTTCATCGCAGGCAACAAACGTGCATCTCAGACGTCAATTATAGTGATGTGTGTGATGGATACTCCTGTTGTTCCGGCGCAGCCGAAGCCGTTTCGGGTGCTGGTTTGCGACGATCAGCCCGACGTGCTGGAGGCCATGCGCCTGTTGTTGAAGGGGCAAGGCTTCCAGTCCGTCACGGTGGATTCGCCGCGAGCCCTGCTGCAAGCCACCCGCACGGACTCATTCGACCTCATCCTGGCCGACTTGAACTACACGCGTGACACCACCAGCGGCGCCGAGGGTTTGGATCTGCTGGCCAGCCTGGACGCTCAGGGCAATGCCACGCCCGTAGTGGTGATGACCGCGTGGGGCAGCGTGGATCTGGCCGTGGAGGCGATGCGGCGCGGCGCGTGCGATTTTATACAGAAGCCTTGGGACAATGCGCGCGTGATTTCGGTGATTCGCAAACAGGCGGACACCGAGCGCAAGCGGAAAAGCGAAATGGAGATCGCCGCCAACGTGCAGCAGAAGCTCTTTCCCAAGACCGAGCGGAGTTTGAAATCCATCGATTACGCGGGCGAGTGCCACGCCGCGCGCGAGGTGGGCGGCGATTACTACGATTTCCTGGAGATCGACGATCACACCATGGGATTCGCGCTTGGCGATGTGAGCGGCAAGGGTGTGCCGGCCGCTCTGCTGATGGCCAATCTGCAGGCCTGCTTCCGCAGCCAGAGTCCCGGGTCGCTGCTCCACCCGGCCAACGTGCTGAAAACCGTGAACCGCCACTTTTTCGACTCCACCGCGGCGGAGCGCTTCGCCACCCTGTTCTTTGCCACCTATGATGACCGCACGCGCGGGCTGCGCTATGTGAATTGCGGGCATCTCGCGCCGCTCCTGCTGCGCATGTCCGGGCAGCTCGAGCGATTGGGACCCACCGCCACCATGCTGGGCGCATTTCGCGAATGGGGATGCAGCGAAGGGTCGGCGGACCTGCAGCCCGGCGACACCCTGGTGATGTACTCCGACGGTGTGACCGAGGCGGGCATCGAAAGCGGCCATGAATACGGCGAGGAGCGGCTCCTCGCCAAGATGCGCGAACATCAGTGGGAGACGGCCGGGCGGATGGTGAAGGCCATTCAGGAAGACGTCGCGCAGTTCAGCCCCGGCGCGCGCGGCGACGATGTGACCGTGGTGGCCGTGCGTGGCGTTTAGACGCTTGTGCGCGTTCGGGTGGCTTGCCTCGCTCGCCGCCGGGCAGGTGCTCACCTCGCAGTATGACAATGCGCGCACCGGCTCCACGCTCCACGAGACCATCCTCACTCCCGCCAATGTGAATGCCGGCCAGTTCGGCAAAATCTTCTCGTTCCCGGTCGATGGGGACGTGTATGCCCAGCCTTTGTACGTGCCGCGGGTGCCCGTGCCCGGCAAAGGCACGCACGACGTCGTCTTCATCGCCACCGAGCACAACAGCGTGTACGCCTTCGATGCCGCGGCGCAGCCCGACGCCTCTCTCTGGCGCGTGAATTTTCCCGGCGGTACCGTGCCGGCCACTTACACCGGCTGCCGCTTCATCGCGCCGGAAATCGGCATCACCCCCACGCCGGCAATCGATATCGCCACCGGCACCCTCTACGTTCTGGCGCGGACCCGGGAAGGCGGCCGGTTCGTGCAGAGGCTGCATGCCCTGGCGATTACCACCGGCGTCGAGAAGTTTGGCGGGCCGGTCGAGATTCCGGCCTCCGGCGGCTTCGACCCGCTCCGCGAATTGCCCCGCGCCGGCCTGCTGCTGGTCAACGGAAGCGTGGTGATCGCCTGGGGCTCGTCGTGCGACGCGGGTCCGTACCATGGCTGGGTGATGGCGTACGATGCCCAGACCCTGGCGCGCAAGGCGGTGCTCAACACCTCGCCCCAGGCCGGCGAGAGCGGCATCTGGCAGGCCGACATGGCTCCGGCGGCCGATGAGGACGGCAATATCTATGTCGCCACCGGCAACGGCCGCTTCACCGCGGCACAGGGCGGACGCGATTACGGCGACAGCCTGCTGAAGATGGATGCCGCCCTACAGGTACGCGACTTCTTCACGCCCTTCAACGAGCATGAACTGAATGCCGATGACGAAGACCTGGGGTCGGGCGGACCGCTGGTCCTGCCCAAGCAGCCGGGCGCTCATCCGCGCCTGGTGCTGATCGGTGGCAAGGATGGCGCCATGTATATGATCGATCGCGACCGCATGGGCGGATATCACGCCGGCGACGACTCCCACGCCATGCAGCGCATTCGCTTCCGCGGCGGCATCTATTCCGCTCCGGCGTATTGGAACGGTCACGTGTTCTACCTGGCGACGGGCGACTATCTCAGCGATTTTCCGCTTGCGGGCGGCCAACTCGGCAAACCCCGACTGGGCGCGAAACGATTTGGAAATCCCGGCGCGACGCCGGCCATCTCTTCCAACGGAACGCGCAACGGAATCGTTTGGCTCATCGAGACGAAAACATGGAACGGCGCCGACCGCCCCGCCGTGCTGCACGCCTACGACGCGGCGGACGTGGAACGGGAACTCTACAACTCCGAGATGGTGAGCGCCCGCGATCGCGCCGGCAAGACCCTCCGCTTCACCATCCCCACCGTGGTTCGCGGCCGGGTGTATGTGGACGCCAAGGGCGAAGTGGACGTCTACGGCCTGCTGCCCGCGGGGCGATAAAACGGCGGATCATTGGGGACTGGCTTGCTGGCCGGCGGCCAAATGGTACCACTCCACGCCCGGCGCCCATCGCGGTTGAAAGCCTTTCCATGTCTGATTGCCGGCCGGCGATTTCACGGGAAGTGCCAGGTACTCGTGGCGGGATGCGTCCCCTTTGAGGTAGAGATCCAGAAACGCCGTGATGAAATGCTGATTGATTGCCGCGATCCGGTCCTTACGCCAAACCGGCTCATCGAAGAACGCCCGGGTTGTGAAATTGCCGAGAGCTTCCGGCGGCGGCGGATTGCCTCCCACGTTGTGGCGTGCATTTTCGAACACCAACAGGTATCGCTCCGAATTCACCGCGCCGTTAAAGGCTTTGCGGGTTCCCTGTTCGAACCCCGAAACGTCGTCCTGGTCTCCCGCAATGAATAACGATGGGATGCGAATGCCGGCAAGTCCCTGAGCGTCCCAGTTATTCTGCGGCGGCTGATTGCCCCATGGTGCGATGGCCACGAGCGCCTTAACGTGCTCCCGGCGGCGCGACTGGAACTCCGGGTTATCGGCGAGCCAGCGGTCGAAGTAGCCGCCCGGGATTGCCCGTGCGGAGCCGCCTTGGCGGCTGTAGCCGGCTCCAGCTGTGGCGAGCGCGCCGTAGCCTCCCATGGAGTAACCCACTACGGCTACGCGGGAAGGATCCATTACGTCGTGAAGAAAATCGCCGGGATCGCGCGATCGATCCGCCAGCGTGTCGATGGTAAAAGTCTGATCCGCCGCCCGATTGAGCAGAGTGCTGGTAAACGCGCGCTGCTGGCCGAAAACGGAATCCGTATGATCGATCGCCGCCACCACGTAACCCTTGGACGCCAGATTCTCGGTGAGCCAGGTCATGAATGTGCGGGAGCCCGGATATCCATGGGAAACCACCACCAGCGGGAATGCCTTGCCGCTCACTGGGGGCGCATCGCGGAGTGCCTTTCCCGCGATGTGAAAGCTGCTCGGAACGCCCGGCCGTGGTGTCCCGGGCATCGCACTTTCATAGACGACGCGCTCTTCCTTACCTGCTGGGATGGTGGCCGGGTACCAGATCTCGATGGTGAGAGGTCGATCGTAGAACGGCGCCTTGCCGGTACCCTTGTCGAAATGGAGAATATCCGGTTGGTGTGGATTGACAAGCTCCACGGTGCGGACTCCCACCGGCCAAGGCCCGCGCGACGCCAGTTGCGGCGCGTCCACCGGCGGTACGCTGAAGTAGGTTGCGGTCTCCTGTTGGGCCAGGCAGCAGGAGCACACGAGCAGGATGCCCAGGAATCTCATTTCCTAATAGTGACACTGAATTCAGTCTCAGTAACTGAGATCGGGGAGCCACCGGTTCGACCAGGGAGACTCGAGGTTTGACCGATCCAGGGAGAACCACAAAGAGAGGAGGTCATGTCATGCCCTGCCGATTCCCGTTGCCCGGTGGCCCCATATTCGGTACCATCTTCATAGATGCCAAGCGCGAAGAAGATCCTCGCAAGCATGCGAAAGAGCCTAAGAACTGGCCCATTGAGGATCTTCAAATGCTGGCCAAGCACTACGGTATTGCCTACCCGCAGAACGGCACAAGCCATGTGTTTTTTACGTTCGACCCAGGGTACCTGCCAGTGCCCGCACATCGGCCCATAAAGCCCGCGTACGTGAGGCAATTTGTCGAACTGCTGGATTCCAGGCTGGCGAGCCGAAAGGACAGGGAAGGATGAAAAAACAAGGGGAACTAGATCTGGACGGCTACCCATTCACGGTGCGGAGACTGGCGGCCGAAGAGGGGGGCGGCTACCTGGTGGAATTCTCAGATGTACCGCTGTGCCAGTCGGATGGCGAAACCATTGAAGAGGCGATTGCAAACGGCCGGGATGCCCTGAAAGGCAGCCTGATGTGCTATTTGCAGGACGGGAAACCGCTGCCGAGGCCCAGTTCTGGCCGGGCCTACAGTGGCACATTCCGGGTGCGCATGTCGAAAACCATGCACGCACAGATTGCCGCCCGCGCGAAACAGGAAGGCATAAGCCTGAATCTGTTCGTGGTGGAGGCGGCGGCCGAAGCAGCCGGCAGGTACGAAAGTCTGGGCGGGGTTGAACCCGCCGCCTAAGCGGGACACGCCGGCGAGACGCGAGAAGGTCAGAAAGACCACTCACAAAGCCATGCCCCGAAAAGGCGCCAAACGGGTGGCGTGAAATAAGGGTGCGCCAAAACTTCGATCAGATCGCGGAAACCAACCTACTCATACCGCAAAGCCACCATCGGATCGATCTTCGTGGCGCGCCGCGCGGGCACATAGCTGGCGAGTAAAGCCACGGCAAGCATGAGTGCCATGACCACCGCGAAGGTCAGCGGATCGCGGGCACTTACTCCGTACAGCATTCCCTGCAACAACCCCGTGGCGAACAGTGCGCAGCCCAGTCCCACCGCTATGCCGATTGCCGAGAGGGCCAGCCCCTGCCGCAGAATCAGCCGTAGCGCATGGCCCCGCTGCGCGCCCAGCGCCATGCGGATGCCGAGCTCCCGCGTGCGCTCCGCCACCGTATACGCGATCAGCCCGTACAGCCCGATGGCCGCCAGCAGCAGGCCCATCAATCCCAGCGCGCCCACAATGGTGGCGCTCACCTGCTGCTCGAAAACCGTCGAGCGCACCAGCAGGTTCATGCTGGTGATTTCGGTCACCGGAACGCCGGGATCGATGGCGGCGATCTCAGCCCGCACCTGCCGCGCCAGTCCGACGGGGTCCAGGCTCGTGCGCGCAATCAGGTGCATCGTCGAAAAGCGCGTCTGCGCGTAGGGCAGGTAGAAGTACAGCTCGGTGGGCTCTTCCAGGCTGTTGATGCGCGTGTCGGCCGCCACGCCCACGATGGTGCGCTCCGTATCGGGCGGATCGCCGGACAGCCGTACGGTCTTGCCGAGCGCATCTTCGTTGGGCCAGAAGCGCCGTGCCATGGTCCGGTTGACGATCATGACGCGGGCCGCGCCGGGCTGATCGTGGTTGTCGAAGTCCCGGCCGCGCACCAGGGCAATGCCCAGCGTGCGGAAGTAGTGCAGGTCCACCGCGGTGTACTTCACGCGCTGCGGCGGGTTGGCCGCGATGGTGATATTCTGCGCCATGCCGCCGCCCGATCCGCTAAGCGGCGCGCGCAGCGCCAGGGTGGCATCCACCACGCCGGGAATGCCCGGCGCGCGTGCCATCAGCTTGCCGTAGAACGCGCGCGAGCCCGCCGGGTTATACGGCGGAGAGATTTCGGCCACCAGCACGTTGCTCCGCGTGAACCCCGGGTCCAGATTCATGCAGTAGGTGAATGTCCGTACCAGCAGGCCCGCGCCGGACAGCAGCACGATCGAGAGGACCATCTGGGCTACCACCAGCACGCGGCGGGAATACGCGCGGCGCGCCGTACGCGGAACCGTCGCCGCCGTCCGCATCGCCGGAGCCAGCCCGAAAACGAAGATAGTGATCAGCGATGCCGCCAGCGTAAACGCGAGCACACGCGTGTCCAGCCGGAACTGAAAACGCAGGTAACTCGCCGCGGGCGGAATGATGACCGCGGGCAGCAGAGAAATGAGCACGCGGGCCAGCAGCAGTCCGGCGCCCGCGCCCATGGCGCCGATGAGGCCGCTTTCGGCCATCAACTGGGAGACCAGGCGCCTCCGCGACGCGCCCAACGCCACCCGGACGCCCATCTCATAGGTGCGGCTGCCGGCGCGCGCCAGCAGCAGTCCAGCCACATTCGCGCATGCGATCAACAGCACCAGTGCCACGATGCCCATCAGCAGGTAAGGCAGTTTGTACCGGTGCAGCCGTTCGGAGTCCGTGAGTAGCAGCGCGCGGCAGCCCTTGTTGAATTTCGGCCAGGCCTGCTCCATCTGCGCGGAGATGGCGGTGAGTTCGCTGCGCGCGGTTTCCAGCGTCACGCCGGGGCGCAGGCGTCCCATCACGGTGGAACTGCGGTAAGAGCGCTCGGCGGCTTCGGCCCCGCTCGGGTCCCATGAGCTCTGTGGAATCCAGACGTCGGAGTCGCGCCACATTTCCACGCCGCGGAATCCAGCCGGTGCAATGCCTATCACGGTGTACAGGCCGTTGATCCGAATCGTGCGGCCCACGATGGAAGGGTCGCCGCCGAAACGGCGCTGCCACAGGTTGTGGCTCATCACCAGCACGCGGGAACCGACGGCATCGCCCGTGTTGAAGACGCGGCCGGCTTGCGCGGCGATGCCCAGCACCTGGAAATAACTGCTGCTCACCACGTTGGATTGCACCGCGTCGGCGAATCCCGGTCCCGTCAGAATGCCGCCGCGGCGCTCCGTGGCCAGCAGGCCGCTAAAGCTCCTGGCGCGCGCCTGGTACTCCAGAAATTCCGGGAAGGAGACGGCATCCTGTGGGTCGCGCGGGCTGGCGGTGTAGAGGTACACAAGCTGTTGCGCATGGGGCACGGGCAAAGGGCGCGTCCAATACCCATCCACCAGGCTGAACACCGTCGAGTTGACGCCAATACCGAGAGCCAGGCACAACGCCGCCACCGCGGTGAAGCCCGGCGCCTTCGCCAGCATGCGAGCCGCGAAGCGAAGATCTCGCAGAAAGTGCGACATTCAGTTCTCCACGGGTGTGCGTTCGGCGTGGTCAATGACAATGCGGTCCACCGCCGCTTTCTGCGGCTCCAGCTTGAGCCCCAGTTGTTCCTGCAGCGCGTCCAGGAGTGAGAGGCCCGGCGGGTCCACGGCGTCGTCCAACTTCCGGGTCATGGTCCAGGTGAGGCTGAAGTCGTAAGCGCCGGAAAGTCCGGTGCGGTCCACAATGGGCATCCCGAACCAGTTCGTGGAGACCCACCGCGGCAGATTCTGCGCCAGGTCCGCCATGCTCGATTTCTGGCTCTGACAGGTGAGTTGCAGGCCGTCGCGGGTGCAGGGCGTCCGGCGGATGCTGTCGGGCGCCGCCGGATTCAGCTTGGGCCCATTCCTGGCTACCACCAGCGCGTAGACGGGTACGGGTTTTGCTCGTGGTGGAGGGCCAGTTTGAATCGCTCCGTCAGCAGGTTCTGCAGCATTGCAAACATCTCGTCGCGGGTCACGCCGGGGGCGGGCTTGGCGACGATATCGAAGCCGTCGTTTTCGGTCCATGCCGGCCCGTCCACGCGGTCGTTCGGCATCTGCCACGCCATCGCGACGATGAATTTCAGCGGCATGTTGTAGATGTTCAGGCGGTCGCCTTTGCCATCGGCCGCGGGCCGCTCGCCGCTGGTGTTCTTCTTGACCGAGGCCACCTCGAAAGTCTGGCCGGATATCGGACCGGCAAGGAATGCGGCGAGGATCATAGTGCGCAGCATGTCAGAAGCCTCCATCCTGGATCCACCGCCGCCCCGGGTTATCGTTGCGTACGGCCAGGTTCCATTTCTTGCGTGTTCCATCGGCGAGTTGCACCTCGTAGGGCACGAACCAGCCGGGATACGGGCCCGACTGGAATGGTTCGCCGATTGAAATAATCCGCAGCCCGCCCCCGTAGCGCCGATAGCTTTCGGGTACCTCGGTCGCAGGATACACCGTGAGCACGCGGTCCCAATCGCGCTGCGCCATCCCCTCCAGGAAAGTCACGGCCGCATCGCGAGCGGTCGCGGGCAGAGCCCGGTTCACCGGCATCCGGTCTGGCGGCACATCGGAGATCACCTTATCGGGCAGCGCCACCGTGAACAGTTCCGGCGCAATCGATTCGTTGTAGCGGATTTCGGTGATCTCGAAAACTACCGTATCTTTGCCGCCATCGTGCACCATCACCTGCAGGCCGGTGAGTCGGCCGGTTGCGGCGTCGAACTCATAAACCCGGGTATGGTCGGATTCGGCGACGGAAGTGTTGCGGGTCCAATCGCTGGCAGACTCGCCTTGCGCCTTGCGCGCGGCGGTGAGCGTAATGCGTGGCCCATCCCGGCGCACAGCGGCGCGCGATTCGCCCTTCTGCGCCGCCCGCAGTTCGGCGGAGAGCACCTCCTGGGGGTCCAGCAAGGGCCGCAGCCATTCCACGAACCCGTTATTCCGGCCAGCGTGCACGACGCGATCCGGCTTGATGAAGAGCGTGGACTGCCGGCCATCCACCACCACTACGCGGCCCGGGTTCTCCACCCGCCAGCGCGGTTCAGCGCCGAATTCCTTCCACATCTCCACCGGCTGGAAGTCGTACTGGGTGCCGATGAAACTCAAAGTTGTCGCCGGGAGACGTGCGCATGCGCGCCACAATGTGTACCGAGTGATTCCGTTCAGCGCCTGCACGGATTGCGCCAGAAGGTTGGCGGCGGCATGGTTCGTTCCCAGGCTGCCCAGGTACGGCAGCACGAAGAGAAGAGCGAGCAGAGCGGCCGCCGGCACCAGGAGTCGCGGAAAAGGCCGCCGTTGCGGTTTGCGGCGCAGTTCCGCCGCGAGCCGGCCCATGGTGCGCTGCTTGAAACCAGGCGAGGCGGAGGCGCGGTGCTTGGGCTCAATCTGCGAAAGGGCATTCAGCGTCTCTTCGAACTCGGCGGCGCAGGTGCCGCAGGCGGCGAGGTGTTCGTGCAGTTCCGCGTGATCGCCGGTATCGAACAGGTCCACCAACTGGCGGGCGGGCAGATCGGCATGTCATCTTTTGGCCTCCTGGCGAGAATGCCGCGCAGCTTTTCGACTCCGTAGCGAAAGCGCGACTTGATGGTGGGCAGGGAAACGCCGGCCGCCTCCGCGATGGCCTGGAAAGGCAGCCCCGCGAAGACCCGCAGGCGGATGGCTTCGGCCTGCCGCCGCGGCAAACGCGCAAGCAGCCCTTCGATTTCGGTCAGCCTGTCGGCCTGCGGTTCCGGGGCCGCCACGTCCATCGCGTCGCCGCGCCGTTTGCGCTGGCGCAGCAGGTCCGTGCAGCGGTTGGCGACCATACGGTAGAGGTAGGGGCGGACGCGGGTGACGGCACTGTGCCGCGCGCGCTCCAGGTAGGCATGCACCAGCAC
>CAVVLD010000088.1:0-76100 GCA_963748795.1 uncultured Solibacteraceae bacterium
CGTCGTGACCGCGGTGGCCGCGGCGCGCTCCCAGGAGAAGCGCAGCGTCTATATCGACTCGACGGACGCCAAAGAGCGCGAGGTGAAGGCCAGTTACATGGTGCCCGCGCCGGTGTGGAAATCGAGCTACCGGCTGATCTTCGGCGCCTCCGGGCAGCCGGTGCTGGAAGGCTGGGCCATTGTGGACAACACCACCAGCGAAGATTGGACCAAGGTGCAGCTCTCGCTGGTTTCGGGACGCCCGATTTCTTTCGTCAGCCAGCTCTATGCGCCGAAGTACGTGGACCGCCCGGGCGCGGAACTGGCCGACGATCGAGCGGCGCGCCCGGTGGTCCATTCCGGCGCGCTCGACGCCAAGGACGCGGCGGTATTGGCGCTGCGCGCGCAGAGCGGGGCACAGCAGCAGTTTCTGCGGCAGGCGAAATCCGTGGGCGCATTGGCCGAAGCAAACATGGCCGCGCCCGCGCCGGCCGCCGCCTCGCCAAGCTCGATCGTGGCTGACGCCATGGCGCAGGAACTGGGCGAGCTGTTCGAATACCGGATCGCGCAGCCGGTCACCATCCGCAAGAACGAGTCGGCCATGCTGCCGTTCCTGCAGCAGCCGATCGAAGCGCGCAAGCTCCTGATTTATTCCGACCACAGCTCGACCCATCCCACCGATGCCGCCGAACTGGTGAACGCCACCGGCAAGACGCTGGACGGCGGTCCGATTACGATTTACGACGGCGGCGCTTACGGCGGCGAGGCGCTGATGGAGACGCTAAAGTCCGGCGACCGGCGGCTGATCAGCTATGCGGTGGACCTGGGCACGCGCATCACTGAAGCTTTCGGCAGCAAGCAGGCGGTAGTACGGGAAATCCACTTGAACCGCGGCATCCTGACTACCCGCGCCGCCGCCGAAGAGACCCGCACCTACACGGTGCACAACGTGGATCCGAAGGCCAAATCGCTGATCATCGAGCATCCCGTACGGCCGGGCTACGAACTGCTCAATCAGAAGGCCACGCGGAAGACCGCGGACGCCTACCGTTTCGAGATTCAACTGGCGCCCGGCGCCACCCAGGAGTTTCCGGTGCAGGAAGAGCGAGTCTTCAGCGAGTCCACTTCGGTATCCAGCCTGACGCCCGACGTGCTGCTGAGTTATGTTGCGAACCGCAGCCTGAGCGAAGCCGACCGCCGGCAGTTGAAGCAGATCTCCGACCAGAAGAAGCTGGTGGCGGAGAATGCCCAGGCCATTGGGGACGCCGCGCGGCAGATTCAGGAGGCCGCCAGCGACGAGAGCCGCATCCGCCAGAACATCGGCAGCCTGAACAGCGTGAGCGGCCAGCAGCAACTGGTGCAGACCTACGCCCGCCAACTGGACGCCAGCGAGCAGCAACTGGCCGGACTCCGCGATCGCCAGGCCGAGTTACAGAGGCGGAAGACGGCGCTGGAGAGCGGCCTGAATAAGATGATGGAGAGCCTTTCGTTCTGACGGCTATCGGCAATGGACAACGGGTCCGCCAACTTCCAACTCTGCTGGAACGCGGCGTTTTCCGCTGATCACTTACCTCAGTATCTCCAGCCGCAAGTGAAGGACCGGGCGATGACGGAGCGATATGGCATCCAGGCGCGAGCCGCGGGTGTCCGGCCTGATGATGCGGGCATTACTCGCGAGGGCCGGGAGGTTCCGGTGTTGGCGTTCGTTTTGGCGAAGGCTGGAAAGACGGGGAAGTGCAAGGGCATTTATCCGCTGCCTCCCAGCGTCCCTGGCCGCTTACTCTTCGGCGGACGGAACGGTCGATTTCACGCTTGCAGTGGATGGGGGAACGGCGCCAACCGGAGACTCCCAATTAGGGATCAGGTTACAGCCGCAGAAGGGTACAGTAAGTGTTCTGAAGGTGGAACATATAGAGCGCCCGTCGGAGAACTAAATGACTACCGGCTGAAAGCCCGTTTTCTGGAGGCATTACCGACCGGCGCGAGCAGCGGGTCCAGGGGGACCCGCGCGGACGGGGGCGTCCGCCCAACGAAAGGCGAGAGCGATTGGTGGCGCAAACAGGACGGCACGAGGCTCGGGCGAATATTCAATTGTCAAAGATCTTCTGGCGGGGAAGGCGTGGTTATGCGGCCATACGGAGGGGCTTTTGGGGCTTGGGGAAGAGCTTCCGGGCCTCGGCGAGGCGTTGCGCGTGGAGGATCAGGCGGGCGAGTTCGGGGGCTGAAAAATCAAATTGCGGGTAGCTGGTTAAGTGGGGGAGATCGCGTTGGATATCGAAGGATTCTGCTTTGCTTGCCGCTAGTTGAGAGAGTAGCGCGGCTTCTTCTACGGCTTGCTTCAGGGCTTCGCGGCGCTCCTGCTGCAACTGGCGGAGGAGGGTGGTGGTTTTGGTTTCCTTGTTCTTGATGCGCTGCTGGTAGAGGCTGAGCAGGGCGATGCTTTTGGGGTCGTCTTGCCACGTGCGGGTTTGGGCGAAGGCGGCGTCGATCTCCGGGTGGTGCGCGGTGATGGTATCGCGGCGGGTCATGCCGAGGGCGAAGGAGTTGTTGATGAGGGCAGAGGCATGCTTGAGGCGCCAGCGATCATCTGCGATCTCCTGGACGAGTTCGATTTCCATGCCTCCGACGGGGGCATAGTATTCGTGGATGTTGTGGCAGTGGGCCTTGTAGGCGGCTTCATCTTCAGGAGTGAGGATGAGGACCTGGCCGGTGAGGCCGTGCCGGTATGCATTGAGGGCGCGGGGATCGCGCGGTTTCGGTTGTGTTAGTTGATCTTCCATACTTCTTACTCCAATTACATTAAATCATACGAAGTTATGGATTCCACGAACAAGGTTAGTGTAAGTGGTTTGTTGCGAGAGGATTAAGAAATAGCGAAGTGGTGTGACTGTGTGGCGCGTTCCACGGTTCATCCGCTCCACCGCCGGATCGCCAGGTCTGGACGGCGATTTGCAACGAACGGCCCACATGTCACATGATATATACTACGCCGTGAATCCAATGAGACGCCTTGCCCTGATTGCCACTGGAACTGCCGTTATCCTGATGGGAGGAATCCTGCTTGCGCAGACCCGCATGGCGTTTCCGATTGTGGCGCAGCATAGCGGTCACGCGGCGCTGGGCCTGTTGCTGCGAAAACTCACCGTTTCCGGGACTTTCATGCAGGCTCCGGCGCACCCCGACGATGAGACTAATGCCCTGCTGGCCTACTTCGGCTATGGCTTGGGCCTGCGTTCTATCGATGTGCAAAACAATCGCGGCGATGGCGGCCAGAACGAGATCGGTCCCGAGCTGTTCGGCGATATGGGAGTGCTGCGGACTTCGGAACTGCTCTCGGCGCACCGCATCGATGGCGCGGAACAGTACTTTACGCGCGCCATCGACTACGGCTACTCGTTCGATCCGCAGGAGGTCATCAACAAGTGGGGGCGGCAGGAGATTGTGGGCGATTACGTACGCCTGATCCGCACGCTGCGTCCGGACCTGATCGTGACTATGAATATTCAGGGCCGCGGCGGAGACCGGGCTCACGAAGCCACCACTGTGCTGGTCCACGAAGCGTATCGCGCGGCGGGCGATCCTTCGGCGTACCGCGAACAGTTCGAAGAAGGGCTCCGGCCGTGGCAGCCGGAGAAACTGTATTTCAGTGCGGGTTTTGGAGGCGGCCGGGGAGGACGGGGAGGACGCGGCGGACAGGCGCCTCCGGCGGCGCCCCCGGAACCGGCGACGCCGCCGATAAAGCTGACGCCGGTGAGCACAGGGGCCTACGATCCCCTGCTGGGGCGCACCTATGCGGAGATCGGAAGCGACGCGCGCAGCTATCATAAATGCCAGGGTACCGGCGGATTGCCACCCCTGCCGGGCGTTGGGGGCGGACGCGGCGGGCGCGGGGGCGGCGGTTATCAGTTGGTGGAAAGCAGCATACCCGGACAGGTGGGGAAGAGCGAGACTTCGCTGCTGGACGGCATCGATACCCGCCTGAGCGCCCTGGCCAGGTATGCCGGACCCAATCCGCCGCAGGCGTTGACCGGCAGCCTGGCCGCGATCACGGCCGACGGCAGGAAGGCGCAGGAACTTTTCGCCGCGGGCAATGACGGGGGCACCGCCGCTCCCGTGGAGGCGGGACTCGCCGCCGTCCGCTCCCTGCGCGCCCAACTGCCTTCGATGGGCTTGTCCGACTCCGCCGCGTATGAAATCGATTTCCGTCTCAAACGGAAGGAGCGCGATTACGAGGACGCCGCCCTGGCCGCACATGGCGTGAGCTTCGACGCGGTGGCCGATGACGGCCTGGTGATCGCCGGACAGCCGGTTAAGCTTTCGCTCATCGCCGTGAACCGCGGCGCATCGGAGGTTACGGTGACCGATGTCACGGTCGCCGGCTTCGATTCCGCCGGAGCCTGCAAGCCGGAGGTTTTGAAGAAGGATGCCGTGTTCACCTGCGCGGTGGACGCACACGTGCCCAAGGACGCCAAACTCACCACGCCGTACTTCCACACCGATTACTGGAAGCACCCGGAAAACCATGCCATCAATGTGTTCGATCCCGGCGTGCCGTTCGGCTTGCCGTTCGCGCCGAGCCCGTTTCGCGCCACCTTCCACGTGAAGGCGGGCAGCGTGGAAGTGACTCGCGAGATGCCCCTGCAGTATCGGTACGTGAAAGACGTATACGCCGGCGACAAGCGCATGGAGTTGAACGTGGTGCCCGTCTTTTCGGTACGGGTCACGCCGGGGCTCGCGGTGATTCCCATGGCGGCCGTTTCCGCCAGACCGGCGCAGCGTGAGATTCACGTGACCGTGACCAACGGAACCAAGGGCGCGGCGCAGGCCAGCGTGGCATTGGTACTGCCGGCGGGTTGGAAAGCCGTGCCTGCGAGCGCTCCCCTTGGGTTCGCGCACGAAGACGAATCGCTCTCGGCGCGCTTTCAGGTGACCGCTCCCGCGGGGGTGAAGACGGGCGAGTACACACTGCGCGCGGTGGTCACCTCGCCGGCCACCGGGAGCGAGAAGTTCACGACGGGGTACCAGGAGATCGAATATCCACACATCCAGCGCCGCCAGGTGATCAAGCCGGCGGAGACAGCGCTCAAAGTGGTGGACGTGAAGACGGTTCCCAACATCAACGTAGGCTACATCGTCGGCGTGGGCGACCAGGTCCCCGAAGCCATCCAGCAGTTGGGCGCCAGGCTGGCGTTCATCGACCCGGACGAGATGGCATGGGGCGATCTTTCCAAGCACGACGTGATCATCACCGGTGTGCGCGCCTATGAGCGGCGTGCCGATCTGCGCGCGTACAACCGCCGCCTGCTGGACTATGTGGAGCGGGGCGGCACGGTGATCGTGCAATACAATAAGATGGAGTTCAACCAGTCGGAGTACGGCCCGTTCCCCGCCAAGGTCAGCGGCAACCGGATCTGCGATGAGACCGTGCCCGTCAAGGTGCTGGCGCCGGCGAACCCTGTTTTCAATTTCCCTAACAAAATCGGACCGAAGACGTGGGAGAACTGGGTGCAGGAGCGGGGCCTCTACTTCCTGGGCGAGAAGGACAAGAGATACACAGACCTGGTGGCCATGACGGATTCCTTCAAGGACAATCCCGGCGAAAAGCTTGGCTCCCTGGTGGAGGGAAAACTGGGCAAGGGGCGCTGGATCTATCTGGGGCTCGGTCTGTGGCGCCAGCTACCGGCGGGTACGGATGGAGCGTATCAACTTCTGGCCAATCTGATCAGTCTTCCGCGCAGCACCGGCGCAAGGTAGGGGTCGTTCAAGCGAAGCCGATGCCGTTTCCTCAAGGGTCCGATCCCAGGCGTTTGTCGAGAAATGACCGTGCCAATCGCTCCCTCACGGTCGCGGCTCCGATGCGTGTTCAGAGAAGGACGTAAGAAAGCGAAGACCTGAGTGTGGCTCACCGGCTCCGCGATAGCTATGCGGCGATGTCCTGTTGACAGACAACAGAATAGCTCCTATACTTGTTGACAGACAACAGGAGCGCATCCCATGAAAGCAATGAAATCCGAGGTTCCCTATGGAACACTCGATTTGATGATCCTGAAGACTCTGGCCAACATGGGCTCGCTGCATGGCTTCGGCGTCGCGCGCCGGATTGAACAAGTCGCGGAGGGGTCGCTCGAGCTGAATCAGGGGACTATCTATCCCGCTTTGCTGCGGCTGGAGCAAAAGGGCTGGATCCGTTCGGATTGGGGTATCAGCGAGAACAACCGGAGGGCGCGATTCTACTCCGTAACGAAAGCGGGCAAGAAGCAACTGGTCGACGAAGAGGCCAAATGGCTGCAGACGGTGGCGGTGCTCGCGCGGTTGCTGGGGGCGACGCAATGAACGGGCGCATGTGGCTGGCGCGCATCGCCGGCCTGTTCCACAAAGACCGTACCGGATATCTCGAAGAGGAAATTGCCACTCATACCGAGATGCTGGCCGCCGAGTATATGGCGCGCGGTATGGCGGAACCGGACGCCCATACGGCGGCGCGGCGCGATTTGGGCAACGTCACGTCGTTCCAGGAGCAGTACCGCGAACAGAGCGGGTTTCCGTTGCTCGAAAACTTCTGGCAGGATCTGAAATTCGCGATTCGCACGCTGCGGCGCAATCCGGCGTTCACGTTGGCGTGCACGGCGACGCTGGCGGTGGGACTGGGCGCAATGACTACGGTGCTGTGCGTTGTCTCCGCGTTCCTCTGGAAGCCGCTTCCTTACCCGTCGCCGGAACATCTGGTGGCAATCAAGCAGGTGGACCCGCGGAATGGGCTGTGGCCGTTTTCCGAGCCGGCATGGCTCGATCTGCAGCAGCGCGCGAGGTCGCTGCAGACGGTTGCCGCCTACAGGAAGGTGCGACTCTCGTTGACAGGCACCGGGGATGCGGAGATGATCCAGGCGGGGGCGGTGACTCCATCGTTCTTCCCGCTGTTCGGCGTGACGCCAATTGGCGGTCGCGCGTTCTCCGGCCAGCCGAAGGAAGTGGTGATCGGCCGCGCTTTGTGGGAACGGAAATGGCAGGGAAATCGCGCCGTGGTGGGGCGCGTGCTTGCGCTGGATGGCGAAAGCTACACCGTGGTGGGGATCGCCGACCTGCCGCACGATCTGCTGCCGGGGTCGGAAGTGCTGATTCCGTTGACGCCTAAAGCGACCGAGTCGCGTACCGCGCACGATATCGAGGCAGTGGGCCGCCTCGCTGCGGGCGTGAGCGCGGCACAGGCGCGGGCCGAACTCGCGGTGATCGGCGCGTCGATGGCGGGGCAGAGTCCACATAGCGATGGCGGGTGGGGTCTGCAATTGATTCCGCTTTCGGACGAAGTGGTCGGGCCGCGCACCAGTAATACGATCCGCATGATCTTTGGCGCGGTGACGTTCCTCTGGCTGCTGTCGTGCGCGAATGTGGCTGGATTGCAGTTGGCGAGAAATATTTCCAGGCGTCACGAAATGGAAACGCGCCAGGCGCTGGGCGCGAGCGCAGGCAGGCTCTTTGGGCAAACGCTGACTGAGAACTGTCTGCTGGCGTTGGCCGGCGCTCTGGGCGGCACGGTGCTGGCCCAATTCGCGCTGCAGGCGGTGCGAAGCTTCGCGGCGGATTCCTGGCCCCGAATGGCACAGGTGGAACTGACATTCCCGACGATGGGAATCGCGCTTCTGATTCTGTTTGCGACGACGCTTCTCTTCGCGCCGTTTACCGGCCGTCCGGCCGGACTGAAGGGAGGCCGCCAGATCTCGCGACGAACCAGCGGGCGGGATGCGTTGATTGTGGCGCAGGTGGTAATCGCGACTGTCCTGGTGCTGTGTGCCGGCCTCCTCTGGCAGAGTTTTCTGCGGCTGGAAGCGGTGGATCCGGGGTTCGATCCGGATCGCGTCCTGACCGTGCAGGTCAGTCTTCCCGGCCGGTCCTATGACGATCTCCGCCGCGTGGCGTTCTTCGGCGAAGCTGAGTCGCGACTGGCGCGCACGCCGGGAATCGTCTCGGCCGGCGCGACCAATATCGCGCCGTTCAGCGGCGACGGCACGGCCAACCGGTTCCGTCTGGAGAGTGACGTTGCTTCATCGGAATACCGTACGGCCGCATGGAGAGCAGTGACTCCCGACTTTTTTAGGACGCTTGGCATCCCGCTCAAGCAGGGCAGGCTTTTTACGGAGCGCGACGCGAACGGTTCGGCCGAGGTGGTGATCATCAGCGAATCGATGTCCAGGAAGTTCTGGCCGAATCAGGATCCGATCGGTGAGCGATTGTTGTGGGGTCGATCGGGGAGTCCGAAGACGATCGTGGGGATCGTCGGCGATTTGCGGGATTTAGCGGTGGACGCTCCCCCGGCGCCCACCATGTTCCGCCCGTACGCGCAGCTTTCCGATGCGCCCATGGCGCTGGTGATCCGCACGAAGGCCGACCCGCTGGCAGTCATGGGGGACGTCCGCAAGCAGATCGCGGGGATCGACCGGGACGCTGCGTTAACGTTTCAACCGTTGCGGCGCGAAATGTCGAAGACGATTTTGGGTCCGCGGGTGAGTCTGACGATCATGGCGGCGTTTGCCATCGTGGCGCTGATCACCGCGGCCTTCGGGCTGTACGGATTGATCAGTTATCGCGTCAACCAGCGGCAGCAGGAAATCGCCATGCGGCTGGCGCTGGGAGCGCCGCCGGGATCGGTACGATGGGCCATCCAGAAGCGCTGTCTGATGCTGGTGTGCGCGGGATTGGCAGCCGGTATGCCGCTGGCGTATGGGCTGTCGATGCTGATGAAATTGCTACTCTACGAAACGCAGCCGGCGCAGCCTGTGGCGTACGCGATGGTGTTGCTCGTCTTCGGGGGAGTTGCGCTTGCCGCGAGTTATGGCCCCGCCCGCCGGGCGTCGCGGATGGATCCAGCGGCAGCGATCCGGCACGAGTAACGACAGGCTGATTCGTTTGGGAAATGCCGAACGAACTCTGCCGATCCGCCGGAGAGTACACGTTCCACGGCTTCTTTCTCACAGCCGGGTTATGGTTGAGTTCGCGGATGAACTCGCCGCCCAGCGCCCATGCAGGAATGGGGCGGAATAACATTACGAGTTTGCTGGCCGGGTGGCCGGTGAGAACCTGCTTTCCAGAATCGAGCCCGCCCTGGCTCTCTTCGTTGGGGGAAGAGCCGCGGCGCATCTGGTGACCGCCAGCGCCGCGGCCTGATCTATATGGCGCGACGAGGTGCCGAACCGCTTAAGCCTCCTCTTGCTACCATCGGTATTGATGACGCGCCGAGGGCTTTTGCTGGCTGGGGTGGCTGCGGCGGGGTTACGCGCGCAAGGCCGCAAAGGCGAACCCTTCCCCCCGGCCTGGAAAAAGTACTCCGACCCGACTACCGAACTCGACGTCTACCGGCTCACCGACCCGGCGTACTCCAGCACGCTGCCGGCGCCCTACAACCGCATGATCGCCCGCAACAGCAACTGGATGCTGTTCTGCGGAGACCGCGGCCAGGGTCCGCAGGCCTACCGCATCGATCTGAACAACGGCGAGGGGCGGCAGTTGACGCAAACCGAAGACCTGGATGGCGCGTCCCTGACCCTCACGCCGGACAATCGTTCCTTCTGCTATTTTGCGGCGCGCGAGTTGAACATCTCGGGCGTGTCCAGCCTGCGGGAGCGGGCACTCTACAAAGTCCCCGAGGGCTGGGAGAGGTGCCTGGGCATGAGCGTGGGACCGGACGGCACGCATGTCACTTTCGCCGAACGGCGGGGAGAGCAATCGCGCCTGCGGATGGTGCCGCTGGCACAGGGAGTGGCGCGGACGGTGGTGGAAGCGCCCTTCGTGATGCGCGACCCGGTGCACCGGCCCATGCGCGCGCAGATTCTGTATCGCCGCGGCGACGACGCCCTGTGGCTGGTGAATTCCGACGGCCAGCAGAACCGGCAGTTGAAGACGGCGCCAGGGAAGATCGGCACCGCCAATTGGGCGCCAGACGGCAAGACCGTGCTGTACCTGAATTACCCGGAAGACCCCAGGCAACTGCACGCCATTCGCGAACTGACGCCCGATACCAACAGCGACAAACTCGTCGCCAAGACCAGCCAGTACGCCGCCTTCGGCTGCAATCACAACTCTTCGGTATTCGTGGGCGCCAGCGCCAGCGCCGCGTCTCCCACGGTGCTGATCCTGCTGCGCATCACGCGCCGCGAATTGACTCTGTGCGAGCACAAGGCCAGCCATCCGGAGCAGACCTGCCCCATTTTTTCGCCGGACAGCCAGCGAATCTACTTCCAGAGCGATCGCGACGGCAAGGCGGCTATCTACTGTGTGCATGTGGACAAGCTGGTGGAAAGAACAGAAGTGGATGGGTAAGAGTGGGGGTTGGGGGTGGGGGTTGGGGATGGGGGATTGTTGCGCGTCGCGCGCGGGGGTTGGGGGTGGGGGTTAGGGATGGGGGCCAGGGGCGGGGCCGGGATTAGTGTCGCGCTTCGCGCGCGGGGGTTAGGGGTGGGGGTTGGGGATGGGGGCCAGGGGCCTGGGGGCCGGGGATTAGTGGTCGCGCTTCGCGCTCGGGGGTTAGGGGTGGGGGTTGGGGATGGGGGCCAGGGGCCTGGGGCCGGGGATTAGTGTCGCGCTTCGCGCGCGGGGGTTAGGGGTGGGCGGGATGGGGATCATGCGGCCCTTCGGGCCGGGTTACTTACTCCGGCCAGGCCAACGGGGACAGACGCATTTTCTCAGATGCCGGCGGAAAAATGCGTCTGCCGCCTTTCCTTAACGCGTGGTCTGTTCTTTCGGGGTGGAAAGATAACCTACAAGCAGATTCTTCTGCACGGAGTTTACGACGATCTCATACGGCTGGTGCGCCTTGCTGGTGTAGAACTGGATCGGCTCGTTGACGCTCCGGTCTTTCTTTTCGGTCAGCTTGTCGTCCGCCATGACGTTGATGGTGTACTTGTTTCTCTTGGGGTCCAGTTTCTTGATCTGGATGGTGATGTCGCCCACGCGCTGCGGTTTCTTCTCGGCTTCCTTGCCCAACTTGAACTCGAAGTAGTTGCGCTCGCCGAGGCGCTTGAGGGCCGCCAGTTCCGTGGCGTTGGTGGCGATGAGACCGCTCTGCACGCCCAGATCGCCCTTGGTGGACTTCAGGTCGGCGATGGTCTTGTCGAGCTGCGATTGCGTGGCCGTGGCCTGGCTGCGCAGGTTGCCTACATCCGAAGAAACTTCACCGATCTTGGTATTGGCCTGGGTGGCCGTCTGCTTCACATCGCTGATTTCGGACGAGACCTGCTGCTGCACCTTGGCCTGTTCGGCCTGCAGTTGCCTGGCGAGCTGATCGGCATGCGCCGCGGCTTCGGCTTTCGCCTGGCTCGACATGGTGCGCGCCTGGTCGCGTGCCTGGGCGCGGGCAGCCTCCAATTCCTCCTTCAACGTTTCCAGGTGGCGCTGCTGCGACGCCGTGTTGACGCTGGACGCGTCGCGCAGATTGCTCAGTTCGGTCAGCAGCTTGTCGTGCGTCTGGGCCAGATCCGTCTTCATGTGATCCAACTGGACGAAGAGGTAAATGTTGGCGCCCACCAGGGCAATGATGGCGCCGGCGACCAGGGCGGTCATCAGGCCCGAGCGCTGCGGCGGCTCTTGATAGGTAGGTGTGGGACTCACGTCAGCGGTACTCCTTTATCTTTCCACTTCCAGTATAGATGGCCCCGGTGGACCATTCGTTACATCCTAAAGCAGTTCGAAACTTTGGCCCGGTGCGGGTACCACGACTTCCAAGCCATACTTGGCGTGCAACAGGCCGCATAGCGTGGCCGCCTGGGCCGCTTCTCCATGCACCAGGAACACCTTGCGCAGCGAAGGAACCAGCGGCCGGATCCACTCCAGCAGCTCGCTTTGATCGGCATGCGCGCTCAACTCGTCGAGGCTGGAAATCTCGGCCCGCACCCGCATGGGTTCGCCGAAGATCCGGACCTCCGGCCACTTCTCGACCAGCTTTCGCCCCAGCGTGTCCTGCGCCTGGAAACCGGTGATCAGCACGGTATTCCGCGGGTCCTCGATACCGTTGCGCAAGTGGTGCAGAATGCGCCCGGCTTCACACATCCCGGAGGCTGAAATCACCACGAAAGGCACACGCAGATCGTTCAGCTTCTTGGACTCCTCGGCGGTGGTGACGTACTGCAGGCGGCGGAATCCGAACGGGTCTTCGTGATTGGTCAGGTAGCGGTACGTCTCTTCGTTGAAGCACTCCGGATGGGCCCGGTGCACCTCGGTCACGTTCAACGCCAGGGGGCTGTCCACGAAGATAGGGATGTTGGGAATCTGCTTCTCGTCGGCAAGCTGATGGAGCAGCAGCACCAGTTGCTGCGCGCGCCCCACGGCGAACGCCGGCACGATGATGCGGCCTCCACGGTGGGCTGTACGATTTACCACATCCGCCAGCTTGTTGATCACGTGGCTGGAGCTTTTGTGCAGGCGGCCGCCGTAGGTGCTTTCCATGATGAGATACTCCGCGGGCGGCAGCGGCTCGGGGTCGCGGATGATCGGCAGCGCCGGGACGTCCCACATCGCCCGAAAAAGCCAGGCGCACGGGCGCCGCGCCGGTGGAGTCCGTCAGGATCACGGAGGAGGAGCCCAGGATGTGCCCCGCGTCGTATGCCGTGTAGCTCAGCCCGCCGGCCAGCTCGTGCGGCTCGTGGTAGGTCACCGGATGAAACAGCGGCAGGGTCCGCTCCGCATCCTCCATGGTGTAGAGCGGCACGACGTGGCCGTTCTGCAGCCCCATGGATTTGCGACGGTCGTGCCGCTTGTTCAGAAATTCGGCGTCGTGCTCCTGAATGTGCGCCGTGTCGCGCAACATCCAGTTGCACAGATCCACCGTGGCGGGCGTGGTATAGATCGGCCCGGCGAATCCGCTTTTGACCAGGGTGGGAAGATTGCCGCTGTGGTCGATGTGGGCGTGAGAAAGCACCACGGCGTCTATGGAGGAGCCCGCAAACGGCAGATTGCGATTCTTCTCGTCGGATTCTTTGCGGCGTCCCTGATTCATGCCGCAATCCAGCAGGAGGCGCTTCCCGGCAGCCTCGACCCGGTGCATCGATCCGGTGACTTGACCGGCAGCACCCCAGAATGTGAGCTTCAATTTTCCTCCGGAACGGTCAATAGTAGCAGAGTGGCGAGGGGTTGGGGATAGGACCGTCCAATAGTAGACTGAATGGCATGGCGTTCCAGTTCAGCCGTAGCGGCAGCGGCGTCTTTCTGGCGGCGGCTCCGGTGATGGTGGGCCAGTCCCCCGCGGCCTTCGACGCGGCGTCCATTAAGCCCGCCGCCATTTCGGCGGCACGCGAGGGGGGCAACCGTTCCCGCATCGAACACACTCCGGCGAGCCTCAGCATGTGGAATGTCGGGCTGCGCGAGTGTGTGCAGTGGGCTTATGGCGTAGCGCCTTTTCAGGTTCCGCCAGAGCACCTGAGCGCGGATAGCTACGACATTCTCGCCAGAACGGGCGCTCCCGTGCAGGTCAGCGAATTGAGAGTCATGCTTCAGGAGTTGCTGGCCAGGAGATTCAAGCTGGTACTTCACCGGGAGACCCGGATGCTCCCCGTGTACGAACTGGTCATCGCCAAAGGCGGGCCCAAACTTCCGCCTCCCCATGCGGGCGCGACTCCCGTTCACGCCGCCGAATCGCTGCCGCGAGTGCGCAACGGCAGCTTCGTGTTCGAGGACGCTTCCCTGGCGGAATTCGGGCGGATGTTCGGGCAATTGCGCGGCATCGACCTGCCGGTGGTGGACCGGACCGGCATCGCGGGGACGTATGACATCGTGCTGAAGTCCGCGCCCGCGGCGGCGCGCGAGGGGGATGTAGGCGCGTTGTTCGCGATTGTTCAGGAGCAATTGGGGCTGAAGGTGATCGCGGCCAAGGCTCCGTTCGAAGTCCTGATCGTGGACCACGCCGGGAGACCGTCGGAGAATTGACGGGCGCCGCGCGCCTCTTGACACCGCCGCTATTACGCCGTACGATACTACGTGGGACGTAATACATCGTGAGCGATCCAACATTACTTGTGCTGGCGAGCCTCGCCGATGGCGAAAAGCACGGCTACGCCATGATGGAAGACATCCAGAGATTCGCCGGCGTGCGGCTGGGACCGGGAACCCTGTATGGCGCCATTACACGCCTGGAAGAGCGGGGCTGGATCCGTGCCACAGGCGCGCGGGACCGGCGGCAGCCCTACGCCATCACCGGCGCCGGACGGCAATACCTGGAAGCCCAGGTGACCAGCCTGGACCACGTGGTGAAAGTGGTACAGCGGCGGCTCAAACACGCATGAGAACTCTCCTGCGATGCGCGGCTGCGCTTTATCCGTCCGATTGGCGCGCGCGTTACGGCGCCGAACTGGACGCACTCATCGAAGACGCCGGAGGCGGCTGGCGGGAGTTCGTGGACATTTGCAAGGGAGCGATCAAGATGCAAATCGTATCGGCGAGGAGTGTGGCGCTTCGCCGGCGTGTGCGGACTGGCGGGACTGCTGATCGCCGGTGTGGCGGCATGGCGCACGCCTGGCCAATATCAGTCCGTCGCCGTGCTGCGCATGGCGCCCGCGCCGGCGGAGGAGCGCGTGGAGAAACTGAACCAGGCCGAACAGACGATCCTGAGCCGCCGGTCCCTGGCCACGGTGATTCAGAAGTACGAACTGTACCAGGAGGAAAGAAAGCACACGCCGCTGGAAGATGTTGTCCAGAACCTGCGCGAATCGCCGGATTCAGATCCGAATGCTGGGCACGCCAAATTCGCAGGCCCCGAGCCTGGCCTTTTCGATTGCGTTCAACGGTGAAGATCCGCGGCAGGCGCAGGCGGTCACCGGCGAGCTTACCGCGCAATTCGTCGATGCACTGAAGGACTCGGCGCCGCTGGAAGTGCTGGACCCGGCCAGCCTGCCGCAAAGCGCCTTCTCGCCCAATCGTCCCGCGTGGCTGGCAGCGGGCCTTGCTCCTGGGAATCGTCGTCGGGCCTGGTGCTGCTGGGAATCCGGCGATGGCCGCTGATGGCGCTGGCGGGCTTGCTGGTAGCGGCCTTAGTGTTGCCGGCGACCTTCCTGATTCCGGATCAATACCGCTCGCTGGCAGTGCTGCGCGCCAAGGCGGGCGACCCCGGCCAGGCGATCCGGACCGTGGTGAACGACCGCGCGTATCTGCAATCGCTGATCGCGCAGTTCGGCTTGTATCCCAAAGAGGCGGCACGCGCTCGAGCAGATGCAGCGGGACCTGTCAGTGAAGGACATCGCCGCTCCCACCGGCAACGTCTGCATGGTGAGTTTCGATTATCCGGACCGCTACAAAGCGCAGGCAGTGCTGGACGCGGTCCATCGGCCGGACCGGGGCGGTCGAACTGCTGGACCCTCCCAGCCTGCCGGAGCGCGCCGTTCACGCCGAACCGCCTGGCTATGGTCACGGCGGGCCTGTTTGCGGGCTTTGTGCTGGGCGGGATCGCGCTCGCCGTGCGCCGCCATCGCACCCCGACTTTCGTTACACAATCGTAGCGGTAACGGTTCCAGTATTACCTGATCGGGACGTAACGCCGAAGGTCCCACCAGTACCGAAGGGTATAGGCGCGCCGTCACTCTATTTCCGCCACTTGTAAAAATAAAAGAGCAACGGATCTTTGCCGGTGTTTTTGATGCCGTGCAGGCGGTTCGAGGCTGAGTACATCATGCTGCCCGGCCCACCTGATGGACCTTGCCATCCACCAGAATCTCGCCATGCCCTTCGGTCACGACCATGAACTCTTCTTCAGGGTGCTGGTGCGGCGGATGCGGCTCCATCCCCGGATTCAGACGGAGGCTGCCGGCGGTCATGGAGGCAAGCTGCCCGGTGGCTCCGTCGAAGAAAATCCGCGTATCGCCAAAGGGATCGTGGGTCACTTTGGCGTGGTTCGCATCCACAACCGCATTGGGGAGCAGCGGCGCACCTTCGGCGAGAAACGGCACGGCAGCGGCCATGCCGAAGAGGTCACGACGTTTCATGCATTTCAGGATAGCGAATGGTGGACGAGATGGGATTCGAACCCACGACCCCGGCGTTGCGAACGCCGTGCTCTCCCAGCTGAGCTACTCGCCCACACGAGTGTGGCAGGTATCTACAATATAACAAATGGCGAGTCCCCAGATCATCCGGCAACTGCGGAAAATGCGTCGCGATTGGGACCGGCGAGCGCGCGAGAACGCCCGCCATTACGTCGTCACCGGGCAAAGCGAGTGGAGCGACCAGGAGTTCTGCGGAATCCGGTGAAGTCACCATGCGCGAAGATATCCTGAACGACCTCGCCAACATCTGCCGCGGGCGGGATCCCGAAGGAGATGACCGTGCTCGAGATTGGATGCGGCGCGGGCCGCGTCACACGGGCCCTGGCGCGCTTCTTCGGGACGGTCTACGCCGTCGATATCAGCCGCGAGATGGTGGCGCGTGCGCGTCACGCGGTGCGGGATTTTCCCCATGCGCGGATTTATCGCAACGACGGGAAGGACCTCACGGTGGTGCGGCGACACTGGTGGAATCGCTTCGGCATCGGAGCGGGCGTCCAGGTGGATTTTGTCTTTTCCACAATGGTGTTTCAACACATTCCCAGCGGCGAAATTGTTGAAAATTACGTACGCGAGGCGCATCGCCTGCTGCGTCCCGGGCGGCCTATTTAAATTTCAGGTACAGGGTGCGCCGCTAGGCCGAATCGATCCCGGCGATAGCTGGGTGGGCGCGACTTTCACCGAACAGGAAGCGCGCGACATGGCACGCCGCTGCGGTTTCGAAATGCGCTACCACAACGGCGCCGGAGAGCAATATTTCTGGCTTTGGTATTTCAAGCCCGAAAAGACTTAAATACCGGAAGACCGGGCGACGGGACAGGCAACGCCTACTGTCCGTCGGTCCCCTGTTTCGACTGCTTTTGACCGCGGCGTCCGGCCCAATACCGTTTCATGCGCTCAGATACCTCTTCGCGCTCCGCCGGGCTCATGGATTTACGGCCACGGCGGCTGGTTTTGGCAATTGCTGGAACCGCGCCCGCTGTTCTTTGTAATTCCTCCAGGGAAGCAATTACGCGCTCGAGTTTTTCTTTCTCGGCGTATAAGTCCTGAATCGCTTTATATAGATCCATCGCATCACAAAAATCGGCTGAATACCGTGCTCGGAACACACGGTAAACAGAATGTTACATCGGATGCGCAATTTAATTCTAGCGAAAATGACTCTTATCGAATCAGAAATGGCCAGTGTGGTACCAGCTTGAGCCAACCCTTGGTAATGGCAAGGTATACTCCCGCCGCTAGTAGCAACAGTACGGCCGCACCAACGGTGACTACCTTCTTCCAGGGGAATGTTCGCTGCTCGCGATTGAGTACTAGCAAGTATCCGGCGAAGATACCGACATAGAATAGCCCGCACATTGGCAAAGCGAAAAGCATCATATTGAAGACATCGGGTGTGGGCGTAACCACCGCCGCGATGATGAAAATGATCAGAATGGCGTACCGGCTGTGCCGGACCAGAAACCCGGGTGTCACGATTCTCAGCAGAGTTAGAAAGAAAATCAGCACCGGAAGCTCAAAAACCACTCCCACGCCGAGCATCACATTCACGAATAGATCGAAATATTCGGTGATGCTGACCATGGCCTTGACACCGTTTCCGTGCTCGATGCCCAAAAGAAAGGTCAACCCGTATTTGAACACTATGAAATAGGCAAAGCAGCCGCCGAGCAGAAACAATCCGCTCGAACACAGGATAAAGGGAGCCGCCCATCTTCTTTCCCGCCGGTAAAGACCCGGAGAAATGAACGCCCACACCTGGTACAGCACCCAGGGAAATGAAATGAAGATAGAGCAGACCAGCGGAAGCTTGAACCAGACAATATTGAACCCCTCCATGGGTGAAATGACATAGAGGTTCGGATCGTACCCCAGGCTGGTGAGCGCGATCTTGGCCGGCTGGCGCACGAAATCCCAAAGCCTGCTGCTAAAAAGGAGACTGACGGTGAAGGCCACGCCAATCCCGATAACCGAGCGAATGATGCGCGAACGCAGTTCTTCCAGATGTTCCAGGAAGGACATGCGAAGCATCCCTTCATCGTCCTCGTCTTCCCCTCCGCCAGTGGGAGGGGAAGGGGGAGGAGCACCCCCGGCCGCGCCGATGCGACGCCGTAGTTTCTCAATAGCGTCGACCGGTCCGGTGCCGGACGCACTGCCAACTTGGGGCAGTCCAGCCCCTGGGGTTCCTTCAGATGAACTCATTCGCTATGCGTTTTGTTCCGCCGGCGAGGAAGAGGCGGCCGTGTGCTCAGGATGGCCGGTGGATTCCGAAGAGGCATGCTGCGACTCTTCCGGTTCGGCGATTTCAGAGCCCTGGGCTATGGCGCCTTCTATGGCGACGGCAGACGGAGATTCAGCGTCCTGAGTTGCGGATGCGCTTGCAGTGGGTGGTTCGATAGCGTGGGATTCGTAATTGTCGCCGTATGCGCCTTCGTACGTGGCTTCATACGACGAGTAGTCGTAATTGTACGTATCGTGTTGAAACTGGTCGGTGACTTCCGACAGTTTTGCTTCTTGTTCCAACGCTCTGACTTCGCGGTCGAAGGTGCTCTTCAGCTCGCTGGAAGCTTTGCGGAACTCGGTGATCGCCTTTCCGATGGTTCGTCCGATTTCCGGCAGCTTTTTTGGGCCAAACAGGACAAGCGCCAGGAGGAAGATGAAAACCATCTCCGAGGTGCCTAGCGTTCCCAACATCTATATTTCCTCCCGCAAGGTAACTTCACCCTCATCATAACATGCAGGCGAAATGGCCCCCTGCGCGCCCGCGCCGTAAAAAACGATCCCAAACCGGGGCTCGCAACGTGACCTGGCCAACTCCCTCCTGTAAGGCCGTATCGCAGCACACCGCAGGCGCGAAATCGATTTTCTATACTTCAGTTCGCGGAGGCGGTTCCAGACGAGTTCAGGCTTCCGAAATCCTCGATTTTAGGGAAAGGCAAGGCAAGGCAATGACACTGATACAGAAACTGTCGATGGGCGGAGGGCTCCTGCTGTGCGGTCTGGGGCTTCCTCTCCCTTCGTTTGCTGCCGGGTCGTGTAACAACACCAATCTGGTGGGCACCTACAACTCTTCACTCACCAGTGCGGCGTTCGCAAACGTAGTCAATACCGTGAACAATACGGCTACCTCCGCCACTAGCGGAACGGGGACGGGGACCGGCACCGGGACCACTACCGGCACCGGGACGGGGACAGGCACTGCCACCGGTACCGGGACGGGAACGGGAACAGGCACCGGGACGGGGACAGGAACTACAACCGGGACAGGGACTGGAACGTCGAGTTCGTCCGTTGCCACCGGCCTGGTGGGTAACGCTTCGAGTATCAACGGCAATGTTCCCGGCCTGGGACGGTTCTATTTCGATGGCAATGGCAACATCCTGGGCGCCGATAAGTCGGGCAACAAAATCTCCGTGGGTACTTATTCGGTGAACGGCGATTGCACTGCCAGCATGAAGGTGAACGGCGGACAGACCTACGACGCGGTCGTGGTGGCGCAGGGACAGCAGGTTCTGTTTTTGGAGACCGACGCCAATGGAAACGGGGCTACCGGTATGCTACAACGGTCGGTCAACTTCTGCTCCCCGCTGACCAGTTCGCAAAACTTTGGCTTTAGCTACTTTGGCGCCAACGCGGCAATGGCCACCGGAACAGGCACCGGCACTGGGACTGGAACGGGCACCGGCACTGCAACTGGCACCGGAACGGGCACGGGCACTGGGACTGGAACGGGCACCGCTACGGGCACGGGCACTGGGACGGGCACTGGGACCGGGACCGGCACGGGCACCGGGCACTGGGACTGGGACAAGTACAGCGGCAACGCTTAAACCGTTCGCCACGATCGGCACACTCAGCCTGGATGGCGCCGGCTCGTTCATGATGACCGCATACGTTTACAGCGATGGCTCGGTGCAGACCCAAAACGCCAGCGGCACCTACGCCCTCTCGCCGACCTGTAATTTGACCCTTACGTTCGCGAAAAACCCGTCCTCCAGCGGCACCTCGATGACCGCGCTGCCCTCGTTCAGCGGCCTGTTGCCTGAAACCAGCGGCGGCACCGGGCAGATCACCCTGCAGAGTTCGGGAACCACGGTCTCCACCGGCACTGTAATTCCGCAGTAGCCTTGGACGCAGTGGTAAAACCCGCTCCCTAACGGTCGCGGCTCTGTAACACATTGAACCTACAGAGCCGCGCACGTTAGTAAGCGGTCCTCTAGGGTAGCGTCTCGGCCAGCACCTTGGCGCTCTGTTCCGCTCGAAAGGCGCGCAGCTTGTCCCGCAGCGCGGGACGGCTGCCCGCCAGAATCGCGACGGCCAGCAGGGCGGCATTGCGCGCCCCCGCCGGCCCGATCGCCAGGGTGCCCACCGGTATTCCGGCGGGCATCTGAACGGTGGAAAGCAGCGAATCCAGGCCCTTCAGCGCGGCGCTTTCCATCGGCACACCCAGCACCGGCAGCACTGTGTGCGCGGCGCAGACTCCGGCCAGGTGCGCCGCGCCGCCCGCCGCGGCGATGATCACCTCCACGCCCCGCCCCTCGGCCCCTGCGACGTACTCCGCCGTCTGGGCCGGGGTGCGATGCGCGGAAAGCACCCGGCATTCGTGAGGAACACCGAATTTCGTCAGCATCTCATCGGCCTGGCGCATCACGTCCCAGTCCGATTTACTGCCCATGATCACCGCCACCAGCGGCGATTCTCGCTCATCGTTATTGTCCCTGTGCCAGGGTGAAGCCCGCCACGCCGTCGAACGTGCGCAGCGACTGGGTGGAAGCGATGTCGATACCGGCGGCAACCACCTGCTGCAGCACGCCGAGACAGGCCGCCATATCGGCGGTTCCCTCGGCAATAAAGCGGCAGCGGAAACTGTCGGTGCAGAAGGTCTCCGCGCGGCCGGCCGGCCACACCTTCACGCCCCGGTTGTCGATCATCTGGAGGCTCAAGCCATCGCCGGCGAGCTTGCCCATGGCCTCGGCCAGCGCGTTGGGGTTGCGCGAAGGCCAGTACACGAACACGTCGATGCCCTTCAGCTCCATCTTCGTGTTGTCGGCCGTCAACTGGTGCGCGGCGGGCGCGGCATCGGTGCCCTCCGGCCGCTTGGCGTACTTCACCGGCTTCAGGCGGTTGGGCTTCTGCCCCAGGCGCGCCACCACCGCGGCGGCGAATTCTTTGGTGCCGACCTTCTGCGTGCTCACGCCCTCGGTGAAAATGTCGTAGGTGTGCACGCCGTCTTCGATGGTGCGCAGCCAGGCGTTGTGAACCCGCTCGGCCGTCTCCGGCATGATTGATGTGCACCAGCATCAGCACCGCGCCCAGCAGCAGGCCCGACGGATTGGCCAGGTTCTGCCCGGCGCGCCGCGGCGCCGAACCGTGAATCGCCTCGAACATGGCGCACTTCTCGCCGATATTCGCCGACCCGGCCAGGCCCACCGAACCGGCAATCTGCGCCGCCACGTCGGACAGGATGTCGCCGTAGAGGTTCGGCATCACGATCACGTCGAAGGCTTCCGGCGTGTCGGCCATCTTGGCCGCGCCGATGTCCACGATCCAGGCTTCCTTCTGGATGTCGGGATACTCCGCGGCGATCTCGTCGAAGACCTTGTGGAACAGCCCGTCGGTCATCTTCATGATGTTGTCCTTCATGAAGCAGGTGACCTTCTTGCGATTGTGCAGGCGGGCGTATTCGAAGGCGTAGCGGATGATCTTCTCGCTGCCCGGCCGCGAGATCAGCTTGATGCAGGAAGTGACTTCCGGAGTGAGCTGATACTCGATGCCGGCGTAGAGGTCCTCTTCGTTTTCGCGCACGATCACCACGTCCATATTGGGATGCTTGGTGTCGATGAACGGATGGTAGGAAACGCACGGCCGCACGTTGGCGTACTGGCCCAGCGTCTTGCGCGTGGTGACGTTCAGGCTCTTGAAGCCGCCGCCCTGCGGCGTGGTGATGGGAGCCTTCAGAAAAACTTTGGTGCGCAGGAGCGAATCCCACGCGCTCGGTTCGATGCCGGCGGAGTTGCCGCGCAGATAAACCTTTTCGCCGATTTCAATGGTCTCAATCTCGAGAGCCGCGCCGGCCGCTTCCAGAATCTGGAGCGTGGCGTTCATGATTTCCGGGCCGATGCCGTCGCCGTGCGCGACGGTGATAGGGGTTTTTGATGGGCATAGCGGAAACAACCACGATATAGGAATGCTCTACATCGCGCAAGCGAAAGTGTAGAGAAACCCAAAAAGGGGACAGACGCATTTAAAAAATGCGTCTGTCCCCTTTTCCGCTTCATTGGTTCAGCGTGAAGGTCACGTCGATCGTGGTGACCGTTTCCACCGGCTCGCCGTTCAGCAGCGTCGGCGAAGTAACGCCATTGCGAGACCGCATCCATCGCCAGGGGCACCAGCCGCGGGTCCACACTGCTCGGGACCGCCCGCAGATCGATCGGAATCCCCTCCTTGGAAATGACCGCCTGCAGCCTCACCGTGCCCTCCACCCCCAGTTGCTGGAGTTCGCGGGATAGACCGGCCGCGCCTGCCGGAGCAGACGCGCGAGATCTGGACATTGCCGCCGACCTTGATGCGCTGCGCCACGCCGGGGCCGCTGGAGACCGCGGCGGCCGACCGTTTGCCCTGCACCGTCACCGCTTCCGTCGACTTTCCCGACCAGCAGGTTGACGTTGATCTGCGCCGCGTTGCCACCGGTCACCGGCAACTGATCCAGCTTGAACATAGCGAACCCGGGAGCCTGGACTTCAAAATGATATTTGCCCGGCCGGAACGCATTGAAGCGGTACTGTCCGACGTTATCGGTCTGTACGGTATACGAGCCCGTACGATATGCGCAGGCCCACGCTACAGCCGGGGACCACCGCGCCGCTGGGGTCGCGCACAGTCCCGGCCAGCGAGCCGAACCCGGCCTGCGGCGGTGCGGGCGCCGCGGTCAAGAGCCAGCAGCTTCCGCCGGGCCCGGACGGCCGCAACGTCGCGCGCGCCGGAGCAGCACGGAACGCGGCCGCCACCGGAGCTGGACGTCGCGCGGGCCGCGGTCTCGGAAACCGCCGCCAGCGGCACCAGCAGCGCCGCCCCGGCCGCGACAATCGCCAGGCCCTTGCGCCGGTTCAACGGGCGGCGATCGCGCCGCGAATCCAGCAGCGCGCGCACCCGCAGTTCCAGGCCGGAGACTTCCGCCATGGCCGGCGCCTGGCTCCACGCATGGCGGCGTGCCGCCAGCGCGCGCACCAGCTCTATCAGGTGTCCCGCATACTCAGGCGCCGGAACGCCGCGCGCCAGAACGGCATCGTCGCAGGCCTGCTCGCGCTCGGTGCGAAGCTGCCGCGCCATCATCCAGGCCAGCGGATGGAACCAGTAGAGGCAGCAGGCCGCCTGGCCAATTTGCTGCGCCGGCAGATCCAGCCGGCGGACGTGTACCAGTTCGTGCAGCAGCACCGTCCGCAGGCGCGCCGCCGGCCACTCGGCCGCGCCCTTCGGAAGCACCACCACGGGCCGGAACAGCCCCCACGTCATGGGCATGGAGGCCGCCTCGCTGTACAGCACGCGCACGCGCCTCCCGATTCCCAGCGACCCGGCCAGTTCCGACGCGTCCGGCGCGGGCGTGGCGCGCCGCACCATCCACGAGGTCCGCAGCATGCCGGCCAGGAACCAGAGGGCCGTCATCCCGCCGCCGGCCAGCCAGATCCACAGCGGCACGTTGACCGGCTCCCGCGCCGGAGCCGAAACTGTGGACACACTCACGCTGGCCGCACCCGTTGGAACGGACGGCGTGACCATCGCCGGCTTTTCCTGCCGGCCCAGCACGGCCCACCGCGGCAGCGACACCATGGCCACCGGCAGCGCCAGCAGCGCGACAAAACAGGCCACCCACACCGAGTGCCGCAGCGCCGCCGACCGCCCGCGCAGCAACCCGGCCGCCAGAAATCCCGCCAGCATCAGAATGCTTCCCTTCCACGCGCATTGCGTCAAAAATGCCACGACAGTCATGCTCAGGCTCCTTCCTTCTTTGCGTCTTCGATCAGTTGCGAGATGCGGTCCAGATCCTCCGCCGACAGGTTCGCGGCGGAAAGATCCAGCAGCGCCGCCACGGTCTGCTCCACCGATCCCTCAAAAAATGTCGATACCATGTGCCGCAGCGCCGAGCGCCGCGCCGTCTCGCGCGGCATGGTGGGCAGGTACACGTAATGCAGCGATTCTTCCTCGTGCCGCACGTGCCCCTTTTCCTCCAGCACCCGCAGTTTGGCGCGCACCGCCGAATAGCTGGGCGGGTCCGGCAGCGCCAGGTGTATCTCACTGGCGCTGGCGCGTCCACGCTGGTACAGAATGTCCATCATCTGCCGTTCCCGGCGGCTCAAAGTGCGATGTCCGTCTTTCCTGGTCATGTCAGTTCCCGACAGGGGTCCTCTCGATGCGATCGATCGTTACTACCCGGGTCGATACCTTACTGGCCTCCAGCTTCAGCCCGAGTTGCTCGGAAAGCGCGCTGAAAATATCCGGAGGTGCATCCTCGCCGCCCGGCCCGACGGGGATACGGCCGCCTCCCAGGTACAACCCCTCCGTGGCGTAGCTCAAAACGAAATCGTATTTCCTCGCAAGGCCGGTGGCATTCGTAACCGGACGCTTCAACTGGTTCTGCAGCGTTGCGGCCAACTCCGCCATAGTCACCTGGCGAAAGGTGGAGCGGCCACTTTTCAGACCGGTCAGTTGAAAGAACACGCCCTGCCGGTTGGGCGGCACGAAATAGCGGCCGGTACCCAGCGTCAGCGCTACCGGAGCGCCATCGTTCACCGGGGCCGGCGGTCCGGCGGATTCCTTCAGCTTGAGCTTGTTTCCGACGTCCAGGGAAAAGCCCGAAACGTCTTTCGTCTCCGCGTGGGCCACCAGTTGAAACCGCTCCACCAGCAAATTCCGCAGCATGGTGCGGAACTGCGGCAGGGTGGTGCCCGCCGGCAGGGTGGCGTCCACATCGTAACGATTCGTTTCCAGCCAACCGGGTCCTGAAAGCTGAAAGCTGTTCACGTCATACGCCCGCTCCAGAAGAAACTGCACGGTGACGGCCGGGTAGTGGATTCGGCCCGGATCCTTGGTGCCGGGTCCACCCGACGGTTCCACCACGGGCCCGCGCTTCGGAATCGCGGCCTTTACCGAAGCGGCATCGAAGGTCTGAGCCGAGGCCAGGCAGCAGAACAATCCGGCCACGCCCAGTATTTTATGCTGTAAAAGCAACACTATGCTGCAAAAATACCACTGACGCCGGGGGCTGTCAAGGGCCTTACAATGGAATTTCCGCCCATGCTGAAAATTGAAACTGCGGCGCGCGTCTCCAACCGGCCCTTCGCGCGCTTCGCCTGGAGCGTCCTGGCATACAATCTGGCGGTGATCCTTTGGGGCGCATTCGTGCGCATCAGCGGCAGCGGCGCGGGATGCGGCAACCATTGGCCATTGTGCGGCGAGAACCTTTCCCCCACCTTTGACACGCTGGCCAAGGCGATCGAATTCCTGCATCGCGCTACCAGCGGCATCGACCTGCTGCTGGTCGGCGGCCTCCTGGTATGGGCGTTCCGGGCCTTTCCGCGCGGACACATGGCGCGCCTCGGAGCCGTGCTTTCGACCGTGTTTCTGCTTATCGAGGCGGTGCTGGGCGCGTTCCTGGTGCTGCTGGAGCATGTGGCCAAGGATCAATCCGCCGCTCGCGGTTCGTGGGAAGCGGCGCACCTGATGAATACCCTGACCCTGGTGGCCGTCCTCGCCCTGACCGCCTGGTGGGGTGGCGGCAAGCCGGGCGTGCGCCTGCGTGGCCGCGCAGCCTGGATCGCCGGCGCCACGCTGGTATCGGTGATGCTGCTGGGCGCGACCGGCGTGATCGCCGCACTGGCGGATACGCTCTTTCCCGCCTCCTCGCTGTCCGCCGGACTGGCGCAGGATTTCGACCCCGCGGCCAACATTTTCCTGCGCCTGCGCGGTCTGCATCCCGTGCTTGCCGCGGGTGTGGGCGCCTGGCTGTTCGTATTCGCCGCCGGCGCCCTGCGCCTGCCGGATGCACGCCGCGCGGCCCGCCTGGTGATCGCTCTCGCCGCGGTGCAACTGGCCCTGGGACTCCTGAATATGTTATTGCTGGCCCCGGTCTGGCTGCAGATGCTGCACCTGCTGGCGGCTGATGGCCTGTGGATCGCCCTGGTCCTGTTGTGTGCCACCATCCTGGCGGAAGCCTGACGCGTTGAAACTCTTGCAATCAGACTATGACCGTAGTAGGATAAACGCAGTCGTAGTCTAGTGACATGCCCAAACCAAGACTGACGAAGTTGGAAATGCAGGTACTGGAGGCTCTCTGGCAGAAGGGCGCGTGCTCCGTGCGGGAAATTCAGGAGACCTTCCCGGAGCCGGGCCGGCCGGCCTACACCACCGTGCAAACCGTGGTCTACCGGCTGGAGCGGAAGAAAGCCCTGCGCTGTGTGAAGCGCATCAGCAACGCCAACATCTTCGAGGCCGTCATCTCCCGCAACGACGCGCAGCGCCGTCTCGTTGATGAGCTGCTGTCCCTATTCGCCGGCAGGGCCAAGATGGTGATGGCGCACCTGGTGGAATCCGGGGAACTGACCCTGGAAGACGTGAAGGAAGCCGAAAAAGCGCTGCGCAAGCAGAAGAAAGGGTGACGTGCTATGCCTGCCCTGGCCAACCATCTCTGGCAATCGACTATATTCGGTGCCGCCGTATGGGTCCTGACTCTGGCATTGCGCAAGAACCGCGCGGCGGTGCGGTATGGGCTCTGGCTGGCGGCATCCATCAAATTCCTGGTCCCGTTTTCGCTGCTGGTCAGCGCCGGCAGCCAGGTGGCGTTGCGCCCCACGGCAGCCCTCGCCCGGCCGGAGGTGGCGGTGGTCGTAACCCAAATCAGCCAGCCCTTCACCATGGCGCCCGCCAGCGCCCCGGCACCGTCCCTGCTTCCAAAGCTGCTGTTTGCGGTCTGGTTCTGCGGCGCCGCTGCCGGGTTGCTTTTCTGGCTGCGATGCCTCCGCCGCATCCGCGCCATCGAACGCGCCGCGGCCCCGCTGCCCCTCGCTTTGCCCATCCCGGTGAAGTCTTCTTCCGCGCGAATCGAACCGGGCGTCTTCGGCATCCGCAGGCCCGTCTTAATTCTTCCCGACGGCATCGCCGCGCGTCTCGCGCCGGAGCAACTTGCCGCGGTCCTGTCGCACGAGTTGTGCCATGTGCGCCGCCGTGACAATCTCACCGCCGCCATCCACATGATGGTGGAAGTCGTCTTCTGGTTCCATCCGCTGGTATGGTGGATCCGCGCGCAACTGGCCGCCGAACGCGAACGCGCCTGCGATGAAGAAGTCGTGCGGACGGCAGCCGATCCGCAGATCTACGCCGAGGGCATTCTTACGGTGTGCCGGTTCTACCTGGAATCGCCGGTGGCCTGCGTCTCCGGCATCGCGGGCGCCAATCTGAAGCGGCGCATCGCGGAGATCGTATCCGGCCGCGTGGCGCACCGCCTGACCATCCCGAAAAGACTTCTGCTCGCCGCCGCGGCAGTTGGCGCCATTGCAATGCCGGTCGCTATCGGCATCCTGCACGCCCAAATCGCCGCGCCCCTGAAGTTCGAAGTGGCTTCCGTAAAGGCGGTGGACCAGCCATGGCTGGAGACCCGGCCAACCCGCTCCGGCGGGCGCGTCTATTGGAGCACCGACCTGCGATACGTGGTCGGCTACGCCTACAAGATGCAGCCCTTCCGCATTTCCGGACCGGTCCCCGGCAGCCGCAACATCTACCGTTTCGATGTGAAGACCGATCCCACCGCCACCGACGATCAGATCCGACTGATGTTCCAATCGCTACTGGCCGACCGCTTCCACATGGTGTCGCACGTGGAAACCAAAGAGACCGAAGGCTACGCTCTTACCGTCGCCAAAGGCGGCCCCAAAATCAAGGAGGCGAAACCGGAAGACGCGCCGCCACCCCTGCCCGAGTGGGTCCGCAAAGCCGACATTGCGAGTTTCGAAGGCAAGATCGCCGCCACCGCCCCGGGCGGCAACGTGACCGCCATTACGGGACGCAGAGTCTCCGTATTTCAATTCTGCGAAATGCTCCAGCGCCTGCTGGAAACCATGGTGTGGGATGAAACCGGCATGACCGGCAACTACTATTTCGCCCTGCGCTACGAACGCGAAGGCGCCCCCGCCGTAACCGGCTTGCCGACTCTCTACGAAGTCGTCCAGCGCGACCTGGGTCTCAAGCTGGAAAAACACAAAGGCCCTGTGGAGATGCTGGTGGTAGATTCCATCGAAAAAACGCCCACAGAAAATTGACTCGCTCGCCTTCACCACGGAGGCACGAAGAACACGGAGAAAGCACGGAGAGAAAATCGGGGAACTCATCGCGGAGGCACGGAGCCGCGGAGGAAGACGCGGAGGGAAATGAGATTCCTGTTGACTGCTCCGTGCCTTCTCCGTGTTCTTCGTGCCTCTGTGGTGAAGAACACCCGCCCCTACCGCCCTTCCGATTTCCAGTAATCCAAAGGAGGCGCCGACCCCGCCGTGATGTGCGTCTTCCAAGCGCGCCCCGCCTTCCGCTTTTCGAACGAAGTCTTGGCCGCGTCGATCATGTTCGGATCCTGCACCAGGTCCACCACCGAGAGCGCAATGGTGCGCGCCGCCACCAGCATTCCCTTCCGCCCGATGCTGGTGCCCGCCTGCGCGGCCGCCTGCCACGAGTGTGCCGACGTGCCCGGCGCATAGGTCGCGGCCGTGAAAGAAATCGTGGGCACCACCCAGCTCACGTCGCCCACATCGCTGGACGCAAATCCGGAGCCTTCCGAGTTGTCCGCCATCACCTTGTCAGGTCCGGGCGTGGTCCTCGCACCGGCAAACGTCTTCTGGATCTGTTCGGCGAACTGGCGTTCATCGGCAGTGTACTCGTAGCCGCCGGCTTTGCGCATGTTGCGGCCCACCACCTCGTTCAACGCATCGTTGGGCAGAATGTTGGCATAATTGGTGCCCTGCTCCACTTCCACGCGCGTTTCCGTGGCCAGGGCGCCGGCCTGCGCGCATTTCAGGATGCGCTGCCAGATGCCGTCCAGTGTGGTCATATCCGGGTGCCGCGCCACCAGCGTGACCTCGGCAAAGGCCGGCACCACATTCGGCGCGCTGCCGCCGTTGGAAATAATGTAGTGCATGCGCGTCTCCTGCGGCACGTGTTCGCGCAGCATCTCGATGGCGTGCAGCATCAGCAGCGCCCCGTCCAGCGCCGACCGTCCTTTGTCCGGCGCGGCCGCGGCGTGCGAGGCAATGCCATAGAAACGGAACTTGCCGCCGTTGTTGGCCAGGTTGGAGTGCAGGCTGACCCGGTTGGCATCGCCCGGATGCCACGTCAACACCACGTCCACATCGCGGAACAGTCCGGCGTGAATCATGTAGATCTTGCCGCCGCCACCTTCTTCGGCGGGCGTGCCATAGTAGCGGATGGTCCCTTTCAGGCCGCGCGCCTGCATCTCCTCTTTGGCCGCCACCGCCGCCAGCGCGGCGCCGCTGCCCAGCAGATTGTGGCCGCAGCCGTGGCCGGGCGCGCCGGCCGTCACCGGGTCCTGGGTGGGCTGGTCTTTTTGGGAAAGGCCCGGCAGCGCGTCGAATTCGCCCATGATGCCGATCACCGGCTTGCCGCTGCCCCAGGTGGCCGTGAACGCTGTGGGCATCCCAGCCACGGCGCCGGCAATGGTGAACCCGTTGGCCCGCAACTCGTCGCGCAGCAGGGCGGAGGATTTCAGCTCGTGGAAGCCCAGTTCGGGAGACTCCCAGATTTGCCGGGAGATGGCGCCGAACCGTTCGGCATGGGCCGCCACCCGTGTGAGGACCGCGTCGTCGGCCGTGGCCGCCAGGGGAAGTATCGCTAGCAGGTAGAGAGAACGCATTCCGGTATTGTACGGGAACAGTCCTAACGTTTTCCGCCTGCCCTGCCGATATGTTTCCTGATGAGATTCGTTTTACTTCTGCTCGTCTCCAGCGCGCTGGCGCAAACGCCCGATCCCCCCGAAACTCCGCCCTCCAAGTCCCCCGCTGTATCGAATCCCCAGTTACCCATGCGCGAGGCGCTGGAGAAGCAGAAGGCCTCCATTGCCAGGCAGCAGTTGTCCATACACCGGCAGGCCCAGTTGGCCGGCGCGACCATGGTCCCGGAAGATCCTCCTGAGCCGGTCTGCAACGCCGTCGGCGATCCGGTGATTGCGCCCCTGATCGATGGCGCCGCCCAGGCACACGGGCTCGCCCCGGCACTCATTCGGGCGGTGATCGAAAAGGAGTCCGCCTTCAAACCCTGCGCCGTCTCGCGCAAGGGGGCGCTGGGATTGATGCAGCTCATGCCTGCCACGGCGGAACAATTCGGGCTGCTCGATGTCTTCGACCCCAAGGAGAACATCGATGCCGGCACCAAATATCTGAAGCAGCTTCTGGATAAGTATGGCGGAGATCTGGCCAAAGCGCTGGGAGCTTACAATGCGGGCCCCACCACGGTGGACCAGGCCGGCGGCACTCCCGACATTCCCGAAACGCAGGAGTACGTAAGTGCCATTATGAAGAAGTTGGACCCTACACGTACTGTCCAGCCGAGTACCCCGAAGCCCAAGCCCATTGAAAATTAAAGCCGCCCAGATGGCCGGTGACATCTACTACCTCGCCGATGAAGAACAGGCCCGGCGCTTTTTTCGCTTCGAAAGTTTTCGATGACAGCTCCGCGGTATCCACGCCGCCGGCGGTGACTTCGGCCCTTTCGTAGCCCTCGGTGCCGCCAGGCTCCACTCGCCAGGCGTGTAGGGACGCCGACATGGCCTCGAGTTCGCGGTCGCCCAGCGACGCCACAGGCCGCGAGCCGCCGTGCAGTTCGAACCATCGGTCCGCCAGGCGTTTGGGCAGAAAACGGCTGACCAGCGTTCGCATCTCCAGCCGCCCGCCGGCGGCTCGCGCCTCCGTCACCTCGCGAATCAGATCGATCCCCGGCAGCAGATCCACCTGAACTGCTTCGCCGGGCCTCCAATAAGACGAGGCTTGCAGAATCGCCGGCCCGCTCAGGCCCCGGTGGGTGAACAGCATCTTCTCCCGGAACACGCAGCCGTTCGCGGCGGCATCCACCAGGGTGGATACGCCGGCCAGGCCGCTATACCGCGCCGCATCCTGCCGGTCGAACACTAACGGCACCAGCGCCGGACGGCAGTCCACCAGTCGTAATCCGAACTGCTTTGCAATCGTGTAACCCAGCGGCGTGGCGCCGATTTTCGGTATCGAAAGCCCGCCGGTAGCCACCACCACGCTGGCCGCTTCCAACCGACCGGCCGATGTCTCGATGGCGAACCCCGGCGCGACCGCGTGCACCACGCACCCGGTGAGAATTCGCGCGCCGGCTTCCGCGCATTCTCTCTCCAGCATCGCCACCACATCACGCGCCGAACCGTCACAGAACAGTTGGCCCTGACTCTTCTCGTGGTATGGAATGCCGTGACGCTCCACCATCGCCACAAAATCGGCAGGCCGGAAACGGGCCAGCGCCGACTTGGCAAAATGCGGATTCGCCGAAAGAAAATGCTCCGGCCGCGTGTGCAGATTGGTGAAGTTGCAACGCCCGCCGCCGGAGATCAGAATCTTGCGGCCCACCTCCGCGCTATGCTCTACCACGGTCACCGCGCGGCCGCGTTTGCCCGCCTCGATGGCGCACATCAGGCCCGCGGCGCCGCCGCCGATCACCAGTACATCCACCGTTTTATTGTGGCATCGGGACTGCTATGCTGACGAAAGCAGGAGCGGCCATGAGCAGAAAAATTCTGATTGTGACGGGCGATGGCGGCGATAGTTACGAAGCGCTCTACGCCTATCACCGCTTCCTGGAAGCACGCTGGGAACCGGTCGTGGCTGCCCCCTCGCGCAAGCGCCTGCACATGGTCCTGCACGATACCGAACCCGGGTGGGAAACCTACGTCGAACGTCAGGGGTACTCGATCGATTCCGACGTCGCCATCACCGCCGTTGCCGCCAAGGACTTCGCGGCCATCCTGATTCTGGGAGGCCGCGCCCCCGAGTACCTGCGCAACGACGCCAGCCTGCTCAGCCTGGTTCACGAATTCGCTTCGCACGATAAGTGCCTGTGCGCTATCGGTCACGGCATTCAGGTGCTGATTGCCGCGGGCGTGGTCAAGGGCCGCACGGTCACCTGCCACGCGCACGTGCGCATCGAGGTGGAACGCGCCGGCGGCACCTACACCAACAAGCCCGCCGTCCGCGACGGCAAACTGGTCACCGGCCAAAGCTGGAGATCGCACCCCGACTTCTATCGCGAATTCTTCAGTTGCCTGGGCTGAATTACCGCGAACAGCAGATCTGGCTGGCGATGAGCGACCCCGGCGAAATGGGTTGCGTGCCGGCAAAGTAGTTCTTCTCCCCCAGCCGCCGGTATACGTCGCCCGCAATCCCCGCCGCCAGCGGACCGATCGCCGGACGCCCGCCGGTCAGCAGCACCACCACCACCAGTTTCCGGTTGCCCACATCGTTGAAGGAGCCGAACCATCCCAGGTGGGTGTGATTTTCACTGCACGTTCCCGTCTTCCCCGCTATGGGTCCGTCTTCGCGTGCGCGGTGCGCCGTGCCGAACTCCACCGCTCCGCGCATCCCCGGCTTGATCACCGGAATCAGCGGCCCGATGTCCAGACGCCTCTTCACGCGCGGAACGAAACTCTGAATCTCCGCCGCCGTCCGCGGATATTGCAGGTAATACAGCGTGCCGCCATTGGCCACGGCGCTCATCAGGGCGGCCAGTTGCAGCGGCGTCTGCTGAATCTCCTCGCCAAAGCTGGTCAACATGCCCACTCCGCCGTTACGCGGAGGCGCAGAGGGGTAGCGCCCCGGCTGTTCCCCGGGAATCCCCAGCCCGGCCTTTTCCCCGTATCCGAACAGGTGCGAGTAATAGCTCACCTTCTCGAATCCGAGCTTCTCCCCCAGGGTGGCGAAGTAATAATTGATAGAGTGCGCCAACGCGTAGGTCAAATCCATTCTGCCCAGACCGGGCAGGCGGAATTTGGTGGCGGGCTGAATGGCCTTTTCGCTCAAACCGGCCAGCGCCACCGATACCTTGATGGTGGAGCATGGCTGGAAACCGCTGCTCAGCGCCAGTTTCTGGTTCACAATGGTCAGAATGCGGCCCGTTTGCGGATCGGCCACCACCACAGACCCGTTGAAATTCCCCAGCGCGTCAACTGCCGCGCGCCGCACCACCAGGTCATCGCCATCCACGTTATCGCCCACCGTGGAATCGGCATAAGTCGGTTCCGTCCACGGCCCGCCGGCGATCACCGGAGCCGTGACCGTCCCCCTGGCCGGCACCGATGCTTTGTGAACGGAGGCCGCACGCTGGATCGCCAGCGCTCGCGTAACGGAAGCGGACTTGGTCGCTACTGCCGGTGACACACGGTGCCGGCGCCGCCTGGTTGGAGCCGCCGGCATCGAAACTGCAGCCAACAGGAAGAAGACCACGACAAATAAAGGTAACCTGTTCATATGAAGGTGCAGCGCACCAAGACGGTGGCGGCCGGAGGGAACATAGCCAGAGCAGCGCATGAAAAATCCGATCGGAGCAACCGGATGTTTCAATTTTTGGCACCACGCCATTGGTTCGTCAAGCCAATTTCTTCCTCATCTTAACAAAAAAAATGAATGATTTGCTTAATATCTTACAGGGAGAAGTTATTAACTGCCGCCAGTGTCCGCGCCTGGTCCAACACTGTATCAATATAGCCACAGTCAAACGCCGCGCTTACCGGGATTGGGAGTATTGGGGCAAGCCCGTGCCGGGCTTCGGCGACCCGCAAGCGCGTATTCTCGTACTGGGTCTGGCCCCCGGTGCTCACGGCGCCAACCGCACCGGCCGCATCTTCACCGGAGACCGCTCCGGCGACTGGCTCTACCGCGCGCTCTACCAGGCCGGTTTCGCCTCCCAGCCCCACAGCGTCTCGCGCGACGACGGTTTGCGCCTGCGCGATGTCTACATCACCGCCGCCGCGCATTGCGCCCCGCCCGATAACAAACCCACACCGGGGGAGATCCGCACCTGCCGTCCCTACCTGGAACGGGAACTCGACCTGTTACAGCCGCGCGTGGTGGTCGCCCTCGGCAGGATTGCGTTCGATACCTATCTCGATATCCTCAAATCCCGCGGAGTGATCGCGAGCCGCGCCGCATTCCCCTTCGAGCACAACCGGCACTTCCCCATCGCCCCGGGGCATCCCATCCTGCTCAGTTCCTATCACCCCAGCCAGCAAAACACCAGCACGCGAAAATTGACGGAAAAAATGCTGCTCGACGTATTCCGTAAGGCGCGGAAGTTGGCGGACCTGCGACGGAATTAGGTACATGGCAGTCGAGGGGGGGTGGGAGTTGGGGGTGGGGGTTGGGGATGGGGAATGGTGCGGCCCTGCGGGCCGGGCTTTTTCCCAAAGCTTGCACGATGTCGGAGAGACTAACGAGCAAACGAGGGCAGCGGCGAGGGCGCAGGCGCGACTACCGCATGGAGTGCGCTGCCGGACCTCTAAGGGGAATTTCTGGCCCGGCCGCGGCAGGCGTCGCCCCGGCAACGGGAGCATCGGTCGAAAGTTTCAGCGCGCCGCGCCGCTGGTAAACTGACAGGAAAGGATTTTTATGGAGACACTGGGGCGCAGGCCCTTCCTCGCGGGTTTGATTGCCGGCGCGGCCGGCGCACAGACGGCGTACGTTCCGAAGCAGAGTGACCGGCCCGAGACACTTACCGGCGATGAGCCCGGCTTCACCCCGATGTTCGACGGCAGGACGCTGAGCGGCTGGGAAGGCGATCCGAAATACTGGCGGGTGGTGGATGGCGTGATGACTGGCGAGATCACTCCCGAGACCCTAATCAAGAGCAACACGTTTCTGATCTGGCGCGAGGGATCGCCGCGGGATTTCGAGCTCAAAGTGGATTACCGGATCACCACGGGAGGGAACAGCGGCGTCAATTACCGCAGCGTGGTGGTTCCCGATGCCGTCACCCCGGCGAACAAGTTCGCCATGCGCGGCTACCAGTGCGATATCGACGGGCAGAATCGCTACACGGGAAACAACTACGAAGAAAAAGGCCGCCTGTTCCTGGCGGTGCGCGGGGAGGTGACCAGAGTTACCGGCACGCGAACGCCGATCGTGGTTTCCACCACAGGCGATAACAAGGAACTGGCCGGGTTGATCACGGCCGATTGGAATTCCATTCACCTGGTGGTGCGCGAAAACGTACTAATGCACAATATCAACGGCCGCCTGATGAGTGTGACGATTGACGACGATGCGAAAGGACGCACGATGGAGGGTTTGATCGGAGTGCAGGTACACGTGGGGGGACCGATGAAAATTGAGTACCGCAACTGGCGGATCAAGAAGCTCTGACGCGCCTTACCGTAACAGGTAACGGCGGTGGGCAAAGGCGATGGGCCAGAAAACGGCCAGTGAGACAATCATCAGGAGCGCGGTCAGTACAGCTTCGGCGCCCCGCTGAATCCCAGTCCATATGGTTCGTGCCATGGCAGGTCTCCATTTGGAGTATAGGACGGGCCCGGTAACAGGACAGTGACATTTATGACGCAAAATGGTTTATTCGGTACGCGGCGGGACATTATTCGGTGGTTGGGCGCACTGGCGCTTCCGCAGGCGCTTGGGGCGCAGCACGGCGACACGCTGAGCCTTTCGGGCGGTGAAATATCGGCAGCCTGGAAGACTGCCGGCGGCCGCTTGCAAGCCGTCAGTATTGCGCAGCACACCGTGCCGGCCGACGTATTTCAGGTTTCGCTGGAAGGCGGCCGGACGCTGAAGAGCAGCGAAATGGCGACGGAGGGCCGCCCGCAAGTAACACGCGTCGAGGCCGAGCCACGGTCGATCCGGCGGGCGGGGCGCCGGGCGGGACACCAGGTGGCGGCGAAGTTTCGCGATTCCGCGACGGGTGCGGTATTGAACTGGCGGGCCATTCTGCTGGACGGCACGAAATATCTGCGGTACGAGCTGACGATCGCGGCCGGAGCGAACGACCTGCCGGTCCGCGAGATTGTGCTGTGGGATTTCGACCTGCCGCAGGTGGCCGTGGTGGGTACGAGTAAAAGGGTCTCCGGCGGTAGCGGATCGCTTGTACCTGGCATTCGAGCATCCTCTTTCCAGCACGACGGTCACCGGATCGCGCGTGCGGTGCTCGCTGGCGCGGCAGTTGCCGGTCCGCGCGGGACAATCGTTCGCCTGCTCGGCGGTGATCGGAACGACTGCGCCCGGGCAGCTTCGACGGGATTTTCTGACCTACGTGGAGGACCAGCGCGCGCACCCTTACCGCACGTTTCTGCACTACAACACGTGGTATGACATCGGGTACTTTTCGAAGTACGACGAAGCCGCGGTGCTGAACCGGGTGCATGCTTTCGGGGAAGAGTTGAACCGCAAGCGCGGGGTCACGCTGGATTCCTTTATGTTCGATGACGGATGGGACGATCCGGCTACCCTTTGGAGTTTCCATGCGGGATTCCCGCAGGGTTTTTCGAACATTGCCAAGGCGGCCGCGGGATACCATGCCGGAATCGGCGTGTGGATGTCGCCGTGGGGCGGGTACGGCAAGCCCAAGCAGGACCGCATCCGGCTGGGGAGAGAGCAGGGATTCGAGATTGTGGACGGCGGCTTCGCGCTTTCGGGACCGAAATACTACAAGCGCTTCAGCGAAGCATGTCATCGCATGGTGACGGAGTTCGGCGTCAACCAGTTCAAGATCGACGGCACCGGGAATGCCAACAGAGTGAGCCCCGGGAGCGAGTTCGACAGCGACTTCGACGCGGCGCTTCACCTGATTGCCGACCTGCGGCAGGCCAAGCCGGATCTGTTCGTAAACCTGACGACGGGCACATACCCTTCGCCGTTCTGGCTGCGGTACGCGGATTCGATCTGGCGGGGCGGGGAAGATCACAGCTTCGCGGGCGTGGGCACGTGGCGGCAGAAGTGGATCACATATCGCGATGGAGATGTTTTCCGGCACGTGGTGTCGGCGGGTCCGCTGTATCCGATCAATTCGCTGATGCTGCACGGCATGATTTACGCAGCGAAGGCGAGGAACCTGGCGGACGATCCTGGGGGCGATTTTCGCAGCGAGATCCGCGACTACTTCGGTACCGGGACGCAGTTGCAGGAGATGTACATATCGCCCGACCTTTTGAGCGCGCAGAATTGGGACGACCTGGCGGAAGCGGCGAAGTGGTCGCGCGGCAACGCGGGGACGCTGGTGGACACGCATTGGATTGGCGGCGACCCGGCGAAGCTGGAACCGTATGGCTGGGCGGCATGGTCGCCGGCGAAGGGGATTCTGACGCTGCGGAACCCGAGCGATCAACCGCAGGCGATGTCCATCGATGTGCAAAAGGCGCTGGAGCTGCCGCCGAAGGCGCCGCACCATTTTCGTGCCGTGAGCCCGTGGAAGAGCGACGCGGGGCGCGAACCGGTGACGCTGGAATCCGGCGTGCCGCATGAATTCAAGATGGCGCCTTTCGAAGTGATTACCCTGGAACTCAAATGACCAGGCTGCTTGTGGTCTTGTGTGCCGCAGGTTCTCTGGCGGCGCAGATGAATGTGACGGTGAACCGGTACGATCGCGAATCGACGGCCGCCGATACGCACGAGACGGCGCTGAACCCCTCCAATATAAAGGTGGCGGAATTCGGCAAATTGTACAGTTACTTTGTGGATGGCGCGGTGTATGCCCAACCGCTGTACCTTTCGGACGTGGCGATTCCCGGGCGCGGAAAGCACAACGTGCTTTACGTGGCGACCATGAACGACAAGGTGTACGCGTTCGACGCGGACAAGGCGGGCGCGCCTCTCTGGATGCGGACGCTGACCGATGAGATGGCCGGGATCACGCCGGTGCCGGTGACGGACGTTACGAACAACAACGACCTGAACGTGGTAGGCAACGTGGGGATCATGAGCACGCCGGCGATCGACGCGGCGGCCAACGCGATGTACCTGCTGGCCCGCACAAAGGAGAGCGGGCGCTACGTGCAGCGGCTGTACAAGATGGACGTCCGGAGCGGGAAGGACATGGCAGAGCCGGCGAGGATCGAAGCGGCGGTGGCGAGCACGGCGAAGGACGCGGTAAACGGGTTGCTCCGGTTCGATGCCAGGGCGGGCAATCAACGGCCGTCGCTGGCGCTGGTGAATGGCGCGGTGGTGATCGCGTGGGCATCGCACGAAGACATCCGGCCGTACCACGGCTGGGTGATGGCTTACGGCGCGAAGGACCTGAAGCAGATCGCGGCGCTCTGCACCACACCGGACGGCGCCGATGGGGGCATCTGGCAATCGGGGCGCGGACCGGCGGTGGATGCGAGCGGGGCGATTTATTACGAAGTGGGCAACGGCGATTGGGACGGGAAGCGCGACTTCGGCACGTCGCTGATCAAGCTGCGGATCCGCGGCAATACGCTGGCAGTGGACGATTACTTCACTCCACACGATTACCAGGCGTTGAACGACCGGGATGCCGACCTGGGCTCGACCGGACCGATGCTGATACCGGGCACCAGTTTCCTGCTTGCCGGCAGCAAGAAGGGTATCCTGTACCTGTTCGATTCGCGCAAACTCGGCCACATGACGGAGAACGCGGATGGCCTGCTGCAAAGCATAGAAGTGAACGGCGGCAGGATCATGGCCGGTCCGGCCTACTGGAACGGCATGATCTACCTGTGGTGCGAGGCCGACTTCCTCAAGGGCTTCCGATTCGCGGACGGACGGATCGAGCCTGCGCCGGCGGTGAAGAGTACGGTTCCGAATCACGGGTCGCCGGGTGGGACGCTCACGGTGTCTTCGGACGGGACCAAGGCCGGCACCGGAATCGTGTGGGCCACGCACACGAACAACAAGAGCGCCGACCACGGAAATGCTCCCGGGGTGCTGCGGGCCTTCGACGCGCAGACGCTGGTGGAACTGTGGAACAGCGAGCAGCGTGCCAGGCGGGATCGCCTGGGCACGCTGGTGAAGTTCGTTCCGCCGCTGGTGGTGAAGGGCCGGGTGTACGTCCCGAACTATGACGATGCGGTGAACGTGTACGGCTTGCTGCCGTAGCAGCCCGCAGACGGCCTCGCCCTGGTGCTCGACGGCGAGAATGGCACGGGGGTTAGGGGTGGGGGGGTGGGGGTTGGGGATGGGGATTAGCTAATGCCTCCAGAAAACGGGGAGGCCGACGAGGGCGTCGGCCGCGGACCAGGGGGTCCGCCCCACCGACACATGTTTCCTTAATACCAATACTTCGTCTTCCTGGTCCACTCGGAGTTCGGATAGCGGCGGTGGAGCAGGTCGAAGGCCTGGCGCGAGTAACTGCTCGACTTGTCGGAGGGGCCGAAGTGGGTGGCTTGCACGTCCAGGTACAGAGCCTGCGGCACCCGCGGATCTTCGGGATGGGCGCGCGCCCAGTCGAGGGTCTGGGCGCACAGATAGTTGACTGAATTCTGCGCCCGCTGGTTCAGGTCCTGCCACTCTTTGGCGGCGGCGGTGGCCTGCGCTTCGGGCAGAAACCCGGTGGGTCCGAACTGGCCGTCGGGGTACAGGTCGAAGAGCGCCTGGTGATTGTGCTCGCCGTCGTACGCCTGTTTCATGGGCTGGAGCAGCCACCAGTTATCGCGGAAGATATCGCTCTTCGTCACCGGCGTCTCGCGGCCGGAACCGTAACGGATCACCGGCTCCAGTCCCGGAGCGCGCAGCATCAGGAACACGGCGGAGAATTGCGCGGCGGCCGGGTCCTTTTCGGCCAGCCAGGTGCGCATCTCCGCGGCCAGTACGGGCTTGAGGGTTCCGAGACGCCCGGCGAACTGCCGCGCGAGGTCGCTGTTGCCCAGGACCACGGCACGCACCCAGCCCGCTTGCGCGATATCGGTCTGAAGGTTGGCGGGCATCAGGCTGTTCTGCGCGGCATCCAGCCATAGGGAGAGAGGAACGCGATGATTCAGGGCGGTCACGCTATCGGCATCGAGCGCGACCGGGTGCTGCTTCAACGTGGCATCGTCGATGGGCTCATCGCCATCGTCTTCATCGGACATATCGGTCACCGGACGCCGCGGGGCGAATTCCAGGAACCCGGTCCAATCGCGCGCCAGGCGCAGGCGTTCGCTGCGCAGCAGGTTGGCGGTGGATTGCATGGGCCGGGCGGCGAGCGCCTCATCGGCCCAGGCGCGGGCGGCGTCGGCCTGGCCGGCACGAATCTGCGCCAGGACTCCGTAATAGGTGGCGCTATCCCAGGCGGGCGAGCCGGGCTTGATGGCGTGCGCCGCGGCGATCAATTCGGGATCGCTGGTCTGCGCCTTTTGCAGCGCCGCGACGAGCCATGGCATCGTCTTCCTGGCGTGCCAGGTGTCGATGGCGGGCTGGCCGGACTGAAACGCGGCGATCCACTGAGCCACGTCGCTGTCCTGGGGCGGCACGAACGCTTTGTCCGTCTCCATGCGGTCCCAGATGCTGGTGTAGTCGGTGAGCACGCGTTCCAGTTGTCCCGGCGGGCCTGTTTGCATCAGTTGACTTCCGAGCACCACCAGTTGTTTTTGCGGCTCGGTTTGCGCACGGACGAATCCCAGCAACGCTTCGGCCGGCGCGTGCCACCTGGCAGCGGCGGGATCTTTCGCGACGGCTTCCAGGCGTGCGCCGGCATCGCGGAGTTTGGCCGCATCCTTGCCCATGGTGCCCTGCCGGATGCGGACGCGTGCGGCGACGTAGCGGGCTGTGTCGTGCCAGGGCGAGGAGGCATCGGCGCTGATCTTATCGAAATCGACGGCAGCGCGATCGTACTGTTCGGCATAGAATTCGGCGGCGGCAATCTGGTAATCGCGATCGGCGGAGAGCAGTCGATCGGCCGACGGGACGGGCGCGGGAATGGCGGGACCAGCGGAGCAGTTCTGAAACACCTGATCCTGGCCACGGAGCCATTCCGCCAACTGCGGGCTCCTGGCGCCCCACTGCGCGATCCGTTTCTGCAAAGTAGCGGTGGCGGTGGCGAAAGCGTCGTCGAGGCAGTTGGCGTAGAACTGATAATCCTGGCCCGGAACCTTCTTTGTGGGATCGATCGGACGCATCACGGAGGCACCAGGCACCAGCAGGCGGGCCTGCAGCCATAAATCCCCCACCGAGGCGGCGGGTCCATCCGGCGCGGGCGCCTGGTCCGGGCTCAGCGGAAGGCCCGAGAGTCCGCGGTACGCCAGGAGCAGCGACCGCCGCCGGAAGTGGGGACGCAGCACTCCGACCTGGCCGCGCGCCAGTTCCGCGGGCAGCATGTTGTGATAGGTAGTAAAGCGAAGTTCGGCGGGCGCCGGCGAACAGCTATCCAGATAGCGGGGAAGAACGATCAAACCGGCAAGCAGGGCCGCTGCCAGGATCCACGCGTGCTTCATGCCACTCTATCTTTTCACAAATAATGCGACCGCCATGAAGAAACCGATGGCGATCACGATGCGACGGACCGCCTTGGAGCCCAGCTTTCGCGCTGTGCCGGCGCCGCCCCATCCTCCCAGAATGGCGGCCACCGCCATCAGCAGCACATAGGGCCAGTAGACCATGCGGGCGAAGATGAAATAGGCCGCGGCGATGCCGTTGATACTGCCGCCCAGCACCACCTTGAGGCTGTTCATCTCGTGAATATTCTTGAGCCCCTGGATGCTGAGCGCCGCCAGCATCAGAATGCCGATGCCGGCGCCGAAATACCCGCCGTAGAGGCCCACGCCCAGTTGAAACAGCAGGCCCCATACCAGCCAGGAGGTGGAGCGCCGCGTGCTTTGCTCGCCGGTCTTGAGGGCGCGCTGCACGGGCTCCTGCGCCATGAAAAGAAGCGTCGCGAACAGAATCAGGAAGGGCACCAGGCGATCGAACACGGAGGGCGGCGTGAAGCGCAGCAGCAGCGCGCCGGCAATGCCGCCCACCAGGCTGGGGATAATCATGAGCCAGAATCGTGGTTCCACCTGCGACATTTCGCGGCGGTATCCCCACGCGCTGCCCACCGTGCCCGGCCAGATGGCCACGGTGCTGGTGGCATTGGCCGTTACCGAACCCAGACCCAGCCAGATGAGGGTGGGGAACGATACCAGGGTGCCTCCGCCGGCTACGGAGTTAATGGCGCCTGCCAGGAACGCCGAAGCGAACGCACCAGCAGCGTGAGGAATATCGAGAACGGGGGTCAACTTGCATTGTAGGATAGGCCTTCCGGCCTGTCCAGCCAATCCCCGTTCGCGCCGTTCGCGCCTCAAATCCCTCCATATAACCGAGGTAAGCAACCGTTTAGCATCCACTGGTAGGGGCACGGGCCAGGTTCGCTTTACAATCGGTAATCATGGCAGACTTTCAGGTATTACAACCCGAAACTACATATACGGGTACGCACATTCAGCCTCTCAAGACGGGCCTGCCGAAGACCACGCAGTCGCTCTGCCCCGAGTGCAGCGAACTGATCGATGCCACGATCTTCGAAGACGGCGGCAAGGTGGTCATGGAAAAGCGGTGCTCGGAGCATGGCGAGTTTCGCGACATCGTATCTTCCGACGCCCGGCTGTACCTGAAGATGGAGCAGTGGAGCTTCGGCGACAATCGCGGCACGATGAACCCGATTGTAGGCGATGCCAAGGAGTGTCCCACCGATTGCGGCCTGTGCAACATGCACACCAGCCACACCGGGCTCGCCAATGTGGATCTGACCAACCGCTGCAACCTGACCTGCCCGGTTTGCTTCGCCAACGCGAATGCCGCGGGGTACGTCTACGAACCCGATTTCGCCACGGTGCGCCGCATGCTTCAGGCGCTGCGCGACCAGAAGCCGGTGGCTACCCGCATCGTGCAGTTCTCCGGCGGCGAACCCACCATCTACCCGCGATTCCTGGATGCGCTGCGCCTGGCGCGCGAACTGGGCTTCTCGCATACCCAGGTGGCCACCAACGGCCTGAAGTTCACCAGCCTGGAGTTCGCCCAGCAGTGCAAAGAGGCCGGACTGCACACGCTGTATCTCCAGTTCGACGGCGTCTGCGACGAGATTTACCGGCGTACCCGCGGAGAAGCCCTGTGGGAGCAAAAACTCCAGTGCATTGAAAATGTGAAAAAGGCCGGACTGAAGATCGTCTTTGTCCCCACCATCGTCAAGGGATTAAACGATCACCAGATCGGCGACATCCTGCGGCTGGCGCTGGAATACATCGAATGCACCAGCGGCATCAGCTTCCAGCCGGTAGCGTTCACCGGGCGGATTGCGCGCCACGAACTGGAGGCCAAGCGGTTTACGCTGGCCGACTTCGCCCACGCGGTGCAGCAGCAGACGGGCATCTGCGATCCCGTACGAAGATTGGTTTCCGCTCTCCTGCGTGACTCCGTTCTCCAAGCTCCTGAGCGCCTTGCGCGGCGAAGAGACCACCACCTTGAGCTGCCATCCGCACTGCTCCCTGGGGACATACCTGTTCGTGGATCAGAACCGGAAGGCCGTGCCGGTGACGCAGTTTGTGGAGGTAGGCCCGATGCTGCGGGAGATGGACGAACTGGCGCGCAAGGCCGGAAAGCGCCGGCTGAAGTTCTTCACCAAAGTGGAAGCGTGGAACAACCTGCGCAAATATTTCCACGAAGAGAAGGCGCCGGAGGGATTGACGTTCAACAAGTTCCTGCAGACTTTGCAGGGGATGACCGATAAGCGGCTCGGCCGGGGCGAAAGCGAGCAGAAGGGCTTCACGTATCGCACGCTGATGCTGGCCGGCATGCATTTCATGGATTCCTACAACTACGATGTGGAGCGCGTGAAGCGCTGCGTGATTCACTACGCGGCACCCAACGGCCGCATCTATCCGTTCTGCGCGTACAACTCCGGCCCGGTATTCCGCGAACGCATCGAGAAGGAATTCGCCATCCCGTGCGAGGATCCCGTGGAATACAAACGGCTGATTCTGGAAGGCCGGCGGGACCGGTCCTTCGTTCCCGAACCGGAACTGGTGGGATAGTACCGGGACCGGCCGGGCGCTTGTCCGGCCCCGGCCCGATAGCGCATACTGGATTTACCGGCAGCGCGCCGGTGTGTCATGGCGAAGCCGGCGGTTTCTCCCGAAACGGAAGTCATCGAACAGGAACGGCTGGTTCCTCTCTATCGCGTCGTTCTGTTGGACGATAACGATCACACCTACGACTACGTGATCGAAATGCTCCAGACCATCTTCATCTTCTCGCTGGAACAGGCCTACCGTCATGCCGAAGAAGTGGACCGCGCCGGGCGTACGGTATTGATCACCTGCGAGTTACCGGAAGCCGAATTCGCGCGCGACCAGATTCACGCCTATGGCCCGGACTGGCGCCTCGAGCGCTCCAAAGGCTCCATGTCCGCGATTGTCGAACCGGCGCAGTAGAGCAACGGCATAAGCCGCTGTTATGATGAAGAAATGACGTTTTTCCGCAGTATGCTCTTATTGTGCCCAGCCGCGTATATGCTGGCGCAAACCCCTCCTCCGCCGGCTCCGGCTAATGCTACCCCGGTACCGAAAGGGATGTTCCCCGTCGTAGCCGGACCCCCCAAGGCGCCCGCCCCAGTGTCTCCCGACACGGTGGTGCTGACGGTTGGCGAGACCAAGATGACCGCCGGTCAATTGGATGCCATCGTCGATTCGCTGCCCGAGCAGTCACGCCCCATGTATCGCTCCGGCCCCGGCCGCAAGCAGTTGGGAGACAACATGGTGAAGGTGCTGGTGCTGGCCGAAGAGGCCAGAAAACGAGGCATAGACAAGATCCCGTCGTATCAGACTCAGGTGGCGTTCCAGATGAATAATGTACTCGCCGGACTCCTGTATGCCGACATGAACGCGCACATTACGGTGGATGACGCCATGGCGCGCAAGTATTACGACGATCACAAGACCGAATTCGAAGAGGCTCATGCCCGGCACATCCTGGTCCGCATGAAAGGGTCGCCTGTGCCATTGAAAGCAGGCGCCAAGGATCTTACCGACGAAGAGGCCCTGGCTAAAGCGCAAGACATCGAGAAGCAATTGCAGGCGGGCGGGGATTTCAAGGAGCTCGCTATCAAGGAGTCCGACGACACCGGTTCCGCCGCCAATGGGGGAGATCTGCCGCCCTTCCACCACGGCCAGATGGTGCCGGTCTTCGAGCAGGCGGCTTTCGCCATGGAACCAGGCAAAATCAGCGCGCCAGTGAAAAGCCAGTTCGGATATCACATCATCAAGCTGGATTCGAAAACGCTCAAGAGTTTCGAAGAGGTCAAGCCCGAGATCCTGAAAAAGCTGAAGCCCGAACAGGTTCAGAAGGCCATGGACGATCTCCAGAAGAAAACCACCGTCGTTCTGGATCCCGCCTACTTCGGCACGGCCAAGCAGTAAGGTGAAAACACGAAAGCTCGAACTGAATTGCCCGGTTTGCGGTTCCGGCAGTGTTTTCTACAGTTGCACTCCGAACTGCTGCTTCAACCATGTGTGCGGCGACTGCGGCACTACGTTCGAGCCGGTAACGAAAGCTATGGGGGGAAGACTGAGCGGCGTGGTGCCGCCGTCTCCCTTGCCCGAAGCGGCCGACCCCACCGCGGCCTGCGCCAGGTGTGACTCGACGGCTGTTTATCTGACTGAGGACAATGGTCTTGTTTGTGCCGATTGCGGCACGCTGCTGGTGCTGGAACTAACCGAGATCGCTCCGGGCTAGTACTTACAGGATTTCAATACAAACATTAAATTCATTGCCCGCAGGTGGATGGAGTGCTATCCTGAGGTTGACGTGGATTGATTTAGGGTTTCGAGCCCTGCTAATTGCAACCACGATAAAAAGTGCTAAAGGCGAGTCGGTCTGTTCAAAACATTCTGACCCTGGCGCCTTTGGGCTCCAGGGTTTTTTGTTTGGTACGGCCCCTTCGCCGGATGCGGGAGATTTCAATGAGCGTCTGGCCCGATGCAGTTCCAGCCAGCCTGTCCCTCTCCGAGAGCGAGGGCGCGCTGGTCTCCATTTCCATTCAGGTTGCGGCGCGGCATCTGGAATCGCTGCTGGAGGCGTTGGCCTCCATCGCGTTTCCGATCAACCCGCAGATTCATCATGAACTCGGAGTCAATGCCGTAGTGGAGTTTCCGGCATACGAGAACCACCTGGCCGAGGTGCGGCAGGCGCTCCGGGCATTTGGCTTCGATCCGGAGTGTCTCCGGGTAACCAACATGCTGGAGGCAATTCGCGGGTGTGCGGCGGGTCAGAATCCGTAGCGCTCTTCATGCCACGGGTCGCCCCGCATGTGATACCCGTTGACTTCCCAAAAGCCCGGCTGGTCCTGTTCGGTGAGCTCCACACCAGCCACCCACTTGGCGCTCTTCCAGGCGTAGAGAGACGGAATGATGAGTCGTGCCGGACCACCGTGCTCCAGCGAAATCGGGTCGCCATCGTGGAGAAAGGCCACGAGCGCATCCCCGGCCAGAAAATCTTTGAGCGGAAGATTGGTGGTCCAGCCGCGGTCGTATCCGTATACCGTCACGAACGCCGCCCGCGGGCTGGCTCCGCCGCACTGCTCCATCAGGGTGCGCGTCGATACACCTTCCCACAAGTTGCCCAAACGCGACCAGCGTGTGACGCAATGGAAGTCGGCAAAAACTTTCACGTGTGGAAGTTTTACAAACTCTTCCCAACTCCAGGAGGTTTGGTTTTGAACCAGGCCGCTCATACGGAACTTCCAACTGGCCTGGTCGATCGCCGGCGGCCCGCTGGCATCCAGCACGGGCCACTTTTTGGTACGCGACTGGCCCGGGGGAATGCGCTCGCCGCGGCGGGTATCGGGACTTACGATGACGTCCGCAGGCAGCCCCTCGGGTCGTGGAATTGCGTCTCCTTGATTCTTGGAACGATCCATTCCGAACATGAGTACCATTTTACAGTCGATATGGTACGCGCCGGCAGGTTCCAAGGAGAGTGTGGGGTTTTACTTGTTGCGCCTTCCTGAAATTGCGGCATAATACTTGAATCAGTTGTAGAGTTGTAATGGAAAAGTTGGTGCCACAGGTGCTCAGGCGAATATCGATGGTGCCGAGGTCGTTCGATGGACACGGGCGCAGGAGCAGCACAAGATGGATCTGTGGAGTGCTTTTGTTCACTCCCGGAGTGCTGGCCGCCCAGGAACTCATGCCGGCCGCTTCTCCAGGCGGAATGGTCCGGCTATTCACGACAGATGCCGCCGTCCTGGAATCTCAGGAAGCGCGCAAAGACCTTCCCTGCACAGTGACTCCTACCAAGCCGCTTCTCGGCTTCGACATGAAATTTCACACGGGCTATGAGGTGAGTGTTCCGCTTCGCGAACTGGCGGGTACGGAGAACACTTTGACCATGGTTTTCCGGGTGACGCCGACCGACCGGCCGGACGATTCCACGTATTTTTCGCAGCACGTGGCAGTGCCTGCGATCGATGAAGACGAAAGGGGTCCGGCCTTCCTGCAAGGTGAGTTCAACGTGGGCGAGGGAAAGTATCACGTGGACTGGCTGATGCGGGATCGGGCGGAACGGGTGTGCTCGTTCCACTGGGATTCGGAGGCCAGCCTGTCGCCGAAAGACAAGCCGATGTCGCTGGACATCGCGGCGAATGCCATCAGGCCCATGGACACCGAGCCGTTCAAACAGGAACCGCCGGTGCAGCGGGATCAGCACGACAGACCCCTGAACGTGAAAATCATGGTGAATTTTGCGCCTCAGGATTCGTCGTCAGCCACCCTGCAGCCGCTGGATACCAATGCTCTGGTGTCGATCCTGCGCAGCATTGCCCGCGAACCGCGGATCGGAAAATTCTCGATTGTCGCCTATAACATGCAGGAGCAGCGGGTGATTTACCGGCAGGAAAATGCCTCCACAATCAACTTTCCGGCGATTGGAAAAGCGCTGACCTCGCTCAATCTGGGCACGGTGGACCTGAAGCGGCTGACGCAAAAGCACGGTGACACCGAGTTCCTCTCGAACCTGATCACCAGCGAAGTAAAGGATGCCAAAAACGAGCCTGACGCAGTGATCTTCGCCGGTCCTAAAGTCATGCTCGACAATGGCATTTCGGCTGACACGCTGAAACAACTCGGCGACATTAAGTTCCCTGTTTTCTATATGAATTACAACCTGAACCCGCAGGTAAATCCCTGGAAGGACGCCATTGGGAATTGCGTGAAATATCTCAAAGGCGTTGAATTTACCATCAGCCGGCCGCGCGATCTGTTTTTCGCCTGGACGGATATTATGGGACGCCTCGTAAAGTTGAAATTCGCTAGAACGGGAAGTGTGGGCGGCGCGTCTCAGTAAGTAACATGCGGGTCTTATCAAGTGTAATGCTGGTGGCGTGCGCGGGATTTCCAGCGCTGGCTCAGCAGTTTTCTCCGGCCGAAAACCTGGGACCGAACATTCCCACTCCGCCGGCCATTATCGAACGAATGCTGGACATGGCGCATGTCAAGCCGGGTGAGACGATTTACGATCTGGGTAGCGGCGATGGCCGCATCCTGATCACGGCGGCACAGAAATACGGCGCCCGGGGAGTAGGCATCGAGATCGACCCGGACCTGTGCGAGAAAGCCAGGGCGAAGGTGAAAGCGCTGGGTCTGTCGGATAAGATTTCCATCATTCACGGCAGTGCGTTACGGACGGATTTGCGTCCCGCGGACGTGGTGACGATGTACTTCCTGACACTCTCGAACGAAAAACTGCGCCCCAACCTGGAGAAGATGCGGCCGGGCACGCGGGTTGTTTCGTTCCAGTTTCCGATTCACGGCTGGAAGCCTCTGGAGGCCCAGATCGTGAACGTAGCGAATGTAGATCGAACGATCTACGTCTACGAAATCGGCCACACGCGCTAGGTTCAAGAAGACCGCTTGCTGACGCGCGCGGCTCTGTAGATTGAGTGTCATGCGATTAGTGGTCGTCAGAAAACTATTAGATCGATTGGCATGGTTATTTCCTGACAAACGCTTAGGCGGCGGGTCTGATTTTCAGAATCCACTTGCCGCGCTGCGGCGGGTTCTGGGCCCGCAGAAGGATCCTGTGCAGTTTTTCGCCCCATACGTTGCGCAGTTGTGCATCTTCCAGCTTGATCTCTTCAATGGCCGGGGACAGCGCGGCGTCGTAAGCGATTTGTAACGTACCCTCCAGCGACAGTTTTCCGGGGCCGTGCGGCGTCACACGGCAGGGAGTCATCAGGGTCAGCGTGATGATTTTGGCCGGTGCGGTGAGCGCGTAGTCGTCCACCACCTCGATTTCGCCGGTGCCGCGGTCCAACCGCACCGAACGGATCCATCGTTCCAGTTTGGCCTGCGGCGGATAGGCCGCCGCCAGGTTCGCACGCAGTTCGGCGCCCTGATCGCCGGCGCGATAGGACACATCGCTGGCGGAGAAGTGCCGCCCCGCGGATTGCATCACACCATCGATAGCCGGGCAGTTGTGAAAGGCCGACTGCATGGTCCAGATTTCGTAGCGTTGCGGGCTGAAGGTTTTGGCGGTGTAGGTCTCCACGCCCACGTCGATGATGGCGGGCTTCCCGTCGGCATACACTATGAAATTGCCCACGTCGTTGTGGTTGTGGCTTTTGCCATTGTTGCCGGCCTCCGCCGCGAGGTAAAGACCTTGGGTGGACCCTTCCTGCCGGCGGGCGGTCATCACGCCGATACCCGGCATCCAGACATCCCGCAGGAGTGCCTGCGCGCGCGGCGCACGACGTAACCCGGCCAGGTCGAACAGGGCCGGTAGCTGGCGCCCGATGCTGTCGCCGGGCAAGGCGTGCTCGTCACGCAAGAAAGCGGCGAAGGCGCCGTGTTTCTTCATCGTGTCATCATGGAGGCGCTTGCCGAACCGGTAGACCAGGTCGCCGTTGGTGAAGACGCGCGCCGGTGCGTCGGAGAAGTTGGTGTACCACTCGCCGGCGATGTGGGCGCGGCAAATGTAGAGGCCGATCTGGTGCACCAGCGGCAGGTCGAAGCCGTTGAGCGCGCCGCCGCTGGCCTGGTGCAGCAGTTCGAGGCAATCGAACAGGGAGGCGCCGGCGCGGCCCCAGTAGCTGGGCCCTTCATCGCAGCCGCCGTCATCGGCGTAGCTGTTCAGGAAATTGTCGAGGCAGCGGAGAATCCGGTAGACGGCGAGCGCGCGGCGCGGTTCCTCGCGCTCGATCAGCAGCGCCGCGGTCAGCCAGTTGGAGCAGATCCACGGGTCCCAATTGTTGACGAATGGCCGGCGAAGCCCATCCAACTGAAGTCGCGGGTCTGCGCGGGCGTCAGTACACGGCGGTCAGTCTCCAGGCGGATGCGCTCGGGGATCAGCGGCGAGACGGCGCGCAACGGACCTTCGAGCAGGTAGAGCGTCCAGGCGAGCAGGCCGGCGGTCTCGGCGGCGAACAGGTCCACGATGGGCTCGGTGACATCGGGCAGGCCCACTCCGGCCTTCTGCACACCCAGATGCGCGGGCACGCCCCAGAAGGTTTCCTCGCAGGTCAGCCACACGCCGTTGGCGATCTCGTCAGTGAAGCGTCCCTTGCTTTCGAGGCGCTCGGCCATCACCAGTTCCTGCAGGCGAGTGCGCCGCCGGCTGCGCAGAGCTTCGTAACGCGAGCGATTGCCGTTGCGCGCGAACTCGAGTGCCATGCTCGCGGGCAGGACGTCCCACGTGCCTTTCAGCGCGCGCTCGCCGGAAGCGATGAGGGCCGCGCGGGCGTCCTGGGGGAGCGCATCCCAGCCGTCGCGGAAGGGCTGATACTGCTCACGAGGCAGCAGGCTGGCAGCGATCTTCGACAGGTTCCACCGGGAAGTAAGCAGATTCCGAGGGCCGGTCACCTGCGCGGCCAGCACCGCGGAACCTGCCACGAAGGCACGTCTGGTAAGCATTGCTGAACGCGGTTATAGCATATGGCAACACGAGACAATGCCTCCGAACGTGCTCCAGGCGATCGCCGGTCATCCCGAGATCCTCCAGGCGGCGATCACCGGCTCGCTGGCGCGCCATCGGGAAGATTGCTTCAGCGATCTGGATCTCCTGCTGGTCGCGCGGAACCTGAGTGCCGTGCAAGATGTGCGCGCATGGTTTCCTGAACCGCGTTCTATCCTGATTTGCGCCTTTCACCTCCAGCACTATTGCACGATTCTGCTGGCGGATTTCGCGAAAATTGACCTGGCGATATTCTCCGCCGCCGACTCTCCTTCGCTGTGGGTAGTTCACGATTACCGGGTGGTGAAAGGCGGCGGCGAATTCGAGGCTCACCTGTCCGCGGCCGCACGGCAGTCGCGCGCAGGCAGGGCCGCGCACGTGAATCCGGACGTCCACCTGGACAACGTCATTTTGCTGCTCGTCACGGCGTGGCAGCGCGTCAAAAGGGGCGAGGATCTGAGTGCGCATGCCTTCTTGGCATGGCCGCCGACATGGCGGTTTCTCTGGAGAAGCGGCTGCACGGCGTAGAAGCCGCCGACGACCTTCTCGATCCCCGTCGCCGCCTGGAGCAGACCCGCGCCGCACTCGCCCGTACGTTACACCAGTGCCTGTTCAGCCCGCCGGATCGCGGTGTCCCTCACCTGGCACGATATCTTTCTGACCGATACGGCGAATCGCTTACCGCGGAACAGGCACGAGCATTACGCCACCTGTTGGGCTGACTCACCCTACCTTGCGCCGGCGCAATGGTCCTCGGTCAGACCACCTTACCGGAATGCAATCAGGGATTCCGGATCAGGATGTTGTATAAGTCAGCGCCTCCTGCACCAAACAGAGTAACGCCTGGGCGATTCCCGTGAAACTGTTATTTTGGTCGCAGCCGCCATGCCGACGGAGTTTTTGCTGTGCACGGGCCAGGGTTGCTCCTACCGTGCCGATACGTATGTCCATGACTTCGGCGATTTCGGAGTAACTGAGCCCTTCTCCGCGCAGCGTCAGGCAGGTAAACTCGCGGCCCGACAGGACTTTGGCGATCTCGCGGGCGCCCTGCGAGCGCTGCAACAGATTCTCCGGGTTGACGTCACTCTGGGGAGTCAGGCTATCCACATCCGCCGTAGGCACTTCCCGGCGCGACGGAGCCGCCTTGATCTGGTCCAGCAGATAATTCCGCAGCACGTGGTACAGCCACGCCCGTGGATTTTCGATAATCCTGCCGTACCGGACCTCGACGAAGTAACGCAGATAGACCTCCTGCACGGCGTCGCGGGCCTCATCCGGGCTGGCGGCAAGTTGCCCGGCATAGCGCAGCAGCGCCGGCCCCGAACTCCTCGTACACCGTGACAGTGGCCTGCTCCGCCGCCGTCGTCGCCGCGGGGCTGGAACCCGGTTGCGTCTTAGTCTGATCCACTCCTATTCATTCTATCGGCCAAAAGCTCATCTTCCAAGATGGCTAATAGTATCCAGAGGACGATAACTGAAGATAGCGATATTGGGCTGGAAAGCAGGTTGTGAGACGTTTTTGGGCGAAATGGATACCGTCCCGGGGCGATCCCCGGATGGTCCAGTTCGCCGGGAAATTCGCCTGGCAGATCCGTTCGAATGTAAGCGTTTCACATTTACGTGCGAAACCGAACAGAACGGCGAACGGCAGTTTACATTCGCGATTTCGGAGTCTATGATAGAAAAGCCCGGTTCCGGAGGGGCGTATCTGGCGACCAATATCAAAGATGTCGCATTGAAGGCTGGGGTCTCCATTGCCACGGTTTCCCATGTCCTGAACGGAACCCGGGGTACCCGCCCCCAGACGCGCCAAAGGGTGCTGGCGGCAATTCAGGAGTTGGGCTATTCGCAGAATCAGGCCGCGCGCAACCTGGCCAGCGGACGCAGCACCCTGATGGGTCTGGTCATATCCGACATCCGCAATCCGTTTTTCCCTGAAATTACCGCCGCATTTCAGGATCAGGCGTTAATCCATAACATGGATGCGCTGGTGGTGAACACCAATTACGATTCGCACCGCACGTTGAATTCGGTGAAACGCTTAATTGGATTGCAGGTTCCGGCCATGGCGATCCTCACCTCGCAGATCGATCCCGCCGTGATCGATATGCTGGCGGAGCATCAGATTGCGGCGGTGTATCTCGACCTGGGGCGCGTGGACCGGCACATCAGCAACATTCTGCTGGATTACGAACACGGCATTGCCGAGGCACTGGAGTATCTCCGGAACCTGGGCCATGAGCACATTGCATACATCGGCGGGACCCTCGACGCTGCACTCGGCGCAGCGCCGCAAGAGGGCTTTCGTCGAGACCGCGGTGCAGTTGGGCATCGACCCCGGGCGCACCTACGAATCCGATTTCACGGTAAAGGGCGGCTACTATGCCTGCGCCAAAATGCTGAAGAGCCAGACGCCCACGGCGATCCTGGCGGCCAACGACCTGACCGCCATCGGTGTGCTGCACTGCGCTTACGACGGCGGCGTGCGCGTGCCTGAGGATCTTTCGGTGGTGGGCTTCGACGACATCCTGATCGCCGAGTATACGCAGCCGGCGCTGACCAGCGTTTTCGTGCCGCGGACGGAAATCGGCAAGGTCGCCTTTCAGGCGCTGTGGGCCATGTTGAGCGATTCCGCCGCCGGCGGCAGCGAGTACCGGATCGGCACCAGCCTGGTAGTCCGCGGGTCGGCGGTGGCGCCCCAGGCTTACAAGACGGCCCGGTAACCCCCCCTGATGTACCATAGTACCCGGGTATCTATCTACCATGATTCAAGTCGAGCGCGTACAGACGGGCGTGCGCATGGAAAAACGGTTATTGAAGGTGCTGAAGGGTTTGGCCGAACTGAAGGATCTCTCGCTGGGCGACCTGCTGGAGGGCATCGTGCTGCACGCTTTCGAAGGCAAGGCGCCGTTCTCCAAACAGACCCTGGGACAGATTGCCGAACTGAAGCGGATTTACGGCCTGACCCTGCGCGCCGCCGACAGCCACAAACTCACCGAGAAGTGACCCGGACCGGCGTCTATACTGGTTACAGTGGAACTGGAAAAGATACTGCTGCACAAGGTGGGGGAGGCCATCCATCGCTTCAAAATGATTCGCGATGGGGATCGCGTGGCCGTGGCGCTTTCCGGCGGGAAGGATTCGGCGACGCTGCTGGAGGCGTTGCTGCTGTTGCAGAAGCGCGCGCCCATCGATTTTTCGGTTTGCGCCTTCACCGTGGAGCAGGGCAAGTTTCTGCGGCCCTTCGAGCCTACCGGCGAATGGCTGCAATCGCGCGGCATCCCGTGGACCTATTTCCGCGATTCGCCGTCGCTGAAGCTGCTGGAAGATCAGCCCGATCATGGCTGCGATTTATGCAGCCGCTTTCGCCGCCGGGCGGTCTACGAAATCGCGCACAACCTGGGCGTCAACGTGATTGCCTTCGGCCACACCGCGGACGATTTTTGCGAAGCTCTGCTGCGCAACACCATGTTCACCGGCAAACTGAGCGCGCTGCCGGCGGTCACCTGGTCGCGCGCGCGGGAGTATCGGCTGATCCGCCCGCTGGTTTTTGTGACCGAAGACATCACTACGGCGTATGCGGCGCAGATGGGCATTCCGGTGGTGCCGTGCGGTTGCTCGCAGCGGACCGGTACGGTGCGGCGCGCCCTGCGCGATCTGTTCGGCGCCCTGGAGCAGGAGCACCCGCACCTGAAGGAGACCATTCTTTCCGCCATGGGCAACGTGGATACCGCGCGCCTGCTGGATCCGCGCTTCCTCGACAGCGGGGTCGCCGAGCGCGAGGAAGCTTTCCCGATTCTGGAATAGGGTCCGTCAAAAATATCGCTTGCTGACGCGCGCGTCTCCGATCAGCCTTCCGTTTTCCAGTTGGCGGCGCCGCATTTGGGGCAGCGCGCCCAGTGCGGCTCACCGATCGCGCCGCAATCGCCGCAGCGCACACTCCGGATGACGATGTTCTCCGGGCGCTTGCCGCGCGAATCCAATTGCCAGATGAGGACTCCCGCCACGGCACAGAGCAGCAGGGCGGTCACCCAGGCACCGGAAATCAGGCTCAGCACGGCAAAAATGGCGGCCGGCCAGAAGGCCAGCCATTGATTTCGATTGGGACGCCAGGTCATATCATCCTTCACTTTTACTTTGCAAAACTGCTGCCCGCCTTCCAATGAGGCCTTTCGCCGGCATTCGCCAGGGTTGCGACCAGGTTATTAAAGAAGTCGTTGAATTTGGCGGCGGCTTCGGGAACCCACGGCTGGTGGATGTCGTCCGCCGGACTGTGATACCGCTCGGCGTACCATCGGCGGTAGACGGCTTCCTCGGGCGAGCCGGGTTCGTAGCCGAAAATGAACCCGGTAGCCGGCACGCCGATCTGCATAAAGCTGTAGTGATCGCTGCGGCGCAGAAGTCCGCGCTCCGGTTCGGGGTCCGGCTGAATGCGGATGCCCATGGGCGCCGCCACCTGCTTGACGGTATCGCCCAGGGTGGATTCGTCGATCGCCAGCATGGTGAGCGTCTTCAGCGGGAAGATGGGCCGCAGTTGATCCAGGTTGATGTCCGCCACCATCTGCTCTTTGGGAACGGTGGGATGCGCGGTGAAGTATTTGGAGCCGTACAGTCCTTTTTCTTCACCGGTTACCACGCAGAACAGCAGAGACCGCTTGAGCTTCGTTCCGGAGTCGTGCAGCCGCTGCGCCATATCGATGAGGGTGGCGACGTACGCGGCATCGTCGAACGCACCGTTATAAATCCGGTCGCCATTCCAGGGCTCGCCGAAACCGTACCCATCCAGATGCGCGGACACTACCACGTACTCCTTGGACAGCACCGGGTCGGTTCCCGGTAGCACGGCGAGAATGTTGTCCGATTCCAGGTCGGCGCTTTCCACCTTCAAGGATGCCTTGAAGGTCGCAGGGATCGTAAAGCGGGGCAGGGGCTTGCCGGCGGCACGAAGGTCCATCAGTTCTTTATAGGTATGGCCGGAGCCTTGAAACAGCAAATCGGCGAATTGCGGATTGAAGCGGAAGTTCAGGGGGGCAGATCCAGCTCCCTGTTTTTGCGAGGGTTGGGTATCGCGCAGGCTCATCGCGACGGAGTACGCCACGGGCCACCGTGGGGGCTCCGGACCGCCCGTGGCATCGAGCGTAATGGTGGCCAGGACGCCCGAGCGGCCCGGGCTGCTTCCCCGAGCACCGCGACCGGCGCGCGGAAGTTGAACCACTACTTTATTACGCAACGCGCCGGGGTCGGCGCCTTCGTCGGACCCCGCGAAGATCAGCGGCGCTTCCAGCGTTTCGGGCAAGCCCGCACGGGCAGCCGTGGTGATCTGACGCAGCCATTCCAGTTTCGTCGACCCGGTCTGCCGGACGAGTTCCACGCTGGATCGATCCGTGCGCAGGCGAATCACGTGCAGCGGCACCGTCTGGTAGTAGCCTTTTTCGCCCGCCGGTTTCAGGCCGGCCTTTTCGAATTCCGCCACCACGTAACGGGCGGCGCGCGCATAGGCGGCGGTGCCGGTGTCGCGGCCCTCCATGCCGTCATTGGCAAGGGCCACGACGTGCGACCACCAGCGTTTGGTGGCCTGGTTCGGTTCCGTGGCGCAGAGTACGCAACATACGGCGAGGGCGGCGAATCCGGGAAGCTTCATAAAGTTGAGCATACGATATCGGCGGCTTGTCTCGGAGTATGCGGTGCACTATTCTGATAGGTCCCTTATGTTCCTCGTCCACAGTCTGCCCATCGCCATCACGTTCTGCGTGATCACCATGCTCGGTTGGGGCTCCTGGGCCAACACCCAGAAACTGGCGGGTAACCAGAAATGGCCTTTCGAGCTGTTCTATTGGGACTACGCCATCGGCGTCCTGCTTTTCGGTATTGTTTTCGCCGCCACCCTGGGGAGCATGGGCAGCGAGGGAATGCCGGCGTGGAGTAATCTTGGAGCCGCGCAGTTCGGCTTCATTCTTCCGGCGCTGATCAGCGGGGCCATTTTCAACCTGGCAAACATCCTGCTAGTGGTGGGAATCGACGCCGCCGGCATGTCCGTGGCTTTTCCGGTGGGCGTGGGACTCGCTCTGGTGATCGGCACGGTGGAGAGCTTCATCGAAAAGCCCAAGGGTGACGCGCTGCTGCTGTTCACGGGCGTGGGGCTGATCGTGCTGGCCATGGTGATGTCGGCGATCTCGCACAGTAAACTGCCGCACAGCGCCGGGAAAAATCCCCTGCGCGGGGTCATCTTCTCCGGCATCGCCGGATGCGTCATGGGCTTTTTCTACCCGCAACTCATGCACTCGATTTCGCCCGAGCGCGGCGGCCTGACGCCGTATGTCGCGCTGGTGTTTTTCGGGGCCGGCGTTTTGGGCAGCAATTTCGTCTGGAACACGATTTTCATGCGCGCCGGGCACGTCACCTATGCGCAGTATTTCGCCGGCAGCGCCAGGCTGCATGGCATTGGAATTCTAGGCGGTTGCATCTGGATGCTAGCCCTTTGCTTTAACGTCATTGCCTCCAGCGAGGCGGGTCCGGCCATCTCCTACGCGCTGGGTCAGGGCGCTACTCTGGTGGCCGCTCTGTGGGGTTTGTTCATCTGGCGCGAGTTCCAATCGGCGCCCGCCGGAACAAACAAATTCATCGTGCTCATGCTGGTGGGTTACACCAGTGGGCTCATACTGATCGGGGCGGCAACTCAATAACAACATGAAGGTGTCGATCGAAAAAACGAACTTCCACGGATGGCCCAACAGCTACCGCGTTTCGAACGGCACGGTGGAGTGCGTGGTTACCGGAGATGTAGGGCCGCGGGTGATGTGGTACGGCTTCGTGGGGGGCCAGAACCTGTTCAAGGAATTTGCCGGGCAGCTTGGTAAATCCGGGGAACCCGAGTGGCAGCCCCGGGGCGGCCACCGCGTCTGGATCGCGCCGGAGGACCCGGTCAAAAGTTACGCGCCGGACAACCATCCCGTCGATATCGCCGTAGCGGGAGACGTTCTGGAGGCGACCGCGCCGGTCGAGCCGCTCACCGGGCTGGAGAAGCAGATCACCGTCAAACTGGACGGGCAAGGCGCCGCAGTTGAGGTAATCCATAAGATTCGAAATATGGGTGCAAATGATTGTGAGCTGGCACCTTGGGTTCTCACCATGATGGCTCAGGGAGGGGCCGGCATCCACGGATTTCCGCCGCGCGGCACTCACCCGGAAGTGCTCGCGCCTACCAACCCGCTGGTGATGTGGGCCTTCACCAACCTGTCCGATCCGCGCTGGCGACTATTACAAAAATACCTGGTGCTGTTACAGGATCCGCACAATTCTGTCCCGCAGAAACTCGGCAGCTTCCACAGGGACACGTGGGGTGCGTATCTGCTGAATGGCGAACTCTTCGTGAAGCGTGTGACGGCGGAAACCACCCCGGCGCGGTATCCCGATTTCGGCTGTTCCTTCGAGACCTTTACCAACGCGGAGATTCTGGAACTGGAGACCTTAGGTCCGCTGACCCGGCTGCGACCGGGGGAGACGGTGACCCATACCGAGCACTGGAACCTGCACCGCGGCGTGACGGTTTCTGAGTGGACGGATGACGAGTTGGATCGTGTGATTTTGCCACTGGTGAGTGCATAGTTAGGTACACTGGCGTACCGCGTGCTCCGACAGTCGGCATGCCGAATTACGTCTGGAGCGATCCGACCCGGCCTGTGACCATCCGCCTTTCGCTCGGCGTACTCGGCAGGCTGGCGGTGCCCGGTCCGGTTGCGGGTTCGGTGGGGTTGCTGCTCGGCCGGTCGGTATTAGAGGACGCCCGCCACATCATTTTCATTGAGAACTTCGAGCCGGTGGAGTTGGAGCAACTGGAGGAGAGTGTCACCCGGCACAAAGATGCGGTGGGCATGTACCGAGCGCAAGCCAGGCGGGAATTTCCGCAGATTCAACCAGATGAAGCACTGTTATTCGGCCAATACTTTACCCGGCCAGACGCGCTTTTTCTGCTGCTTCATCCGCGCCTGGAGCGCGCCGCATTCTTTATTGTGGAAGGCGACGAATTCGCCCTGGTACACCAGTTTACGTTTCGCGCCGCCCGTCCGGACGCGTCGAAATGGTCGTTTAGCCGAACGCAACAGCGCGGGATCGAGGTGCTCGCCCTGCTGGCGGGAATTGTCGTGGGAGCGGCCCTGTTCCAGCACTTCCAGCCGCCGCATTTCAGCCAGACGGTTGCCGCGATGCCTCAACCGCTGGCTGCGACTCGTCCCGTGCGGAGCTATCCGGTAGACCTGGATCCGCCGCCCAGTCCATTCGCCCGGCCGGAGGCACCCCTTGCTCCGCCTCCATCCACACCGGTGCGCCCGGTGGTGAAAGCGGGTATCGCGGAGCGGAGCGTGGAAGAGCCAACCAACCCTTCGCCGTCTCCCGCGCCTCGCAAAGCGGTTCCGGTGGCGGCTGTTCCGGCCGCTCCCGTGACGCCTCCTCCGGCGCCCGCTGCCGCCTCCACCCGGCCTGCCGTGGTTGCTTCCGCTCCGGCGCCACCTCCTGTGCGCAACATACCGCGGGATCCGGAACCGGTTATCCAGGTGGATGCCGAACCGGTGGGCGGATCGCGTATCGGTAAAGTGGTGGGTCATATTCCACTGCTACGCCGCCTGCACAAAGCTGCCCCGCCGCTGGTGCCACCGGAACCACTGCATCACATCAATCCCAAGCTATCCGCCGGGGAGCGCGCCGAACTCACCGATCCGGTTGAGGTGAACGTGCGAGTGTATGTCAATGAGGGCGGCACGGTGGATTATGCCGAGCTGCTGACCGATGCAAGGCACCATCCCAAGCTTTCGAGCGCCGCAGTGTATGCCTCGCGGAGATGGGATTTCACGCCCGCGGTGCAGGGCGGGCAGCACGTACCGGGAGAGGTGATCCTGCACTTCCACTTCACCCCGCCGGGACCGTCGCCTCCGCCGGCGCGCGGCCAGAACTAGCGCGCTTCGCGCGCGGGGGTTAGGGATGGGGGTTGGGGGCCGGGCGCGCTTCGCGCGCAGGGGTAGGGATGGGGGTTGGGGCTGGGGAATAGTGCGGCCCTTCGGGCCGGGGCAAGCAGCACGAACGGGGGCCAGGGGCCAGGGGTCCGGGGGCCGGGTGCCAGGGGCCGGGGATCAGGGGCCGGGGGCCAGGCGCGCTTCGCGCGCAGGGGTTAGGGATGGGGGTTGGGGATGGGGGTTGAGGCCGGGGGCCAGGGGCCAGCAGGGGCCGGGGGCCGGGGGTCAGGGGCCGGGGGCCGGGCGCGCTTCGCGCGCAGGGGTTAGGGATGGGGGTTGGGGGTGGGGAATAGTGCGGCCCTTCGGGCCGGGGCAAGCAGCACGAACGGGGGCCGGGGGCTAGGGTGGCGCCGGGCCGGCTGCGTTACTGGCCGTTGTTTTTGTCGGGTCCGTGGATTTCCTTTTCGAGATCGGCCAGGACTTCCTGCTTGCGATCGCCTTCGAGGTCCTTCTGGAGGCGGCGAAGGGCCACGCCGATGACGTCGCGATGGTGCAGCCGGGAGCCGAACGCTTCCGGTCAGCCGCAGCCAGATATCGTGGGCGCGGTCCACATCCTCGGGCCATAGGCGCGGCGGGTGCGGGCCCAGGTTGACGTAGACCGAAGGCCGGTCCGGGGCTGATGATTTCGAGCGAGAAGGGATGGCGCGGCTCGGGCAGCTTCTCCCAGGCCAGGCCGATGCGCCGCGCCAGTTCCTCGGAATCCATGCGCGACGAAACGCCGGTCACCAGCCGCGAGGCCTTCAGGTTGGCGGCCGTCTGCACCATGGCATCGAAGGGATCGACGCCCGGGACCACCAGCAGGTCCACGTGTCTTGCCTTCCTTTTCGGCCATCGGTCACCACGCGCGAGAGCAGTTCCTTCTCGTAGTCGGAGAAGAGCTGGCTGCTCGGAGAGTTCGTACTCGCCGGCGCCGGTGGAGACCGGCCGCACGGTCATCACCACGATGTCGTGCCGCCGCAGGTTGGTCTTTTTCAGCACGCTCTGCAGATGCGCCATGCGGTTGTAATCGCGAACCGCCACCAGCACGCAGCCGGGACGCGCGTGCACGGTCTCGGCGGTCGACCTCGGCCTGCATATCGAGGTTGAATTCTTCGAGGCCGGCTTTCTTGTGGGCCAGCTTCCTGCGGTTGACGCGCTCGGAGATGGTGAAGATCACGAAGAACACGGCGGTGAAAGCGACGCCGTAGATGGTGGCGATCTGCTTGGTAGAACAGGTTGGCGATGGCCACCAGGAAGAGCACCAGGGTGGTGGCGCCCAGGCCCACGGGAATCTCCAGGCCGCCGATGCGGAAGTTGAAGCGGCACCTTGTATTCCTGGTCGTGGCGGTGGTAGCGCAGCACCAGCACGCCCAGCGATTTCAGGAAGAAGCTCCACACCACGCCGAAAGCGTAGGCTTCGCCCAGCAGGTAGACGTCGCCGCGGCTCAGCAGGATGGTGGCGATCTGCAGCAGCGCGATCAGGTTGATGATCCGGTAGGTGGTGCCGAAGCGTGCGCTGCGGCTTGCGGAACCAGTCCAGCAGCACGCCGTCCTCGGCGATGCGGTTCATCACGCCGTTGGCGCCGATGATGGAGGTGTTGACGGCGCCGGACAGGATCAGCACGCCGACGATCACGACGAAGACGTGGAAGAGCAGGCGCAAGCAGCGGCGGTCCGGCCAGGTGCATGGCCAGGCCGCCCAGCAGGTTGTCCACGTACTGCGCGCGCATGCTGTCGGGGATGATCATGCCGGCGAACAGCGTGATCACGCCGGTGCAGACCACGGCATAAACGCACACCAGGTTGCCGGTGTAGCGCAGGTTCTTCAGCTTCGGGTAAGCGATCTCGCGATAGACCTGCGCCAGGGTTTCGAAGCCGCTCATCGAGAGCAGCGAGTGGCCGAAAGCGACGATGATGGCGATGGCGCCGATCTGCGGCCAGATGGTTCCGCTGGAACCAGCCCAAGCGCCTCGGGCGCGAAGTGCAGGTTGCGCGGGCACGGGCGCGGGCGGGATGTGCACCTTGTGCGCGCAGCAGCAGCGTGATGGGGCACCAGATCAGGAACGCGACCACCATCACGGTGGTGATCTGCATGATGCGCAGCGCCTTGCCGCTGGATTCGTGAATGCCCTTGATGTTGCTCCACCAGAAGTAGCACGGTGACGATGATGCCGAAGCCGGCGGCGAACAGGTTGGGCGGAAACGTGCCAGTGCAAGTGGTTGAGGTCGGCGATTTCGTTGAGAGGTGGCCCAGGTATTGGCCGGCGCTGACCACGCTGATGGGACCGGTCAGGATGTAATCGAAGATCAGCGAGGAGACCGACAGGCGCGCGACGAACGGGCCCATGGAGTCGCGCACCACCACGTAGACGCCGCCGCGCACGAACATGCTGCTGGATTCCATGTAGACCGAGCGGACGGCGAAGCTGAACAGCATGACGCCGAGAATGAACCAGGGCGCGCTTCTGCCGATGGCATGTTCGGCGATACCGCCGGCGTAAAAGGCGGAGGACGCGAGGTCGCTCAGCACGATCGCCGCCGCGCGCCAGAACGAGATGAACGAGAGGGCTACGGTGGTGGCGACGACGACTTTTGCGCCGGGGGACCGAGCCGGGCCGGAGGGCATAAGGACCTCATAGTATAACCAGTCTCTGTTCCTATCCTAAGCCGTACCGGAACCGTTGCGAACTGTGGACGACTTGTCTCCCGCCGACCTCGCTGAGCACATCTTCGACCACTTCGTCGGCGCGCTCGGAATGCAGTTCCGCGTCATGCGCCGCAGCGCCACGCCGATGATGTCGCGGTGATGCAGCTTCGCTCCGGGACCCCGGGCGCTCAGTTCCAGCCAGAGGTGGTGCGCCAGTTCGATATCCTCCGGCCACAGTCGCGGCGGATGCGGTCCCAGGTTGAAGAAGACCGACGTCCTTCTGATTTTCCAGCACGATTTCGAGCGAGAGCGACGGCCGCGGCTCGGGCAGCTGCTCCCAGAAGCGGCCCACCTGCGCGCCCTGTTCGGAGGGCGTGAGCTTGGGCGAAAGGCCCATGACGATGCGCGAGGATTGCAGCAGCGCGGCGGTCTGCACGACGGCTTCGTAGGGGTCGGATCCGGGCACCACCATCAGTTCCACGTGCTTGCCGGCCTTTTCCGCCAGCGTCACCACGTGCGTGAAGACCTCGGTCTCGTCTTCCGAGAAGATCTGGCTCGACGTCGAGCCCGTGCTCGCCCGAACCGGCCTGGGTCACCTGGCGCACCGAAAGCACCACGATGTCCATTTTGCGCGTGTCGGTCTTGTCCAGGATGCGCGCCAGGTGCTGCAGGCGATTGGGATTGCGCACGGCCACCAGGACGTTGCCCGGGCCGCACGCTGATGCGTCTGTGCCGGAAGACGTCCGCGCGGGTGTCCAGACGGAATTTTTCCAGCTCCTGTTCGTGGTCGGCTTTGCGCTTGCGGTTGTAGATATCGGAGAGCTTCGAAAACGATGAAGAAGGCGATGGTGAAAGTGACGCCGGAGATGGTGGCCATCTTCTTGGTGAGCACGTTGATGATGGCCAGCGCGAACAGCGACACGGTGATCATCATCAGGCCGAGCGGAATTTCGACTCCTGCCGATGTGGAAATTGAGCGGCACCTTCCATTCGCGGCCGCCGGGCTGCTTGTAGCGCAGCACCAGCACCGAAAGCGCCTTCATGGCGAAGCTCCAGACCACGCCGAAGGCGTAGGCTTCGCCCAGCATCTACATATCGCCGCGGCTGATCAGGATGGTGATCAGTTGCAGGATGACGATCAGGTTGATGAGGCGCGAGGTGGTGCCGAACTCTTGTGCGGATGGCGGAACCAGTCGGGCAGCACGCCGTCTTCGGCCACGCGGTTGAGCACGCCGTTGGAGCCGATGATGGCGGTGTTGACGGCGCCGGCCAGAATCAGCGTGCCCACCAGCACCACAAAGCCGTGGAACAGCAGGCGCACCGAAAGCGGGCCGACCAGGTACATGGAGAGGCCGCCGATCAGGTTATCGAGGAAGCCCTGGCGGGCGGCGTCGGGGATGATCATCACGGCGAAGAAGGAGACCAGCGACGTGAACATCATGCTGTAGATGAAGATCACGAAGCCGGCGCGTTCCAGGTTCTTCAGCTTGGGATGGGCGATTTCGCGGTTCACCTGCGCCAGGCTCTCTTCGCCGCTCATGGCCAGCAGCGAGTGGCCGAGGCCGATCATGATGGCGATGACGGTGATGGAGGGCGCCACCGTGCCCTTCAGCCAGCCCAGCGCGTCCGGGCTGAAGTGCAGGTTGGCGGGGATGGGCAGCGGCACCGGGCTGGTAGCCGTTCTTGAAGATGGTGACCAGGCACCAGACGATCAGGATCACCACCATCACGGTGGTGATCTGCATGATGCGCAGGGCCTTTTCGCTGGATTCGTGAATGCCGATGATGTTCTTGCGCCAGAAGTAGAGCGTCACCACGGCGGCGAAGGCGGCGGCGAAATACGGCGGATAGACGTGCAGGCCGCGGCATCTGCAGATGTTCGCCGATTTCATTGATCAGGCCGCCCAGGTACAGGCCGGCGCTGACGGCGCTGATGGGGCCGGTGAGCACGTAGTCGAACATCAGGGCCGAGACGGAGAACTTGGCCAGCGTGCCGCCCATGGCCTCGTGCACCACCTTGTACACGCCGCCGCGCACGAACATGGAACAGCTTTCGATGTAGATGGCGCGCACCGCGTAGGAAAACAGCATGATCGCCAGGATGAACCAGGGCGCCGCTTTGCCGATGGCGTGTTCGGCGATGCCGCCGACATAGTACGCCGAGGAAGCCAGATCGCTCAGGACGATGGCGGCGGCGCGCCAGAAGGAAATGAACGACAGCATTACGGTGGTGGCAACCACCACCTTGACCGTTGCCGGCCGTTGCGGGGATAACACTAAAATCTCTCCTCGATCACTGTTACGGGACTGCACCCCAATAGATGGTTCCCCGCCTCCAAGTGGAGCTCGGCATCCACATATTAGCATAGAGGCAGGGGTGGACAGGCGGCACATGGACTCGGAAACGCTGGCGCTGACGACGATCAAAAAGCTCCGCGGCGCGGGGCACCAGGCGTACCTGGTAGGCGGGTGCGTACGCGACCTGCTGCTGGGCCAGAAGCCCAAGGATTTCGACATTTCCACCGATGCGCGGCCCGATCGCATCATGGATCTGTTTCCGCGGTCGGGGCGGGTCGGCGCGAGTTTCGGCGTGGTGCTGGTGCGCGACGTGTTCCCCCAGGTGGAGGTGGCCACGTTCCGCAGCGACCACGACTACGCGGACGGCCGGCGTCCGGGCAGCGTCCACTTCGAAAACGATCCGCGGCAGGACGTGCTGCGCCGCGACTTCACCATCAACGGGCTCATGATGGACCCGGACACGGGCGAGGTGCTGGACTACGTGGACGGGCGCGCCGACCTGGAGCGGCGCGTCGTGCGCGCCATCGGCGACCCGGACACGCGATTCGGCGAGGATCATCTGCGCCTGCTGCGGGCGGTGCGTTTCGCCGCGCGGCTGGGCTTCGCGATCGATGCGGACACGTTTGCCGCGATCCAGCGGCATCACGCCTTGATCTTGAAAGTGGCGGCGGAACGGATCCGCGACGAATTGGCCTGCATCCTGACCGAAGGCGGCGCGCGCCGCGGATTCGAACTGCTGGATGCCACCGGCATGCTGGCCGATATCCTGCCGGAGGTGGCGGCCATGAAGGGCGTCGCACAGCCGCCGGAGTATCATCCGGAAGGCGACGTGTGGACGCACACGCTGATGCTGCTGGAGGGGCTGGATCACCCTTCGCTGACGCTGGCGCTGGGCGCGCTGCTGCACGATGTCGGCAAGCCGCCGACGTTCCGCGTGGCGGAGCGGATCCGGTTCGACGGGCACGTGGAAGAGGGCGTGGCGATGGCTCACTGCATTCTGAATCGCCTGCGATTTTCGCGCGACGAGATGGAGCAGGTGGAGGCGCTGGTGGCCAATCACATGAAGTTCAAAGACCTGCATCGCATGAAGGACAGCACGCTGAAGCGCTTCCTGCGCATGCCGGCGTTCGAGGAGCACCTGGAACTGCACCGGCTCGACGTGATTTCGAGCAACAAGCGGCTGGAGAATTATCTGCTGGCGAAGAGCAAGCTGGCGGAGTTTTCGGAAGAGCAAATGAAGCCGGAGCGGCTGCTGACGGGGGCGGACCTGATTGCACTGGGGTATCGCCCGGGTCCGCGGTTTACGGAGATATTGGCCGCGGTAGAGGATGCGCAGCTCGAGAGCCGGATCGTGAGCCGGGCGGAGGCGCTGGAGTTTGTGCGGGCGGCGTATCCGGTGGAGCAGGAGCAGGGCGGCGGGAATTAGGCGAAGTCACGAAAGCGGATCACCACAACTGCCACTGGCCGGCGGTCAGGACGTAGAGGGCAATCAAGGCATTGGCCGCGGCATGGGCGGCGACGGCCTCGCCGATTTTCGCCTGCCGCATCGCCAGCCATCCGAACAGCAGTCCGGCCAGCGTGCCGGCGGGCCAACGGGAGCCGTGCAGCATACCGAACAGTAATGACGAAACCGCCAGCGCCGTCCAGGAGACGGCGCTCCACTTGACGTCCTCGAAGTCCGCCGCGCTAAGCCGGCGTAGCAGGTAGCCACGAAATGCCAGTTCTTCGGCGATGGGCACGGTGACCACGGCGGCGATTGCACGGAACCCGATCCAGGCGATCCGCAGTCCCGCTGGAGCGGCCGCCAGCGCGGCGGGCATTGCGCGACCGGCCGGTACGCCGCTCCAATGGTCCATGGCAATCCAGACGAAAAAGAGCCCAGCGCCGGCTGCCGGACCTCTCCAACTGAATCTCCAGTCGAGTGTCCGGTAAGAGTCGCGATAAAACCAGAGAGCCGCCGAAGCCGCGATGAAGCGCAGGCAGTACAGCCACTCAAAACCGGCGGAGAGCGCGGTGGCCAGCATTCCGGCGGCAAGAATGGCCAGAAACGGAATCAGGTAAGCCGCCGTGGGATTGGCGCCTGTGACGGCCGGCACCGGGTCCACAGGCTGCACCGCGATCCATGAGACGTGCTGCGCCGCGAAGCAGAATCCCAAAGAAGCCACCGCGAAGGCGATCCAGCCGGCCTGCGAATGAAAGCCCCCGGCGGCGATCCGCGGGGCGCCCGCGTTGCCGATCAGAAGCAGAACGGTGATCCGGATGGCGTTCAACAGATAGATCAACACCACACCCGCGGGCAGCAGCAGCAGCGCCTGCGGAAACCGGCACTCCTTCCGGAACAGCAGCAGCCAGATTACGCCGAACGCCAGAACCAGGCCGATTCCTTCAAAGCCGGCACATTGCGGGGTGATCTGTACGGAGAAGTGCGGGGCCTGCACGATCAGCGTTTTCGGGTCCACGACCACCGGGGAAACAAAGAGGCCGAGCATCGTGTGCACGAGCCGGAATGTCAATCTCCAAAGCGGCTTCCACGTCAGTCTGGCGACGTCTCCGGCGAAGGAAACCGCGATGGCCCCCGAGATTGCGTAGAGCCATAGAAATCGGGTGGGCCGGATCATCCGGATCCAGGCATCCAGCGGGAGGAACGCCAGAGCCGCCAGCGGGATAGCAGCCAGTCCGGCGGCCAGCCAGCAGAGTGCCGCGAGGTTGGATGCAAGTGGCACCTGGCGCGTGAAAAGGAGAAAGGAAAGCCCGGTGAAGCACAGCATTGCCACGGCGTGGAGAGACAGCAGGCTCCAGCGAATCCGGAATCGCGGCGCGGGACTTGCCGGGTATGTCAAAAAGGCGAACGTGGCAAACAGAAGCGAAAAGACTACCACCACACGCAGAATTCGCGGGCCGAAGGAGCCGATGGCCGCCAACAGGAAAGTGCGATTAGAGAGGGTGGCAGTGTCCAGCCAGACGGAAAGGCAGATCAGTTCCGCCGCGAACAGGGCGGCCAGCAGGACGATTGGTTTGACGGCTGTCCATTTCCAAGCGACGGAGCCGAACGGTGCCAGACTCGACTCCGCGTTTAGTTCTCCAGGTACGACAGCCAATGGCTTGGTCTTATCTCTTGCGGCTGCGGATTACCAACAGAGCGCCGGCTATCAGCGCGATCGCCGAACCGCCGCTCGCCGGATCGATCTCCGGAACAGGCGACGCCCAGCAACATGCCGAAGCAGCCGCAATCAACAACAACATCCCAAGAGTCTTCTGCATTATTTCCTCCGGTACCCCGCGTTTTCCGCGCAGGTCTGAGACAGAATATCATAACCTTTACAAATTAAAACGGATTTTTCCTGCTATGGCCTCCCTCGGGATTCATAGGACAACTCAAGACACCCGACAACGGTACAATCAATCTGAAAGTCTGCGAAGGACCCGTATGGCAGATCGCATCGTTCAAACCAGCCTGATTGCCCTGATCGCCGTCCTGGCCGCAGCCGGGACAGCCGGCGCCGGCCAGCCGGCCACTTCCTTCGCATTCGACTTCTCGGCGGGAGCCGCCAAACCCGGGTATATCAGCGTCTGGCACGATACGGCGTATACGCAGGAACTGGGGTACGGCTTCGATTTGGGAACAGCACCGATTGCGTTTCTGGGCGGTGTCACCAGCGCCAAGCCTTTCTTCTTTTCGGTAGGCGTTCCGGAGGGGAACTACAGCGTGACGATCAAATTCGGCGATCCGGCGCTGGCCTGTATCACCACGGTGAAGGCCGAATCACGACGCCTGATGCTGGAGAGAGTGGAAACCGCCGCCGGCAGATTTGAGACGCACACCTTCGACGTCAATGTTCGCAATGCCAAACTCCCGCCGCCGCCGCAGAACGCTCCCGGCGGAGACCACGTCCGGCTGAACGACCGCGAACAGGGAGTGCTCCATTGGGATGACAAGCTGACTCTGGAATTCAGCAACACGCGGCCGTGCGTGGACTCCATCGAAATCCACAAAGTCGACACCATTCCTACCGTGTTCCTGGCGGGCGATTCCACGGTTACGGACCAGCCTCGGGAGCCTGCTACCAGTTGGGGCCAGATGATCACGCGGTTCTTCAAGCCCGGCGTGGCAGTTGCCAATCATGCGGAATCGGGAGAGACTTTGAAGTCGTTTCTTACCGGGCTCCGGCTGGACAAGATACTGAGCCAGATCCGCAAGGGCGACTATCTGTTCATTCAATTCGGTCACAACGACATGAAGGAGAACTGGCCGCAGACGTACGTAGAGCCGTTCACCACGCACAAGCAATACCTCAAGGTGTTCATTGCCGAAGCGCGGCGCAGGGGCGCGATTCCGGTGCTGGTCACTCCCATGCAGCGGCGAAATTTCGACGCCCAGGGGCGCGTCAGGAATACGCTGGGAGAGTTTCCGGCTTCTGTTCGCCAGACGGCGAAAGAAGAGAACGTGCCGCTGATCGATCTGGCTGCTATGAGCACGACGCTCTACGAAGCACTGGGGCGGGAAAAATCGTGGTTGGCCTTCTCCGGCGGCCACGACGCCACGCACCATAGCGCATACGGCGCCTATGAATTAGCGAAGTGCGTGGTGGAGTGCATCAAAGTGCAGAGACTGGAGCTTGCCCGATATATTGTGGACGACTTCCGGGGCTTCGACCCGGCGCATCCGGATCCGCCGGACGCATTCGAAGTGCCCGCCAGTCCGGCCGCGGCAAAGATCAAATGACCCTGAGGGCCGCATTGCGGTGCTGCCGTTTGCGGGCGCGGGGGATCGATCCTATGCGGGTTGTGCGGGATGAATCACCGACAGTTTGACGAGCCAGAGGGAGGAAAGCAGGAAGCCGAGGGCGCCGGCGAGCAAGGTGGCGCGCATGCCGATGGCTTCGGCGAGGATGCCCCCTGCCAGTGCGCCGGCCGGCATGATGCCGCGGAATAGCAGGTGCATCGCCGCATTGACGCGGCCGAGCAGACGGTCGGGAGTTACGGTTTGGCGCAGGGTCAGTTCATTGATCTGATAGATGGGCCATGCCATGTCGGCGGTTTGGGCCAAGGCAAGCGTGGCGGCGCAGACGGGGACGGGTCCACGCGCCAACGGAAGCAACAGGGCGGCCGCGCCGGCGACGAGCGCGCTGCCGAGCAGGGTGCGAGCGATGCCGAAGCGCTGGACGAGCCGCTCGGAGATCAGGGCGCCGAACAGGTTGCTCACTCCACCCACAGCGATGATGCCGCCCAGCAGCGCCGGGCTCAAATGCAATTCGCGGATCGCGAAAACCACATAGAGACAGCCGATGAAGCCCATGAAGAAAGCGGCCGTGCCTTTGCGCCTGGTCAGGACGCGCAGGGTGGGGTTATGCCATGCCTCGTGGAGTCCTTCGGCGATTTCCCGGTGCATGTCGCGGGGACCATCCAGTTTCGGCGGCGGCTCGCGCGCCTCGATCCGCCAGACGGAAAACGCCGAGCAGAGGAAGGAGGCCGCATCGAACAGGATCGCGATGGGAGCGGTGAGCCATTGCACCAGCAGACCGGCTGCGCCGGTGCCGGTGATATCGGCGATGGATACCGTGAGGGCCAGCTTGGCATTGGCATCCAGGATGTTTTCGCGCTGTACCAGGGCCGGCACGTAGGCCTGGTAGCCGGAATCGAAGAAGACGGTCAGGAGACCGCCGGTTGCGGCGGCCAGGTACAGGTGATTGATGCTCAGGCGGTGAAAGACGGCAGCGACGGGGATAGCGGCGTAGACGGCGGCGCGTCCGAGGTCGGCGAAGATGAGGACGGGGCGGCGGCGGAAGCGATCCACCCACGCGCCGGCGAACAGGCCGAAGAGCAGAATGGTGGCAGCGCCGGCGCCGTTCAGCAGGCCCATCTGAAAGGGTGTGGCGCCGAGCGCCAGTACGGCGGCCAGCGGCAAGGCTTGGGCGCTGACGGCCGAGCCGATTTGGGAGATGGCCTGTCCGGTCCACAGTTTCAGGAAATCGGGATTGCGCCAGAGTCCGCCGCGCGGCATCTCCACAGGATCGCACCGAATGTCTCTCGCATTGGTGGAGGGATCGCGTTACAGTCAAATTAATGCCCATTCAAATCGGCGATATCTTCGGCGACTACGAAGTCACCGGCGTATTGGGGCGCGGCGGCATGGGCAAAGTGTTCCGCGTGCGCAGCCTGTTAACGGAACGGGAAGAGGCCATGAAGGTGGTGCTGCCGGACCTGGACGAGAATCCGGCTTTGGCGGAACGTTTTCTTCGCGAGATCAAGGTGCATGCCAGCCTGCAGCATCCCAATATCGCCGCGCTGCATACCGCGCTGCGGGTAGAGGGCAGGCTGGTGATGATCATGGAACTGGTGGAGGGGGTGACGCTGGAAGAGACGCTGCAGCGCGGGCCGGTACAGGTTCCGCTGGCGGTCCACTACATCGTGCAGATGCTGGCGGCGCTGCAGTTCGCGCATGAACGCGGAGTGATTCACCGGGACATCAAGCCCGCCAATATTCTGATCGCCGGCGGGGGAGTGGTCAAGCTGACGGATTTCGGAATCGCACGGTCGGAGGCCGGGGTGCGTCTCACCGGGACAGGTCTTGCGGTGGGGACGCTGGCATTCATGTCGCCCGAACAGGTGCGGACCGGCGAGGCGGACGCGCGGTCGGACATCTACTCGCTGGGGCTCACGTTTTACGAGATGGTCACGGGGCGGCGGCCCATCTACGGCGATACGGAGCTTGCGTTGATGAACGCGCAGTTGAGCCTGGTGCCGGCGGACCCTGCTGCCGTGAATCCGATGGTGCCGCAATTCGTTTCCGCGGCGATTATGCGCGCGCTGGCTAAGGAGCCCGCCTCACGCTTTCAAACGGCGCGGGAATTCCAGGCGGCACTGCAACCGGTGGCGCAACCGGCGGCTCCCACTTCGGTCCCGGGGGGCGCCGCTTCGACGACCGCGATTCCGGCGGAACTGGCGGACCTGGAGACACGCCTGGCGCGCGCCATCGGACCGATTGCCAGGCGGCTGGTGGCGGATGCGGCGCGGCGGTACGGGTCGATGAGCGAGATCCGGCAGGTGCTGGCTGCACAGATCGAAGACCCGAAGGAGCGCGCGGTTTTTCTGAGAACGAATCCCGGATTGACCGTGACGGCGGCGATGCCTGCGCCCACGCCCGCGCCGGTGGTGACATTCGACCCAGCGATGCTGGACCGCATGGCGCAGGTGTTGGCGCCGTTTCTCGGACCGATTGCAAAGATCATGGTGGCCCGCGCCGCCAAGAGCGCCCGCAGCGCGGAGGAACTGCAGAACGCGCTGGCGTCCGAGATTTCGTCGGATGACGAGCGGCGCCGTTTTCTGGCTGCGGTGCGGACAGGGCTGTAGGTGAAGCGCAGGCCCTTGGCCTTTCAGGCGAACAGCTTTCGCGCCGGCCGGTAATGGCTCCAGAAAACGGGGAGGCCGACGAGGGCGTCGGCCGCGGACCAGGGGTCCGCCACGGGTCCACCCAGGCCCAATGTCCTTAGTGATAGGGGGCCCAGTCGGCCGCCACCGCGCGCGGGCGCCACACCGGACCATAGGGCGGAATCTCCGTCCACACGCCATACTGGTCGAGATCTTCGTAGCCCACCATTTCCCGCGGCACGTACCGGGCGGAAACGGCGCCACCTTCACGCTGCTCCCGATCCATGCACTATTGGTCGAAGGGATCGGGACCGGGAGCGGGATTGATTTCCTGCGAGACAGTGTCCATGCCCGCCATCCGGGCGCTTTGTCCGGCGCGCACAGGGAAGGCCGCGACTCCGCCGGTGACTTCCGCTTCGCCGCCGCGAACCGTTACTATCGAGACGCTCTCGTCGCCATTGGCCTGAATGCGGTAGTTGCCCGGGCGCAGCAGCGAGACGGCCACGTTGGGCGTATCCACTTCCACACTTTCGTTTTCTCCCAGGTAGCGGATGACCACGTTGAGAGCGCCCTCGGTCAGGCTGATCTACGCCATCTGGTCGTCCAGGTTCAGGATCGAGACCGCTGTTCCGGAGTTCATACGAAAGGCGGTAGAGCCGACATGAAACTCCGTCTGGGCGCCCGGATCGGTCCATAAGTGATCGCCCGTGGTCAACGGATAATTGAGCGTGGCGGGAGCCCAGTCATCCACACTGCCCGGCCGAATGACACCGGGCCGCTCAGATAATTGAGGCGCGCAACACGCGAAGGCGGATCATCGGCATCTGCCATTGCCGTACCGCCAATCAACGCTAGAACTGCTGCAAGGTACCCGGCTCTGCGAATTATAACGCTTTCCTTCTAATCTTATCTAACACCTCTAACGGCTAGATTCTTCACGTGGTTACATTAAAATCCGGCAAGAATCGGCGGTACAAATCCACCACCCGGCCGGAATCGTCCACCTGCGCCGTCCGCGCAATCGCACTTTACGATGCCGGACGGTGAAATACCAGTGCCGCCGCGAGCGGGGTAGGATATACGAAATGAAACTTTTGCCGAAGTTCAACCTGATCCTCGGACTGGTTCTGGGTGCGGGACTGGCCATCGCGGCGGCGGTCTCCCATCAGTTTCTGCAAAACGACGCACGGGAAGAAGTCTTGCGGCAAGCCCGGCTGATGATGGAAGCCATGCGGTCGGCGCGCGATTACACCACCAAAGAGGTCAAGCCGCTGCTGGTCAACCAGCAGGAACACCAGCGTTCGTTTCTGCCGCAGACGGTTCCAGCGTTTGCCGCGACCGAGAACTTCGACTATCTGCGCACCAGTTACCCGGACTACGCCTACAAGGAGGCGACCTTGAACCCGACCAATCCGCGCGACCGGGCCGTGGATTGGGAGGCGGACATCATCAACACGTTTCGCAACCATCGCGGCAATTCCAAGGAACTGGTGGGCGAGCGGGACACACCCACCGGTCGGTCGCTCTACCTGGCCCGCCCGATTCAAGCCGATCCCCCTTGCCTGGAATGCCACAGTGTGCCGCGCGTGGCTCCTCCAGCGATGATCCGCCGTTATGGGTCCAATAATGGATTCGGCTGGCAGCCGAACGAGATTGTGGGTGCGCAGATTGTCTCGGTGCCCATGGCGCTGCCGGTTCGTATGGCCAACCAGTCCTTCCAAACCCTGGTGGCGTACCTGGCGGCAGTGTTTGTGGCGAGTCTGCTTTTGTTGGATCTGGTACTCCTGTTTACCGTGGTGCGGCCGCTGCGCCGGCTTTCCACGATGGCGGATCAGATCAGCGTGGGGCAAATGGATATGCCGGAACTGCCGGCCAGCGGAAAAGACGAAATCTCGGTACTGGCCGGCTCATTCAATCGCATGCGGCGCAGTCTGGACCGGGCGCTGAAGATGCTGGGATCGTAGCATGGCCTTTCAGGCGAACGGACCCCCTGGTCCGCGCGGGTCCCCCTGGACCCGCTAGCTTAGCTACTTCGATGCCAATGGAAGGTCTTTTGGGTGATAAGCCAGTCACCATTCCGCTTGAGCAGCGTGAAGACTTCGGAGATACGAGCGTTGAGCCCGGCGAGTTTTCCCGACCAACCTTGCACTTCCAGATGCACGATCGCGATCGTTTCGAATACCTCAATCCGCGCGACCCGTGGTTCGACGTTCGGCGCCGGCCCGTTCTCATCGATCCATCGAAAGAGGTGTTCAATCGATCCGCAGTACTCCACACCGAAACAATAGCCGGCAATCGTGGCCTCGGGATGAAACGCCGGACGCATCAGGTCGCCTTGGCCAGCTCGTCCGCCTGCAATGTAGACGTCAATCGTCCGCGTGACCGCATCGTGTTCAGAGAGGTAACGATTACCTGGCGAACCCTCATCCCTAACACTGCGCAACGAAATGGAACGGGCAGATTCCGAGTCGGTCACACTATATGCCGGCCGGAGCTGCTTCCGGGTGCGACGCTTGCTCCATTCATCGATCTCGTGTGCGTACGCGAAAACTGTGTCCTGCTTTTGATGCGAGCGGCGCCTGACAGGCAGGCCCTCCGCTGCCTCCCACCGTCGAACTGTCCGTTCGCTGCGATTGAGGTGGGCCGCGATCTGCTTCCAGGATTCCAAAATTTCTCCCGGCGGCGTCTTCCCCTGCTTACCCATTTCTGAGTGCGAGAATATCATAGCCTCGCGGTCCCAGCAATCGTAAAGCGTTGTGAACGAAGTGTCCGCCTTATGCAGCGTTTTTCCACCTTTGGCCGCTCCCACCGCCCCCCAATCAGCGTACGATTCTGGGATATCCGGCAGCACGAAACACGGCAGAAGAGGGGGGAAGATGAAAGCCAACGTCATGACGGCGATCCGGGAACCGCTAACACTGCGTGAAATCCCGGACCCCGAGCCCGGACCTGGACAAGTTCGAATTCGCCTCCATGCGACGGGCGTCTGCGGTACCGACGTGCATGTCTGGCGTGGAGAGCTACCGGTTCCGCTGCCGATTGTCCCTGGTCATGAGCCAGTGGGAGTAATTGACCTCCTGGGTCCGGGTGTGCGTTCCGTCAAGTCCGGTGATCGTGTGGGCGTATCCTGGTTTCAGGCAGGCTGCGGGCGATGTTCGTACTGCCAGAAGAAGCAGGTTAAGTTTTGCGCGCAACCCAAGACCTGGATTACAAACGGCGGCGGCTATGCCGAGTACATGATCGCTGAGGCCGAGGGCTGCACGTTGCTGCCGGACGGATTAGGTTGGGACGTGGCGGCTCCGCTTTTCTGTGGAGGCTTTTCGGCGATGAGCGCCTATCGCGCCGCCAAACCGCAACCCGGGGAGCGCGTGGCAGTGATCGGAATCGGTGGCCTGGGGCATCTGGCACTCCAGATAGCAAAGTCTCTGGGGCACGAGGTCGTGGCGATCACCAACTCGGCGGATAAGCTGCGGGATGCGCGAGAGATGGGCGCCGACGAAGTGCTGGTCGTGAAGAAGGATGCCGGACAGGAACTTCAGGACTTGGGCGGCGCTGACGTGGTACTCTCGTTTTCTCCATCCATGAAGCAGAATAGCCAGGTGTTGAACGGGCTGCGGCCGGGCGGCCGGTTCGTGACCACGGCCGTGAGCGCAGACCCCATTCTTGGCGACCCTGTTCAGATGTTGTTTAAGCAAACCTCCATTATCGGTTCTGCGCACAACGATCCCGCGGACCTCATCGACATTATGAAGCTGGTCGCGGAAGGGAAAGTAAGGCCGCGAATAGAGAGTTATCGGATGGAGGATATCAACCGGGTGCTCGTCCGGCTCACGGAAGGTAAAGTACGGCATCGGGCTGTGGTCACGCAGGGTTGAAGAGTAGCATACGCCTTACT
>CAVVLD010000089.1:0-11734 GCA_963748795.1 uncultured Solibacteraceae bacterium
CGGCGGATACACCACCGCATCGTCCGGCACCAGCAGCGCGCCCGCCAGGCCCTGCCGCAGATGCGGCTCGGCCTCCGCCAGCGACCGCGCATCCAGCACTTCGGTGCGCACGCCAATCCCGTCGTACAGAGCTTTCTTGCGATGCACCTCGGCAAACTCTTCCTCGTCCGCGGCCACCCACAACGTGCCGCAGGGCAGATACTCCACGTCCGCCGGCAGCGTATTCCGGCGCGCCATCCACAGGTCCCGCGAGCACCGGGTGAGGGCGATCTGCGCCGGCGAATCGTCCATCACTACGATGTGCCCCATGCCCGCCGCCGTGGCCCCGCCGCCGAGGGGACCGGGCTCCACCACCACCACCTTCAGGCCCGCCGCGCGACATTCCTCCGCGCAGGCCGCGCCCACAATGCCGCCCCCGGCGATGGCTACGTCGAAGCTTTCGCCCATGATCCGCGGATTCCGTAGCAGAAGGGGTCGCGCTCGTCCAGAATCAGGTCGGCCTCCGCATTCACAAATGCCGAGCCCGTGATCTCCGGATAGATCCTGCCGTCCTCCACCACCACCGTGCCTTCGAACACGCTGCCGACAATGCTCTCCTGCCGCCACACCTGCCCGGCCGCAGCTTGCCGTCGGCATAGCAGGCAGGCCAGCTTGGCGCTGGTGCCGGTGCCGCACGGCGAGCGGTCGTACGCCTTGCCCGGGCACAGCACGAAGTTCCTGCTATCGGCGCCCTCCACCGACGGCGGCCCGAACAGTTCGATGTGGTCGATCTACCCGCCGTTCGCGCCGGTGATGCCCTGCGCTTCGAGCGCCGTGCCGGATGCGCCACGAAAATCGGTAAGTTCCTCGACGCCGAGCGAGCGACAGCTCCTGCCCGTGCTCGCTGCACGAGGAAGAACCAGTTGCCGCCCCAGGCGATATCGCCGCGCACGCGGCCGATGCCGGCGACGTCCACCGCGCACCTGCGCCGCACGGCGATAGCTGGCCACGTTGCGAATGGTCACCGTGCCGTTGGCGTTCAGCCGCGCCTCGACGATGCCGACCGGCGTTTCGAGGCGTGCACGTCCCGGCTCGATACCGCCCCATGTGCGCGAGCGTCACCACCAGCCCGATGGTGCCGTGGCCGCACATGTCCAGGTAGCCGACGTTGTTGAAGAAGATCACGCCCGCGTCGCACGTCGGGTCCGACGGCTCGCACAGCAGCGCGCCCACAATGGCGTCGTTGCCGCGCGGCTCGTTCACCACGGCCGAGCGGAAGCGTCGAACTCGTCGCGGAAGCGCTCCGCCGCTCGGCCATGCGGCCCGTGCCGAGATCGGGCCCGCCCTCGACGACGACGCGCGTCGGCTCGCCGCCGGTGTGCGAATCGATGATTTTGATTTTCTTCATCTGCCTTCCTCGAACCACTGCAGGTGATCGTCGGCGAACATCCGGAATTTCGCCCGCGCCACCTTGCGTGCCAGCTCTTTATCCCGGGACAGAATCGCCTCAGCGATCTCCACATGCGCCGCGGCGGAATCCTGCATATCGATCTGCTGGTGATTGCGCAGATTGCGGATGAACAGAAACGCCAGCAGCGGCATCAGCGCCTGCGCCAGCAGACGCGGCAGCAGACTGTTCCCGCTCAGCCGCCACAGCGTCTCGTGAAAGCGTACGTCGAGCGCGAAAAACTCGCGCACGTCGCGAGCCCGCGCGGCGCGCTCCATGGCATCGGTCACCAGCAACAGCTTGCGGATCTGCGCGTCCGCGGCGTTCTCGATCGCCAGTTCCATGGCCAGCGTCTCCAGTTCCTCGCGGATGCGCAGAATCTGGCCGATCTCGACGCGCGTCAGCGTGGTCACCACGCAGCCCTGGTTGGCTTTGCGAACCACCAGCCCTTCGTGTTCCAGCGCCACCAGTGCTTCCCTCACCGTGGGCTGCCCCACGCCGATCTCCCGCGCGAAGCGCGACTCCACAATGCGGTCCCCGGGATTCAGTTCCCCCGCCACGATCATGTCGCGGATGGTTTCGGCGATCTGGTTCGCCATCGGCGCGCGCCGCCCCAGGCTGCTCGATAGCGCCTCCAGCCGGACGGTGAAACGCGCGTCAGCGGTTGGCATGCAGGTTGGGCCGCGTCGCGATGGCATCGCGGATGATGCCCAGGATCTCCGCCCGCTCCGCGCCTTCGATCTTGAGCCGCGGCGCCCGCGTGCGCTCCGATCCCAGTCCCGTCTCCGCCATCGCCAGCTTGATGTACTGCACCAGCTTCACGTGGGTGTCCAGGTGCAGCAGCGGCGTGTACCAGCGATAGAGTTCGCGCGCCGCCTCCCACTGCCCCGCCGTCGCCAGGTCCCACAGCGCGCGGTTTTCGTCCGGGAATGCATTGACCAGGCCGGAGATCCAGCCTTCGGCGCCCAGCATGACGCTCTCGAGCACCAGATCGTCGACGCCGCCGAACAGGATGTAGCGGTCGCCCACGAGATTCCTCAGATCGGTGATGCGGCGGACATTTTCGGACGATTCCTTGATGGCCACCAGCGTCGGCTCGTCTGCCAGTTCGCGGAACATTTCCGGCGTGATATCGACGCCGTACGAGACCGGGTTGTTGTAGCCCATGATCGGCAGGCCCGTAGCGCGGCGACCGCGCGGAAGTGCGCCATTGTTTCGCGCTCGTCGGATTTGTAGACCATGGCCGGCAGCACCATCAGTCCGTCGATGCCCGTCTTCTCGGCATCGCGCGCAAAGCGGCACGCGAGCGCCGTTGTGTACTCGGCCACGCCCGACAGCACCGGAATACTGCCGCGTACCGCCTGCTTGATCTCGCGCAGCACTTCGAGCTTTTCCGCGTACTCGAGCGCGGTGTTCTCGCCCACGGTGCCTAGCATGACCACGCCGTGAATGCCGGCCTGGATCATCGCTTCCAGGTGTTTTGCCGTGGCAGCCAAATTGAGCGATTCGTCCTCGCGAAATTGCGTGGTGATGGCGGGATATACGCCTTTCCAGTTCGTTTTCATAGGGTTGATCTATAATCTATAATCCGCGCCGGGGTATTGTCAATCGGGTGCCTGGGCGTGTAAAGATTCGTAAACGAAAAATCAAATAACTCGTTTCTTTTCAGTGGCCGTAACGCTGTTGTTTCAGACCATGGACTCCATAAATATTTTCGATTTGATTGCCCGCCGAAGCCTCCGCTACCCTGAAAATGTAATCGCAAACAGACTTCGGGTTAAACGGTTTTTCTCCCCGACCGAGAAGGCTGACCCCCAGGTACATATACAGGAGAAAACAAACACTATGAAAAAATCGCTCATTTTCGCGGGAGCTTTGTCTCTCAGCGCCATTTGCTTCGCAGGAACCAAGTCTTACGACATCAACCTGTCCACCCCGGCCAAGGCCGGCAACGTAACGCTGGCCGCCGGCGAGTACAAACTCACCGTGCAGGGCACCAACGCCGTATTCACGGACGCCAAGACGCGTAAGACCTTCACCGCTCCGATCAAGGTCGAAACCTCTCCCAAGAAGTTCCACTACACCGCGGTAGACACGGCCCCCGACCAGGGTTCCGACAAGATCACGTCCATCGAACTGGGCGGCTCCACCACGCAGATCGCGTTCTAAGCGAACGCCGTTACCACCTGTGATGCACGAGCGCGCGAATCCGGCTGTCGTAGACCTGGCGGATCGCGCGCATCGTGTTCTCGGGTAAGGCCGGCAGATCCGACGACGCACAGTTTTCCGCCGCCTGCGCCGCGCGTTTCGCCCCCGGTATGGCGCACGTCACCGCGTCGAACATCAGAATCCAGCGCAGTGCCAGTTGACACATGGTAACGCCCGGCGGCAGCAGCTTTCCGATCTCCTCCACCGCGCCCAGCGCGACTTCGTAATCCACTCCCGAAAACGTCTCGCCCACATCGAATTCCTCGCCGTGACGATTGAAGTTGCGGTGATCGTCCGGCGCAAACTTGCTCTGGCGCGTCAATTTGCCGGTCAGCATTCCGCTGGCCAGCGGCACGCGCGCCAGAATGCCCACCTGCTTCTTCTTCGCCTGCTCGAAAAACAGTTCCGCCGGCCGGTGCCGCAACGCATTGAAGATGATCTGCACCGTCTGCACGCCCGGGTACTCGATGGCCTTCAGCGCCTCCTCCACACGCTCCACGCTCACCCCGTAGTAGCGGATCTTCCCCGCCTCCTTCATCCGGTCCAGCGCGAAAAACAGCTCCGGCCGGTAATAGACATCGGTTGGCGGACAATGCAGTTGCACCAGGTCCAGGCAATCGGTCGCAAGATTCCGCAGGCTGTCTTCAATGAAGCCGGTGAGGTTTTTCGCGTTGTACCCCTCGGCGGTATGCGGCGAAAGGCGCCGGCCCGCCTTGGTCGCCACCACGATCTCGTCCTTCCGCCGCCGCTTCAACTCGCGCGATCAGCCGCTCGCTCCGCCCCATGCCGTAAACATCGGCGGTATCGATGAAGTTCACGCCGCAATCCAGCGCCTTTTCGAGCGCCGCCATGGATTCGCCATCGTCCACGCTGCCCCACGATCCGCCAATGGCCCACGCGCCAAAGCTGATCTCCGAAACCTGCCAACCCGTCCGCCCCAAGGCGCGATAGTTCATACCGTGAATTCCCTCTCCCTCATAATTGTAGGTTGGCGGCGCCCATGTCTTCCCTTCGCGGCAAAGTGGTCAGCGGTCGAGCCGATTTCGGATTCTGGATCGAACGCCTGAGCAGTTTTTACCAGCAGAAAACCGGCATGGCGCTCTACCCTGGCACGCTCAACGTGGAACTCGCATCGCCTTATTCACTGCCCGCGCGGGTCATCCGGCTGGAAGCCAGTGAATACGGCGGCAGGGTCTCGGTGAGCATGGTCCCTTGCCGCATCTTTGACCGCCCGGCGTTCCTCTTGCGCACCGATCAGAACGAACAAGGCGCCGGACATCACCCGCGGAATATCATCGAAATCGCCACCGACATCCGCCTGCGCGACGCCTATGGCCTGAAGGATGGAGACTGGGTGGAGATTGAGTTTCCGCAAGACCATCAGACTCTCCGCACCACGAAGTAAGGCTGATTCGACAGGTCCGCCGCGAATCCCGGATACAACCACGCCTTCTCCGGCGTCTCGCGCAGCTCAAAGTAATACTGCAAAGGAAACGGCGATTCCGTATACGCGCCCGGCACCGTGCCCTTATGCCGGCTCCCGGACCCCTCCATTTCCGCATTCTGCCACCGCTCCGCCTGGTTCACATGCCGGTAATACAGGCGCGCGCCGGAAAGCTTCACCGCGCGGTCCGCGCTGAAATCCACTTCCATGGGCAGCCCCGGCCGGAAATGCGCCGGCGGCTTGTGTTGCACCGCCGCCCAACCGCGCTTGGGACGCCCCAGCGCTGCCAGCACCGCGGCCTGCGCTTCAGCCGCATCCTTCGCGCCGTCCAGCCGCTTTTTCATATCCGCGATATCGTCATCGATAGCCGCCAGCCGGTCTTCCCAGTGTCCGCGCAACCATGGCAGTTCGCCCACCGTCACATCGCTCACGTATACGCCCTTCGTCCGTCCGGCAATCTGCGCCCATGCCGCCCGCGCGCCGTTGTACTCCTGCAGCGCCTGTTCCAACGCGCCTTTATCGCCGGTGCGTTCGTGAATCCGGTACAGCACGCCACTGCGCAATTTCGCTCCGAAGAACCTTCCCAGCCCGATTTGCACCGTCACATCCACCGCCAGTCGCTGAAATTCCGGCGATCCCGGATTCACCGCCTCGTTCTCCGCCTGATTCAGTGCCCGCGCCGCCGCCTCCGCCAGGTCCTCCAACCCCTGCGCCACGTCGATCGGCGTGTACTTGCCGTTGCGCTCGCCCTTCAGCAGTTCATCGGCGAAATCGTTGATGCGCGAAAACAGTTGCGGGTCCAAAGGGCTCACGTTGCCGAACACCTTGGGTGAAGGCGTATCGGTATACGACTTGTTCTTGCGCGCGTCCACAATCGGCTGATTGGTATACATCTCGGGCCAGTAAGTGTTGTTCGCCGCCGATGGCAGGTGCGTCGTCGTAATCACCGGCAGAATGCGGCTGGCGCTGGCCAGCGCGGCCGCCGCGGATTTCGCCGCCGGTCACGAACTGCTGGTCGAAGTCGCGCTGGTAACTGTCCGGGGCCGCTTCGGGATCGTACAGCAGCCGCCCCCATACGCGATACGAATGCCGGTACTTCTCCCAATCCCACCGCGGCTTCAGCGCCGCATCGGCATATCCGCACCGCCCGCCCGGCAGCCCCGATCCGCGCCGTCCCTTGAACGACAGCGGCTCAAAAATCTCCACGCCCTGGCTGCCGCAGAAACTGAATGCCCGCGAGTAGCCCGCCGCCATCACCGGGTCGCCCCACAGCAGCAGCCGCTGCGTGCCCGGCCAGATGCGATGAATCACGCCGTACTTGCGGTCGTCGCGCAGCAGGTCGCGCGTAGCCGTACCGCGTGAAACTGCGCGCGCCCCGCACTCAGCGCCATCAGCCCCGTGGCCGTGCGCCCCTTGGGCATCTCCTGCTCGCGGATGTCCGCCTGATGGTACGGCATCCCCATATGCTCGGCCCAGAATTTCGGCGAAACCGTGACCGGCAGGCCCGTCCCCAGGCCCACATCGATCATGTTCTGGTCGATGCCCTTGGAGTGCATGTCGATCTCGACCGTCCGCCCGCTCAGCTTGGCGCCGTCGAACACCATCTTCCAGAAGTCGTAGCTGCCCTCGGCCACGCCGCTTTCCCCGTGAATGCGGAAGGTCACGCCGCTGATCGCCGGACACGCCTTCAGCAGCGCCGCCAGCGCTGCGCGGCAGTAGGGGCCGTGCGTTTCCGCCGTCAGACCCTCGATGGTGTAATTCGCCTTGGGACTGTTGGCCCACTGGTAGCCATGCATCCACAGCCCCAGTTGGAATTCCAGCCCGCGCGCCGCCGTCTGCTCGCTGATGTATTTCAGCATGGCCAGGTTGCTGTCCCGCTCGGCATCCGGCAGGTTGACCGCGCGCACGTCGTACCCGGGCACGGAAAGCAGGAACGGATAGGGGAACAAAAAGTAGGCGTCGGTGACCCCGCGCAGAAAATCGTAGCCAATGCCCAAGCTCAGCGCGAAAGCGGTTGAACCGCTGGCCGGCCAGCATGGTCAGGTACGCCGGCCACATCTCGCGATCGTTGAACCAGGGCTTATCCTCGACATCGCTGACGAACAGGCGCGCGATGCTGCGCACGGCGTTTGCCGGCCGCTCGCTCGCGGGCGTGCCGGAGTCAGCGCCGCCACTGGGTCCGGCGCGTAGCGCACGCGGTCGGCCAGTTCCAGCAGCGCGTACACGAGGCCGCGCTCATCCGCGCCGCTCGCCGTAAGCACCGTGTGGCCGGCCTGTTTGCCCGGCGTGATTGCCAGCGATTCCGCCGCCGCCGGCGCCCCGTGGCCCGATGCCACCACGCACAAATCCTTCGCGCCGGCCTGCCGGATGGATTCGTACTGGCCCACCGCGAGTCCCCGGGCCACCAGCGCTTGCCGCAATTCGCCCGCCGCCCAGCGGGCCGGTCCGCTTGCCGCCACAGTGTCCGCTGGATCCGCGATCAGCGCCACGCTCGCGCCTCCGCCCGTCTGGGCCATCGCCAAGGGAGCGCCCGCCACTGCGCCCAGAAACTCACGCCTGCCGATTGCCGACATACCATTCATCATGCCACGTGGCATACTCGATAAGAGCCGTATGGATCGCCGCGATTTTCTCGCCACTGCCGCCGCCTTTGCCGCCACGGCCAAAGCTGCGCCGACCCGTTCCCTGATCCTTCTGTCGGAAGCCGATCCCGCCCGCATGACTTCCGCCCTCTCGCCCGAGCGCACCGCGCTCTTCGAAAAGCTGACCGCCGACGCGCTCCACGCCGGCCCCTGGAGTGTCACGTACCATCGCCCCACCGGCCTCGGCGTCAACGCCGGTCCCCACGACTACGTCAGCGAAGGCCCCTACTGGTGGCCCGACCCCAAAAATCCCGGCGGCCCCTACATTCGCAAAGATGGCCAGCGCAATCCGGCGCGCTTCCTGGGCAATCGCAACGACCTGGGCAGCATCTGCACGGCCATCCTCTCGCTCGGCCTCGGCGCCTGTTTCCTCAAGAATTCCGCCTGCGCCCCGCGAGCCAACCACGTGCTCACCGTCTGGTTCCTGGATCCCCAAACGCGCATGACGCCCCACCTGGAGCACGGCCAACTGACGCGCGGCCATGATGACGGCCGCGGCACCGGCCTCATCGATACCGTCTCCTTCATTCACCTGGTACAGGGCATCGCCCTCATGGATCTGGCCGGCGGTCTCGACCCCGGCGTCTCCCGCGGCGTGCGCCAGTGGTTCGCCGATTTCACCCGGTGGATGAACACCAGCCAAAAGGGCCTCGCGGAAAAGAAGTCCGGCAACAACCACGCCACCTGGTGGACCGCCCAGGTGGCCGCCTACTCCTGCTTCACCGCGGATTCCGCCACCCTGGCGATGTGCTGGGACCACTACCGCGACTACCTGGTGCCCACCGAGATTCAGCCCGATGGCAGTTGCCCGCGCGAGGAAGCACGCACCCAATCCCTCAGCTATTCCGCCATGAACCTGGATGCCTTCTCGGTGATCTGCCGCCTGGCGCAAGTGAACGGCGTGAACCTATGGAAAGCCGTGGACCGGAGTTTTCATTACCTCCTGCCGTACGTCCTCCATCCGGATATGTGGAAGAAGCAGCAGATCTCGAAATACAGCGCCGCCGGAACGTTCTTCCCCGGTCTGGCGGGCATTGGCATTCCGTCCGCGGACCTGCTCGCCGCCTACCGGACGCTCCCACGCGCAGATTCCCCGTGGGTCCAGTTCACCGACCTGCTGGTGCGCGCCGCGTAGCCCGCGCCTTCTACAGCTTCACGCCGCACATTTCGGCGAACCGCAACTCCGTGGCCTTCACCCGCCCGGCCACTACGCGCAGCGTCCGCTCCAGGATCTCCGTACCCAAGCTCGCATCGCTCTTGCACCGCTCCTGCAATCGCGCGCCGTTGATCCGCAGCGCCGTGGTCTTCTCGCGCGCCCTCACCTGGAACAGCGTGTCCTGATGGTCCAACAGCGCCGACCACCCGAACACCTGCCCGGCTCCCAGCGCCTCTACGCAAACCACAAACGTTCCGGTGCGCAACTCCACCGCCACACTGCCGGATGTCAGCAGGTAGAAGGACGTGGAGTGTTGCCCGTCCACCAGAATCACCTCGTCCGCCTCGAAGGTCACCGGGGTCGCCAGTGCCGCCAGCGTCTCCAGTTGGGCGTCGGTAAGACCCTTGGTGAATCCGTGCTTTCGCAGTGTTGTAAGCGCCATATCCCCCACTTCGCGGGTGAAAGCCCGCATTCCGCGTTGCCATGTTGTTGAAAAGCAACACAGAGAGGAGGTATTTGCAATCGCAGGTCCGAAGCGCCGGCCCTACGTCAGATCGACGCCTTCCAGCCGCCCCGTGGCATCGCCGAAGTGCTCCATGCGCGTGCCCATCCGGTCCATCATGGTGAGGAACAGATTGCACATCGGCGTTTCGCGGCGGTACACCACGCGCCGCCCGGTCTTGATGAAGTTCCCGCCGCGGCCCACAATCAGCGTGGGCAGGTCTTCATGAAGATGGCGATTGCCGTCGCTCAGGCCCGCGCCGTAGACAATCATGCAATTGTCCAGCAGGCTGCCGCCGCCTTCTTTGGTGGCCTTCATGCGCTGCATCCACGCGGCAAACTGCACCATGTGATAGCTGTTGATCTGCGCCACCTTTTCCATCAGGTCCGGCTGATTGCGATGGTGCGTCAGCGGATGATGCCCGTCGGAAATGCCGATCTCGCGGTACGCCCGCGAAGTGCCCTCGTGCGTCACCAGGAATGTCAGCACCCGCGTCAGATCGGCCTGAAAGGCGATCGTCACCATGTCGCTCATGAGCTTGAAATGCTCGGCGAAATCGGCCGGCACGCCGTAGGGCTTTTCCATGTGCGGATCGATCTGTTTGTTATCCTTCTCGGCCTTCTCCAGTTGCGTTTCCACGCTGCGGATGGAGGTCAGGTACTCGTCCAGTTTGCGCTTGTCGGTCGGCCCCAGCGTGGCTTCCAGGCCATGCGTGTCTTCGGTGACGAAATCCAGAATGCTGCGGCGGAACTTCGCCTGGCGCGCCCGCGCCTCCGGACTCAGCGCCACCCCGTCGCCGAACAACCGCTCGAACAGCGACCGCGGATCCAGAATCGGCGGCAGCGGCTGCGTCTCGCTGCGCCATGCCAGGTTATTGGTGTACGCGCAGGAGTAGCCCGAATCGCAATCGCCCGATTGGCGCGCGTCTTCCAGGCCCAGTTCGAGCGACGGAAACCGCGTCTGGCCGCCAATCTGGTTGGCCACCAGTTGGTCGCACGAAACCGAAGCGTGGATGTCCGTCAGGCTCTTTTTCACCTGCACGCCGGTCAGGTACGACCCGCAGCAGCGGCCATGATCGCCCGCGCCGTCCAGCAGCGCGCGCCCGGTATTGTGCGTCAGGTTGCCCAGCAGGAGCATGTCGTCTTTGAGCGGCTCCATGGGCTTGAGAATGCGCGGCAGTTCGCCGAGTTTGCCCTCCGTGGCCGGATTCCAGTTGCGCATGTCGATGCCGTTGGGCACATACACGAACGCCATCCGCACCGGCGCCTTCCCCGGAATCTGGCTGGCCGCGAAGGCCGGCGCCATGGCGTCCAGAAAAGGAAGCGCCACTGCCGTGCCCAGGCCGCGCAGAATCGTCCGTCGGGGAATTGCCTTTCTTTGGACAAACATGGAATGCCCTCCTAAAATCCGGCTGTCTGCAAGAGTATCATAATCAGGGAGGTCAGGGATGCAGTTCCGGGGACAAGGCAAGCCGCCATTGGGCGTCGTTTTCGACAGCGATATGGGCACGCCCATCGTCTCGGCGCTCGCCCTCGCCATGCTGTACGGGCTCCAGGGCAAAAACACCCTCCGCCTCGTTTCCATCAGCGTCAACAATCCCAATCTCGAAGCAGCCGAGTTTTGCGACGTGGTCACACGTTTCTACCTGGGCGAACCGGGCGGCTTTTTCGCTCCCACGCCCATCGGCCTGGCGCTGGCCGCGCGAATGGTTCCCGACGCTCCCATGGTCGCCGCCCCGCTCGCGCGCCGCAACGCCGAAGGCAAACCGCAATACAGTTGCGGTATTTCGAAACTGAACGATACCGCCGATCCGCTGGCGCTGATCCGTAATGCGCTCTCGGCGCAGTTCGATCAGAACGCCGTCGTGGTGCTTGCCGGTCCGGCCACGAATCTTGCCGGCCTTCTGGCGCTCCCCGGCACGCCGCAGTTGATCGCGCAAAAGGTGCATCTGCTGGTGGTGGCGGCGGACGCGCTCACCACGAGCGACGTTGCCGCCGCCAGGCGTGTGTTCGCCGAGTGGCCTACACCGATTGTGTTGGCCGGGAGCGAACTCGGCGACGCACTGCCGTATCCCGGCGCAAGCATCGAGAAGGATTTCGGCTGGTCGGAGGCGCATCCGCTGGCGGCCGCCTATCGCGCCTACCGGCCGATGCCTTACGATGCGCCGGCTGTCGCCATGGCGGCCGCGCTCTACGCTGTCCGCCCGCAGGAGAATTACTTCAAGGTCTCCGACCCGGGCACGTGTCAGTCGCCGACGATGGCCGGATTCGCTTCACCCCGGGTCCGGAAGGCAAGCACCGCCAGCTTATTTTCGATCCCGCGCAGAAGGACAAAATCATCCAGCTCTATGTCGAGC
>CAVVLD010000090.1:0-69516 GCA_963748795.1 uncultured Solibacteraceae bacterium
GAGAAACGCGGAGAAAAGCGAGGGGACGCGGAGGTCGCGGAGGGGAATACGGCAGATCAGCCATCCTTCAGTATGATCGTGTCTGGGTGCAACATCGTCCGTAGAGTACTCGAACGACCTAGACGCTCACCTTCAGAATCCACACCTGGCTGCCGATCGCGGTCCGGATGGGCTTCTTCCGGGCAGCATAAAGATTCTCGCGCAATTCCTTGGCTTCGCGGCTCGAACTGTCGAAGTTCGCAGTGGAAAAACCCCTGTCGCCGGTGCGCGCAAAGACCCACTCGCGGTAGTCCTTATATTCCACCTCCAGCGAGTCGGCGCCGCAGGAGAGAGCGTGCGCGCACAGGTCTTCCAGCAGTGTCTTTGGCTTGCTCATGGCTTGCGGGCATCCGGCGCGGCGAACTTATCGCAGGCCCCTTCGATCTCGTAATCGTCTGAGGGGACCGCTTCGCCGGTGATACACGTAAAGCACATCAAGCCGGCTTGCGCGGACCCGATCACCCAAATGGGATTGCCGCAATCGCAGCGCTCCCCCGCGTTGTATCGCTGCAGCATCGCGCGAAGACGTTCGGCTTCCTCTTTTTCGTTCGCCCCCCAATTCGCCTCGCGGTGCTTGCGGGCATAGTCCGCAATTGAGATGGGAACGAAACTCATGGGGCCGGAGTCAGAACGGTACGTCGTCGTCGGTGATGCCCTGGTTGAAATCTTCGGCTGGCGCCGCGGCCGGTTGCGGGCGCGGCTGCGCCGACCGGGGCATGGAAACCGGACGCTCGGAGCGTTCGAAATCGCCGCCTCCGCCTCCGGGGCCGGAATCGCCGCGGCCACCGAGCAGGATGAGCTCGTCCACCACGATTTCGGTCATGTAGTTCTTCTTGCCATCCTTGTCATCCCAACTGCGGGTCTGCAGGCGGCCTTCCACGTAAACCCGCGTTCCCTTGGTCAGGTAATTGGCCACGTTCTCCGCTCGCCAGAAAATGATGTTGTGCCAATCCGTTTCCTCTTTCCACTCGCCGGTGGACTGATCTTTCCAGCGACGGTTGGTGGCAATCGTGAACGTGGAACGGGAAACGCCGCTCGGCGTGAATTTGGTCTCGGCATCTTTGCCGAGATGTCCAATCAGTATGACTTTGTTGACGCTTCGGGATGCCATCTTATCCTGAACTGTAACACACAGGGCGGTTCCCCGCCGGTCAATTCACGCTGGCCGTTTTGGGACAGGCGTTGATAAGGGAAGCGGCCTCGCGTTTAGGGAAAAAGGGCGAGACCGACGGCAGAGAGCGGCTCAGAAGTCCCGCGGAAGCGCCGCAACTGCCGGCAGCCACGGCGGAGAGATGCCGCCAGGCAGTGGCGTCGGCGCGCAGGGAATCGGGGATGGAAAAGTTCAGCGCACTGGAAAATTCGTCTTCCGCGCGAGCGAAATCCTTCCGCCGGTATGCCGCGATGCCGCGGTACAGATGCGCTTCCCCGGACGCCAGGTCGCGGACGGACGCGAATGCCGTGCGGGACGCAAGCACATAATCGGCCAGGGCGGAATCCGGGTGGCCGGCCACTTCTTTAGCGCGCGCCCGGTAGAAAAAAGTCCGGGCATGAGCGGGATCGATTTTGATAGCCTGGTCCAGAACGGTGATGGCGCCAGTGGCATCGCCGGAAGCCAGGAGCGCGCCGCCCAGGTCGGTGAGTGCCAGACCCAGGTCGGGCTGCGGCGCCAGGCGTTGGCTCTCGCCACCCTGCCAGACATCCACCGCGTTGCGGTACTTCTCCGCTGCTTCCCGGTAATTGCCGGCCGTAAAAGCTTCGCGACCGGCTACCCAGGCGGGCCAGCCCGAGTCCGGAAAGGCCGAGAACTCCCGCGCAGCTTCGGGTAGCTTGTCGTTTTCTATAGCGATCCATCCCAGCCATTCCCGGCCGAGCTGCAGATCTTTCTGGCATGCGGCAGCAGGCATTACCGTGGCCGGACAGGAGGGCGCCGCAAGCGCGGACGCGAGGTCGTGTTGGGCCGAATCCCTGACCGCGGCATCGCCCGGCGAAGCGAGCAATCGTGTGATCGCCAAAAGCACCGGCAGGGCCGCGGAGAGCGGTTCCGGCGTAGTCTTCCTGGATTGGAGCGCTACTCGCCCGGGCCAGGTCTCGATGGATTTTCGGAAATCGGCTTCGGCTTCGGAGAACAGGGCCGCGTAGTGCGTCAGCGTAGCGCCGATCAAGGCGCAATCGCCCTTGCGATAGTAAACCAGGGGGAGATCGGCCGCCGACGATACCGGCAGCAGCGCGGCCTGCGACGCCACACAAGCCGACGTGTCGGGTAAACGCGGAGTCGCGCTCAAATCCACACGGTTGAAGTCCGTCTGGGCCTTCAGCAGCAGCGCCAGTTGGGCTTCATCGGCCGCGCCCGCGAGCGAGGCGGCCAGTAGCGTCAAGACCAGAACACGCACGCCCTGTGTGACCGCAGTCATGCCTCCATTGTGCCGAAATATACCCGTTTTATTTTGTGAAGATTGTCACATCCACATTCATTCCGGGCCGCAGGATCAGGCTATTCTGCGGATCTACCAGAATCTTCACGGGAATCCGCTGCACCACTTTCACGAAATTGCCCGTGGCATTTTCGGGCGGAAGCAGGCTCATTTTGGAACCTGTGGCGCCGGCGATGGAATCGACGTGGCCCCATACACTTTGCCCATACATATCCACGTGGATTTCGGCTCGCTGGCCGGAATGCACATCGGCCAGTTGGGTCTCCTTGAAATTGGCCGTGACCCAGGTGTCCTGCAAGGGGATGATGGTCATCAGTCCCTGGCCGGGCTGCACCAGTTGGCCGACTTCCACGCTCTTCCGGGTCACCACGCCAGAGATGGGGGCTGTAATGGTGGTGTAGCTGAGCTGCAGTTCGGCGGCCTCCAGATTGGCGCGCGCGGCGGCGATGCCGGCGGAGGCGGTGCCCACATCGGCCGTGCGAATGCCCACCTGCTTTTGATTGGCGACGCTGGTCTGCAGTTGCGCTTTGGCCTGGTTCACGCGCGATTCGGCGGCGGTGAGCGCAGCATTGCGGATGGCAGCGTCCTGGCGCACGGATGACAGTTTCTGCTGGGCGGACTGGAGTTCGCTTTCGGCCACGCGCGCCGCGGCTACGTAGGCGTCGTATTGCAGTTGCGAGATTTCGGCCTTATCCACCAGCGGCTTCATGCGGTTCACGTCGGCCTGAGCACGATCGTTGCTGGCCTGTTTGGACCGGACATTGGCCTGGGCCACGGCGATGTCCGCCGAGGATGCCTGTTCGTAGGCCGCACGGGAGCGCTGCTCTTCGGCCTGGGCGTCGGCCAGCGCGGCGCCGGCGGCGGTGGATGCGGACTGCGTGGTATCGGTAGTGAGCGGCACCATCTGCCGGGCGGCATGAGCCTGGCTTTCGGCCTGCAGTACGGCGGCCTTGGCCATATCGACTCTGGCCTGATAATCGCGCGGATCGATGCGCACCAGCACCTGCCCGGCCTTGACCGGCTGGTTATCCAGCACCGCCACTTCAATGACATTGCCGTTGATCTTGGGCGCTATGGCGGTGATGTGCCCGTCGACATTGGCGTCGTCGGAAGAGACGCGGTTGCGATAGTGCAGCCAGACGGCCGTGGCGCCCCCCACAAGCACGAAGCAAGACCACCAGGAGCACGAAGATCCGCTTGCCGGAGCCGCGCGCGGGCGGCGCCTGCGGCTCGTTCCCGGAATCTTGCGGGGTAACGGTTTTCGGTAATGTAGCCACTGAAATGTACCTTTCTCAATCCACTGCAATGGGCCCTTTCACCGGACCCGATTTCTTCATTAAAAACATCAGGGGAATGATCGCGAGAAACAATACGCCCATCACCCAGAAAGTGTCGGAGAACGCCAGCATGCCGGACTGCCGTTGCAGCATTCCATAGAGCAGGCCGTTGGCCTGTGCGGCGGCATCGGGAAGGGTCGCGCCCTGTGCGTGCACCAGGGCGGTGGTGCGCACCAGGGCCTCCCGGTAGGGCGCGTCATAAGGCGTCATGTGCGCCGTCAGGATCTGCTGGTGCACTTGCGACCGCCGGGCCAGCAGCGTGGTTATGGTGGCAATGCCGGAACTGCCGCCGATATTGCGCGCCAGGTTGAACAGCCCGGTAGCGTAGTTGGCGCGCTCGCGCGGAATGAAGGCGAAGGCGGCGGCGCTGATGGGCACGAACAGGAACGCCAGACCCAGGCTCTGCACGATGCGGCCCACCACGGCGGTGTGATAGTCGATTTCCAGCGTGAAGCCGGACATGGCAAACAGCCCCAGCGAAGAGACCGCTACGCCAAAGATCACCAGCCAGCGGGCCTGGTAATGACGCAGCAGAATGCCCACCAGCGGCATGCAGATACAGATCGCCACGCCGCCCGGCGAGAGCACCAGGCCGCTAAGCAGAGCGGTATACCCGAGCAGCGTTTGCAAAAACAAAGGCAGCAGCGTGGTGCTGCCGTAGAGCACGAATCCCAACACCAGCATGGAAACCGTGGCCAGCATGAAATTGCGTTCTTTTAAGATGCGGAAATCGATCACCGGTTGCTTCTGGCGCAACTCCCAGAACACCACCGCCACCAGGCAGATCACCGTGATGAGGGCGAACGTCACGATGAAATTGGAGGAGAACCAGTCCTCGCGCTGCCCTTCGTCCATCACCACTTCCAGCGCGCCCAACCCCAGGGCCAGCAGGCCGAGGCCGGCGTAGTCGATCTTCAGGCCGTCTTTGAAGCCGCGGCGGACAATGTACGGCGGGTCGAAAATCAGCATCGTGGTGAGCGCCAGGGAAAGCAGGCCTACCGGAATATTGATGAAGAAAATCCAGCGCCAGCTATAGTTGTCGGTAATCCAGCCGCCTAAGGTGGGACCGATGACGGGGGCCACCACTACACCCATGCCATATACCGCCATGGCCATCCCGTGCTTCTCCTTGGGGAAACTTTCCACCAGGATAGCCTGCGAAATGGGTTGCAGGGCGCCGCCTCCCAGGCCTTGCATAATGCGGAACACGATCAGCAGCGGAAGCGATGGCGCCAGGCCGCACAGGCAACTGCTGACGGTAAAAAGTGCGACGCAGGTCATGTAGAAGCGCTTCCGGCCGAACAGCGTGGAAAACCAGGCGCCCATCGGAAGAATGATGGCATTGGCCACCAGGTAGGAAGTGAGCACCCAGGTGGATTCGTCCACGCTGGCCGAAAGGCTGCCGGCGATATGCGGCAGCGAAACGTTGGCCACGCTCGTGTCCAGGACTTCCATGAACGTGGCCAGCATCACGGTAAAGGCGATAACCCATGGATTGGGGGTTAGGGATAGGGGTTGGGGATGGGGAAAGGAGCGGCCCTGCGGGCCGACCTTACTTTGCATGCAGCGCCTCCCACTGAGACGCACGGCCCGCAGGGCCGCACAAGGCGGGGGTTGGGGATGGGGGTTGGGGATGGGAGGCGGGGGTCAGGGATAGGGGTTGGGGATGAGGGCCGGAGCGGCGCTGCAGGCCGAATTCATTTTGCATGCCGCGCCTCCCGAGACGCACGGCCCGAAGGGCAGCACCATTCCCCACCCCTAACCCCCACCCCCAGCCCCCGAATCTTGCATGCAGCGCCTCCCACTGAGACGCACGGCCCGCATGGCCGCACAAATCCCCAACCCCTATCCCCAACCCCCATCCCCGCTTACCGCGCATACAGCGCCTCCATCTGTCCGGCGGCGTGGGCCAAATCGGCACGCGACTGGTTATAGCGATAGAGTGCGTCGATCTGGTTGTCGTTGGCGCGCGAAAGGGCGTCCTGGGCGGAGACTACTTCGATATTGTTGGCGACCCCCGCCTGAAAGCGGTCGCGGGCCTGGTCGACTTCCTGACGCGCCAGTTGCACTCCCAGGTTGGCTACCGTGACCTCGCTACGCGCGGCTTCCAGTTGCGCGCCGGCGGTTTTCACTTCCAGGGCGATGCGGTTGCGAAGCTCCTGCTCCTGTTGCTGGAGCTGGCGGATGGCCAGGTCCGCCTTGGCTCGTTCCGCCTGGATGCGGCCCCCCGTGAAGAGCGGGAAATCCACGTTGCCCTCATATTGATAGATGGGGATGACGCTGTTGGGAGTGAGCCCCTGCTGCGCCCAGCTACCGATAAACGAGAGCTTAGGGAGCCGCTGGTCGGCCGCGTACTTCTGGTCCAGCCCGGCTCGCTGCTCCTCCACCTGGAGCTGGCGCAGTTCGGGCCGGGACGCATAAGCGCGCTCCAGGGTCTGATCGATAGGGATTTCCGGAGTATCGAAGAAGGCCACCTGGTCGGCCAGTTCCAGCTTGCGGTGAGGGTCGATATTGAGCAGGCGGGACAGCCCGAACAAAGAGGTATCGAACTGCGTCTTCGAAACAATCAGCCGCTGCTTTTCGTTCTGCAGCTCGACGTTGGCGCGCAGGGTATCGATTCCGGTGCCGACGCCGTTCTTCTGCAGGTCGGCGGCCTGGTTGTAGAGCGCCTGCGCCAGGTCCACCCGGGACTGGGCGGCCTGCACATCGGCGGCGGCCCGCTGGCTGCCCAGGTATTGTGAAACTACCAGGATCACGCTTTCCTCGCGGGCGGTCTGCTCCTGGGCGCGCGCCGCGTTGACCCCCAACTGGGAAGACCGGAAATGGCGCCACAGGGTCAGGTCAAAAATCGGCGCGTTGATGCCGACGCCGGCCTGGAAGGTTTCGTACGGTCCGACGTGCTGCGCAAATCCCGGAAAGCTGAGTCCGATGGCGGCTTCCAGATTCACGCGGTGCACCGTTTCCGCGACATTGCCATATGCTTGCGGCAGCAGGCCGGAGCGGGCCACTGAGACGTCCTGCTGGGTCTGCGAGACGTTCAGGTTGGCCAGGATCACGTTGGGATTCTGCTTGAGCGCAAGGTTGACGGCGTCCTTGAGCGTGAGCTTCAAAGGTGCGGGTTCCTGGGCAAGTGCCGCGCCGGCAATCACAACGAAGCATAGAATGCGGGTTTTCATAAGCAGAGTCACTCCAGTTATTGCAGTTCGTGGGCCACTGTAAGTTGCTCCAAAGATTAGCGCAGCCGAACCCATCGCGCCATTATTTGGGCAGTGCCTACCGGTCAATGCCGAGCTTGCGCATTTTGGCCTGCAGGGTGGTGCGTTTCATTCCCAGGCGGGCGGCTGCCCCCTGATCGCCGCCCACACGGCCGTTGGCTTCGCGGAGGGCTTTGAGAATGGCCTCACGTTCCGCGGCGGCCAGGGTGACTGCGGGAGCCGCGCCCCCGGCCCGCCGGTGCAACTCCCGGACCGGCGCTTGCAGGGCGGGTCCGGGCGAAACAATCACTGCCCGCTCAATGAAATTCTGCAGTTCGCGGATGTTCCCGGGCCAATCGTAACGGGTCAGCGTCTGAATGGTTTCCGACGGAATACTGGTGATCCGCCGGTTCATCAGCCGGGCATACTGCTGCACGAAATAGCGCACCAGCAAGGGAATATCTTCGCGCCGGTCGCGCAGTGGCGGAGCCGTAATGGGAAAAACGTTGAGCCGGTAGTACAGGTCCGCACGGAACTGGCGCTCTTCCACCATGGTTTCCAGGTTCCGGTTCGTGGCGGCCACCAGGCGGGCGTCGGTCTTGATGGTTCGGGAACTGCCCAGGCGCTCGAATTCGCGCTCCTGGAGCACCCGCAGCAGCTTGGTCTGAAGTTCCAGCGGGATTTCGCCGATTTCATCCAGGAACATGGTGCCGCGATGGGCCAGTTCGAATCGTCCGATGCGCTGGGCGATCGCCCCGGTGAAGGCGCCCTTCTCGTGGCCGAACATCTCGCTTTCCAGCAGCCCTGTAGGGATGGCGGCGCAGTTCAGCTTGACGAAGGTCCCCTGCCGCCGGCTGCTCAGGTCGTGGATGGCGCGGGCCAACAGCTCTTTGCCGGTCCCCGTTTCCCCGTAAATCAAGACCGTGGAATCGGTGGGAGCAACCGTTTCCACCTGCTTGAGAATGGAGCGCAAAGCGCGGCTCTGCCCCACAATTTCCTCGAACCGGTTATCCGTGCGGATTTCGTCTTCCAGGTAGACTTTCTCTTCCGATAGCCGGGCGTTGAGTTCCGCGATCCGCTTGTAGGAGAGCGAATTATCGAGCGCAATCGCCACCTGGCCGGCGGCCTGCGAGAAGAATTGCAGATCCTGCCGCGTGAAAAAGTTCTCCTGGCGCGACCCCAGATTCAGTGTGCCAAGTACCCCGGCCGGCGTGATCAGCGGCATACAGCAGGCCGATTGCAGCCCTTCGCTCGCCAGGACGGCGGCGGTGCTCGGCCACAGTCTGCGCGCCTCTTCCAGGGAGAAGGCGCGCGCCTGGCGAGTCCGGTATACCATGCTGGGCACGGAGTCTTCGGCGATCACCGCGTTTTCCCGAATGGCGCCGGAACCATCCGGAAAATCCAGCATTTGCAGCCGCAGCACACCCGCTTCGGCGTCATACAGCACCAGGCTGACGGTATCCAATCCAAAGGTGCGGCGGAGGGAGGCGGAGGTGGCTTGAAACAACTGCTTGGTTTCCAGGCAGCCCACCACCGCGTTGTTGATTTCCAGCAGCGTGCGCAGGCGGTCGCGCTCCACCGCCAGATCCTCTTCATACGCCCGGGCAGCTTCGGAATTCAGCGCATTGTCCACCGCTACGGCCACCTGCCGCGCCACATGCTGCATAAATTCGATGTCCCCGGCGGAGTACGGGTTCACGCGCCGCGCGCCGAACTGCAGGCCGCCCAAATCCCGCTGCGCGGTGAATAACGGCAGCACGCAATACGACTGGACGCCGTAGTTCTGAAGCAGGCCCCGGATGTGGGCAAATCGCGTTTCCTGCGAAAGATCGGGCGCGTAATAAGGCCGGCGGGTTTCCAGGGCCAGAACGGTCGGGGTCTCTGCAAAGGGTATGGCGGAAGGCCCGGGTTTTTCGATCGGCTCGTCGGTTTCCAGAATGTGCAGGCGCACTACCTGCTCTTTGCTATCCACCAGCGTGAGCGTGATGAAATCGAAGGTAACCAGGCGCTTGAGCAGGCGGCTGAGATCGGCAAAAAGCGTGGAAAGCTGGCGATGCGAAGCGATGGACTGCGCTACTTCCAGTAGCGTCTCATATCGTTCCTGAACCGGGTCTGGCCGAAACTGGGGATCTGCCGGCATGCGGGGGCTTAGCTTCAACCGTATCACACCGCTTGGAACGGCTGAAGTCGTCGATAATGGCTCGCATGAAGGGCGACATGGCCGTCAAAGTCACACCTTGGCGGTGCATTTCCTCCAGCAGCGACTGCCCTTGGGGATCGACAAAATCAAGTTCCGCGAGGTCGAGGACCGTCTTGCGGTCATGCGTTGTGGATTGGGCCGTCAGCCAGCATTGGCGCAGTTCCGCGACCCAGGGGCCGGAAAGCTTGCCTTCCAGTTTGAACCGGAGTTCGCTGGCACTGTCGTGCAGAGTGATCTTTAACATCCACCCGTACCGATGCACGCTCCATGCCGAATACGCAATTGAAACAAAGACGGCGGGTTAACGGATGCCGCCGGGGCTCGCGCCGCGTCGATTGCCCAAATACCGGCAATCAGGCAGCCTGGTGACCGGCGTCGGGCTGGGAGCCCGCAGCCTTGGCGATTGCCTGAGCTTTACAGGCCGGGCAGCATCGGGCGCAATACCAGCCGTGGAAGTCCTCGGGCATGTGCAGGCGGTCGGGCCACTCTCCGCAGACGTCGCAGGATGCCTGCAGCCGCTCTGAGATATGACATTCCGTTTTCATGCCGCCAGACCGAGCAGGCTGTGTGCCATTGCCCGGCGCCGGCCGCGATTCCGCGTAACGGGTTCAGGCAGAATCAGATCACTCGCCCGTCCGTCCGGCACGGGGAAAACGGTACGGCAGCCGGCGGGGAATTTGGACCCGCCGGTTGGACAAGTTTATACGCTCGCCTGGGTTCTCACCGGAGGCCGGGGATATGGTGGCCGAGGTCTGAAGCATTTCTCAGCGCTCTCCGCGCAGCCTCCGCATTTCTCCGCGTTACATGTTCGCGTTGGTGTTCTCCGTGTTTCCTCCGTGTCCCCCGTGGCTCCGTGGTGAAGCAGAACGTAGCGGTCTGTTACCATAAAGCATCACCTTTGACTGACACTGTTCCAAACATTCTGGCCCGAATTGTCGCTCAGAAGCGCGAAGAATTGAAGGGCGCGGCTGCTTCCATGGAGTTCTGGGAGGTCGCGGCCAAGCGCGCACATGCGGCACCGCCGGAATTTCCGCGCGGCCCTGCTGGCGCGCACTCCCGCCATCATTGCCGAAGTCAAGAAGGCCTCGCCCAGCAAGGGCTTGCTCTCGCACGATTTCGACGCGCTCCGCATCGCGCGGCAGTATGAGTTCGGGGGAGCCGCCGCGGTGAGCGTGCTCACCGACGAGACTTTCTTTCAAGGGCAGCCTGGCCGACCTGGAAGCGGCCCGGTCCGGCATCTCGCTGCCGGTCCTGCGCAAGGATTTTACCATTGCCATGCCGCAGATCCTGGAGGCCGCCGCTCACGGAGCCGACGCGATTCTGCTGATTGCGGCGATCCTCACGGAGCACCAGATCCGCGATTTTCGCGAAGCGGCGGCGCAGCCTGCGCATGGCCGCGCTGGTGGAGGTGCACGACCGCCGCGAACTGGATATGGCCATCGCCGCCGGCAGCCGACATCATCGGCGTGAACAATCGCAATCTGAATACCTTCGAGGTGACCCTCGAGACCTCGCTGCGCCTGGCCGAGCACATGCCCGCCGGCGTGGTGCGCGTCAGCGAGAGCGGCATCCACGATGCGCGCGGATATCGCCACGCTGCGGGCGGCCGGTTACACCGCGTTTCTGGTGGGCGAGCACCTCATGAAGTCGGGCGATCCGGCGGCGGCGCTGCGAGAACTGGTGGCGCGCATGATCGTCAAGATCTGCGGCATCACCAATGCGGAGGACGCGGCGGCGGCAATCGCCGGCGGCGCGACGGCCATCGGCTTCAACTTCTATCCGCGCAGTCCGCGCTACATCGCGCCGCGAATGGGCGGCCGCGATCGTCGACGCCTCCCGGCGTGCGGCGCGTGGGCGTCTTCGTGAACGAACCTCGCGAAACGCGTCGAGCGCATTGTGCGCCTCGCGCGTCCCTCGACGTGGCCCAACTGCACGGCGACGAGTCGCGCAGCGATTATCCCGAGCGGCACGGCCGTGTGGAAGGCGGCCCGCGTGACCGCCGGTTTCGATTTCGCGGCCTACCGCAACTGAACGCGCCGAAGCCTTGCTGCTGGATGGCCCCGCCGGGGACCTCTACGGCGGCGCGGGCAAAGCCTTCGACTGGTACCTGGCGGCGCGCGCCTCCTGCCGCATCATCCTGGCCGGCGGGCTGGACGCCTCCAACGTGGGCGCCGCCATGGCGCTGGCGCATCCTGGGGCGTGGACGCCTGCTCGCGCATCGAAAGCGCCCCGGGCAAAAAGGACCACAAGAAAATGAGCGAATTCCTGCAAGCGGCCCGCGAGGCCCTGCACCTATGACGCCGCAACCCGACCAGGGCGGCCACTTCGGACCGTACGGCGGCCGCTACGTGCCCGGAAGTCCTGATGGCGCCGATCGAGGAACTGGAGACGGCCTATCTGGCGGCGCGCCGACGATCCGGCGTTTCAGGCGGAGCTGGCCGGCCTGCTGCACAGCTACGCCGGCCGCCCCACGCCGCTGTATTTCGCCAAGCGGCTCACCGAAACGCTGGGCGGCGCGCGCATCTACCTCAAGCGCGAAGATCTGCTGCACACCGGCGCGCACAAGATCAACAACTGCCTGGGGCAGGCGCTGCTGGCGCGGCGCATGGGCAAGAAGCGCATCATCGCCGAGACCGGCGCGGGCCAGCACGGCGTGGCCACCGCCACCGTCTGCGCGCTGCTTCGGCCTCGAGTGCGTGGTCTACATGGGCGAGGAGGACATGCGCCGGCAGCGCCTCAACGTCTTCCGCATGCGCCTGCTGGGCGCCAAGGTGGTGCCGGTGACCACCGGCAGCCGCACCCTGAAGGACGCCATCAGCGAAGCCATGCGCGACTGGGTGACCAACGTCGGCGACACCTACTACCTGCTGGGCTCGGCGCTGGGCTCGCATCCCTACCCGATGATGGTGCGCGATTTCCAAAGGTGATCGGCGAAGAAGCGCGCCGCCAGATTCTGGAAGCCGAAGGGCGCCTGCCGGACACGATTTTCGCCTGCGTGGGCGGCGGCAGCAACGCCATCGGCATCTTCCACGCTTTCATGCCGGACGCCGGCGTGCAGCTGATCGGCGTCGAAGCCGGCGGCCGCGGCGACGCGACTCGGCGAGCACGCGGCGCGTTTCCGCGGCGGCGCGCCGGGCGTGCTGCAGGGCGCTACAGCTATCGTGCTGCAGGACGAAGACGGCCAGATCTCGCTCACGCATTCCGTTTCCGCCGGTCTCGATTACGCCATGATCGGCCCGGAGCACGCCTGGCTGCACGACCAGGGCCGCGCCGAGTACGTGGCCGCATCCGACGGCGAGGCGCTGGACGCCGCGCGGCTGCTCTCGCGCACCGAAGGAATCATTCCGGCGCTCGAATCGGCGCACGCCGTGGCCGAAGCCGTCAAGCGCGCGCCCGCGGCCAAAGGGAAAGATCTTCCTGGTGAATCTCTCCGGCCGCGGCGACAAGGACATCGATATCTACCGCGAGAATTTCAAGGAACTCGACGAACAATGACGCGCATCGGCGCGGCTGTTCGAAAACCTGCAAGCGCGAGGGCCGCAAGGGCTTGATCGCCTATCTCACGGCCGGCGATCCCTCGCCCGACCGCACCCCTGCGCTGGTGGAGGCGCTGGAGCGCGGCGGCGCCGACCTGATCGAGCTGGGCGTGCCGTTTTCCGACCCCATCGCCGATGGCCCGGTGATCCAGCGCGCCGGAGAGCGGGCGCTGCAGGCCGGCACCACGCTTGCAAGGGTGCTCGAAATCGCGGCGCAGATCCGCCAGCACGTCGGAGATGCCGCTGCTGCTGTTCACCTATCTCAATCCGGTGCTGCGCTACGGCCTGGAACGGCTGGCGCGCGACGCGGCGGCGCGCGGAATCGACGGCTGCCTGCTGACCGACGCCTCCGTGGAAGAGGCGCACGAGTACGTCGGCGGCCATGCACCGGCAGCGGTCTCGACACGGTGTTTCTGGCCGCGCCCACCAGCACGGCGCGGCGGCTGAAGCTGGTGGCGCAGTATTCGACCGGCTTCGTCTACCTGGTGTCGCGCACCGGCGTCACCGGCGAGCGCGATTCGCTCTCCGCGCAGGTGGCGCCGCTGGTGCGCGACGATGCGCGCCGTCACGGATCTGCCGCTGGCGGTCGGCTTCGGCATCTCGAGGCCGGAGCACGTGGCGGAATTGGGCAGGCAGGTGGAGGCGGTGGTGGTGGGCAGCGCCATCGTGCGGCTGATCGAGCGGAACGGCGACAACGCGTCGCTGGAAATCCAGCTGGAATCGTTCGCGCGCGAGCTGAAGCACGGCTTCGGAGTGCACGCATGACGCAGGACGACGCGCCGCAAAAGCTGGACGAGCTGCCGCGTGCTGATCGACGACGTGGACCGCCGCATCGTCGCGCTGCTCAACGAGCGGACGCGCGTGGTGGAGGAGATCGGCCGCGTGAAGCGCGAAGCGCAGCTGCCGATCTACGAGCCCAAGCGCGAGGAACAGGTGTTCGCCAACGTCACCGGCTGCAACCGCGGACCGCTGACGCCGGAAGCCGTTGCGCCGGATCTTCGAGCGCATCATCGACGAGATGCGCCCGATCCAGCGCGTGCGCATGGAATCGGACGGAGCCAAATAGATGCTAGTCGTGATGCAGCAGGGCGCGACCGAGGAGCAGATCCAGGCCGTGATCGACCGGCTGGTGGAGCTGGGCTTCAACGTGCACCGCTCCACCGGCGTGATCCACACGGTGCTGGGCGGCGTGGGCGGCAAGGACGATTTCGACCTCGACGATCTTCGAGGTGATGGAGGGCGTCAAGGAGGCGCACCGCATCGTCTCGCCCTACAAGCTGGCCAGCCGCAGCTTCCGGCCGGGCGGCACGGTCGTGAAGATCGGCGGACGTGGAGATCGGCGGCGAGCGCGTGGTGGTGATGGCCGGCCCGTGCAGCGTGGAGAGCCGGGAGCAGATCGAGCGCGTCGGCCGAAGTGGTGGCCGCGCGCCGGCGCGCAGCGTGATTCGCGGCGGCGCGTTCAAGCCGCGCAGTCTCGCCCTACAGCTTCCAGGGACTGGGCGAAGAGGGCCTGCAGCTGCTGCGCGAGGCCGCCGACCGCAACGGCCTGCTGGTGGTCAGCGAGGTGATGGACCATGCGCAGATTCCGCTGGTGTCGGCAGTACTCCGACATCCTGCAGGTGGGCGCGCGCAACATGCAGAACTTCAACCTGCTGCGCGAGCTGGGCAAGCAGCGCAAGCCGGTGCTGCTGAAGCGCGGCATCGCCGCCACCATCGAGGAGCTGCTGCTCTCGGCCGAGTACATCCTGGCCGGCGGCAACTACGACGTGATCCTGTGCGAGCGCGGCATCCGCACCTTCGAGACCTACACGCGCAACACCATGGACATTTCGGCCATCCCGGTGGTGAAGAAGCTGTCGCACCTGCCGATGATCGCCGACCCTTCGCACGGCACCGGGCGCCGCGACAAGGTGGCGCCGATGGCGCGCGCGGCGGTGGCCGCGGGCGCCGACGGCCTGCTGATCGAAGTGCATCCCGATCCCGATCACGCGCTGAGCGACGGCGCGCAGTCGCTGCGGCCGGAGCAGTTCGAGGAGCTGATGGGCCAGCTGCGGATGATCGCGCCGGCGGTGGGGCGGAGTGTGTAGGACAGGCCTCCCGGCCTGTCCCGCCGATTGAGAGATCATGAAAACCGTCGCCATTGTCGGGACCGGCCTGATCGGCGCGTCCTTCGGGCTGGCGCTGCGGAAGGCCGGGTTTCAGCGGGCCGATCCTGGGCGTCAGTTCGCCCGCGCGCGGTCGAAGCGGCGCTGGCGGCCGGCGCCATCGATCGCGCGGCATCCGCTGGCCGAAGCGGCGGCGCAGGCCGACCTGATCTTTCTGTCGCAGCCCATCGGCCGCATTCTGGACACCATCCGCCATCTGGATCCGCTGGTGCGCCCGGACGCGCTGGTCACCGATGCCGGCAGCACCAAGTGCGAGATCGTCGGACCTGGCGCTGCAGCAAATTACGCGCTGCCAGTTTCTGGGCGGCCATCCCATGGCCGGCAAGGAGAAGCGCGGCGCGGCGGCGGCCGACGCGGACCTGTTCCGCGGCCGCACCTGGGTGCTGACGCCGGACGAGCCGCGGAGCTGGACTCCGCGCGGCCCGCGAGTTCTCGCACTGGCTGGCACGCATCGGCGCCATGCCGGTGGTCTGGGGCCGGACGAGCACGACCGCGTCGTGTCGCTCACGTCGCACCTGCCGCAACTGGCGTCCACGGCGCTGGCCGCCACCGTGGCCGAAAACCTGCGGCCGCCGCGAGCGGCTGGCGGTAGCCGGACCGGGCCTGGTGGACATGACGCGCCTGGCGCTCAGCTCTTACGACCTCTGGCGCGATATTCTGGCCACCAACAGCGAGCCCATCGATCGCGCCCTGGCTGCCTATATACAGAAACTGGAGCATCTTCGCGAAAACCTGCGCACGCGGCAGCTGCAGGAGGAGTTCGAGCGCGGCGCGGAACTGGCCGGCCGGCTGCGAAAATCGGTTGCCGGCGACGCAAGTGTACCGAACGACAAATTAGGATAAACTACGCATGAGGCGCACAGGCTGTATCTGCGCCGCCTTCGGACGGAACGTCCGCGAGCGGTCTGCCGGCTTTCCAGGCGCGGCGAACATCAGGTTCCTCCACACCCAGTGCCGGATTTAAGGAATTCAACATGGAACAGAAACTGAAGATCGCCGTGTTCATCGATTTCGACAATATCGAGATCGGCGTCAAGTCCACGCTGCACCGCGAGTTCGACGTGGCTGCCGTGCTGGACGCGCTGAAGGAACGCGGCGAAATCGTCACCAAGTTCGCTTACGCGAATTGGGGAAGGCAGGAATCGGCCACGCGCGCGCTCTCCGAGCACGCCGTGCAGATGGTGCAGCGCGACCCCTCGCCGCGCGGCGACAAGAACGGCGCCGACATCAACCTGGCGCTGGACGCGCTGGAAATGGCTTTCACCCACGATCACATCAACGCTTTCGCCATCGTCAGCGGCGACAGCGATTTCATCGCGCTGGTGAACAAGCTGAAGCAGTACGACAAGCGCATCTTCGTGGTGGGCGGGCGCGCCTTCACCAGCACGATTCTGCAGAAGAACTGCCACGAGTTCGTGGCTTACGAATCGATCATCGACGACCCGCGCCCGCGCCAGCAGGGGCACCGCGAGCAGCCGCCGCGGGAAGAACAGCCGCCGCAGCAATCCGTCGCGCCGCCGCCGCAGCAGCCGCAGCAACAGCCGCAGCAACAGCAGCAGCCGCAGCCCCAGCAGCAGCAGCGCCCGCCGCAGAAGCGCGTGGCGCTCGACCTGGCGCAGGCCATGCCGCTGGTGGAGCGCGCCCTCGGCGTGCTGGAACGGCGCGAAGTGCGGCCGCAGCTCGGCCTGCTGAAGTCCACCATGCTGCAGCTCGATTCCACGTTCAACGAGAAGGCGTACGGCGCCAGTTCGTTCACCGATTTCGTGGAGAAGCTGCAGAAGGCCGACTACGTGGAAGTCACCGGCGGCGAAGGCCGCTACATGATCCGCATGAAGGGCGGCGGGGTCGCGCCGGAAAAGCCGGGCGCCAAGCCCGAACAGGCCATCCCGCTGCTGCGCGACGTGCTGGAACTGCATCGCATCGAAGTGGACAACGGCGCCCTGGCCGACGAACTGGCCGAATGGGTCAAGCAGGAGCATCCCAATTTCGACTGGCGCGAGTACGGCTTCCAGGAATTCAGCGAGCTGCTGAACTACGCGCAGGATAAGGGGCTGGTGCGCATTCAGGCGGACGAGGAAAAGGGCCTGATCGTATACCTCGGCGCCGAATTCCATCCGCCCGGCGCCGCCGCCGGAACCGGAACCCGTGCGCCGCGGTCGAAGAGGAAGAGGTGGACGAGCCGCAGCCGATCGTGCCCGGCCAGCCCACCGCTACCGGCGAGATTCCCGAGCCTCTGCCTCCGCCCAAGGTCCAGCGCCGTCCGCGCGCGCCGCGCAAACAGTCGTCCGACGGCAACGCCGCCAAAAAGCGCACCTCGCGCCCGCGCAAGAAACAACCGGTCTAGGTTACATCGGGGGCGCTTCCGCGAGTCGCGTCCCGTCAACTTGACCGCCCTGTCCGACTTCTGGTCAACGTGATTCGGACGGAGCCGCAGTGGCAGTCCACCAGATGTATGCGACCGCGCCAACACCGGCGCATCCCTCGGTCCTGATCCGTGCTATCGCTCGGGCACAAGTGCCAAGCGGCATGGGCAGTTTGCAGGGAAGAGATCGGCATACTGGGCCAAAGCCTACCCAGAAAGGGTTGCCCTTGGCCGCGCTATGCATTACTATTCTGACGCGAGCGCGAATTCCGCGACCGAGACTATCTTAACTATGCTTGGCCAATTTGACGAACGAGCACCGTGTCCCCTCTGCGCGAGTCCCAACGTTGAGTGGCGGCCCGGCCCTGACATCGACAAGACCATCCGTTGCAGGGTTTGTGGCTGTTTTGTAATGGACTTCAAGCTGATCGTGGATAGGGACATGAGGGGCACTCCCCATCCATACCTATCGGCCGCGACCCGTAAGGCGTCTGAAATGGGCGCTCTGTTAACGTTGACAATGGACAACTGGCAGGGCCTTGAACAAGAGCAGCGTTCAATTCGGGTTTCGCAGAAACTGGCCGACCTTCTTCGTCTGATCGCGGCACATTCGAAAACACTGGGGCAACAGTGGCGGATGAATCTGGAGCGCGATTATCCGCTGGTTGCTGCGGCGGATTCTGTGGAGTTGTCAAAGCTCCTTGCCCACTTGTACGAGAAAGGATATCTGGCGGAGCCCACAGACAGATGTGAACTTACTGTCGCGGGCTGGGAAGCTATCGAGCCGCGACCCAGAACGGGCGGCATCCCAGGTCAATGCTTTGTGGCAATGTGGTTTTCAAATGAAACACTCGAAGCGTACGACCTCGGCATAGAACCCGCCATCAGGCAAGCGGAGTTCAACCCTATTCGCATCGATCGAAAGGAGCACAATAACGAAATCCCAGATCAAATCATGGCCGAAATCCGGAATTGCCAATTCATGGTGGCCGACTTCACTGGCCAACGGGGGGTGCGCGACGTAGAAGTGGTGATCAAGCCGCCGGGCGGCGCGCCTCCCAGTAGTCCTCGAAGCGATTGTTGAGGTGGCAGCAGCGCAGGGCGATGATGGCGTTGGCTCCGCGGACCGTCCAGAACATGCCGGACTGTTTGAGACGAGAGCCGATTACGGACTTGCAGCCGGCTTCGATGACACCCGAGCCGACGAACAGATGTTGTGCTCGGAATTCGGGATAGCGCATGCGCTCGGCGTTTTTCTCAAAGTAGTCGGCCTCAATGCGGATCTTTTCAGACAACTCCGGATTGGACGAAACGATGGAACGAAGCAAGGCCACCAGATCTTCAATCTTCCCCTCATCCAACAGCGCGTCCTTATGGACAACCATCCAGCGTTCTTGCTCAGCCTGCTGGTTGGGATACATTTTGCGGGCCAGTTCCCAGAGGTGTTGTCGGGCGTGATAAAGATCGACGATCTGAATCGCGCCGGGGAAGTGCTGATCGGCGATGTTCCAGATCCATTCCGCTCCGTCGCCTATGACGACCTTCTTTTGGGCGCGGCTCCAACCGCGCTTGCAGGCTTCCAGATAGAGGCGCAGGCCAAACTCTTGCGCCGTTTCAATGGCGCCAACGTAGGTGGTCGAACCGGGATCGCGGAGGGCGAAGCCTTCCTTGTCCCATGTCGTTTGCGTAAACACGCTTCCCAGCTTGGCCTCCCGGGTGTGGGCCGGTTGCCCTTCCGTCTTGCCTGCTCGGCCTACCGTTTCCTTTTTCACTACGGGCACTCCCGTCCCGTCCAGTTGGATATACAGGACTGGGATCGGCTTTCCAATCACAATGGGTAGATCCAACTGCGTGGCCCGGTGGATTTCCTCGTGCTCGCGGGCGACTATGTCTGTCCCAATCGCCTCCGCGGTGCGCTCCACAGACTTGGTGGTCACCTCCAGATCGGCGAGTAGTTTCATTTGTTGGCGGCCATGATCGAAGGGGGCGTCCTGTCCCACCATCGCTTGCATGCCGGCGCACTCCCGGAGAAAAGTCGGCGTTTTTGATGTCCAGGCCGGCGTCGGCGGGGAATTGGCCCTCGTGGCAGTGGGGACACAAATAGTAGGGCCGCGATACCACCACCTTTCCCACCGCCGTCAGAACCGGCTTGGACCGTAGTTCCCGATAATCAGCGTGATGGCCGCAAGCACAAGGTAGGGCGCGCTGCTGGGTGGCCGGCGCCGGGAATTGCAGGAGTTCGCTCAGCGCGGTTGCACCAGCGTGGTGCATGGCCGAGCGCACCGCCATCTCGAGGGCCTCCAGATCCAGGCACCCCGACTTACGGCGACCGCTAAAGATGACGCGCAACAACTGGTCTACTTCGCGCGCGACTTCCTTTTGGATCGCCTCAGCCGTTTTTTTTCCTCTGGCGAAAGCACATCTGGTTCGGACGGGCGCAGTTGGCAGATCTGCGCGTTGACTTCGATCAGTTCCTTATGCAGATCTTGCAGTTTCCGGAATTCAGCGATTTCTCGTTCGGCCTTTCGCGTTGCGGGCTGGTCGGGCAGGGATTCGGTAACAGTCTTGCCGTTGATCTTGAAGGTCAGGCGGAGATTGGGACCGTGGCCTGGATCCTTGGGCTGATGGCAATGGCAGTTGGGTTTGCCACATCGGCCAGAGGTGGAAGTGATCGATCCACAACGCAGATCGCCGAGAGCCGCGATCTGACTGGTAACGTAGACGCGCTGTTGTTCCAGGAATTCCAGAGACTTTGGGGTGGTCATCAAGGCTGCCTCATATCCTAGCGTATCATATACGCTCGGATATTGGCCACAAAAAAAGAAAACTCAAGAATCGTCACTTTCAAGTCGCGCACCCGCCAACGGGCGGGAGTGTATTATGAGGCTGGTTTTGCGATGGGATTAGGGCGTCCAGTCATTTGGTGCTGTCGCAAGGATGAGATTAGTAAACTCCATTTCGACACCAATCACAAGAACCACATTGACTGGGAGAGTCCTGAAGACCTCCGCGAGCGGCTCTTCCGCCGTATCCGCGCCACAATCTTGGACCAGGGATGACACAGCGTCTTCACGCGCCTGAACAGCGTGCCCGGTCTCGATTGACATCTGAGGGCCGGTTTGCTCCCGTCTGTTTCGGGAGCCCTCGACAGATCGGATTGATCAGATGCCTCATCCCTCTGGAGTTCTGCTGCGGAACGCCGAGGAGCCAGCCTGCGGCGCGGCACAGGCAGAACGAAAAGCAGGGTGTCCCCTTCAGTCGGTCAAGGTCCCGCGACGTCACTTGGCTGTGTAAGCGCGACCCGCTGAAGCGCCTGCTGGATCACTGGCTGGATCGTTGGCAACCCGGATGTGAACGCCCGGTCACTTCTCAGTGGCGCGTCGTTCAGCATGAATCCGGCGCTCGCGGGCGGCAGACTGTCAGGCCTCAACTTGGCAAAGACCGTCATCCGAGACCCCTGCCTTCTTGTGACTGGCGGTGGTTCCTCAGTCCACTCCCCGAGGACGCATCTGTCCGGTACGCAGATAACGGTTATGCCAGCCCAGCGATTCGGTCAGGAGGTGTGGCGTATGTTTCCCATACGACAGCCGCTCCGACCGCCCCAGATAGTCGAGCAATAATGGCTTGTAGCCCGGATTGGAGCACTTCTCGATGATCAGGTGTGCACGTTGACGCGGCGTTAGTCCGCGCAGATCGGCCAACCCGTACTCCGTCACAATGACCTGCACATCATGCTCCGTGTGGTCCACGTGCGACACCATGGGCACGATGGTCGAAATAGTCCCGCTCTGCGCAGTTGAGAGAGCCATAAAGATCGAGAGGTATCCGTTGCGGTTTTTGCGGCGCGCAAGATCGCCCGCCCATCGGATTTTGCGACGCCGTGAAACCGGGTCACAACACTCTTGCCTTGCAGTTTCAGTAACTTACTGATTTACCTCGAAACACGCCTGCTACTCTTTGGTCAATGAGGCGTTGCGGTGGACGCCTCCCGGTGTTGCGCGGCGGTCTTGGGCGAGACCGCCGCCGCATACCGGTTCGACCATTTTCCATGAAGACAGTACAGCAGGTCCTGCTGTGTGCCCTCCTGACGGCCTTGACGGCGCTGGCAGGGTACACGGCGATTTTGATTCATACCGCGACTCTGACAGTCGCGGCTATTCCTCGAGAGATTACCGAAACCCGTAGCGAACTTCTGCAGGAGGCCCGCGCCGCGCGGCACGACGTGCTGGTGCGTACCGAGCGCCAGGTGGCCGCTATCCGTGGCGATGCCGTGACGCAGTTGGCGCAGATCCGCGAGACTGCCGACCGGCGCGTCGGTGACACCCTGGCGCGCGCCGACGTGGTGCTGGACACCGTCAATGGACTCCGGCAGGATCTCCGGCCCACTCTGGAACACTCGGCCGCCATTACCGGACAGGTGAACGATTCCCTCCCCCTGTTCCTCGATTGCGATCACAACCCGGATTGCGTGTTTAACCGCTACGTGGGCGCATCCAAAGGGATTGAAAAAGCGGCAGGCAACTTCGGACTGATGTCCACTGACGTGCGAGGGGCGCTCCCTCGGGCGCTCGATTCCTGGCAGGGCATTGGCGATGACTTTCACGGCATTACCGGCAACGTCAAGAGACTCACCACTCCGAAATGGTACGACCGCGTCCTCGGGTATGGACTCAGTCTCGGCGCGGCCTACCGCGATCTCAACCCCGGCTACAACGTGGCGGCAGGGATTCGCGGGCTGTTCACCAAACATAAAGAGCAGCAGTAAACACCCCAAAATCATCCGCGGCGTGCACCAGCGCACGCCAGCGGAAACGGCCCGGCGTACCGGGAATCAGGAGCAGAAATGACATTCACAAACGCCGTTTCGGCGTGCGGAAACAGGAGCCAAAAATGAGTCTCAAATCTATCATTCAGAAGATCGTAGCGTTCTTCAAATCCGGAAAAGCCGAGGCCGTCCTCACGGAGGCCGCGAACCTGGTACCCAAAGCCCTGCCCATCGTGGAGCAGATCGCCGCCATGGTGCCCAACCGGACCGACCAGGAAATACTGGCCGCTTTTCAAAAGTATGCAGTGCCGGGCGCGGCGGCGTTTCTCGCCACGCCGCTGGCGCAGCGCGGGTACGTGCTGCTGCACCTGGCCACGGAGGTGCTGGCCAGCGAATGCCCCGGCACCGCCACCAACATTCTCAATGCCGCCGTGCAAATTGCCGTTACCGGGTTCAAGGCCTGAACCATGCGGCAGTATGCATGGAATCTCGTCACGGGCAGCGCCGGCGCGCTGGTGGTTTCGGCGGCCGCGCGTGCCTTGCCCGAGCCGGCGCCAGGCGGATCGCGGCCGTATCTCTGGCTGTTCCGCTTCGCGCACCTTGTGCTGGCCAATTTCGACAAAGTAGGGAGTGTGGATGAAAGCAAGTCCGGCGGCAATTAATTTAATCAAACGCTTCGAATCGCTGCGGCTCGAAGCCTACCTGTGTCCGGCCGGGGTGCGGACCATTGGCTGGGGGCACACTGAAGGTGTGCAGCCGGGCCAGCGGATCACGGTCGAAGATGCGGAAAAGCTACTGCAGCAGGACATCGACCAGGTGGAGAAAGATCTGGCGCGAACCATCGCCGTTCCCCTCACGCAGGGCCAGTACGATGCACTCGTGTCTTTGTGCTTCAACCTGAAGGGCGGCGCGCGGCGGCTTCCGCGCATTGCTCCCAAGCTGGTCGAAAAGCTAAAAACGGGCGACCGGTTCGGCGCATCCATCGAGCTTCTGGATATCAACCGCGTCAACGGAGAGCCCATGTTAGGATTAACCCGGCGCCGCGAAGCGGAACGGGCTCTGTTCGTCGCCTGACGAGCAGCAATCGGGGGGCCCGTGTCTTCCCCACGGGTCCCTTTCATTTCACCTTCCCTCAGGGCAGCAGTTCCCTCGCATCCACACTCTTCTTTTTCTGCGCAAACGGCGCGTTCAAAAAATCCACAAAACCGGCGATGGCGCGGAAGTGCTCCGCAATTGTCCCGCCGATCCCCCTATCGGCGGCAATCTCCGGCGGCAGAGTCACGTAAAAGAGGAACTGCTTGTAGCGCAGCAGGTCGGCCGCGGGATGGTCGCGCGGGAAGCCCTTCGGCACGCGCGACAGTTGCTCGCCCTGCACCTCGCCGTACAGCTGCTTCGCGGCGCGCCTCCGATCAGCCGCCGGAATTCGTGCGTGGTGCCCGGCGATGTGCTCGCGAATGGCGAGCAGCGTCTCCGGCGTCGGCATGTACACGCCGCCGCCCATGGCCACCTCTTTGTGCGAGACCGCGAAGTAATATCCCGCCGCCCTCGTGCGGCCCATGCCGCGGCGGGGAAACGTCGCGGCGATGTGGTCCTTGTACGGCGTCTTGTCCTTGCTGAATCGCGTGTCGCGATAGATGCGGTAGATGGCCTTGTCCGGGTCGGTGACATAGTCCGGCGCGAAGCCGCTGCATGCCCGCGTTCAGCGCTTCCACCAGTTCCGCGCATCGGCTGCTTCACCTTCTCTTCGAAAATGGCTTTGCGCGGCAGAAACCAGTCGCGATTGTTGTTGCGCGCCAGGCCGCGAAAGAACTGCATCGCTTCCGGCGGAAAGCCGGGAAATCGCGGATCGCATGTAATGCCTCCTCTATAATTGAGGTAATGCCGACTCCGGAAGAGACGCGGCGCGTCTCGCCGAAATTCCTAATTTAACCGTTTCCACCGGCGCGCCGCTTTCCCGCTATACGCGCTTCGGCATCGGCGGCCCGGCCGATCTCTACGCCGAGACCGCGAACGCCGAGGCTTTCGTCGCGGCGCTGGCGTCGCGCGCGCCAGCGGCCTGCGACATCATGGTGATCGGCGGCGGCACCAACCTGATCGTGTCCGACGCGGCTTCCGCGGCATCGTGCTGCGCTACCGCGGCGACCGCCTGCTGGCCGCCGAGCGAGCGCGTGCAGGCGGACGCCGGCGCGGTCCTGCAGGATCTGGTGGATTTCACCATCGCGCGCGGCCTGCGCGGGCTCGAGACGCTGACCGGCATCCCCGGGCTCGGTGGGCGCGGCGGTCTACGGCAATGCCGGCGCTTACGGCCATTCCATCTCCGAGCGCGTGCGTCGGCGTGCGCTTCTTCGATGGCGGCGACGTGCGCGTGTTCGATAACGCACGGAGTGCGAGTTCCACTATCGCGAGAGCATTTTCAAGCGCCACAAGGACTGGATCATCTTCTCGACGGAGCTGCGACCTGGACGCCGGCCGAGCCGCGCGCAGCTTGGCGCAGACGGCCGGCGACATTCTCAAGGTCCGCAACGAAAAGTTTCCGGTGACCATGAAGTGCGCGGGCAGCATTTTCAAGAACCTGCTGCTGACGGAACTGCCGCCGGACGTGGCCGCGCAGGTTCCCGCCTCGGCGGTCCGCGAAGGCAAGGTGCCCGCGGCCTGGTTCCTGGAACAGGTGGGCGCCAAGGGCATGGCGGCGCGGCGACATCCACGTGGCCGACTATCACGCCAACCTGATCTACAACGCCGGCGCCGGCACCGCGGCCGATCTGTGCGCCTTGATTCGGGAACTGAAGAGCCGCGTGAAGACCCGATTCGGCATCGAACTCGAAGAAGAAGTGCAGTATGTCGGTGAGATAAAGTGAGCTGGCCGAAATCCCAATAGCGGACGCCAAAATCCGAAACTGGACGGCGTCGCGAAGCACAAGCGTTCAAGAATCCGCGAGTTAGCCGCGGCGTTCCGGGTGCATACTGAAAGTGACAACTTATGCGCAGCCTCTACGAGGACCTGCGCTATGCCTTCCGCGTTCTTCGGGGCAGTCCGGGTTTCACGGCGGTGGCTGTGATTACGCTGGCGCTCGGCATAGCGGCGAACGCGACCGTTTTCGGTTGGATCGACACATTACTGGTGCACCCCTTCCCCGGCGTCACGGCGGGCGGGCAACTGCTGGAGCTCGAAACAGTCTCGCCGACTGGCGAATACTCCACTACCGCCTACCGCGATTACCGCGACTATCGCGACCGGCTGCATTCCTTCTCGGGCCTGGCAGCCTCGCTCTTCAACCCGTTCACCATCGGTCCCGAAGCCAGCCAGCGGCGCATTTTCGGCGAGTACGTCTCGGGCAATTATTTTGCGGTGCTGGGCGTAAAGCCGGTGCGCGGCCGCTCCTTCCTGCCGGCGGAGTTCGGCGACCAGGCGGGAGCGTTTCCGATGGTAGTGATCAGCTATCCGCTTTGGAAGGACATGTTCCATGGCGACCCGGCGGCGGTGGGCGAAACCCTTCGCGTGAACCGCTACCAACTGACCGTGATCGGCGTCACTCCGCCCGATTTTCGGGGCACCATGCCGGGGATGGTGATGGACATGTGGATTCCCGTCAGCATGGCGCCCGCGCTCAATGGGCAGGGCAACTGGCTGCTGGAAAACCGCGCCTCGCGCCAGATGTGGATCACCGGGCGTCTGAAACCGGGCGTGTCGATGGCGCAGGCGAATGCGGAAGTAGAAGCCTGTTCGCGCCACCTGGCGCGAGGAATCGCCGCAAAACGAGCCAGGGATACCACGGGCGCGTCATGCCGGTGTGGGCCGCGCACTTCGGAGTGCAGGTGATTCTGCTGGCGCCGCTGCGCATCCTGATGGCGGTGTGCCTGGTTCTGTTCCTGATTGTCGGCGCGAACGTCGCCAACCTGCAGTTGGCGCGCGCCACCGCGCGGCGCAAAGAGTTGAGTGTGCGCATGGCGCTGGGAGCAGGCCGCTGGCGGCTCATGCGCCAGCTTCTCACCGAGAGCCTGCTGCTGGCGGGGCTGGGCGGACTTTGCGGGATTCCGCTGGCGGGTTGGCTGGGCGGCTCGCTGCTCTGGATGATGCCGCCGATCGGATTTCCGCTGCAGTTCGATTTCAGGCTGAACGCGGACATGCTCGGCTTTACCGTCCTGCTGTGCTGCGCCGGCTCTCTGCTTACCGGCCTCGCGCTGGCGCATCCATCCGGTGAGAGGCGGTATGATGGACGCCCTCAAAGAAGGCGGCCGCGGTGGGACTGCCGGGGTCGGACAGAATCGGACGCGCGGGTTGCTGGTGATCTCCGAAGTGGCGCTGGCGCTGGTGGCGCTGGTCGGGACCGCCGCTCGCCACGCGCAGCTTTCAGGCCGTGCGCTCGATTCGCCCGGGATTCGACGCGCGCTAGCGTGCTGTTCGCGAAGTACCACCTCGACACATTCGCTCCCGACGACGCCTCGCGCATACGATTCTGTCTGCGTCTGCGCGACCGCATCGCGCACTCTTCCGGGCATCGCGGCGGTCAGTTTCTCTGACGACGTTCCGCTGGAGTTAGGCACCCGCTCGATCACCGATATCACTGTCGAGGGATACACGCCCGCTGCCAACGAGCAGATGGGCATCGCCAGCGCGATCGTCGCTCCCCATTACTTCGACGTCTTGCGCATTCCTTTGATGCCAGGGGAGAGACTTTACGGAATTGGACGATGGCGCCCATGCGCCGGTCGTGATGGTCAACCACGCGTTCGCACAACGGTATTACAAAGGTGGAAACCCGGTCGGACGCAGAATCCGCGCGGACGGTCCGTGGGCCACGATCGTCGGCGAGGTCGCGGACAGCAAGTATCGCCGGCTGATCGAACCGCAAACTCCGTACGCCTATACTCCCTATCGCCAGACCAATGGCGGCCAGTTCTGGATCGCGTTCTTCATACGCACCGTCGGGCCGTCGCAACGGCTTTATTTCGGCGATCCAACGCGAGGCGACCGCCGTCGACGCCAATGCCGGGGTGACGGAGATCGTGCCGTTTGAGGACGAGATCGCCGGAGCGGTATATGCGCAGAAGGTGGCGGCGGCGCTGCTCGGCGTGCTCGGAGCGGTGTCGTTGCTTCTGGCAGCGCTTGGGATATACAGTGTGCTGGCGTTCTCGGTGAGCCAGCGCCAGCATGAGTTCGGCATTCGCCTGGCCCTTGGCGCGAAACCATGGGACGTCTTGGGACTGGTGCTGCGCCGCGGGCTGGCGCTCACGGCGGCAGGCATTGCGCTCGGAATATTCATTTCGGCCTTCGCTACGCAAGCGACGGCGAGCCTGTGGGTGGGCGTCAAGCCGGACGATCCGCTGACGATCGCCGCCTCGGCCATCTTCCTGAGCGCCGTGGCCTTTCTGGCCAGTTACTTGCCGGCTCGCCGTGCCACGCAGGTCGACCCCATGATCACTCTGCGCGAACCGTGATGCTACCGGCTGAAGTGTGCAGTAGCTTGTGTTGGTAGGGCGGACCCCTGGTCCGCGGCCGACGCCCTCGTCGGCCTCCCCGTTTTCTGGAGGCATTACCGACCGGCGAAGGGTTTAGTCTTCTGAGTTGGAGTGTCAAGAGAATTGTGCGCAGAGAGGTGGGGCATACACAAAGAGGAGGTGAAAGGGTAAGGGCGTTGATGAAGGGATGGACAAGATTCTACTGTCCGTTCTCAGGGAGGCGGAAACGTGCCGAACTGGTAGGTGCGCGGCGGATGGGCACGGGCGATGCGCGGCGAACCTGGTCAGGGTCAAACTGAGGCGAACAGTGCTGGCAACCGGCGAGGGCTAGCTCTTCTGCTTGCCGAGCTTTTGGAAGCCCGCTACCTTTTGCCAATCCAGTTTCGTGTCTGGATTCCCACGGCCGGCGAAGGGCGAGTTGTGGCGCTGTTGAGCCGCCAGGAAGATTGCTTCGTTGTAAGGCTCGCGATTCTTCCAGCAGCGGTAGAGGATGCGTATCCAGCGATACGCCAGCGAGCGCACGGCAGCGTGGTGATCCGATTTGCAGTCCTTGCGCTGATGATCGTAATAGACCTTGGCCCATTGGCAAAAGCGGATCGATTGGCCGGCGTATTCATGGAAGGTCTGACGCATGAACTTGGGGCAGGCGCGGCGCATGGCTACCCGGGCGGATTTGCCGCTGCCGATAAAGACGGGGGCGATACCGCTGAAACGTTGGATTTCGTCGGCATTGGTCCAAACGTCGCGATCGGTACCAAAGGCGGCAATAAGACGGGGCGTAGTGGCTTTTCCGCAGCCGGGGAAGGAGGCAAAGATGGACGCATCGGGGTGGTCGGCAACAATCGCGGCAATGCGCTTTTCCATCTCGGCGATGCGCGAGCGCAGGGTGCGCAACATCGTCAGGCAGAATTCCGTCTTCCTGCAGGCGGCTTCCAGTACGACGGCGTCCTGGGTGGCCGGCACGGCGGCATAGAAAACCTGAATGTGCTCGTCGATTTCCCCTTTGCTGCGCCAATGGTGGCTGGTTAAAAAGCGGCGTATAGTGCCGGGATGGGAGTGCTGGCAGATCCGTCAACTGAGGCCAACGTTGGAGCAAGTCGTCCACCAGAATGGTGTCGAGGGAGCCGAACCAGGTGCGGACCTGAGGGAAGTATTGCTGCACCGAGTCGGTCAGGCGCTGGATGTAACGGACCCTCTCCTGCACGATGCGGCGCCGGTCCTCCACCAGGAACTGAAGCAGGCGGGTTGGGCCGGTATCGGGGCGGCGGCAGCGGAGCTGCTCGCGGTGATGAAGGACCAAGTCGAGAAGCAGGTTGGTGTCGCCGGGATCGTTCTTAGCGCCGGAAGGATGAAACGCACGACGGTAGCCGGCCGACATCGCGGGCGGCACCGAGTACAGGTGGAGATGATCGTATTTGCAAAGCATGTTGATCATGGCACCGCGCTTCTGTTCGATAGCCAGTGCCAGGGGGCGGCCAGGAAAACGCTGGCGGAGGCTGACGGCCCAGGTTTCTATGGTTTCCGGGGTGTTAGGCAGAGTGCCGTTTTTCGGTCGGACTGCCGTCGGTGGGGTGCAAAGCCCAGAAGTGGTTCTGGGAGCCCCAGTCGATGGCCGCGAATGCGGCCCATGCGGGTTCGCCGTGGGATGGAGAGACGTTTGACATCAAGTTACCTCCTGGGGCGGGCTGGCCTGGTTCCGGCGAAAAGTCTTATAGTGGTGCTGCATAAACAGCTTCTGAGAATTCGTTCAGGAGCCAGGCAACCCCGCCGCTGGAAACACTAAACCCAGGCATCGGATGCCAGACCCGGAGATTCCTAGCGGCGGGGTGTCCGCTCAGTTCCGTGATAGCGAATCACGCGGACCAAGTCACCGGGTACACTCCTGCGGAGTGGACCCAAGAGGTTTCCCAAAAACTGAGCGATTTGCTGTCCCAAGACAACTATAAGACCTGGAGATGGAAACTAAAGTTTTGCCGCGCATCAGCCGATATTTACCTTAATGACTGGTGCGATTCTTACTCCCGCGGCGCGGCGACATATCTTAAAGATGATCGGCGCAATCGGTCCGTCCGTTCGGCGGCTGGACCGCCAATTCGCTACCTGGCTGGAGGAGCGGCCTTACGATACCGAGCAGATCCGCGCGTTTTTGTCGATTACTCCGGCAGCGGCGTCACGGTTGGGCCGCTTGACCCCCTTCCTCGATCAGGTGGAGGAATACGGCCGGCGTCTGGCCAAACTCAATGTCCCACCCGCGGAACTGGAAGAGGCCCTGTGCCAGTTCGCGCGTTTGCTCGATGAACTGCTCGGGGACCAGTTCCAACCTGCCCGTGAACAGCTTCACCTGGTCACCACCCTCACCCTCAACCAGGCGTATTACCGGGTGCGCGAGGCCGAGTCGCAGGCCTTTTTCGGAATCTATTGCGCGGAGGAGGAGGCGGCAGGGCCTGGACGACCTGCTGCGCCGCTTCGTGCGCATTCTGACGCATACATTTCGTGCCCAGGCCGGACGGCTGGTGCTCCAGCCGCCGGACGATAAGCTGGCGCAGCCCCGCTATATCCAACGCGGGCAGGCCGCCGAAGCGCTGGTGGCAGACCCGGCAATGCGCGGGCGGTATGCGTCCTACTGGTCGTATCCGTTGGCCCCCATGGGGGTGGTTGCAATTCGGCTTCCCCACGTCCCGGCGCTGGCTGCCCAGGGAACGGGCGCTGCTCGAGTCGGTCGCCGCGCGCTGCCTCGACGCCTGGGATCAGCAACGCCTGGAAACCGAGATCCGGCGCCTGGAGGCGAAAGCGCTGGAAGCCGAAGAAGAGGAACGCCGGCGCATCGGGCGGGAACTGCACGACGAGGCCGGGCAGTCGCTCCTGCTGCTTCGCCTGCAATTGGAAATGATGGAGCGGTCCGCCCCGGAACACTTGCAGCCGCGGCTGGCGGAGGCCCGCGAGATCACCGAACGCACCGTCACGGAGTTGCGCCGCATCATCGCCGCCCTGAGTCCCGCCGTGTTGGACCGGCTGGGAATGGAGCGGGCGCTGCGCCAGTTGGGGGCCCGGTTTCAGAAGATGCATGATGCCAAGGTCAGAATGGCGATTGCCAAGTCCGCCGGCGCGGTTTCGCCTCAGGTTCAGGAGGTAATTTACCGGGTAGCACAGGAGTCTTTGCAGAATATCGCCAAACATTCTCAGGCCACTCATGTAAACCTTTGCCTGCGATTCGGCCGATGAGTATGTCAGGCTGAGCGTCTCCGATGATGGCGCCGGCTTTTGCGCGGAAACGGCGGTGAAGAAGCCGATGTCATTCGGCCTGGCGGGCATGCGGGAGCGCGCGGCGCTTCTGGGAGGCACGCTGGTATTGCGAAGCGCACCCGGAAAGGGAACATCCGTGATTCTTCGAAATGCCGCGAAACTCCGCACCAGAGGCGACCAAATGGCAAAGATTCGCATATTCTTAACTGACGATCACACCTTATTCCGGCAGGGAATCCGGACTCTGCTTTCCGCCGAACCCGACATGGAGGTCATCGGCGAAGCCGGCAACGCCGCCGATGCGGTGGCGTCAGGCGCGCCAGGTGCGCCCTGACGTAGTCCTGATGGATATCGGCATGGCCGGTATGAGCAGCTTCGAGGCGACCAGGCAGATCCGCAAGGAGCGCCCCGAAACTCGCGTCGTGTTCCTCTCGATGTATGACGACGAGGATTATCTCGCCGAATGCGTCGATATGGGCGCCAACGGCTACATCCTCAAGGAAAGCCCGGCCGATCAACTGGTAACGGCAATCCGCGAAGTCCATCGCGGCGGCAGTTATCTCAGCCCGCGCCTGCTCACCCGCTTGGTGGCCGATTTCCGCGCCCACGGCCGCGACGGCGCGCCGCGCCTGCCGCGTTTCGATACCCTGACCAAGCGCGAGCGCGAAATTCTCAAGATGCTGGCCGAAGGCCGCAGCGTCAAAGAGATCGCCACTTACTTCCAGCTCAGCGTGAAGACCGTCGAAGCTCATAAGTTCAACCTGATGCGGAAACTGGATATCCACAATAAGGCGCAACTGGTGCAATACGCCATCCAGAAGAAGGTCATCCGGCTGATGGAGCCGGTAGTCAATTAAGCCTTGTCCCAAGTAACCCACGCGTGTGGGCGCTGACACGGGCTCGTAAATTCACTGGCTCAATCGCCTCAAGCACTTACCTTTCGGGCACTCTCCTGCATCCTTCCTCCGCGTTACGGAGGAAACGTAAGATGCTCAGAGTGGAAGATCAAGTCAGAAAGATGGCGGCCTTCACCGGCGTTCTGCTGATGGCCGCTATGGAAGCCATGGCGCAGGAAAAGCAGCTCCGGCCGGTGAAGCGCATCGTAGTAAGTATTCCCGACCGGAAGCTGGCGCTCGTGCAGGATGGGAAAGTAATCAAAATCTACGCCACCGCGGTGGGCGCGCCGCAATCGCCGAGCCCCACCGGCAGTTTCAAAATTGTCGAGGCTCTGGAAAATCCCACCTGGTACGGCAAAGGCAGAATCGTTCCTCCGGGCAGGAACTGTCCCATCGGCACCCGCTGGCTCGGCTTGAGTCTGAAAGGCTACGGGATTCACGGTACCAACGTTCCCTCGTCCATTGGCCATAACGTTTCGCATGGGTGCATCCGGCTGCGCAATCGCGACGTGGAAGAGTTGTTCACCATGGTCGGCGCCGGCGATGAAGTGGAACTCTACGGCGAGCGAACCGCCGAAACAGCCCGGATTTTCGGCCCGGCCCCTTCCACTGTCGCCGTGGCCAGGCTCGCCACGACGCCCGCCGCGGATCAACAGCAGTGATGTGCTATGATCGCAGCCGTGAAGCGGTGGCACGCGATTTTGTCCGCGCTCCTGTTCTTCATTGCCTCGGCCGCCAGAGCTTCTGACGATCTGAACGGCGCCGCGCGCGAACTGGCGCGGAAAACCGCCGGCTTTGGAAATCGGGGCGAACCCGTATCGGTCGCATGGCGGAACCTTTCCTCGCTCGGCTCCGCGGAACTGGCACAGGCGCGCGCCGCTTTCGAAGCTGCCCTCCAGGACGCCGGCGGCCGCCTCAATTCGATTGCACCGGCAGGCGTGCGCATCACGCTCTCGGAGACCCCCACGCAGTACATGCTCGTCGAAGAGGCGCAGAATGGCGACGACCGGAGGGTCTGGATCGCTTCCTGGAAGCGCGCCGGGCCGGTCAAGGTCACGGTTCCCGGCGTGTCGCTGGACCGAAAGCTGCTGTGGGAGCAGGAGGAGCAGATTCTCGATGTTGCCTTCCCCGGCGCCGCCATGTTGGTGCTCACGCCGGCGCATGTGACGCTCTATGCGCGGTCCAACGGCGCCTGGGAAGCGCGGCAGTCCCAGGCCCTCCCGGCCGGCAAGCCGTGGCCCCGCGATCTGCGCGGCCATCTCCGCACCGCCGGCTCCGGTTTCCAGGCGTTTCTGCCCGGCGAACTGTGCAGCGGCTCCGTCGAGCCCTCCCTCACACTGGCGTGCCAGGATAGCGATGAACCTTGGGTATTGGAATCCGGGAGCCGTGCCCTGCTGCTGGCCAATTTCGCCCCGGCGCGCAACTACTTCGACGGCCGCGTGGTCACCCAGACCGGCCAGCCCAGACAGTTGGCTCCCTTCTACAGCGCCGCCGCCGTCGAGGATCAGGGAAGCTCCGTGTGGCTTACCGCCATGCTCGACGGCCGCATTCAAATGTTCAATAGCGCCCTCGATCCCGCCGGTTCCCTGGCCGGCTGGGGCAGCGATATCGCCGGAACCAGCGCACACTGCGCCGGGGGCGCGCAAATCCTGGCCACTCGCCCGGGCGATAGCGGCGACCCGGATTCCATCCAGGCATTCGCCATCGTGGAGCGCGCCGCCGTGCCGCTGGGCCGCCCGGTCGCGATGACCGGCTCGGTCACCGCGCTCTGGCCGTCAGGCCCTACGGCAGCGGTGGCGGTGGTCCACGATCCCACCTCGGGCAAGTACGCGGCGTACCTCGTCACGGTGGTGTGCGGTGAGTAGAGTAGCACTCCTGGCCTGTCCCCTCCTCGCGCTGTGCGCCCTTTCCGCCACCCGGCCCCATTACGGCGGCACCCTCCACGTGGAACTCCGCGATGCCGTGCAGTCTGCCGACCCGCCGCAGACCGGGCCCGGCATCGCCGACCTGTTCGCCGCCTTCACCATCACCCGCTGGGAAGGCGGACATCGCGCCGCTTTTGCGGCCGACGATAACGCCGCCGGTGGCCGCCCGTTCCTGGACTCGGTCGAAATCGATATGGGACGCGCCGCCCGCGAACAGATGGCCGACCTCAACCTCGGGCGCGCCGATATCGTCCAGCTCGGCCTCGGCGAAATGCCGCGCTTGCAGAATGGCCGCCGGCTCTGGACCTCGGCGCCCGTGCGCGTGGTGGCGCTGGTCTTCCAACCGCGCGTGGATGACCCGCGCGTGCGCGAAGCCCTGGCGTTTTCCATCGATCGCGACGCCATTCACCGCGTGCTGCTGCAGCGTCAGGGCGAGATCTCGGGCGCCCTTCTCCCCCAGTGGCTCTCCGGGTTCGCCTTTCTATTTCCCTCCGCCGCCGATCTCAATCGCGCGCGCTCCCTCTCCGGCGGCGTCGCTCCCTCGGCGCGCGCGCTATCTCTGGCGGTGGACGACCCCGCCCTCCGCAGCATCGCCGACCGCATCGTCCTGAATGCCCGCGACGCCGGCCTGAGCCTCTCCATCGTCCCCTCCGGCGCCCCCGCAGACGTAAAACTGGTGGAAGCGCGCATCGCTTCTTCGGAACCGGCGCGCGCCCTGGCCGCGGTGGCCGCCACCCTGGGACTGCCCGAACCGCCGCGTAGCGAAACGCCCGAGTCCCTCTATTTCGCCGAACGGAGCCTGCTCGAAGGCTTCCGCGTCATCCCGCTCTTCCATCTGCCCGACGTCTACCTGGTCGGCCCTCGCGTAAAAGGTCCGCCCGGCATCACCCCCCTGGGCGAATGGCACTTCGCCAACCTGTGGCTGGAGAGCCCGCGGCCATGACCTTTCGCACCCGCCTGCTGCTGGTGTTCACGGTGGCCATCATCGCCTCGGTCGGCATGGTGGAGTGGCTCATCGCCGGCATCACGCGCGGCTCCTTCGAGCGCACCGAAGCGCAGCGCGTGGATGCCCTCGTGGCGCAGTTTCAGAAGGAGTTCACGCGGCGCAAACAGGAGATCGTTCACGCCGTCAACGCCATCGCCAATTCCGATGCCCTTGCCAACGTCACCAGCGCCACGGATTACTCGCCGTTCGTCAATGAAGCGCCTCCCCTCGCCGCCAGCTACCGGCTCGATCTCCTCGAACTGGTGGCCGCCGATGGCTCCATCATCTCCTCCGCCGAATGGCCAGCCCGTTTCGGCTACCCCGAAAGCTGGCTCACTGAAGACGGAAGCTGGAAGGCGCGCGGAGCCTTTCTGAAGCGCGAAGAGGTGCCCCGCGGCGTGGTGCTCTCCCTGGTGTCCGTCGGTATCTCCAGCGCCGGCGATCAGAAAGTGTACGTCGTGGGCGGCCAGATTCTGGATAGCGATTTCCTGGCCACCCTGGTCCTGCCCGCGGGCATGCGCGTATTGCTGTATCGCAACCTCGACCCGCAGTTTTCACCGGAACAACTGATCGATGCGCACGGCACCGCAGCCAACGCCGCCCCGCTGCGGCCCTTGATCCAGCAGGTCCTCCGCCAGCGCCGCGACACCGTCGAAACCATCGGCAGCGGCGCCGCGGCCGAAACCTTCCACGCTTCGGCGCTGCCGGGCTACGAGAACAATCTGCTGGGCGTGCTGCTCATCGGCAGTTCCCGCCGCGCCCTGGTGGAACTGGAAGGCTCGGTTCGCCGCACCGGCATCTTCGTCGCCGCGGGCGGCATCCTGCTGGGCATGCTGCTTACCTGGTGGGCCACCGCCCAGATCACCCGGCCGGTCAGGCGGCTTGCCGAAAGCGCCGGCAAAGTCGCCGCCGGCAACTGGGACACCACCGTCGAGGTGGTCACCACCGACGAGATCGGCAAACTGGCGCGCGCCTTCAATCGCATGACCCACGAACTGGTGGAACAGCGCCAGCGCCTGCTGCAGGCCGAACGCGTCGCCGCCTGGCGCGAATTGGCCCGCCGCCTCGCGCACGAGTTGAAGAATCCCGCTCTTCCCGCTACAGATCACCGTGGAAAACATGCAGCGCGCGCGCGCGAACGCTATCCCGACCAGTTCGACGAAGTGTTCCGCGAGGGCACCGCCACGCTTCTGGCCGAACTCGCCAACCTGAAGCAGATCATCGGCCGCTTCAGCGATTTCGCCAAGATGCCCGCGCCCGAAATGCAGCCCCTGGACTTCAACGCCATGGCCGCCGAAACCATGCGGCTGTTCGACGCCCAACTCGCCAATGCCCGCATCGCCCCGAGCGTGCTACTCGATCCGCGCCTGCGTCCCATTCCCGCCGACCACGAACAGATGACCCGCGTGCTGCGCAACCTGGTGCTCAATGCCGTGGATGCCATGCCGCAGGGCGGAACCCTCACCGTGCGCACCACCGCGCTGCCAAACGGTGGAGTGCGCCTGGAAATCAGCGACACCGGACAGGGGCTCACGCCCGAGGAGTGCGAACGCCTCTTTACCCCGTACTACACCACCAAGACTCACGGCACCGGACTGGGGCTCGCCATCGTGCAATCCGTCATCAGCGACCATCACGGCAGCATTTCGGTGGAAAGCCAGCCCGGCAAGGGAGCCACCTTCCGCATCGAACTCAATGCACCGTAACTGTCACGGATTTCTGCGTGCGCCCGTATTGATTGGTGGATTCCAACTTATAAGTGGTCGTCGCCGACGGAGTAAGTACGACACTATTCCCGCGCACCGCGCCAACCTGCGGAGTTACAATGTTGTACTCCGAGTTACTCACGGTCCAGCTCAAGGTAACCTGCTGCCCCGCCGAAATGGAGGTGGGATTCGCCGTGAAGCTGCCAATGAGCCGGCGATGCTCCGGCGGGCACGTTGGACGGGCGTATAAATCGTGCCCATCTGCACGACTTCGAAATCCGCCGCGGTGAGCTGTCCCAGCTTGTGTAAGTCGTCGTTGTTCCAGCGCGGGTCCGGCGCGCCGCTGATATAAATCGCGCTTCCGTTATCGGCCAGAATCAGCCCGTACGTCTTCATGGCGCGCAGAATCACCTGGTTCTGCGCAGAGTAACCGGAGATATCGAAATTCGCCTTCAACCGCAGCCGCATGCCCATGGGCGGAGCGTTCGCATTGGTAACGGACGAAGCCCAGTGAGTCGCCGGCAAAGTGAAGGCCTGCCGCGTGCTGGGAACGGTGAACCGCAGGGCGTGACGGATGGCGCCGGCGGCAACTTCGTCATAGCGGGCAAGCCCCGGGAAGAGCGGAAGTCCCGCGGCATCGGCGGACGTCCAGGTGTACGGGCGCTGCTCGTTGATGGTCATGTCCCACACCGAGGCCGCGTCGCCGCTCCAGACCCCGGCATTCGACAAGCGCGCGTTACCTAACTCGTAGAGCCAGCAACCGTCCTTTTCCAGCACCAGCACATGGCGGTCGCCGTTGCCCGGCTTGGGATAGCCTTCGATCAGGGCGTTGGCCGGAACCGGCATCGGCCCGGGGTCGTCTTCGCTGGCGTAGGCGCCCAGTTTGATCGCCACCTTGGCCTGCGTTCCGGCCACCACCTGGTACGGGATGCCGATACTCTGGCCGGCATAAGTGCCCGAGCCGAAATCCGCGTGCACCGTAGCCGTGGCGCCGATGTAATTGATCAGGTTCGCGGAGTCCGGGTCCACCGGCGCCGCCGAGATATCGGTATTCCACGCGTTCCCGGCCGGAAATGGCCGATAGCCATTCAAGTTGCTGAGTTGGCCGGTAGACATTCCGCTGCAACTTTGCGCATGCGCCGCAAACGCCGCCAGAACGAGCGCTGCCATGCCTTCGAGAATCCGCCGCATTCGTCCTCCGTTTTACTTAGCGTTGCAGAGGCCGCCGCAGCCGCACAAGGTTGGCGTTAGTGAGTGAGCCGATCCTGACGAACGATCATATTCGCATCTGGAATTGGCCGCCGATCCGGCGCACCGCCACCCGGTCCGGGTGATCCCCCGCGGCCGCCTGCACGCGCTCGATCGGCTCCAGATAAGGTTCGCGGCTCAGCGCAAAGGTCTGATGGTGAATCGGCAGGATGAACTCGCTGCCCGCATCGCCCGCCATCTGCCAGGCCTGTTCCGGAGTGCAGTGGGCCCGAATCCACGGGTTGTACGCGCCAATTGGCATGAGCGCCAGATCGAATCGCCGCGAACTCTTCAGGCTGCGGAAACCGGACGTGGCGGCGGTGTCGCCGGCGAACAGCACGCGATACCTCCCCGCGTCCACCGTATAGCCGTTGTAACCGCGCCACGTATCGCGCAGAATCCGCGCGCCCCAGTGGTTCACCTGGAAGGCCTTTACATGGAGCGGTCCTACGTGGGTTCCGGCCCCCCAGCCCAGTTCGGTGACGCCCGCGTAGCGCTTCCGGCGGAGCAGGTCGGCGGTTCGCGCGGCCGTGATTACGTGAGTCCCGCGGTTCTCCAGCCGCCGCAGGGTGCGAATATCGAAGTGGTCGAAGTGCGCGTGGGAGAGCAGGATCAGGTCAATCTTCGGCAGATCGCGGAGAGCCAGCGCCGGGGCCACCAGGCGCTTTACTCCCACCGTTCCGATGCCCACCCGGATGCCGATCCGCCGGCTGAATACCGGATCGGTCACAATCGTCACGCCATCGATCTTCAATAGTACGGTGGAGTGGCCTACCCATGCGGCAAACAGCCCCTGGTCTCCCCATTCCCTCGGATTTAGGTTCATCTGTAACTAAAGATGCGCCGGCGGCCCGGCGAGTTTCGGTACTCTCCCGGCACGGCTGCGCTACACTCACTGGTTACACGTCGAAATGCCGCCCAAACGCCCATTGCGAGTCGCCGGGGAAGTGGTCGCCTACGCCTTTGTCTACATCGTGGCCGCCGTCCTGTTTGGCACCCTCCTGACCTGGGTGGGTGGATACCTGGCAGGCATCACTGGCGCTGATTTATTCGGCGCTCTGATGGTGAACTGGCTGGCGCTTCAGGTGTGTACCGAAGGTCTGGGCCTCGCCGACCTGGGCCTCCTGTGGAACCGCTGGTCCGCCGACAACCTGGCGTTCGGCCTGTTCGGAGGTGTGGGCGCCGCCTGTCTGGTACTGGCGCCGCCGCTGTTGTTCCACGCCGCCCGCATCGCTGCCACGCCGGGAGATCAGCCCGGCTGGGGCGCCATCGTAACGGTAGGCCTGATGCTCGCCGCCGGCTCCGCGGGTGAGGAGATCTGCTTCCGCGGGTACGCCTTTCAGACCCTGCTCGCGAATTACGGGGCGTTCGCTACCATCATCCCGGTGGGAGTGATCTTCGCCCTGCTGCACGCCGGCAACCCCAATGCCACCACCTTCGGGATCGTCAACACCGCCGGTTTCGGGATCCTGTTCGGATTTGCGTATTGGCGCAGCCGGGATCTCTGGCTACCCATCGGCCTGCACTTCGGGTGGAACTTTACACTGCCACTGTTCGGGGCGAACGTAAGTGGGCTTAGAATGAAGATAACGGGCTACGAGATGTCGTGGTCTGCCGGAACGCTGTGGAGCGGAGGAGCTTATGGTCCGGAAGCCAGCCTGCTGACTTCCCTGGTGCTGTTGGCGCTTCTGGCATATTTGTGGAAGGCCCCCATTCGACGGCAGGCTTCGCGCATCACCGATCCCCCAACGGAAAGCCGCTTGGCGGGTAGTATGGCGCCTTCCGCGCCGCCGCCTGTGTGACGGAGGTTGACGTATGCGAGCCGTTGCCGCCATCGCGATTGTGAGCACGCTGCCTTCGCTGAGCTTCGCTGCCAAGCTGAGCTTCGAAGACAGGGTAGAGTTGACTCGCGGCCTGATGGCCGAATACGCCACCGTGAAAGTCCTGCTGCCTCGATCCAAAAAGCCGCTGGAATTCGAATCCGCAGGCACCTACGATAAGCAGACTTGGGCGTTGATAGCCCGCGAAAGCGGCCCCGCCGCGCGCCAGGGCGACCTGGTGCAGATCACCAAAATCGATATCGAGACCGACCGCCTGGTGCTCCAGATCAACGGCGGGTTTAAGGGCGGCCGCCACTGGTACGATGGCGTCCAGATGGGCGGTGGCATGGGCGTTCCCACCACCGTGCCCATCAGCCAGGGCGATTCCAACGCCCCCGGCGGAACCTCCATCGCCATTCTGTTCCACAAGCCGCTCGAGACCATCAAGTCGGCCGAGATCAAAAAGATGCTCGCCCCGGTCTTCGATTTCGACAAGCACACCGTCACCGAGGTGTACTCCGAGACGCTGCCTCCCGAAACCCAGAAGGCCATCAAGGACAAGCGAGCCCTGGTGGGAATGACCCACGAACAGGTGGTCATGGCGCTGGGCCGTCCCCGCTACAAATCGCGCGAACCGGATAAAGAAGGCAACGAAACCGAGGATTGGGTCTACGGCACGCCTCCCGGGAAGATCACCTTCGTAACCTTCATCGGCGACAAAGTGACCAAGGTCAAGGATTCCTACGCCGGCCTGGGCACCGAGGTGGATAACAAGCCGCCGGTGATCCGGTAGCGTCTCCCCATGCGTTTTGCCCTCGCCCTCCTGCTCGCGGTCTGCGCCTTTCAGTTGGCCTGTTCCCGTTCGCCGGAACCCGCGTCCAAGTCCGCCGCCGCGCAGCAGGCGCAGCCCGATCCGCCGCGGATTACCCAGTTTTACGCCACCGCGCCGCGCCTGGCCGCGGGTGAAAAGGAACTGCTGTGCTACGGAGTCGCCAATGCCAAGAACGTCTGGCTCACTCCGCCGCGCCAGGAACTCTCGGCGGCCCTCTCGCGCTGCGTCGAAGTGACGCCCAAAGAGTCCACTACGTATACCCTGACCGCGGAAGGCGACGAGCGGTCCGCCGGCCACCAGCGAACTCACCGTCACCCTGGGGCCTCCCAAAGTCAAAATCATCAATGTCACGGTGAGCTCGCTTTCGGTGAAGCCGGGCGACGCGGTGAGTCTCTGCTACGACGTCCACTTCGCGCAAAGCGTGACCATCTCGCCCATCGGCTTTCACAGCGGCGCCAGCAATCACGGCTGCACCATGGTGCAGCCCCGCAAGACCACTACCTACACAGTCTCCGCCACCGGCCCCGCCGGCGATAAGGACGAACAGCCGGTAACGGTCAAGGTGCAATAGCGCTGTCTCCACCTAACCAAACGCCCAACCCAGCGTCTAATCCGCCACTGGAGGCTCGACATGAAGAACCTTGGAGCCGCCCTGCTGGGCGTGGCGGTATTTCTGACAACGGTCCCGGCCAACGCGCAAAACCGCTCGCGCAACCACAACCTGAGCATCAATATGCAGGGCGAAGCCGAAAGCTGCGCCGATCTCCGCGTCACCTCCGATGGCCAGGTAGCGCAGTCAGCGGAAAAATTCACCCTTCAGCGCACCGAGGCTTCCACGTTGGAACTGAACGCCGCGGACCGCGGCTTGATCCGCGTGCGCGGCTGGAACCAGCCGTCGTATTCCGTGGAGACCTGCAAGATCGCCGTGGCCGAAGACCGCGCATCGGCCGAGCGCGCCCTCAGCGCCATTGCGGTCAGCCGCAGCGCCGGCCACTTTACCTTCACCGGGCCGCAGGGTGACGGCAACAACTGGCAGGTGTACTTCATCGTCCATGCGCCCGCCAACGCCAGCCTCGACCTGGAAGCCAGGAACGGGCCTGTCTCCGTCACCGGGGTCAGCGGCGCCATCAAGGCCCGAGCCGCCAACGGCCCGCTTTCCATCAAGGATTGCAGCGGCACCGTGGATGCCCAGACCGCCAACGGCCCCATCGCTTTTTCCGGCGCAGGGGGCGAGGTCCACCTTCAGGCCGGCAATGGTCCCATCTCGGTGAAGGTCTCTGGCGATTTCTGGAACGGTTCGCTGTTGGACGCCCGCACATCCAACGGTCCGCTGACCCTGCTGCTGCCCGCCGGGTTCCGCTCCGGCGTGCGCGTGGAAGCGTCGCAAGGGTCGCCCATGAGTTGCCATCATCAGGCTTGCGACAGTGCCTTGCGCAATTCCGACGGCAGCAGGCAGACGCTACAAATGAACGGCTCCAGCGACACCATCCGCGTCTCCACCGGCAGAGGGCCGGTCTCAGTGGGCGACGGCGAAAAGAAGAAAGCGCTGTAGAGCTTGCTCTCGTCCAGTTCACTGCACCGGGGCCAACAATTCGGCATTGCGCTCGCTGGCTCCGGTGTAAATCAGGTGACCACGCTTATAACAGGGATGTGAAATGCGGGGAGACTCGAACCACTTGCCCTTTTCAAACAGAGTTGTCTTCGAAAAGCAGAATCGCTGGCCCCGGCTTCGCAAGGTCTGGCCAACATCCAGCGTTTGCGTGGCTTCTTCGGTCCCCATCCCACAACTTTGAGTCCGTGTTCAGAAGCTCCTGGAAGTGGCCTTGGCTCAATTCGAACACTTGTATACTACTGACCCATAGCCCGGCGCCGCCAAAATCCGACTCGATAACCAGTTCGTCCATGCCGTCGCCGGTAAGGTCCAACATTTCAATTCCCTGTAAGGAGTGATGATGGGTCGTCTCCAGTAAGTACTCGTCCCGTAGTTCCCAGTTCGCGGCGTTTCTGACGAGGTGAACCAGCAGACCAATTGATGGGCAGGACATCGCCGGACTTGCATCTCGAAAGTCGTACTGGAGCACCACAAGAAGCCCATCGCCGTTCTCGTTTGGCCAGTGAAACAGTCTGAAACGCACCCGTCTCGTATCTGAGAATCGCCCGGGGTTACTAGCGTCATCCGATGCCCACGCCTCCGCTTTGTTCATCGCCTTTCCGACGACCCGATAAACGGACTCGTTTGCCAGTGCGTCGCGGGAGGCGATTTCACCGGGCTTGGGTTTCCCCGGCGAGGAGTCGTCAATTCTCTTGCCCTGGTCGATGGAAACCTCCATGCCGGTGAATATCGCGCGCAGGGCAAGAATGCGCAAAGCTTCATCGGCGATGGGTTGGCGCGTCTCGCCCTGGGTCGCCGCTGCACACAGCGCGGCTGCAACGCAGACGGCAGAAAGCCTACCTAGTATAGCGTTTCATTAAAACATATCCATTTGTTCTTGTTTCATGCTACGCTGGGGCATGGCACGAGTATCCACCCGTCCCAAACTCGTCCTCACCGACGAGGAGAGAAGGAGCGTCAATCAACTTCGCCAATCCAAAACCGCTTCTTTCCGCGACGTCCAACGGGCACAGATTCTGTGGCTCTATTCGGTCGGCGAGACCGTAAGCCAGATCGCGCGCACCTTGAATATGACACGCAAGAGCGTGCTGAAATGGATCGATAAGGCCCTTCAGATCGGCGCTGACGTCGGCATAGAGGACACTCCACACAAGCCCCGGGAGGCGGTCATTACCGATGATGCCAAGGCCTGGGTTGTGCATCTGGCGTGCAGCAAACCCAAGGAGTTCGGCTACGCGGCCGAGTTATGGACGAGATCGGCACTGGCTCAACATGTGCGCCAACATGCGGTCCAAGCGGGCTATCCGGCCTTGGCCAAAGCTGCCAAGGCGACCGTGCAGCGCATCCTGGACGGGCAGACCCTTCAACCGCACAAGGTCAAGTATTACATGGAGCGTCGCGACCCCGACTTTCTGGCGAAAATGAGAAATGTGCTGCTGGTGTATCAAGAGGTCGAGCTAAAAAATGAGGCGGCCCGCAACGGGCTTCCGCGGCCCCTCATCATTACGGTATCGGTAGATGAAAAACCCGGCGTGCAGGCCATTGCTAACACGACCCCGGACCTGCCGCCGCGGGCCGGCGCCTATCCTACGGTAGCTCGCGATCCGCATTACACCCGCTTGGGAACCTGGTCGATTCTGGCGAGTCTGGATCTTCACGACGGGCATGTTACTGCGCGCGTCGAGGAACAGCACAGGAGCGTGGAGTTCATCGCGTTACTGAAGGATCTGGATGTCTATTACCCGGCGGAGTGCACGATTCGGGTGATTCTGGACAACCATTCGTCCCACCTGTCCAAAGAGACACGCGCCTATCTGGCAACCCGCCCCAACCGGTTCAAGTACGTGCTCACGCCCACGCACGGTTCCTGGCTGAACATCGTGGAGACCCTGTTTGGCAAGATGACCCGGACGTTCCTGAAGCAGATTCGCGTGCAATCGAAGAATGAGCTGAAAGAACGGATTCTCCTGGGAATCGCCGAAATCAACGCAATGCCTGTCGTCCATCGCTGGAAGGCATTCGAGGCGTTGGAAGCCGCCGAGGAAACGGCATAATTAAATGGATATGTTTTAATGAAACGCTATACTAGAACCCTACAGGACACGACTACAGCTTAGCGCCCCGTGCCAATTCCGGCGAATCGGCATTGGTGGGGAAACGCGGCCATACCGCGGAGACTTTCAAGAACCTCGCCCGGGTACGGCGGATTGTGCAGCTTCATATAGACCTAAATGGTAATCCCCGTAATCGACACGGACCATGTCCCTCTCGCCACATGAGCAAGTGACGCGCGAGTTGCCGCTCATCTTAACGGCCCTTTCTCGGACCGCTGGACATTCGGATCAATTGCCAAGCCGCCGAAGTGCATTGCAGGTGCCGAACCGGCCGGATACAGGGTAATGAGGAGGCGCCCGCGACGACCTCGCGACAGGTCAGGCTTTAGGTTAACCGTATTGGTCCTGGGGCTCGAGTTCCTCATCGCGGCCTCGAAGCTTTAGGGCCTTTCTCCGCGTCTTCCTCCGCGCCTCTGCGCCTCCGCGATGAGGCCCCCTACTTCTTGTAAATCACCCCGCCCTTCATCACAAACTGGACATGTTCCAGCAGCGTGATGTCCGCTATGGGATCGCCCGATACCGCCACGATGTCGGCGAACTTCCCCGCTTCAATCGCGCCGAAGCGTTCCTGCTGATCGATGGCCGTGGCTCCCACCAGTGTGGCCGCTTGAATCGCCTGCATCGGCGTCATCCCCCACTTCACCATCAGCGCGAAATCCTTGCTCTCCGAATCCGTCCACGCATACCCGCCGATGTCCGTACCGTAAATAATCTTCACGCCCTTCTGCAAGGCGCCGCGGAAACCCCGCTCGCGCGCCTGCATCATTTCGGAATTGGCGTTACGTCCGCCGCGATTGTAGATGTACAGCGTCGGGCACCAGTACGCGCCTTTGCTCACCATCAGCGCAGCCAGTTCTTCGTCCATGCCGTTGCCGTGCTCAATGGTGTCCACCCCCGCGCGCAGCGCCGAATCGATCGCCTCCTTGCCGCCGGCATGGGCGGCCACTTTATGCCCCATGCGATGCGCCTCGTCCACCAGCGCCTTGGATTCCTCGTCCGTATAGCTCGGCCGCGAGTGGATCGCGCCATCGCGGAACTGCGTGCCGGTGTCGGCATAATATTTGATCCAGTCCGCGCCGTACTTGATCTGCTCGCGCACGGCTTTGCGCACACCGTCGGCGCCATCGGCGAATTGCACGCCGCCGGGCATCTCCAGTTCCCACGAAAATCGCGTGGGATTGTACATCCCGGTGGGCGCCAGCGCGCGCGTTGCCACGAACATGCGCGGTCCGGGGACGATCCCGCGATTGATGGCCGTCTTCACGTCCACATCGGCATACATGGCGCCTTCGGTTTCCAGGTCGCGAATCGTCGTGAAGCCGTTCTCCAGCGCAATGCGCGCGGAAACCGTGGCGCGGATGGCGCGGTACGCGATGGATTCCTTGATCAGTTGCTCGTCATAGTCGGTGGGCGTGGGATGCGCCTGCAGCAGCACGTGGGTGTGATTGTCGATCAGCCCCGGCAGCACCGTGGAGTTGCTCAGGTCCACGACCTTCGCGTCCGGCGGCGCGGCCACGTTCGGTCCCACCTCCACAATCCGGTCGCCCTGAATCAGTATGTTCTGATTGGCCAGAACGCGGCCCGCCCGTACATCCACCAGGCGGCCGGCTTTGATCAGAGTCTTCTCCTGCGATACCGGCGCTTGCGGCCCGCGCTGGGCGAAAAGTGCGGCGGCGGCGCCGAGCATCAGCACGGCAAATCGAATTGGCGGCATAGCCATCTATTCTATATAGTGTGGAAGCCGCCATCCTTGCCGCTTACGAACGCATCAGGCCCGTAGTCCGCGAAACACCCGTGGAGCAGCTCCCCCGCGCTGGGCGGCGCATTTCTGAAACTGGAACATCTGCAGCACACCGGCTCCTTCAAGTTCCGCGGCGCTTCGCACAAGTTGGCGCGCCTGACGCCGGAACAGGCCGCGGCGGGCGTGATTGCCGCCTCCAACGGCAATCACGGATTGGGCGTGGCGGCCGCCGCGCAGGCACGCGGCGTCTCCGCCGAGGTGTACGTCTCCTCGCAGGTGTCGCCCGCCAAAGCGCGCCGCATCCAAGCCTTGGGCGCGCGCATCCGGCAGGCGGGAGAAGATCCGCTGGCCGCCGAAGTGGCCGCCCGCCGAGCCGCCGAGTCCTCCGGCAAAGTCTTCATTTCGCCCTACAACGATGTCGACGTCGTGGCCGGCCAGGGCACCATCGCGGTGGAGTTGTGCCGCCAGTTGCCGCGGATCGACGCGGTCTTCGTGGCCGTCGGCGGCGGCGGATTGATCGCGGGCATCGGCTCGTACCTGAAGGCTGTCTCGCCCGCCACCGAAATCGTGGGCTGCTGGCCCGCGAACTCGCCGGTCATGCACGCCTGCATGACAGCCGGCGCCATCATCGACGTTCCGGAGTTGCCGACGCTCTCCGAAAGCACGGCCGGCGGCCTGGAGCCCGGCTCCATTACGTTGGAACTCTGCCGGCGCGTGGTAGACCGCGCAGTCTTTGTTTCCGAAGCCGAAATTCAGGCCGCCATGGAGCGCGTGCTCTACCAGGAGCACTGGCTCATCGAAGGCGCCGCCGCCGTCGCCGTGGCCGCGTTCCTCAAGGATGCCGATCGCTATGCGGACAGGAACGTAGTGGTTGTCCTCTGCGGGCGCAATGTCTCGCCGGAAGTGCTTCGCGGCATCGGCCTTCCGCTACGGTGACATAGGCCGGGCGCCCAATCGTTCCACCCACCGGTGCTTGCTTTCCTTCAGTTGGTCCGCGAATGGCGATGGGAGGAAGGTCTTCGTCCAGCTTTTCCAGAATCTCGTATGCGAACGCGGGCTCGCCGTGAATATCCCACTCCCGCTGTAGCGATTTATCCGGATGACCGCCATTCCGGAGGAAGGCCCACGAACCGTTCCTGGTGGCATCCAGGTTCCGCGATGCCCCTACCCAAACCTGCCCGGTAGCCGTGCAGCGTATCGCGAAAGCGCCGAGAAGTGGCTTCTTTTCTTTAAACTTCCGGATGGCCTCTTTGCGCTGTTCGGTCGTCATGTATAATATTACCCGGATATAAATGTCATGTCAATGCCGTTTCGCCGTCAGCCCCAGGATGATATTGACCACCCCAAAACCTCCTATGGCGAAGCCTGCCACCCGGTTCATCCAGACCATGGCCCGGTCATTGATCTTCTGCCGCAGCGCGCTCACCGCGATCGTAAGGATGATCCACCACATCATCGAACCGGTGAAAATGCCGCCGATGAGCAGAACGGTCGCCGAGACGGCGCGCTGCTCTTTCATGCCCAGCGTGGCCAGCACGGCGATAAACGAAAGCACGGTCGTGGGATTGGTCGCGGTCAGCAGAAAGGTGGAGACGAAGTCGGAGTTCGTAGCCTCGTCCCGTTTCTTCCCCCTGAGCGCCGGCGGCTTCCGGAAGTAGTACAACACGCCAATCAGGATCAGCAGCGAGCCGCCCACCACGCGGATCCAGAACTGCCCGCGTAGCAGAAAATCGATCACCAGGGTGATGCTGAAGGCGGCGATGGAGCCATAAATCGTATCCGCCACGGCCGCGCCGAACCCCGAGACAAGGCCCGATTTCCAGCCTTTCTCCAGGGTCCTCTGCATGCACAGCACATTCACCGGACCCACCGGTGCGGCGATGATCAGGCCGGTAGCTACGCCGCGGATGGCAAGTTCGGTGTTCAGCATGGCTATCGCGTGGGATCGATAAATCCGGCCGAGCCGCCGACCCAGTCCATTCCTTTGTTGTGGTCCACCCCCATCTGGTTGCCGCGCCCCATCCGGATAATCGTGTTCACCGGCCGTAAGCGGTCCAGCCAGAGATACATGATGCGCACCTCGATCTTGGTGGCGCCGAACGGCGTCTCCACCACCGGCTGAAAATCCACCCGCTCCTGCAGGATGTACTCGTCCGCGCTTGCCGGCAGGCACGGCGGCGATCTGTTCGAGCGTAGGTCCCACGATCACGCCCGCGCCGGCGAACGAATACAGCGGCTTCAGCACATAGCGCTCGGGATGCAGGACCTGTGTGACGCCGCTCAGAAACTGCGTGTGCGGCACCGCGGGATGATCCAGGTACGGCAGGGAGAACTTGCTCAGGCGGAAGAACCAGTTGGGATGCCCGGCCCATTCCACGTCCAGTTCATCGCGAAAATCGAACGCCAGCGGCACCTGCTTGCGCACCAGTTCCTCGACAATGGCGCGATTGTAGATGCGGCGGACCGGAGTCTCCACGCCGTCGCGATCGTAGAAAAGCCGGTTGCCGCGCTTGCGCAGCGGTGGCGATGTCCACGGTGCGCACGCCGAACAGGCGCTCGGTGAGCAGAAAATCGTGGCGCGTCTTCTGATGCCAGGGATCGATCTCCAGGAGCACCACATTCTCCGGATCCTGCGTGCCCACAATCGCCTCGCCGCAGCAGTCTCCGATACTCGGCAGCCCCGAGGCCGTCGGGCAGCGGCGTCAGGCGGTCGTCCAGGCCATACGCTTCCGGTAGCAGGCCGCCATCAACGGCTGGTACGCGTAGAGCGTGGGGAAGCCCTGAATCTCCACCAGTTTCGGCTGGCCCTCCGCATCCAGGCCGAAATCCGCCTGCACGAACAGCGGCCGCGGATCCTCGTTCGGCACGCGATACTCAGCCGGAATCGCGGCGCCTGACGCCGCCGCATACCCTGGATCGGCCATCAACTGCTCCACCATCTCGCGGCCGTACCGCGCCATCTGCGCAATCAGCGACGCCGGCAGAAAGCACGGCGTTTCGCTGTGGCGGAACTGCACCGGTTCGCCGCACTGCGCTTCCATCAGCGCCAGGAAGCGGCCATATTTCTCCGGCGCGTAGTTGCGGTTAAACCACTGGCGGTGTGAGGGAATCAAGCAGGAAGGCTCCCGAATGCATGATCTGCCGGCCGTCGATCCAGACGTCGAACTTGCGCCCCACTACGTCGATGTGGGTAGAGGAATACCAGTCCGCGCCGGTATGCGCTCCATACGGATTGCCGAACGCGATGTGAATGCCGGGAATCTTCTCGTCCTGCAGAATATTGCCGATCACGTCGTGCACGCGCGATGTTGGTGCCGATGGCGAACTCGCCCACGCGGTCGCTGTTTTCGTCGGTGTGGCAATACTGCCAGAACTCCTCCTCCAGCGCTTTGTTGGCGCAGTGGGCCTCCCGCAGGCGGCTGCCCGCCACCACGAATGGTCAGCGGATTGTCGCGCAGGTCGCCGTACTTTTCGCACAGGTAATCGCCCACCACGCCGTCGATCACGAAAGTGCCGTCCACCTGCGCCGGCGTGGTAAACGTCTCGCCGCCCGGCAGGTTGCCCCACTTGTTGCGGACTGATGATGCCGCTGGTCTTCAGCCATTTCAACTCGCTCGAAAAGCGGCCCAGGATGTCGGTGCCGGCGGGATTGGTGGCGCGGATTTCGCGCGCCGCGCCGGCCAGTTGCCACACCTGCGTGCTGATCCGGTCCACTTCTTCGAAATCCGCCCGCATGCCCTCCAGCATGATCCGCCGGTCGATGTTGACCATGTGGGCGTGCCGCATCTTGCGCCGGTTCACCACGTCGGTCATCTGCATGCGCGTGCGCAATTCGTTGGCCTGCGCTTTCACGGCGAAGATGCTGACGTCGCTGGTCTCCATATCGTCCAGCACCGCCCGCGGCATCTCCACCAGCGGCCGCGGCGCCAGGTCTTCCAGAATGAACTCGCTGTACCGCAGCGCCTTCCGGTTCAACTCCTGCGCCAGCGCCGCGCCAATCTCGCTGCACGCTCGGTCGGTAATCAGCGTGGTCTTCTCGTCCGGCTGAATGCGCAGGCAGGTCTCAATGGCGTTGCGCGCGCCGGGAATCAACTCCGGGTCCACGCGGGTCAATGGCTTGTCCCCGCCGCGTTGGCCAGTCCGTATTCGGTTTCTTGAATCATATAGTCCACTACCTGTTTCAGGTCGCCGGTCTCCTGGAACACCCGCAACTGGCGGTCCGCGCCGTTGCCATGCTCCAGAATGCGCCGCACGTAGCCGATCTCTTCCTGGCTGCCCAACTCCGCCGCTACGTCGGCTACGAATTCCAGGATCTCTTCCACCAGTTGCCGCGCCGGCACTTCCGTCTGCTTGCCGAAATCGATCATCTTGCCGTCCAGCCCGTAGCGCGCCGCACGCCACTTATTCTCCATGATCAGCGAGCGGCTGTAATGCCGGAACGACAGATTCTGCTCGTGCAGCCGGTACAGCTTGGCGATAATCGCCTGGCACAGCGCCGCAATGGCGATGCTTTCTTCCAAACGCATGGGCATGTCGCAGACCCGGAACTCCAGGGTAGGGAAGTGCGGATGCGGCCGGATATCCCACCAGATCTTCTTGGCGTTATCGATGCAATTGGTCTGGATCAGTAGCTTCGACGTAGTCATCGAACTCGCTCCAGCTCTGGTACAGGTCCGGGATGTTGGTGCGCGGAAATTTGTCGAACACCTTGCACCGGTAAGAGCGCAGCCCCGTATCCATGCCCAGCCAGAAGGGCGAATTCGCCGAGAGCGCCAGCAGGTGCGGCAGAAAATAGCGCGCGCTGTTCATCAGTTGAATGCCGGTCTCGCGATCCTCCACGCCGATATGTACGTGCAGGCCGAAGATCAGGTTGGCGCGCGCCACCATCTTCAGGTCTTCCACAATCACCTTGTAGCGGTCGTCGGGGTAGATCTCCTGCTCCCGCCACTCTGCGAAAGGATGCGTGCCGCCCGCCGCCAGGCGCAGGCCGTTCTCGCGCGCCAGGCCCACAATCTGCCGGCGGATATCGCGAATCTCTTCCTTGGCTTCCTGAATGTTCTTGCAAACGCCCGTGCCGATCTCCACCACCGATTGGTGCATCTCCGGCTTCACCCGCTCGGCCAGCAGGCTCTTGCCCTTCTGCACGATCTCGGCATGGATGTGCGATTTCAGGTCGCGCGTCACCGGGTCGACCGTCTGATACTCCTCTTCGATCCCGATGCTCAGACTGGGTGGCGTGTGAATGCTCATGATGCCGTCCCCTTCGCCCGCGGCGGCGCCAGCAACTGGGCCCAGTGGTAAGGCAGCGGATCCGGAGGCGCCAGCGCCCGCTCTACCGCCATTTGCGCCACCGCATCCACCACCCAGCGGAAATTCTCCGGACCCACCGATTCGAGCGCGGCGTCCGGCGCCGGGTTCATGAAATCGATGGCGTACGGAATCGCCGTCCTGCACCGCGAACTCCACCGTGTTCAGGTCGTATCCCAGCGCGCGGCACAGCGTCAGGGCATCGTTCACCATACGCTCGCCCAGACTGCTCGAAGGCGGCGGATTGCCCGGCACGTACCGCAAATGGTGCGGCTGGCCCGGATCGTAGCGCATCACGTGGACCTTCCTGCGGTCGATCGCGTAACAGCGGAAATATTCCTGGAACTGCACCGCCCCCTGCAGGGTCATGCACAACGAGCCGCTTTCGTCGTAAGCCGCGAAGAACTCCTGCGGCGAATCCACCTTGTAGACGCTCTTCCATCCGCCGCCGTCGTGCGGCTTCAGAAAGGCCGGAAAGCCGACGTAGTTGAAGATCGCCCCCCAGTTGAGCGGATACTCCAGGTTCCGCATGACTCGTGTCCGTGGTGCCCGCGGGATGCTGCTTATGCGGCAGCAGCACCGTGGGCGGAACCGCCACCCCCAGTTTCGAGGCCAGCGCATAGTTGAAAAACTTATCGTCGGCGCTCCACCAGAACGGATTGTTGATCACCTTGGTTCCCGTGAGCACGGCGTTCTTGAGGTACGAGCGGTAGAACGGAATATCGTGCGAGATGCGGTCGATGATCACGTCATACCCGCTCGGCATCGCCATCCCGACCCCGCCCACGCGCAGGTGCTCCGCCACAACGCCGGTCACACCCATGGCGTTGATCCGCTCCACCAGGGCCGGTGGAAACGTCTCTTCCATCCCGTACAGCACGCCGATTTTCGTCATCCCGTCTCCCTACAGAAAGAACTTTTGCGCCATCCTGTACCACCACGGCCAGTCGTGCCCGAACCCTTCCCACACATCCAGCAGATGCGGGATTCCTTTGCTCCCCAACAAATGCGCCAGCTTCACATTCTGATCGAACAGCGAGTCCTGGTTGCCCACCGCCAGTACATAATAGTTGCTCCGGAAGCGATCCAGATACCAGCTATCGTTCAAGTTTGCCAGATTGTCGAGCGGGCTGTGAAAGTACGCATCGTCGTTGTAAAAGCCGTTCAGGAAACGCCGCGGCACGTCGAACGCGCCGGACATGCTCACCGCATAGGTGACGATGTCCGGATGGCGCAGCGCCAGGTTGATGGCGTGGTATCCGCCGAAACTGCATCCGGTGAGGCCCATCTGCGGCCAACTGGTGCGCTCGCGCACGAAGGGCGCGAACTCCAGCGCAAAGTAGGCATCGAACGCGTTCTGGCGATGCAGCTTGTCGGCCGGTTGGGCTCCCTGGTTGTACCACGATTCCGAATCCACCGAGTCTACGCAGAACAGTTGCAGCTCGCCCCGCTCTATCTTCGGCGTGCAGCGCATTCACCATGCCGCGATCTTCATATTCGAAGAAGCGTCCGCCCGAAGTGGGAAACACCGCCACCGGGAAGCCGCCCTCCCCGTAAGCCAGCAGTTCCATCTCGCGACCCAGCGACGGGCTGTACCACTTCACGTATTCTCTGCGCATGGCCTCTCCGTAGCGTACACTGGAAATTGTCCGTTTGCCGCGCTAAAGACGAAGGCAGAATTCGCCTCCATCGCCGCTTCCCCTCGGGTTACCTTTCCACGCCGCGCGATATCGTAGTCTACGTTCCCCCCGGCTACGATCAGGGCACCGCCCGTTTGCCTGTGCTGTACCTGCAGGACGGCCAGAATCTGTTCGATCCCGCCACCGCCTTCTTCGGGCAGGACTGGCGCGCCGATATCACCGCCGACGCACTCATCCGCGCCGGCGCCATCGAGCCCGCCATCCTGGTCGGTGTCTACAACACCGGCGTCCGCCGCATCTCCGAATACACCCCCACGCGCGATCCGACGCGCCGCAAAGGCGGCAAGGGCGATCGCTACTCGCAGATGCTGGCGCGCGAACTCAAGCCATTCATCGACAGCCAGTACCGCACGCGCAAAACGGGACACGCAGTCGGCGGTTCTTCCCTCGGTGGCCTTGTGGCGCTGGAGGCCGCCCTGTTGTATCCGCGCGTGTTTGCCGCCGCCGCCGTGCTGTCTCCTTCGGTCTGGTGGGACCGCCGCTCCATTCTCGAAATGGTGCGCAACTATAAAGCGCCGGAGCGCCCGCGCCTCTGGCTCGATTCCGGCACGCAGGAGGGCGAGTCTCCCGAAGCGGTGATCGAAGATCTTCGCCTCTTGCGCGACGCGCTGCTCCAGAAGGGCTGGCGCGAGGGCGCGACCCTCCATTACCTGGAAGCCGCACGGCGCCGGTCACAACGAACAGGCCTGGGGCGCCCGCTTCGGTGCCGTGCTCGAGTGGCTGTTCCCCGCGCCGTAGTCGAAAATTCACATGCCTTTGATAGACTGAACCTCACCCATGCGTGGATGCGCAATCTTATTCCTTATTGCCATGGCCGCCGGAGCGCAGGACGCACCCGTGCTTGCCCCCGGCGTTCCTCTTCGGGTCATGCTGGAACGGCATGTCTCCATCAAGAAGGTGGGCGAACCCATCCAGGGACGATTGGTCGAGCCGATCTATATTTACGATCGCGTAGTCCTGCCCGCCGGAACCACCGTGCAGGGCACATCGCCAAGATCGGCGGCGTGCCTGCCGGCCGGCGCATCGCGGCCATTCTCTCCGGCAATTTCACCCCCACGCGAGAGGTCCGCGCCCAGTTTGACGCCGTTCTGCTGAAGGATGGCTCGCGCCTGTCCGCTCCACACCGTCCCCTCGCTCGGGAAGCGCGCATACCACGCGCGTGTCGAAGTCTGCCGCCAAAGCCAGCCTCGATGGGATGGATCCGGCGGCGGCTTTGGCCTATAAACAACCGGGCAAACTAAGCCGCCTGAAATCGCGCCTCTTCAGCATGCTCCCGTATCACCGGCAAGGCTGGTCCGCCGGCACGCTGTTCAACGGCGCCTTAGCGGAGCCTCTGACCTTGCCGCAAATGGCCTACCCCGCCGCGCCCGAAGGTCAGCAAGTCTATGCCCGCCTGCTCACTCCCCTCAGTTCCGCGACTGCCCGCAAAGGCTCGCCCGTGGAGGCAATGCTCACTCGCCCCGTTTTCTCGGCCGGCCATACCCTCTTGTTTCCGGAAGGCACCCGGCTCACCGGCGAAGTGGTAGAGGCGCAACACGCCCGCATGCTCCACCGCAACGGCAAATTGCTTTTCGTATTTCACCAGGTCCAGCCGCCGGCGGGTCCCGCGCAATCCACCCAAGGCTATCTCGAAGGAGTGGACGCCGATTTCAACGCCCATCTCGCCCTGGATTCCGAAGGCGCCGCGCGCGTCACCACTTCCAAAACGCGCTTCATTTTCCCGGCCATCGCGGCAGCCGTGGCCGGCCTCTCCCTGCACCAGGACTTTAACGCCCAGGGCGTCCCCGATCAGGACATCGGAGGCCGCGCCGAATCCGGAGCCGTAGGACTCGGCTTGATCGGCACGGTCCTGGCCCAAGCCTCCCGCCCCCTGGCTTCCACCATCGCCTTCTCCGGCGCGGCCTTCAGCCTCTACACCACCTTCATCGCCCGCGGATCAAACGTCGTGCTGCCGCTAAACACGCCCGTCCAGGTCAGCCTCCGCAGCCGCTGAATCCCGCCGCATCACGCTTTCGTCCAGTCCTCAATCGCCAGGCCCTTGACGCGGGAGAAGGCCTTGTCGTGCGTGACCAGCGTCGATCCCGTGGCCAGCGCCTGCGCGGCAATCATGGTGTCCAGGTTGCCCAGCGCGGCGCCTGCCCGCTCCAGTGCGGCGCGAATCCGGCTATACTCTTTCGCCGCCGCCGAGTCCCAGCGGTGAATTACCACGAGGGCCAGAAACTCCTCGACAATCGCTTTCAAACTCGTCGCAGCCGGCAATCGCGCCACGCCGTATCGCAATTCGCCTTCCGTCACGGCAGAAATGGAAACTTGGTACAGAGGGACCGTTACCAGTCGGCGGCGGACTGCTGGATAATTGCCCTTGATGACATAGCTGGCGATGTTGGTGTCCAGCAGGTATTGGCTCATCGCAGCAGTTTGCGTTTCTGCGGTGGCCGATCTCCGCGGTCAGACAGGAAATCCTCAGGTACTCCCTGGGCCAACTCGAAAAAGCCCTCCCAGGACTCAGGCCGCCGCGAAAGGATGACATCGCCAGTCGAAGGATCCCGCCGGATGAAAACCTCGCTTCCTTCGAAGCGAAATTCGGCCGGCAAACGGACAGCCTGACTTCGCCCGTTACGAAACAGCTTTGCGGTGCGCGGCATGTTGCCTCCATGGTATATACCATAGTATATCACACCACCCTGGCCCCCGGCGAGCGAAGCGACCACGGCCCCCCACCCCCAACCCCCAACCCCCTATTTCTCCCCCATCCACACCTTGCGATTCCCATGCGCCATCGCAAACAGAACCACAAACCCCAGCAGCAATCCCAAAGACGAGCCAATCCCCAGCAGTTCCGGACGCAGAGGACGCAGCCACAGCGTCAGGCTCACGTTGAACAACACCGGAATCGTCGCCGCAATCACCGGCAGCCACGGCCGGTCCAGCGCGAACAGCGAGCGCGACATAATCTCCAGCAGGCTCCAACCCACCAGGCTCGGACCCATGCCCAGAAACACCGCCGAAACCAGCATCGTGGACTGCGACGTGAAGCTCCCGCGCTGGAAGAAAATCGCCATCGCCGGGCTCCGGAACAGCAGCGCAAACGCGCATCCCGCCACCGCCACCAGCGCCGCCAGCGCCACCGTGCGATCGATCAGGCGGAACGCCTGCCGCAACCGGCACAAGCTGCGCAGACGGGCAATCTCCGGCAGCAGCGAATTCGATATCGGACTCACCAGCAGCGCCATGGGCACGCCCACCCCGCGCATGCAATAGTCCAGCGCCGCGGCCATCCCCGGACCGGCGTGCGTCGCATACGCCCGCGTGAACGTGACGTTGAGCGCCAGTCCCGACGCGTACACCACGAAGAATGCCGGCTTGCCCAGAATCTCCGTCCAGCGAAAGCGGCACTCCGGCAGGCCGGCGGTCTTCAGACGGACGCCGCGCGGCATACCACACAATGCCCAACTGCGCCCACGCGCCGGCCGTATAGCCCAATCGCGAAGGCGTAGACTCCCAGCACGCGGAACAGCGTCAGGGCGGCAATGATGGTGAACACGTTGATGGCCGCCTGGTAGAACGCGGTGGGCGCGAATCGCCGGTCGGTATACAGCAGCGCGCAGTACAGGGCGCCCGTCCCGGCCGCCACCGTGGAAAGCGAAAGAATCCGCAGCGTCGTCACCGCGGCCCCGAAATAATGCGGATCCAGGCCCGGCGCCAGCGCCCGCATCAGCCACGGCGCGCACAGAATCACCGCCGCCGCTGACCCCGCTGAACACCCAGGTGAACACCCGGCTCAGCTTCAACAGCAGCGCGGTGCGTTCCTCCCCTTTGCACGCCGTCAGCATGGGGACGAAGGCGAAGATCATGCTGTTCAGCAGCATGCTGTTCAGCGTGTCCAGCGGACCCATGCGCTACCGCCAGCGAATCCGCCTGGCTGTGCGTCCCCAGCAGGTAAGCCGTCACCGCCACCCGCGCGAACCCCACGATATTGCCCACCAGGACACCGGCAATCAGCGTCAGTCCGCCCCGCACCAGCGGATTTTCCACCGCGCGGGCGAGATGTTCTCCAGCCTGCGACGGAGATGATGTTGTGGGGTTCAGGAAAACCTCGCGCGTTTAAGCCGTGGCGGCCCCAGCGCTTCGGGCGGCCGCGAGCGCGGCTTCGTAATTCGGAAAATCGGCCACTTCCTTCACATACTCGGCATGGCGCACTTTGTTGTCCGGGTCCAGAACGAAAATCGCCCTGCTTTCGATTCGCAGCTCCTTGATCAAGGTTCCGTAATTTGAGCCGAACGACGCATCTTTGTGGTCCGAAAGCATCGTCACCTGATTTACGTCGAACGTGCTGCACCACCGCTTCTGCGCGAACGGCAGGTCCATGCTCACGGTGATGATCTTGACGCCCGGCATTTTGGCCGCTTCTTCGTTGAATCGCTTGGTCTGCGCGTCGCACACGGGCGTATCCAGCGAGGGAACCACGCTGATAATGCGAACCTGCCGCCGCGTATCCTGCAAGGTGACCGGCTTCAGCCCGTTATCCACCAGCTGAAATCGGGAGCCGTATCGCCCGCTTTCAGCTCGGGACCGATCAAGGTCAGGGGTTGCCCTTCAGAGTCGTTGCTCCAGGTCTTTCCATATTCATTCCTCCAGTTTATTTTCGTGAATTCTTTATTGTAACAACTCGGCCAGTGCGCCAACCTCGGCCACCGGCAGCTTGCAGGCATAATTCCGGCACACATAGGCCGCGGCGCGGCCGTCCAGCGTGGTCCATGGATTGAATGGCCGGGATTGCCTGCCGCAAGACACGCCCGCGTCTCTTCCGTATCCACCAGCAGCACTACCCGCCCCGCGCCAAAATGTTCCCGCACGGTGCGTGCCAGAGCTTCGGTATCCGCCGCGCCTTTCGCTCCCACCAGCACGATTTCGCGCGGCTCGCCCAGGAAGAATTCGCACGCCACCAGCATCTGCGGAAGCGCCACCGGAGCCGCAATCAGGCGCGGTCCGAAAGCCGCCAGCAGCCGCTCGGCCGATTCCCGAAACCCGGCGCGTCCGGTCATCTGCGCCAGGCGCAGCAGATTCAGCGCCGCCACCGAGTTGCCGCTCGGCTCGGCGCCGTCGTAGTCTTCCTTCATCCGCATCACCAGGCTGCTGTCGCGCGCGTCGGTGCTGAAGAAGCCGCCATGCTTGCGGTCTTCGAACAGTTCCCGCTGCTTCTCGGTCAGGCGCACGGCAAGCTGCAGGTGGCGCAAGTCGAACTGCGCCTCGTAAAGATCCAGCAGCCCCTGCGCGACCAGGGCGTAGTCGTCCAGAAATCCCGGAATGGCGGCCTCGCCCTGCCGGTAGCGCCGCATCAGGTAGCCCGTCTCGGCGCTGTACATCGCGGTGCGCCAGGAACTCCGCCGCGCGCCGCGCCGCTTCCGCGTAACGCTCCTCCCGCAGCACCGCGCCGCCCAGCGCGAACGCCGAGATCATCAGGCCGTTCCACGCCGTCAGCATCTTATCGTCCAGGTGCGGCCGCACACGCTCCGCCCGGGCGCGCAGCAGGATGCGCTCCGCCTCCGCGATCCCCGCGCCGATGTCCTCCACCGGCCGGTCGAACTGCTGAGCCGTCTCCTCCAGCGTCATGGACTGGTACAGAATGTTCTTGCCCGTGAATTCGCCGTGCGGGTCGTTCGCCACGTTCCCGCCATCCGCCACGCCGTAGCGGTAGCAGAACCACGACGGCGGCCGGTTCCGGCACCAGCTCGCGAATCTCCTCCGCGCTCCAGATGTAGAACGCGCCTTCGCCCTTCACGTCCGGCTCCTCCGGCATCGATCACGCTGTCGGCGTCCTCCGCCGAGTAGAAGCCGCCCTCGGGCGCCGTCATGTCGCGCAGCACGTAGTCGAAGATGCTGCGCGCCACGTCCGCATATGCCCGGTCGCCGGTGATCTGGAACGCCTCCAGGTAGGCCACCGCGAGCTGCGCCTGGTCGTACAGCATCTTCTCGAAGTGCGGCACGAACCAGCGCTCGTCCACCGAGTAGCGGTGAAAGCCGCCGCCGAGGTGATCGTGCATGCCGCCCTTGGCCATCTCGCGCAGCGTCAGCAGCACCATGTCGAGCGCCTCCGCGTTGCCCGTGCGCGCGTGGTAGCGCAGCAGGAAAGCGATGCACCGACGGGCCGCGGAAACTTCGGCGCGCCGCCGAATCCGCCCAGCTGCGCGTCGAAGCTCCGCCGGAACACGTTGAACGCCGCTGTCCAGCACGCGCGTGTCCACCGTCAGCACGCCGGACGCCGCCGGCTCCACCGCCGCATGCTCCTGCAAGCTGCTCGCACCACGTCGCGCGCCGGAATCTCAGATCTGCGGCCGCGTCGCTGCTGCCACGCTCGCGCGATCTGCCCCAGCATCGACGCGAAGCCCGGACTGCCCGTAGCGGTTGTCCGGCGGGAAATACGTGCCGCCGAAGAACGGCTTGCAGCTCCGGCGTCAGCCAGACGGACATCGGCCATCCGCCCGCCGCCCGTCGTCGCCTGCACGAACGTCATGTAGATGCGGTCCACGTCGGGCCGCTCTTCGCGATCCACCTTGATCGCCACGAAGTGCTCGTTGAGCAGCGGCCGCGATCTCCTCGTTCTCGAACGACTCGCGCTCCATCACGTGGCACCAGTGGCACGTCGAGTAGCCGATCGAAAGGAAGATCGGCTTGTTTTCGGCTCGCGCCTTCTCGAACGCCTCGTCCCCCACGGGTACCAGTCCACGGGATTGTGGGCGTGCTGCAGCAGATAGGGACTCTTCTCGTTAGCGAGCCTGTTGGTATGCATATGGCTTTCTGAGTGCTTCGTTACAGAACGGGCGCTTTCGCCAGGGCCGGCAGCAAGCCTTCTTTTTCCAGATTGGCCAGCGCTTGCGGATAGCTTCTCGAGGCCCGCCGCCGGCATCGGCCCCACCGGCCGCCGGCATACTCCCGCACGCTGGCCCGTCAGGTTCATGGCCTCTTTGATGACCGCCGGGAAGGTGTGCAGCGAGACCAGCTCCGAAAGGCCGCTGGCCAGGGTTTGCAGGCGCGCGGCCTCATCCATCTTTCCCTCCTGGAACGCGCGGTACAGATTGACGAACAGCCTGGGTGCGATGTTCCCGCAGCCCGCCACTACCCCGGCGCATCCGTTGGCCAGCGCGGGCAGCAGCAGCCGTTCGGGTCCTACAAATACCGCGAAATCCCGCCCCGGTGCGGCATCGCGGTAGGCGATCGCCTGCTCCAGCCGTCCGCCCGAATCCTTCACGCCGGCCAGGTTCTCGCAGCGTGCCGCAATCCGCGATACGGTCTCGGGCAGCAGTTCGGTGCCGCCATGATACGGAAAGTTGTACGCCAGCACCGGGATCCGCACGGCACGGCACACCTCCGTGTAATGCTCCAGAAGTTCTTCCTGGGTGGCCCGCACAAACCACGGCGTAATCACGGCCACCGCGTCGAGTCCCTCCGCCTGCGCGGCCAGCGCCAGTCGTACCGTCTCCCGCGTCGTCACGCAGCCCACGTTGGCATACACCGAGACGCGGCCCGCCGCGCACTGCCGGCAGAATCGCAGGGCCACGGTCCGCTCTTCCAGGTTCAGAGTGTAGAATTCCCCCGTCGAGCCGCCGGCAAGCACCCCGTCCACCCCGGCGCCGATCTGCACATCGATAATGCTCTGCCAGGCGTCGCAATCGATCCGCTCGTCCTCGCGGAACGGCGTCACTAGCGCGGTGACAATGCCCTGAATCGCACGTTTTGGCACGCTTTTATGTTACCGCTTCATTCGAGAATGGAGGCATGGGTCAGGATTTCCGCATAGAAAAGGACAGTATGGGCGAAATGCGCGTCCCCGCCGCCGCGCTCTACGGCGCGCAGACCGCCCGCGCCATCCAGAACTTCCCCATCAGCGGCCGCCGCTTTCCGCGCCCGTTCCTGCGCGCGCTCGCGCTCATCAAAAGCGCCGCCGCCCGCGTCAACGGACGACACGGCTATCTGCCCGCGGACCTCGCCTCAAAAATCGAAGCCGCCGCGGAGCAGGTAATGGAAGGCCGCTACGATGCCGAATTTCCACTGGACATCTTTCAGACCGGCAGCGGCACCTCCACCAATATGAATGCCAACGAAGTGATCGGCCGCCTGGCGGGCGCGCATCCCAACGATCACGTCAACCGCGGCATGTCCAGCAACGATGCCATTCCGAGCGCCCTGCACATCGCCGCGGCGGAGGCTGTCCACTCACGGCTGCTGCCTTCCATGCAGCAGCTCCAGGAGTCGCTCGCCCGCAAAGCGGCGGAGTTTCACCCGGCCCTCACCATCGGACGCACCCACCTGCAGGACGCCGTGCCCATCCGCATGGGCCAGCGCTTCGGCGGCTACGCCCGCCAGGTGGCCAACGCGCGCCGGCGCGTCCAGGACGCCCTTCCCGGCATTTTCGAACTGTCCCTCGGCGGAACCGCCGTGGGAACCGGCCTGAACGCGCCCCCCGGATTCGCCCGCGAAGTGATTGCCGAAATCGCCGCCCGCACCGGCCTGCCGTTCGTCGAGGCGCCCGACCATTTCGAGGCGCAGGCGGCGCGCGACGCGGCTGCTTTCCTCAGCGCCGCCCTCCGCAACTACGCCCTCGCGCTCACCAAGATCGCGAACGATATCCGCTGGCTCGGCTCCGGTCCGCGCTGCGGGCTCGGTGAATTGAAACTCCCCCCGGTGCAGCCCGGCTCCAGCATCATGCCCGGCAAAATCAACCCCGTCATCGCCGAGAGCCTGCTGATGGTCTGTGCCCAGGTCGTGGGATACGATGCCGCCATCGCCTGGTGCGCCGCCGCCGGCAATTTCGAACTCAACGTGATGATGCCGGTCATCGCCGTGGACCTCCTCGACCAGATCGAACTGCTGGCGGCCGGCTCCCGCAATTTTGCCGAAAAGCTGGTGGACGGCCTGGAAGTGAATCGCGAGCGTGCTCGCGGCCTGGTGGAACAGTCGCTCGCCATGGCCACCGCGCTGGCCCCGGAAATCGGCTACGACCGCGCCGCCGAACTGGCCAAGGAGGCTTATGCCTCCGGCCGGACCATCCGCGAAGCCGCCCGCGAAAAATCCGGCCTGCCCGAAGAAAAGCTGGAGCAATTGCTCAATGCGGAATCGCAGGTATAGCTGCCGAAAGGCCCTCTAAAGTAATTCCAGACCTGCCGGGTGCCGTAACTCAATACCGCCTCCGCCGTTGGGCCATATAGGGCGCACGCACATGGGACGCGCTACGTCGTAGAAACTCACATCCACACGGACCGTCGGATTCTTTCGCGTAAACTCGGCATGAATCCCTAACGGCCCATCAATGGCAAGGGCCCTGTAACTGCGCGTCGTCTGCACGGTGGTGTAACGGATGGTGGCATTTTCCTGAAGATAAAACTGCCAGTCATTTCCCGTGCGCACCCCAAACACGCAGCCCCAGGGACGTACCTCCATGAAACGGTACTGGTCTTTGTCTGTCAGGTGGTTTTTCTTCAGCCACTTGAAATATGCGTCGGACCTGTCGGTGCTCTTCTTGCTCGCGTCCGCGGTGGGCGAATCCATGAGGTAATCGAGTTTGTTCACCTCGCCGCCGACTACGCCTCTGGTCATATCCCCATGCGCCAAAACCAGGGCTCGCCAGAATGCCGCGGCCTCGCTTGGGTCCCGCACGGGTTTCTTAAACCCATCGACTGTCTTCATCTTCGGATTGGGACGGTAGTCGGGGTCTCCGCCGCAGTGGTAGATCGTAGGGTTCTGCGCGCTGCCCTGGAAAAATACCGAACATCCATTGATCGCGGCGGTGAAGAAAATATCCGGATCACGCCCGCCAGTGCCGATGCCCTTGGTTGGGATAGTCATATAGACCATCGCCTGTGGTTTCCAGGGCAGGAACCAGGTCGGCACCCAATTGGCTTTAGGGGCGATGGATGCTTTGCAATCGATAGTGTCGCCGCCCTCTTTTAAATCCGAGGCTCCGGGTACGTAGTTGGCCCGGCGAGGCAACTTCTCGAGGTGTACCCAGGAAATCCGTTTGGTGCCCGGAACGCTTCCGCCTTCGAAATCGCCCGTGTGGCTCAGATCTTTAATCCCGGTAGTGGCTACGGTATAGCCCTCGGGATTGTCGGCTGCATGGACAGAATATTTCTGGAACAACTTCATCGTTTTGTTTTGCAGCATATCATCGAAATAGTTGACCGGGCGGTCCTTGGCCCACCGGTCGGGCTGCGGCATCATTTGGCGTTTCCCCCTGCAAATGCTTTCAGATTTTTGATCGCGAATCCGCTTCCAGCCATTCTATTACCGGGGGATTGGCAGACGCCGATAGACCCATGGCGCGCGAGCTGAGTTGCGTTAAAAATAGCACATTCTGAGCCGTTCCTTTTAGAGGACGCCGCCTGGCCCCCGGCCCCCCGGCCCCCCGGCCCCCGGCCCCCAGCCCCTGGCCCCCTGGCCCCCGGCCCCCCGGCCCCTGGCCCCCATAAGCGTTAAAATAAGATGGATTCTCTTCGCTAGGGGTAGTATTCTGTATTCGTGGGTATTTCGTCCCTGCACGAAGATGCTCAATGGCGATACCTGCGCACGTTGTTGCCCGGTGATATGGATCTCACGGCGCTTCAAACCGGTGCGCTGGTACGTTGCCGCAATATTCACAGTGCTGAGGGATTGGTCCGCATGGCGCTTGCTTATGCGGTATCCGATCTATCGTTGAAGGATGTGGCCGCCTGGAGCCATGCTTTGGGTTTGGCCGACATTACCGGGCCAGGCGTATTTTATCGATTGCGGGAGGCGGAAAGCTGGCTGTCCGTCCTACTGGGTCAAGTTTTAGAGCAGGAACTCGCAAGTACGCATCGAGTTCGTGGACTCGCTCTGCGCGTCGTGGATGCTAGCGTATTGACCGGCCCTGGTGCTAAGGGAACCGAATGGCGGACCCATGTAATGGTGGAACCAGGCAGCGGTAGGTTTCAGTCGGTGGAGGTGACCGACGAGCACGGGGGTGAGCATTATGGGCGTTACCCGCTACGAGCCGGAGAGATTGTCTTGGGGGACCGCGCCTATGCCACTGCGCGTGGTCTCTATGCAGTAGGACGCAGCGGCGCCTACGTATTAGCTCGCTTGAATCCGCACAATCTGCGGGTCTGCGATAGCGATCGAAAGCGGATCGACCTACTGGAAAGAAAGGACCAAGTTCCGACCGTTGGCTGGGTAGAGTGGCGGCTTCTTGTACCCATCCCTCCGGACAGCTACAATTCGCGGTCAGGTAAGGGATGGTCTTTAAGCCGCGCCAAAGACTGGATTCCCGCCCGCGTGGTGGCCGGACATACGCGAACCGGCGATATCATCTGGCTGATCACCACCGCTCCCGCTGAGTGCCTGCCAGGCTCTGCCGCCACCGATCTATATCGCCTGCGCTGGCAGATCGAGTTGTTTTTTAAACGTCTGAAGTCGCTCCTACACTTAGACACATTGCCCTCTCGGCAAGGGCCCACCGCCAGAAGTTGGATCCTCAGTCGACTGTTGGCTGCTGCACTCGCCCAACGCTTAATCACACCCTCCGGTGCACTTTCCCCCTGGGGCTACGAAATCAGCAAAGCCGGGATATCAGAATAGCGCTTGGTCCCGATTCCGCATGGCACTGTGGGCATTGCGTAGCGCTGTTCTAGGAGACGGACCGTGGCTCATGACAGAAAGCGAGGAGTTCCTCGACCGACTGCGAAACTCACCGAGGAAGCGCAAACCCGCTATTGCCGCGTACGCCCAGGCGATTTAAGATGAGTAGCTCTTATTTTAACGCCTATGGCCCCCGGCCCCCGGCCCCTGGCCCGCTGGCCCCCGGCCCCCGGCCCCCGGCCCCCGGCCCCCAGCCCCCGGCCCCCGGCCCCCGGCCCCCGGCCCCTGGCCCCCGGCCCCCGCCGCGGCCCCCGCCTACAGTTCCCCCGTCGTCCGGCCGATAAGTAGCTTGTGGCCACTGGTGCGGACGCATGAAGTGTCGAGCCCATCATCCCGGTTTGGGTGCCGCTTTGCTTCTGGCGCTGACCGCTCCCGGTGCCGCCCAGCAGTATAGTTTCCGCCATTACGGATTCGCCGAAGGGCTCCAGAATCTTACCATCCTGTCGCTCGCGCAGGACGGAGCGGGTTACATCTGGGCCGGCTCCGAAGGCGGATTGTACCGCTACGATGGTAGCCGCTTTCGCCTCATGGCCGCCGCAGAAGGGTTGCCGTGCACCTCCGAAGTTCATGCCCTGCACATCGCCGCGGATGGCGCACTCTGGGCCAACACATGTGGGCAGATTTACCGGTGGGACGGAAAGCGGTTCCACTCCGTCGCAGGGCTTGCCGGCATGTTGACCAGTGCGCAGGGAATGGCCAACGGCGAGCACTCCGGCGTGGTCGTGGCGACCCCCACGGGTCTGTTTGAGGCGGATCCCCGGAGCACCTCGGCGCCCGTACGTCCCTATCCTTTGCCCCCGGAACTTAGCGGCAAACCGGCACGCGGAATCGCGCGCAGCGGTTCGCAACTCTGGTTTGGCTGCGAGCGCAGGTTATGCGTCGCGGACCGTGGGCGCGTTTCCACGTTCGGACCTGCCGGAGGGCCTGCCGGAAGACATTTGGGACGCGGTGGCCGCTCACGCCTGAAGGTTCCGTTTGGGTCCGCAGCCCGGGCAAGCTCTATCGAAAGCCGCCTGGCGCCCGGCGATTTGTGCAGGAAAGACCGGACATTCCGTCCAGCATCTTTTGGGGCGCCTTGACGCGTGACCTCGGATGGCTCCCTGATGGTCCCGACAGACCAGGGCGTGGAGATTCTCCACGAAGGAACCTGGAGCAAAGTCGATGACAAACGCGGACTTCACACGCCCATGGCCAGCGCTGTCCTGCAGGATCGCGAAGGATCGCTGTGGATCGCGCTGATTGGCAGCGGTGTGGCCCGCTGGCTGGGTCCTGGCGAATGGGAGTCGTGGACCAAAGCGCAAGGCCTGCCGTCCGACCTGATCTGGAGCATCCTCCGCGATAAAAAAGGAGCCCTGTGGGTGGGGACGTCCCTGGGCCTGGCGCGGTTGAACCTGCGCGGTCCTCCCCGCGTCTGGACGAAGAAGGATGGTCTGGGCGGCGATAACGTGCGCTGGCTGGGTCAGACGTCTGACGGTGCCGTGTGGGCGGTCATGAAGCCTGGCCGCCTGACGCGACTCGATCCAGCAACCGGAAAGATTCACCAGTTGGGGCCGGCGGATGGTCTCGATTGCGTGACTTTGCACCGCGGTTTCGTCGATCACCTGGATCGCTGTGGATAGGCACAGGCTGCGGCGTCTTCCGCAACGATCGGCCGTCCGTTTCCAACCGCTTTCACCGGCTCGATCAACCGTGCTTCGCTGACGCACAGCGCGTGGGCCTTCTCCGAAGACAAACACGGGAACATGTGGATCACCAACCCGGACGGGTTGTGGAGTCTCAGCGGCGATCGCTGGCGCCAGCACCGGAAAGCCGACGGGCTCCTCAGCGACCACCCCTACATCACCATGATTTCTCCGGACGGCGCCATGTGGCTGCACCACCGGTACGATGCCGGAATCGAGAGGGTCGAGACTCGCCGGAGACCGCATTCTCCGCTCGACCGCGGTCCTGCCCTGGGATGCTTCCTCGGTCGAGGTCACGGCCTTTCACGGCTTCGACGCATTCGGCCGCCTCTGGCGAGGCAGCGCCAACGGAGTGTCCGTTCTGGCGGGCGGCTTCTGGCGGCACCTCAGCACGGAAGACGGGCTGATCTGGAACGACACCGACGGCGAGGCGTTTTGGGCCGACGCGGATGGCAGCGTCTGGATCGGTACCAGCGGCGGATTGGCGCACTACCGGCCTCCCGGCGGCGGTCTCGTCGAAACCGCTGACGGCCGATCCGGTCATTACCAGACTGGAGGTCGACCAGAAGGCGCGAGCTCTCAGGGCCGAGTTTTCCTCGCTCAGTTACAAAAGCGAGCAACTGACGCGGTTCGCTTACCGCTTGGACCGGGAGCGCTGGACCGACACTACGGAGCGGATCATCTCCTTTGCCGGCCTGGTTCCGGGGATGGCATCGCCTGGAGATCCGGTCTCGGGTTCGGGATGGACCGGTTTCGGCAAAAGTGGCCGTGGCGGAGTTTCCGATTGAGCCAAAGTGGTGGGAAACCTGGTGGGCGCGCCTGTCGCCCTGGCTTGGCGCTGGTGCGCTTGGGGGGCGTCATTCTCTGGAAGGGCCGCATGATCGTCCGCCGGCGAACGGCCGAACTGGAATCGAGCGCGTCAGGATGTTGGAAGAGAAGAGGTGTGCCGACGAGGCGATCGAGGCCAAAGGCCGCTTCCTGGCAAACATGAGCCACGAGATCCGGACCCCCTTGAACGGTGTCATCGGATTGAGCATGGAACTGGAAGCCATGCCGGTTCCCGCCGAGGCGCTGGAGATCATTCGAATGATTCGCTCCTCCGGCGACGCGCTCGCTGCGCGTGATCAGCGACGTCCTGGATTTCTCGAAAGTCGACGCCGGAAAACTGGACCTGGAAGTCGCGCCCTTCGATCTCCATCGCTGCCTGCGCGAAAGCATCGGGTTGTTTCGCGCCGCTGCGGCGGAAAAAGGCCTGCGCCTGGCCTGCGAACTCGCGCCGGAATTGCCTGTGTGGGTAGACGGGGACGAAACCCGGCTTGCGGCAGGTGGTTCTGAACCTGGTCTCTAACGCCGTGAAGTTTACCAATTCCGGAGAAGTGGTGCTTACGGCCGGGGTGGCCGGACGGCGAAGAGACCTCTCGCCGCATCGTCATCGAGGTTCGCGACACCGGCATTGGGATTGCGCCGGACCAGCTGCCGCGCCTGTTCTCATCGTTCCACTCAGGCGGATGCCTCCATCAACCGCCGCTACGGAGGGACCGGCCTGGGACTGGCGATCTCCAAACGGCTGGTGGAATTGATGGGGGGAACGATCGACGGTCGAATCCAGCCCCGACGAAGGCAGCCGGTTCCGATTCACGGTCGTGATGGGCCATGCGCGGCAGCCCGCTCCGCCGCTCCGCTGCCTCCGCGCGCAACCTCTCCGCGGACAGTCTGAAAGTGCTCGTGGCGGAAGATCAATCCGGTGAACCAGAGGGTCGTGCTCAAGCTGCTCTGAAAGACTCGGGGTTAACGCGGACCTGGCAGCGGACGGTTCGGAGGCCATCGCGGCGGCGGTCGAGCGCCGCTTACGACCTGATTCTGATGGACGTGCAGATGCCGGACGTCGATGGCGTGACCGCAACCCGGGAAATCCGCAGCCGCCTTCCCCTCGACCGCCAGCCCGTCATCTTCGGGCTTACGCGCGCACGCGACCTCCGAGTATCGCGATATCTGTCTGGAGCGCCGGCATGAACGGGTATTTGACGAAACCAGTGGCCCCCGGGAAACTTTATGACCTGATCGCCGGGTTACATTCACACCATTTCGAGACTTGAATTTTCCATCTTAATCAACCCCATGCCCAACCCCGCACGCGGAGCGTGCCCGGCCCGTGGCTCGGCCCCCCGCGCGCGCAGCGCGCCAGTCCCTGCTGTAAGCTGAAACCAGATGACTTACTTTCAGCAGAACCAGGCCGCCTTCCTCGAAGGCCTGAAGGCGTTCCTGCGCATCCCCAGCATCAGCACGCTGTCCGGAGCACAAGCCCGACATCCGGCGCGCCGCCGAATTCGCGCTGAGCGAACTGCGCGCAGCCGGCATGACCGGCCGAACTGATCGAGGGCGAGGGCAATCCGCTGGTCTACGCGGAATGGCTCGGGCGCGCCCGGCAAGCCGACGCTGCTGTTTTACGGCCACTACGACGTGCAGCCGGCCGATCCGCTCGACGAATGGAAATCGCCGCCCTTCGAGCCCGACGATCCGCGGCAACGACATCTTACGCGCGCGGCGCGTCCGACGATAAGGGGCAGGTATATCTCTGATCAAGGCCGTCGAGACGCCTGCTGCAAGACCAACGGCAAGCTGCCCGTGAACGTGAAGTTTCTGATCGAAGGCGAGGAGGAGACCGGCGGCGAACACATCGAAGCGTACGTCGCGACCAAGCCGCCGCGGCTCAAGGCCGACGCCGCCGTCATCTGCGATACCGAGATGTTCGCGCCGGAGCTGCCCACGATCTGCGTCGGCCTGCGCGGCATGGTGTATGGCGAGCTGACTCGTCGAAGGCGCCAGTCACGATCTGCACTCGGGCGTGTACGGCGGCGCGGCGCCGAATCCGATGCAGGCGCATCGCGGAGATTCTCTGCGCGCTCAAGGATCGCGACGGCCGCATTCGCATTCCCGGCTTCTACGACCGCGTCGTGCCGCCAGCCGCCAAGGAGCGCGAGGCCTGGGCGCGGCTGCCGTTCGATGAAACCGAGTACACGGAGAAGGAAATGGGCGCACGCGAGCTGGTCGGCGAGCCCGGCATTCCGCTGTTCGAGCGCACCTGGGCGCGGCCCACGTTCGAGGTGCACGGCATCCGGGGCGGCTTCACCGGCGAGGGCGCCAAGACCGTGATCCCGGCGCGCGCCGTGGCCAAGATCAGCACGCGGCTGGTCGCCGATCAGCGTCCCGAGGAGGCCGATCGAACAGATTGCGCGCCGCGGTCGCCGCAGCGTGTCCCAAGGGCGTGACGGCGGAATTGAAGGTGCTGCACCCGGCGCCCCGTCGCTGGCGAATCCGGACAACCGCGTTCATCCACGCGGCCGCGGAGGCCATGAAGGAGGTCTTCGGCAAGGAGACGGTCTACATCCGCTCCGGCGGATCGATCCCCATCGTCGGCGTGTTCGACCAGTACCTCGGCATCCCCAGCGTGATGATGGGCTTCGGCCTGCCGGACGACAACCTGCACGCGCCCAACGAGAAGTTCCACCTGCCGAATTTCTACCGCGGTATCGAAGCGGTGGCGCGCTATCTCGAACTCCTCG
>CAVVLD010000091.1:0-124633 GCA_963748795.1 uncultured Solibacteraceae bacterium
TAGGGTAGGGCGCGCTTCTAGAAACACCGAGGAACGAGAAACGCGGAGAAAGGCGAAGGGACGCGGAGGTCGCGGAGGGGAATACGGCAGATCAGCCATCCTTCACCTTATTGAAACGAGAAGGACAGAAGGGTCCGGGTGTACTCGTCGTAAGTCCCGTTGTGGATGTAATGCTCGGCGACAATGCCGATTCCTTTTTGAAACCACACGTCGTCGAATCCGCCGCTGCCGAAATGGTTGGAGAAGATGTGAATGGCTTGAGAGTACTGCACCGGCAGAAAGGATTCCACAGCCTGGCGGGCGGGCTCGACTCGCCATGGAATATCGGCCGTTCCCCAATTGCGCCCATTTTGCAGGGGGAAACAGAAGTCGGGCGAGACGGCGCCGTCATTGAGGTATTTCCGGAATTCCGGACGGAAGCCTTGAGTCTGAGGGTCCCAACCCCCGGCGGTCCCGTAAACACAACTGCCACGGATCAGGTAGGGATAGCTCGAACGCGCGACAAGGTAACCGCTGCTATGGGAAGCGCCCCCTTGGGTCACCTGGCGTACGTCGCGAAGCACCACGATCCCTTACGGGATCCTGGCCCACCCGGTCACGGTCTCCTCCGTGGTCCAACGGTCTATGACGGGGCGGTTCCGGTTACCGGATTTCCACTCATTCCGGTAAGTCCAGCGGCTGCCCACGCGGAGCGGGAACCACGTTAAGGGATCTTCCTGCGCGCCGGCCGCAATCGCAAGCACACCCAGCGCCAAGGTGATGTAACGCCTCTTGTCCACCGGTCCCCCACCAACCAGTTTAGTTTGGTTGCCCTTAGCACCGAGAGCTTCCCGTGCCGGTGCGTAGAGGTCGGCGGTGGTAAAGCAGCGGCCGGCGTGCTTCACCAACATCGCTGAGTGGACCAGGTGCGGCGCGCCGAAAACGTCGCAGAGCAACGCGCGGCGCAACGGCTCAACTGCGCTACGGCAGGCAGGTTCGCGGACGGGCCAGCGGTGCTGTCTGCACCTTCAAAGGTGCCGCCCAAGCTATCGCGTCCATCTTTGGCATCATCGACCACTGGCTCCGCCAAAAGCTGTGCAGTCGACCCGAGGGCGGCTAGCCGGTTAGGTTGCAGCATCACTGCCGCCGCAGGGCCGGACTTGTGCCGGGAACGGCAAGATTCATTTTGACGGAGCATAGTAGCCCAGGCGCCAGTAGGCGCGGAGGGCGGGGAGGCCGTGCGGGGGCACCACCTTCACCTGCACATGATGGTACCGGCCGTCGCGCTGGGCGTCGGTGGGGGTGTAACCGAGGACGTAACGGTTGCGGAGTTCGATGCCGATTTTGGCGGCGATATCGGGCATTTCGGCGAGGTCGTCCACCGGCAGATGGCGGCCGCCGGTCTGTTCGCAGATATCGCTGAGCAGGCCCGGCCCGCCGGCCTCTTCCGGCGAACGCGCGCGAGAGCCGTCCGGCTCGAAAATCCCCATTGCGTAGATGAGCACGTCGCTTTCGCGGACGCGGTTGCGCACTTCGCCCTCCGTGTAGCGGCTGCAGTTATCGCCGCCATCGGAGACGATCAGGAGCGCTTTGCGCTGCATCTTGGTGTTCTTCATTTCGTGGAGGGCCAGGAAAATGGCGTCGAGGAGGGCGGTTCGTCCCTTGGATTGGGCGAAGGTGAGCTGATTCTGAATGTCCTCGTAGCTGCGGGTGAGCGGCACTACCAGCTTCGGCTGGTCGTTGAACTCCACCAGGAAGAACTCGTCCTCGGGATTGGCGGTGCGGAAAAATGCGGCTGCGGCCGCGCGGGACCGGCGCAGTTTATTCGACATGCTGCCGCTGATATCGAACACGAGGCCGACGGCCAGGGGTTCGTCGTCCATGGCGAAATGGGTGATGGTCTGCTCGACTTTATCGTCGAGGATCTTGAAGTGTTCTTTCTCCAGGCCGGTGACCGGGCGGTTCATCGGGTCGCAGACTGAGACGGGCACCAGAACCAGGTTGGCATCGATCCGGATATTCGCCGCGGGAAGCCTGGCCGCCTCGGCAACGGGCTTCGCGCGCGGGGTGATGCTGGCCTGCCCAAACAGGGCAATGACCGCGGTGATGGTGGACAGCAACGAGCATCCGACAATCCGGCGCACACCCATGGGAGAACCTTTGACAGTATTGTACAGCGCCTGCTCGCTGGCAGCGCCAGGAATGCTGCCGCGTCTGCCGTGCTCCACCCTAAAGAAGGTGGCGGGATCGGCCGATAATACAGGCAAGTGAATTCGGGCGTGACAGTTCGAACCAAGGCCATGGTGGCATTCGCCGCCATGCTGGCGCTCGTGGCGATGCCCCTTGTGGCGTTCCTGGCGGCAGGGCGGCAAGCGCATCGGGAGTTGGAGGAGGTTCTCTTCCGGTTCGTTAGAAAGCTCGATATCGGCAACCAGATGGAACTGGCGACCACGGAAATGCAGGGCTGCCAGCGCGGACTGATGTTGTCCTACGCGATGAATGACCCGGCAGCTTCGCAACAGTACCTGCAACTCTATGCGAACTCGGGGAGAAAAATCGACGGCCTGATGGCCGAACTGCGCCCGCTGTGGAGCAACGAAACCGAAAAGGCTGCTGCAGCCGATATTCAAACGAATCGCGCCACCTGGGCGCCCCGTTTTGAGAAATTGATCGCACTCTGCCGCGCGGGCCAGATCGGCGATGCCTATAAGCTCCGGAATGAGAACAAAGTGATTTCCGCGAGGATGCACGCGGCGGCGACGGAACTGGTGAACCAGCAGAAGAAAGCTCTCGCGGCGGCGCAAAGCGCGTCGCAAGCCGCCGTGACCCGGTCGAACCGGCTGGCGATGTTGATCACTTCGCTGTGCATTTTGCTAACCAGCGGACTGGTATTGGCAGCTCGGAGGGAGATTGCCAGGGTTCAGGGAACGGTGGACGAGTTGGACCGGTGCGCCAGGGATCTGGCTACTGCCTCGCAACAGGTGTCCGCGTCCAGCCACTCACTGGCGCAGGGCGCCAGCCAGCAGGCCGCTTCCGTGGAGGAGACATCCAGTTCCGCCGAAGAGATCGCGGCCATGACGCGAAAGAACACCGATCAACTGTCCAGCGCCGCCCAATTGACAGTTTCTGCCGGCGCTGCCATCGCCAGCGTCAATTCCGCGCTCGGTAACATGCAGACTTCCATGAAGGAAATCAATGTATCCTGCGAGAAGGTGGGGCGAATCATTCGGGTGATCGACGAGATTGCCTTCCAGACCAACATTCTGGCTTTGAATGCAGCCGTGGAATCCGCCCGGGCAGGGGAGGCGGGCATGGGGTTCGCCGTGGTGGCCGAGGAGGTGCGAAATCTGGCGCAGCGCTCCGCCAAAGCCGCCAGTGAGACAGCGGCTCTGATCGATGAGTCGATCGCCAGATCGCGGGAGGGCCGGGTACACCTGGATCAGGTCTCCGGCGCCATCGAAAAAGTGACCGGCAATGCCGGGCAAATCGCTTCTCTAGTTGAGGGGGTGCAGGGCGGCAGTGTAGAGCAAGCGCGTGGGATTCAGTTGATCGCGTCAGCCGTCGCCCGGATCGAGCAGGTGACCCAGTCATCGGCCGGCGCGGCCGAAGAAGCCGCCGGGGTGGGCGAGGAGATAAAAGGCCAGGCAGCGACTTTGAGCCGAATTGTGGATCGTCTGAATCTTCTGGTGGGGTAGAATTCCGAAACAGACTGTTTCGGAGCTAAAATAGCTCTTTCAGGAAATCGACACCGATTCCGAGCTTGGCACCCGGCGTGCGTCGTCTGTCCTTCCCGCCCGGGAAAAGAGGTCAAACAGCAAACTTTTTCGCCGAACCAGCGTCTTTGCGTTATACCCAGGCGTGACGGAGCGGAACCACTGTGACAATCGGTCCACGGCCAACCAGTTTTGTACGTCAATGTCTGCTGAAGGCAGCATCCTCGAGAACTATGTCCATCCGGTCTGTTTTTGTCTTGATACCCGTCCTGGCGGGGAGTGCGTTCGCGCAACTGTCATCTTTTCCGAAGCCGTCCTACTTCCGCGAGACCTTTTCTCAATTGAATACCAGGGTCGAGCTGAAGGGGCCGGTCGGTTTAAAAGATTTCGTCCTGGACGGCAAGCTGTCTTTGTCGCTCAAATCGTACCTGGAACTGGTGATGTCCAACAATACCGACATCCAGATCCAGATGCTCAGCGTAGAAGCGCCTAAGAACGCCATTATGCGGGCGTTGGCTACGTGGGATCCAACCGCGAACGCAAGTTTCAGCTCCACGCGGTCCAAAGCGCCATCGGTGACGGCGCTCGCCGGAGCGAACACCAGCGAATCGCTGAGCCAGCCGGCCAACTTCAGTGTCAGCCAGGTGCTGCCCACAGGGGCGCAGTATACCGCCGGATTTTCGGCGTCCAGGAACTCGTCCAACAGCAGTTACGCCCTCCTGAATCCCAATCTGAACGCGGGAATGAGCCTGCAGGTGAGCCAGCCGCTGTTGCGAAACCGGGGATACTTCATCAATCACATCAATCTTGTCCTGGCTAAGAGCCGTTATCGGGCGGCTGATTACAATCTGAAAAGCAACCTCCTGCAACTGGTCGCGGCCGCCGAAAATGCATATTGGGATGTGATTCAGGCGCGCGAGAATCTGCATGTAGCGGAGAGCGCCCAGAAACTGGCGGAGGAAACACTGAAGCTTTCCCAGAAGGAACTGGAACTGGGAGCGCTTTCGCCGCTGGACATCTACAACCCGGAACAGCAGCTCGCCACCGCGAATCTGGGTGTCTCGCAGGCACAGTTCAGCCTGGCCCAGACCGAATATGCGCTCCGCCGGCAGATGGGCGCCGATCTGGATCCCGCCATCCGCCAACTCCCCATCGTCCTGACGGAGGGCGTGGAAGCGCCCGTCACCGGCCTGGAGGTCGACGCTGAAAAGGAGGTGGAGATTGCCTTGCATACGCGGCCGGACTTGAAGGCGGCGTCCCAGAATCTGGATATTGACGAACTGAGCCTGCACTCCGCCCACAACGAGATTCTGCCCAACCTGAGCATTACAGGCTCGTACCAATCCCAGGGGATCGGCGGTATTGTCGATCCTTACACCAACCCGATCCCGGGCGGCCTCGGCGATGCCTTGAGTCAGATGTTCGGCTTTGGGTTCCCGGTCTATTCCTTCGGCCTCAATCTGCAATTGCCGCTGCGCAACCATGCCGCCGTGGCAGACATGGCGGACGCCCTGATCCAGAAGAAGCGCGATACGCTCAACGTGCGCACCACCCAGCAGCAGATCCGGCTAAGCATCCTGAATGCGGTGAGCAACCTGGAATCGAGCAAGAAGTCGCTGGAACTGGCGCGCGCGGCGGCCGATTTCGCAACCAAGTACCTGGATGCAGAAAACCAGAAATACACCTTGGGAATCGACCAGATGCAGTTCGTCCTGCAGGCGCAGAATACCCTGACGCAGGCACAATCGCAAGTGGTTCAGGCGCAGGTGGGGTTGCGGCGCAACCTGTTGAATCTTTACACACAGACGGGCGAATTGCTGGACCAGCGCGGGATCGTCGTACAGTAAGCTGTGCAGACCGTTTTTCTCGCTGTCCTGCTGGGAGCGGTATTGAGCCTGCTGGCACCGGCTTTCCAGGGCCGTCTCCGCGAACGGCTGCGGACCGCCCCGAGTCTGGTATGGGTGGCGCCACCGGTTCTGACGGCAGTTTTTGCGGTGGCATCCCTGCTGGCGGGAGCCTTCACCTTGCCGCTGACCGCGGCGGTCCTGGCCTATACCGCCGTCCCGGTGATTGCGGCCTGGTGGCGGCAGGATCTGTTGACGGTTCTGCTGCTATGGCTGCCTATCGAATTCGCCGCGGGACAGTCGCTGGTGCCCGTCCCGGCACGGGGTTTTCTGCACAGCGCGGCCTATGGAATCGCCATTCTGCTTGGATTGGTGCTGTTCCTCGGTTTCCGTGCGCTACCGGGAATGAAGTTTCAGGTGCCGCGGACGAAGCGCGATCTCTGGCTGCCGCTGGTGGGCTTCGCGGTTGTGGCGCCCGTGCTGGTGGTGGTGGGAATTGCGATCGGGTTTATACCCCCGCCGCATCTGCCCGTGCAGCCTGCGGGAAAGATGGCCGCCGCGGTCGGAATCATCTTCGCGGGAACGGCGCTGCCCGAAGAGATTCTGTTTCGCGCCCTGATTCAGAATCTGCTGATGCAGCGCCTGGGCGCCACCACGCGTTCGCTGCTGCTCGCCAGCGTAATTTTCGGGGCGGCGCATCTCGATAATGGCCCGCAAGCTCTGCCGAACTGGCGCTATATGATTGAGGCGACGATCGCCGGCGTGGCTTATGGCAAGGTGTTTCAGCGGTCGAACAGCATTTGCTCCTCTGCCATCCTTCACACCCTGGTGGACTGGACCAAACACTTCTGGTTCTGAGCGTTATGATGTTCCCAGGCCCGATGTCGCGTGTTGCTGCCCGCAATCTCAACTTCGCCGAACCCATGACAGTCTTCTTCCTGATCGAGTGTTACATCTGGGTACTTCGCGGAACGCACCGGCTTCTGTGGATTCCGATCCTGGGATGCATCGTGCTATCCCACTACGTCCGCGGCGAGCGGCCTGACGATCTCGGTTTCCAGGCGGCGAATCTGCGCGATTGCCTGTACGCCTATGCGCCCCTCCTGGCTTTCCTGGGACTGACCGGCATGGCCGGCGGCATCGTCCTTCAGACCACGCGGCCTATCGCTTTCGAACAGGGGGTATTCGCCTTCGCCGCTTACGTCCCGTGGGGCGTTTTCCAACAGTACATGCTTCACGGCTACTTCCTAACCCGTTTCGATGCAGTGCTTTCCAGACGATCCGCAGCCTTCCTGGCAGCCACGCTGTTCTCCAGCGCCCATACCCCGAACTGGTTCCTCATGACGGTCACGCTGCTCGGCGGGTATGCGGCCACCCATTTGTATCGCCGGTATCGCAATCTGTGGTTTCTGGGGCTGGCACACGCCGTTTTTGGCTTTGTTTTGTACCTGGTGGTGCCGGATTCCATCAGCCACCATCTCAATGTGGGACCGGGTTATTAAGGGCGGCAGGATTCCCATGCCTGCACAGGAAGTCCCACAAGCGGACACTCAAAATAGCCCGACTATCCGGTTTAGCCCATGAAACGTCATATGTTAGACTAATCGCGGATTGGCAGGCGCCGTGCCTTTCAGGGTCAGGAACCCTAAATGGATATTCAACGCAAGAACGTCGGCCGCAAGAAAGCCATCCGCTGGACCATTACCACGATAATCCTGGTGGGCGTGGTGGTGGGCGGCAGTTTGATGCTGAAACAGCTCAAGCCCGCTGCTCCCAGCGTCGAGATGTCCACCTTGTACCCGGACCAGGTACGGCGCGGTCCCATGGTCCTGGAAGTCCGCGGGTTAGGGACACTGGTACCGGAAGACACGCTGCTGATCACCGCTACCAGCGATGGGCGCATAGAGCGGATTCTGATCCGGCCTGGCGCGGACGTGCGGGCGGATTCCATCGTGATGGTGATGAGCAATCCGGAATTGCAGACGCAACTGGTGACCGCGGAATATCTGTGGAAAGGTGCGCAGGCCGATTACGCCAACCTGAAGGTGACGCTGCAGAAAGGACTTCTGGACCTGCAATCACAGGCGGCGCAGTTGAGCGCCGATTATAACAACGCCAAGCTGCAGGCGGAACGGGACGCCACGCTGGCCAAGGACGGGTTGGTTTCCGATATCGATGCCAAGATCTCGGCGCAGAAGGCCAAGGGACTGGGCGACCAACTGGAGATGCAGAAGCAGCGCATCAACATCGACGCGCAGGCCCAGGAAGCGCAACTCGCCGCGCAAAACGTGAAAGTGGACCAGTTGAAGAGCGAGTACGACCTCAAAAAGAGCCAGGTTGACCAGTTGAACGTGCGGGCGGGTTTCGCCGGTAGGCTGGAAGCCGTGCCGCCGCCGTTGAACCCGGTGGAAGAGGGTCAGAAGGTCACCGCCGGAACTCCGCTGGGCAAAGTGGCGCAGCCTTCGCACCTGAAGGCGGAATTGAAGATTGCGGAAACTCAGGTGAAAGACATAACCATCGGACTGCCCGCCGTGATCGATACGCGTCTGGCCGGTGCCGGGACCAATGGCCTGATCAACGGAAAGGTGTCACGCATCGATTCTTCGGTATTAAACGGTACAGTCACGGTGGATGTGGCGCTACAGGGCGCCCTGCCGCCGGGCTCGCGGCCGGACCTGAGCGTGGATGGGACGATTCAGTTGATGAAGCTGGACAACGTAGTCTACGTCGGACGCCCGGTGTTTGGACAGCAGGACAGCACCGTGACGCTTTTCAAGATTGAGCCTGATGGTAAGTATGCGAACAAAGTCAAAGTCACTTTTGGCCGCAGTTCCGTCAATACTATAGAAATCAAGGGCGGATTGAATGTGGGCGATCGCGTGATTCTATCCGATATGTCCGCCTATGACAATTACGATCGAATTAAGTTGAACTAAGCGCTTGGCAAATTCGTAAAAGGGGTAAATGCATATGGATAATGGCTCCCAACCGTTGATTCGTCTGGAACAGGTCAGCAAGGTCTTTGTGACCGATGAAGTTGAGACGCATGCTCTTTCAGGCATTCATTTTGATGTAAAGAAAGGGGAGTACCTGTCGATTGCCGGACCGTCCGGTTGCGGCAAGTCGACCCTGCTGGCGATTCTCGGGCTGCTGGATACGCCGAGCGACGGCACTTATTATCTGAATGGCAAACCGGTGACCGGCCTGAAACTCTCAGAGCGCGCACGCATCCGCAACCGGGAAATCGGCTTCATCTTCCAGGCGTTTAATCTGATCGGCGATTTGACAGTGTACGAAAACGTAGAACTGCCTTTGACCTATCGGGGCATGCCGTCGGCGGAGCGGAAACGCCGCGTGCAGGAAGCGCTGGAGCGGGTGGGAATGTCGCACCGCATGAAACATTACCCCTCGCAACTCTCCGGCGGTCAACAGCAGCGCGTCGCTGTGGCGCGCGCACTGAGCGGCGATCCACTCATCCTGCTGGCGGACGAGCCGACTGGAAACCTGGATTCCGCCAACGGCGAGGCAGTCATGAACCTGCTGCGTGAACTGCACGCGGCCGGCTCGACGATTTGCATGGTAACTCACGATCCACGTTATGCCGAGTTCGCGGACCGGACTATCCGGTTATTCGACGGGCGCATCGTGGAAGAGAGTATCGAGTCGGCAAAGACGTCGTAAAGATCAACCTGAACAGTCATGCGCAAGCCGGGGGCCTGCGCTACTGCACAACATGCGCGGGCGTGGAGCCCGCGGTACGGGGGCGCAATGGTTAGAAGGGTGAAGCTGTCTCTGGGCTTATTGCCGCTGCTGCTCGGCGGTATTGCATTGCATGCCAATGCGATCGGCAATGCGCGCGTTGATTTTCGCCAAAGGTTTGCACTGGGACCCTGCGGCCGTGTAGTGATTCAGAATCTGTATGGCGACGTGAGCATCACCGCGTGGGATCGCGACGAGGTGCTGGTGGAAGCGATCAAGCACTCGCCCGATCCGCACCGCCTGGATGACGCCCGCATCATTGTGGAACCGTCGACGGGCGCACTTTCGATTCACACGGTATATACGGGAACCGACGCAGAGCACCCGGCCAGTGTGGAGTACCGCATCATGGTGCCGCGCCGCGCCAACCTGGACCAGGTCAAGCTGGTAAACGGGGGTCTTTCGATCAGCGGCGTGGCGGGGCCCATCAAAGCTTCCTCGGTGAATGGCAGCATCCACGCCGACAAATTGGAAGGGGAGGCGGATCTTTCTACGGTGAACGGCACGCTGGATGCCGCGTTCAATCGCCTGAGTCCGTCCAAACCGATATCGCTGAGTTCGGTGAACGGGCCCATCAAACTGTGGCTTCCGGCCGGCGGCGGGGCGAGTCTCAGCGCGCACAACCTGAGCGGCGGCATTGAAAGTAACGTAGGGCGAGTCTCGCGCGCCGATGATGGCCACGACCTGCGGACCGTTGTGAATCATGGTGGGGCGCACATTCATGTGCACAATGTAAATGGTGGTATTTCGATTCACTCGCCTAAGTTGGGGATGCGCGGTAAAGGCATAGGGAGCTAGTCCTCACCTACTGTCACGCAAAATCTGTTAACCTGACAAGCCATGCCCCTGGTTAGTCAGGATCTGCGATACGGAGCGCGCATCCTGGGGAGGACCCGTTCGACCACCGCGATCGCTCTGATTGCGCTGGCTCTTGGAATCGGCACTGCCACGGCGATTTTCAGTGTTCTGGACGCGGCCCTCCTCAAACCCCTGCCGTATCGCGACCCGCAGCAGTTAGTCGTGATTTGGGAAAAGAGTTCCGTGCGTAACTTGCACAAAATGTTTGTAGCCCGGAGCAATTTCTGGGAATGGCGGCGGCAAAGCCGCGCATTCTCGGATATGGCCGCCATTGAGGAGGCCCAAATCAATTTGACCGGCGGGCCCAATGGATATATAGAGCCGGAGGAGGTGAAAGCCGAACGCGTTTCCGCGGACCTATTTCCCATGCTCGGCGTCCAAGCTACAGTGGGGCGCACGTTCCAGCCGGAGGAAGATCAGCCTGGCCACGTCAATTCCGCACTCCTGAGTCACAATCTGTGGCAGCGCCGGTTCGGCGGCGATGCGGCCATCGCGGGCAAATCCATCCGGCTGGGGGGACAGAGCTACACGGTGGTTGGTGTTTTGCCGGCCGGTTTTTCTCTTCTTGAGCCCGAAGTGGATTTGTGGCTGCCCCTGGGGTTGAACCCGAATAACCCGCGGACCTTCGGCGCGCGTAGCTTAAAAGTGATCGCGCGATTGAAGCCGGGTGTGAGCCTGGAGCGGGCCAGCCGGGAAATGGATACGATCGGCAGCCGGCTGGAAGAGGCGAACAAGGCGCTGAATGACGGTTTCCGGCCCAGCCTGTTTTCCATCCGCGAGGAGCTTTCCGGGAATGCACGTGAGCCCCTCGAAGTGTTGTCCGGCGCGGTGGGCCTGCTGCTGCTGATGGCCTGTGCCAACGTGGCCAGCCTGCTGCTGGCGCGCGGCGCTTCGCGGCGCAAGGAAATTGCCGTGCGGTTCGCCATGGGCGCGTCGCGCGGCCGGATTGTGGCTCAACTGCTTTCCGAAAGCCTGGTCCTGTCGCTGGCCGGCGGGCTGTTGGGAGTGGTAGTGGGACGTTTGGGAATCGCCCTGGCGCATCGCTTTGGACCCGCGAGCATTCCGCAGTTGCGCGACGTGGCGATGGATGGCCGCGTGCTTCTGTTTGCCCTGGTAGCGGCGCTGGCCACAGGCGTTCTTTTCGGAATTCTGCCGGCGATGGACGCTTCGGCGATCGATTTGAGCGCGGCCTTGTCGGAGACTTCGCGCGGCGGTACGGCGAGCCGCGGCGGGCGGGTCATGCGCGGCGCGCTGGTGATTGCGGAAGTGGCCCTGGCGGTAGTAGTGCTGATTGCCGCGGGCCTGCTGGTCCGCAGTTTTCTGCGCCTGCGAGCCGTCAATCCGGGCTTCCGGGCGGAGGGAGTACTGACGCTGCGCGTCCCGCTGCTGGGCGGGCGCAATGGCTCGCGCGCGCGGAGCGCCCCGTTTATCCACCAGGTGCTGGAGAGCCTTTCCGGGCTGCCGGGAGTGCAAAGTTCGGCCGCGATCAGTTCCCTGCCGCTCACGGGGCTGGACCGGGGCACCACCGTCGCGGTAGCCGGCCGGCCCGCGCCTCCGCCCGGCCAGAGACTAATTACGCCGGTTCGCTATATCAGCGGCGGCTACTTTGCCACCATGGGAATCCCGCTGATTGCCGGGCGTACGTTTTCCGATGCCGATACGCCCGATGCCCCGCCGGTGGCGATCGTCAACCAGGCGCTGGTACGACGCTACTTTCCCGGGGAGAACCCGATCGGCCACCATCTGATTCTGGATGCCATGACTCCCGGGGAGGCCGAAGTGGTGGGTGTGGTGGGCGACGTGAGCCAGGAGAAGATTGTGGAAGAGCAATGGCCCACCCTCTACAACCCTTACACCCAATGGCCTGCTGCGTACGTCGTCGTGACGCTGCGCACGGCGGGGGAACCGCGCGCCCTCGCAGTTCCCGCGGAGCGGGCGATTCATCAACTGGATCCCGATCAGCCGGTGACCGGCGTGCGCACCATGCAGGACGTCGTGGATCGCGCGGTGTCGGCACCGCGGTTTGCCGCCGTCATTCTGGCATTCCTGGCGGTAGTCGCTTTTCTGCTGGCCGCCGTGGGAATCTATGGAGTGATCTCCTATGACGTCAGCGACCGGACGCACGAACTGGGCATTCGCATGGCGCTGGGAGCGGAGCGGTCGCACGTGCTCCGCCTGATCGTGGGACATGGAGCCCGCCTGGCGGCCCTGGGCATCGCCATCGGCCTGGGCGCGGCGCTGGTGCTGACGCGCCTGATGGCCTCCATGCTGTACGGCGTCAATCCGACCGATTTTTATACCTTCGCAACCATCTCGCTGGCGTTGGGGGCGGTGGCGCTGGCGGCGAGCTACATTCCGTCGCGCCGCGCCATGGCGCTGGATCCCATGGTGGCTTTGCGGCATGAATAGGACAGAACATGATTACACTTCGCAACCTCGAGAAGTTTTACGAAGGCGGTTACGGACGCAGTTACGTGCTGCGCCGGGTGAACATCGATATCAAGGAGGGTGAGTTCGTCACGATCATGGGCCCTTCGGGCGCCGGTAAGTCGACGCTGTTAAGCATCCTCGGCATGCTGGATGGCGCGTGGACCGGCGAGTTCGAGTTCTTCGGCCACATGGTGCATCGCATGAAACCGAAGGACCGCGTGGAACTGAACAAGAAGTACATCGGTTTCGTGTTCCAGAGCTACCATCTGATCGACAACCTGACGGTTTACGAGAACCTGGATATTCCGCTTTCGTACCGCAACGTGAAGGGGTCCGAGCGCGCGGCCATTGTGTGCGACACGCTGGACCGTTTCCACATTGTGGGCAAGCGCGATCTGTACCCCAGCCAGCTTTCCGGCGGACAGCAGCAACTGGTGGCCGTGGCCCGCGCGGTGATCGCCAACCCAAAACTGATTCTGGCCGACGAACCCACCGGCAACCTGCATTCCAGCCAGGGCAAAGAGATCATGGAATTGTTCAAGAGGCTCAACAACGAAGGCGCGACCATCGTGCAGGTGACACACTCGCTGGACAATGCCAAGTACGGCCATCGCGTCATCCAACTGGCCGATGGCTGGGTGGTGAGCGGCGGCGCGGAGGCGGTGGCGTAAGGTAAGCTTTAGCTTGCCCGGGTTTTCGTCCATCTCCTCCTGGTTTCGCCGCCGGCGAATGAGGCGCTTCGCCTCGGAGTTGCGGATTACCCGCGATACCCGCATCCTGGACATCGGCGGCACTCCGGATTGCTGGAGCCTGCTGCCGGAGCGCCCGCAGGTCACCCTGCTGAACACTCCCCGCGCCCGCGCCGACGTGGGCGATGCCGCCTGGGTGGCGGGCGACGGGAGGAACCTGCCGTTCCGCGACGGGGCCTTCGACGTGGTGTTCAGCAACTCGGTGATCGAGCACGTGGGCGACGCGGCCAGCCAGCGGAGTTTCGCGCGTGAAGTGGCGCGCGTGGGGCGCCGGTACTGGGTGCAGACGCCGAATCGCTGGTTCCCCGTGGAACAGCACCTGCTCACCCCGTTCATTCACTGGCTGCCGCGGCGCTGGCAGCGCGTGGTGGTGCCGCATTGCAACGTTTGGAGCCTGCTGGTGCGAGTGACTCCGGACCGGCGGCGCTTTTACATCGAGCATTACCTTTCGGAAGTGCGCCTGCTCGGGTTCGCCGAAGTGCGCGCGCTGTTCCCCGGCGCCCGCATCATTCGCGAGCATCTGGGCGGCTTCACGAAATCGTTCATTGCGGTCAGGTAGGCTTCAGTTGCCGTCGCCGTCGCGGTCGGGGTTCAGCGCTTTGCCGGCCTCATCGGGATGTTGGATCCAGCGCAGCAGGGTCTCGAATTGGACTTTGACCTCGATCACCGTGGCTTCCCTGCGATTGAAGTTGAAGGTGGCGAGCAGGATCTGCGTAGTCTTGCCGGTATCGCCGCAGAAGATGTAGGTGGCTTCCGCTTCCGGCCGCGAACGGGTGCGAATCAGCGGGTGCAGCGTGGGCGAAGAAAGGGTGTCCATGAAGCGGTCCAACTCCGCCTGGCGATCTTCGTCCAGATCGGTATGCAGGTCCTGAAACAAAGCGATGTGGAATCCGTTGGCGCCGGCGGGGTGGCCCACCTGAAGCACGAGGTTGGCCACACCCATCAGCGGAATGTGGGTGCGGGTGGCGCCGAAGTGCGTCTCGATAGCCTTCACTACCTGGTCGAATTCGTGGCCGGCCGCGGCGATGCCCGGGCACGCCAGCAGCATCGCCGCCATGCGCAGGAGTCGCATCGCTACTCCATCCTCCGTATCTGCTTGGGCGAGAATTCCAGTTTGGGAATGTGGAATTCGCCGCCGAGATCCATCAACTGCGCCGGATCGATATTTCCGGTGATGCTCACCACGGTCAACTCCCGCGGGCCGGCGGCGATCACGGCCACGCCGCCGAGCAGGCCGTTGGCCGAGACTTTGAAAAAGACGTCGGCATTGTCGCCGGAAGTCAGCGAGCGGACGCCCACGATGCGCGACCAGTCGGGCGCGCGGTAGGTGGAGCGCAACTCGTTCAGGTCGGCCTCGTCGTACGCGGTGTCATGGTCGAAGGTGAAACTGCGGACGTATATCGCGTCGATGCCATTCAGCGCTTTTTTGGCGCCGGCCTCGTCGGCATCTTTATCCGAGAGGAAGCGGGCGGCCAGTTTCAGCAGCGACCCATCCAGGGTCACCTCGGCGCTCTCTTTGGCCTTCTGAGCCAGTTTTTCCAGGTTGGCCGGCAGTTTCGGCGGTTGTGCCCATGACGGCGCGGCCAGGACCAGCGCCACCAGGAATCCGGTGATCTTCATTTTCATTCCCTTCACTAGCACAATACGCCGAGGGCAGGCGGAGGGACGCAATTTCTGCGCCCGGCGAGCCACTGCGTTACAATGGCCCTTCGATCATGCAGGTACTTCAGGCCGGACAGCACAAATTGATCTATCTGGAACTCCAGCCGGAGATGGTGTCGAATATCGCCCGGCAGGCGGGGTTCGAGATTAAGGCCAAAGACGGCCAGAGGGTCATGCAACTGGACCTGAATATTCCGCATCGCCAGGCGCCGCTGCTGCTGTTCGACGCTGCCGACCCGGCCAACCTGGGTTGGTTTTCCCGCTGCCAGTTTTACGTGGATGGGCGGACCGGGATGGTGATGCAGACCCCCATCACGCTGGCGAACAAGCGCGACCGCGGCGGCCGCGCGCAGCGCAATTCGGTGAAGATCGCGATCTCCAAGGAACTACCCGCCACCTTCCGTCTGCCGGGCAAGCAGCCGCTCACCGAGCAGGTGTTCTACCACATTCTGGTTAATTTTCTGGACGCACTGACGAAGACCGGAGTGGCGGTCTGCGGCAACGGGGTGGTGCAGCCTCTTGCCGGGCGGACAGAGACCGTCGGGTCGCGGAACTAAGCTGGGCTGCCAGGGGGCCGGCTGCGGACGAGGGCGTCCGCCTACGGTTCTACTTTTCGTTGCGTTGGCGTTCCTGATCGATGCGGTAGATGTAGTCGATGGTTTCGCGGTAGGGCGGCACGCCGTGATATTTTTCGACTGCTTTCGGGCCGGCGTTGTAGGCGGCCAGGGCGTGCCACAAACGGCCGTCGTACTTGTCCAGCAGTTCGCGCAGGTAGCGTGCTCCGGCATCGGCGTTCTGGGCCGGGTCATTGGGGTCCGCGCCCAACTGTTGCGCGGTTTCGGGCATCAACTGCATCAGGCCGATGGCGCCCTTGGGCGAAACTGCCTGCGGCTGGAAACCGGACTCCACGCGCATGACCTCGCGCACCAGCCAGTACGGCAAACCATAGCGGGCGGCCGCGGCGTCGGCGAGTTCGATGGGCGTCAGTGCCACGGGTTCAGCGGCCGTTTCCTGCGGGGCGGGCGGGGCGGCCGGAGTCTCGGGGGGCGCCGGAGCAGGGCGGTCGTCGGGTTCGAATCCGCGCACCTGCGCCGCGTCCATTTCCGTGTAACCCGTCCCGTTGTATAGCCTTATCTTGTCCCCTTGGGACTCGTGACGATCCACCAGCAAACGCGATCCACTGGCCAGCACGGCATACTCGCCCGCCAGACAGGAACCGGACAGGAATAGAATTACCAGAAAGCGCATCGGGCCCTAACACATTTTGACGCATTGCAGCCTCAAAGTGTGGAGCCGGATTACATCATGGTGTCTATGTGGGCGATGGCGCCTACAGGCTGCCCTCCGCCCACGCTGATCTTCACCTTGCCTTGGGGCAGGGACGCGGAGTCAAGGGCGAACTGCACTTCGCGGGTTTCTCCGGCGCGCAGGTGAACGCGCTGGAAGCCGCGGAGGTCGCGGATGGCCGCGTCCGGAGTGCTGCCATCCACGTAGAGTTGCACCACTTCGTCACCGTCGCGCGTGGAGGCGTTCTTCACCCGGACGGACACCTGGCCGCCCTTCGCGCTTCGCCGCGCGCGCAAGCCGGAGTACTGGAATTTCGAATAGCTCAGGCCGAAACCGAAGCCGTACAGAGTCTCGCCTTTGAAATAGCGATAGGTCCGTCCGTTCATCGAATAATCGTCAAAGGCGGGAAGCTGGTCCACGCTTTTGTAGAAGGTGACCGGCAGGCGGCCGGAGGGATTGTTGACTCCGGCAAGGGTTTCGGCGATGGCCGTGCCGGCTTCTTCGCCGCCGTACCACAGCTCCAAGAGCGCGGCGGCGTGGGCGGCGGCATAGTTCGCCGAGAGCGCGCTGCCGCTGGTCAAAACCACGACCACGGGCTTGCCGGTTTCGATGGCGGCCTCGATCAGCTTCTCCTGCGATTCCGGCAATTCCAGGTTGGTGCGGTCGCCGCCTGCGAATCCGGGTATGGAGACGCGCATCTCTTCGCCTTCCAGGTTGGGGTTCAGACCGACAAACGCCACTGCCAGGTCGCTATTCTTCACCGCATCCAGCGCTTCGGCCAGCAGGGGCGCGGCGGGCGGAATCCATGAAATCTGCACGCTGCCGGCCGGTCCCTGCGGCCGGAACTCCACGCGCAGCTTATAGGCGTGTCCGGCTTCCAGTTGGGTGTGCAGAGAGGCGGCAGCGAGTTCGTTGTCATCCAGGAAGAGGTGCGTCGTGGGGGTGCGGAAGCCGCCGCCGATGGCGAAGGTGTACTCGCCGGTCACCGGCGGACGAAGCGTGCCGGTCCAGCGGATGGAATCGCGGCCCTGCTGGAAGGCCAGGTAGGGGCGCGGTTCGACGCGCGAGATCTTGGGCGTGCCCTGGAATTCGGGGTTGTCAAAATATTCCGCCAATACGCCGTGGCCCGTGCCGGCGGGCGGCGTCAGGGCGGCGGCAGGCAGCAGCGCCGGGGACTGCGAAGTGTAAGTAGCGCCGAGCGCGTAGCGGATTTCCGCCTTGCCCGCGAACTGCTTTTCGATGCCTTCGAGCGGCGCCACATGATGCGACGAGAATCCGTTGTAATTGCCCAGCAGCGCCACGGGGTCGTCCGCCGATGGGCCGATCACCGCGATCCTGCGCACCGAAGCTTTCAGCGGCAGCGTTTCGTTTTCGTTCCTGAGCAGCACGATGGCGGCACGCGCCGCGTCCAGAGCCACCTTGCGATGCTCCGCCGAATCGACCTCCGAATACGGAATTTTGGAGAACGGCACGCGCTCCGGCGGGTCGAACATGCCCAGCTTGAAGCGCGCCGTGAAGAGCCGCTCCAGCGCGCGATCGATCTCCGCTTCGGTGATCAGGCCGGATTTCACGGCTTGCGACCAGCGAGCGGTATTCGTTGCCGCAGGTGAGGTCGGTTCCGGCTTTCACGGCTACGGCCGAAGCTTCGGCGGCGGTCGGCCTTATACTTATGTCCGCGGAAGATGTCGGAAATGGCGCCGCAATCGCTCACCACATATCCCTGGAAGCCCCAATCCTGCTTCAGGTGCTTCTGCAGCAGGTCGGTATTGGCACAGGCGGGCACGCCGTCCACGGCGTTGTAGGCGCACATCACCGAATCGGCTTTGCCTTCCACAATGGCGGCGTGAAAGGCCGGCAGGTAGGTGTCGTTCAGGTCGCGCTGCGCTCGGCTGGACGTCCGACCTGGTGGCGCGTAGTTTCCGGGCCGCTGTGCACGGCGTAATGCTTGGCAGTGGCGATCACTTTGAAGTAGTGCGGGTCGTCGCCCTGCATGCCCTTAATGAATGCCACGGCCATGCGGCCGGTCAGGAACGGATCTTCGCCATAGGTTTCCTGGCCGCGTCCCCAGCGCGGATCGCGAAAGATATTGATATTCGGCGACCAGAAGGTCAGGCCGAAATAACGGGCATGATTGTTATCGCGGATGGCCTCGTTATACTTGGCGCGGGCTTCGGTGGAGATGGTGGTGGCGATGCGATTCATCAGGTCCGGTATCGAAGGTGGCGGCCAGGCCGATGGCCTGCGGAAACACGGTCGCCTCGCCGGCGCGCGCCACGCCGTGCAGGGCTTCGTTCCACCAGTCGTAGGCCGGAATGTTCAGACGCGGCAGGGCGGGCGCGCTGTTCTGCATCTGCAGAACTTTTTCCTCCAGGCTCATTCGCGAGACCAGGTCGGCGGCCCTTTTTTCGGCGGGCAGATCGGGTTTAGTGTACGCCGGAACATCCGTCGATTGACCGGACACCGCGGCGGCCAGGCACAGCAGCAAGGCTGGAATTCTCATCGCGATACCGATTCTATCTCCTATAATTCGGGCTCACAACTAAGCGACGTCTTTAGTCGAAAGAGCGCTTGCTGACGCGCGCGCCTCCGTTCAGGACTGAGCACGTCTAGCGAGGCGATTAGCGCACGACTCCCAGCCCGTTCTGGTCCAAGGTAAACACGTGTGCGTACTCGCCGGCTTTTTGGGCGAGGCCGGGGTCGGCTTTCACGCGGTCCACGCGCAGAGTCTGATCGTGGTATTGAAGGCGGAACATCGAAGTCAGAATCCAGTCGCCGGCATCGTAGGGATCGTTCAGGAACAGCACTTTCGCGCCGGGCGGCATGGTGGGAAATCTCGCCTCCAACACGCCCAGCACTCCGCGGACCTGCTGATGGATACCGGCGACCCACGCCTGGCTGACCGGTTTTTCGCCGCGATGCAGCGGGATCAACAGCAGCGCCACCACCGCGAAAAGCGCGAGCTGACCGGGCTGCACCGCCAGTGTTCCTGACAAGCGCGACACCCATTCCCGCAAGCCCACCAATGCCCAGGCAGCCAGCAGGTACCAACCCGGCAGCACCAGGTACATCACGAAAAATCCGCGCGGATTTATAAAAATAAACGGCAGCACTCCGAGCATGGCGATGCACCAGGCCAGCCATACTTCCTTTCTGCGCGCGCGCACCGCGAACAGCGTAACGGCGGCCCACAGGAGCACGAGTTTCACGGTGTTGAACGCGATTGCCCCGTAAAACAACTGGTTCAGATACGACTTCCAGGCCGACAAAAACACGTGCAGCGAGAGATGTACGGCGTAGTCGGGATTCGCCGTCATAGCGTGCGGACCGGCTACTTTCCACGCGGCGTAGAACACGGTGAGCGGCACTGCCAGCCAGAGAAAACGGCTGCGCAGCATGCGCCGCCCCTCATACAGCGCCACGTAAACTGGGAACAGCACCGCCATTTCCTTGGACGCCAGGGCGCAAACGTACAGCCCCAGGAGCGCCATTGTCTGCCGCCACGAGGGAGTCCCCGCCTGCCGGATCTTCAAATAGAAGTTAAATGCCAGCAGAAAGAACAGACAGCACAACAGATCGAAGATGGTGCCGGTACTGTAATAGAGGTCCGCCAGGTGGGCGTGGTACGCGCCTAACAGGCAGGCCAGCGCGGCCACTTCGCGCGACCCGGAAAGAGCGCGGCAGAAGCGGTAGAGCAGCGCCAGGTTTGCCAGCAGCAGCGCGAGGCAGACTATCCGGTAGGGCAGCGGATGCAGGCCGAAGCAGGCGAACATCACGCGGTACACCAGCGCGCCCAACGGCCGGTCATTGCGCAGCAGCGCGGCGGGCGAGGCGGACCACGAGACGTACAGGTTCATCATGTCGTCCGGCGTGAAGTAGGCGCGGATGCCATCGCCTGCGAAAGCCAGGAAAATTCCGCCGATCGCCAGGCCCGCGAGCAGCGGGGCGCGCCGCTTTTGAGGAACCATGAAGGTACTACTTTAGCTCCTGACTGCCCCACCCCTTCGGCATTTGCCATATAATCAGAGAGAAAGTGAACTGGGCCACACTCCCCAAAACAAGGATTCCTTATCGATGTCAACTTTAGAGGTTTCCCCTGTCGAGCCATCTTCCCGGCCGACGCATTCGGTAGTCAACGATTTCAGCATTCAGGTTGCAACAATCAACGGATCGGGTAGCCAGACCGCCAACACCGTCCTGATGCGTGCCCTGTTTCAAATGGGCATCCCGGTCTCCGGAAAGAACATGTTTCCGTCGAACATCGCGGGGTTGCCCACCTGGTTTACCATTCGCGCCAGCAAGCAAGGGTACATCGGCCGCCGCAAGGAGATCGATTTCCTGGTGGCGATGAATCCGGAAACGGCGCGCGAAGACGTGATGAAGCTGGACAGCGGAGCGGCGGTGGTATATGACGAGCCGCTCAAGCTCAACGAACTGCGGAGCGATCTGCACTTCTATCCGGTGCCCTTCGATAAACTGGTCGGCCCTGTCTGTCCCGAAGCCAAGTTGCGCAAACTGGTGCGCAACATGATCTACGACGGTGTGGTGGCGCAACTGCTCTCCATCGAAATGGAGGAGATTCAGAAGGCGCTGGTCAAGCAGTTCGGCAAGAAGAAAGCCAAGGCGGCCGACCTGAACTGGGGCGCGGCCAAAGCCGGTTTTGACTTCGCCGCCAAGACCTTCACCAAGACCGACCCGTACCGCGTGGAGCGCATGAACGCGACCGCGGGCAAGATCATTATCGATGGCAATGCCGCCTGCGCGCTGGGCTGCATGTTCGCCGGCGTTACGGTGGTGACCTGGTACCCCATTACGCCATCTTCTTCGCTGGTGGAATCGCTGATCGGCTATATGCGGCGCTTCCGCATCGACCCGGAAAACGGCAAGGCCACGTACGCAATCGTGCAGGCCGAAGACGAACTGGCCAGCATCGGCATGGCGCTCGGCGCCGGATGGGCGGGCGCCCGCTCCATGACTGCCACCGCCGGTCCGGGCATCTCGCTCATGTCGGAATTCATCGGCCTGGGCTACTACGCCGATATTCCCGCGGTAGTCTTCGACGTGGAGCGAGTGGGCCCCTCCACGGGCCTACCCACGCGCACGCAGCAGGGCGACCTGCTCACCACCGCGATCCTCTCTCACGGCGATACCAAGCACCCTATGTTCTTCCCGTGCTCGCCGGAAGAGTGCTTCTCCATGTCGATCGAGGCTTTCGAATTCGCCGAGCGATTCCAGACCCCGACCTTCGTGATGACGGATCTCGACCTGGGCATGAATAACTGGATGGCCGATCCCTTCCAATACCCCACCACAGCCGATCCGGCGCGGCAAAGTGCTGGACGCCGCGGACCTGGCAGAGCTGGGCGGCTTCGCCCGCTACAAAGATGTGGACGGAGACGGTGTGGGCTACCGCACGCTGCCCGGCACCAATCATCCCAACGCGTCGTATTTCACGCGCGGCAGCGGCCACAACGAAAAGGCGCAGTACACCGAGCGCGAAGACGATTACATCCACAACATGGATCGCCTGGCGCACAAGTTCGAAGCCATGCGCAAGGAAGTGCCCGCGCCGGTGGTGAACACCGTGGAAGGCGCGCAGATCGGCTTTGTGGCGATCGGCACTTCCGATTATGCGGTGCGCGAAAGCTGCGATCAGCTCAAAGCGGAATACGGCATCGACGCCAGCTATTTCCGTCTCAGGGCGTACCCGTTCACCGACGAGTTAAAGGACTTCATCCGGCATCACGACCGCGTCTACGTGGTGGACCAGAACCGCGACGCGCAACTGCTGGGACTGATGAAACTGGAATTCGACATCGACCTGCTGGCCAAATTGCGCAGCGTCCGCTACTACGGCGGCTTGCCGCTGGATGCCCGCACAGTCACCGAGGAAATCATCAAACAGGAGGGCAAATGAGCACGACAGTTACTCCCCCACCCAAGAAGGTCAACCGGCTCGGCCTGGAGGTGCTCAACTACAAGGGCAGCAAGACCACGCTATGCGCCGGCTGCGGCCACAACTCGGTTTCCGAGCGCATCGTGGAATGCTTCTACGAACTGGGCGTGGAACCATACCAGGTGGCCAAGTTCTCCGGAATCGGCTGCTCGTCGAAATCGCCCGCGTATTTTCTGGGACTGGCGCACGGCTTCAATGCAGTGCATGGCCGGATGCCGGCCGTGGCCACCGGCGCGCTGCTGGCCAATCGCACGCTGCTGGGAATCGGCGTTACCGGCGATGGCGACACCGCCTCGATCGGCATCGGGCAGTTCATGCACCTGGTGCGCCGGAATATGCCGATGATCTATATCATCGAAAACAACGGCGTGTACGGACTGACCAAGGGCCAGTTTTCCGCTACGGCGGACCTGGGTTCCACGCTGAAAACGGGAATTCCGAATGACCTGCCGCCGTTCGATTGCTGCGCGCTGGCGCTCAAGTGGGGAGCTACCTTCGTGGCGCGAACCTTCAGCGGCGATAAAAGACAGCTTCAGGCGATTCTCAAGGCCTGTATTGCTCACAAGGGCCTCTCGGTGATCGACGTGATTTCGCCGTGCGTGACGTTCAACGACCACGTCGGTTCCACCAAGAGCTACGGCTACATGAAGGAACACGAGGAAGTCCTGCACGAGTTGGATTTCGTACCGTTCTTCGAAGATATTACCGTTGACATTCCCGAAGGCGAAGTCATGGACGTGCAGATGCATGACGGCTCACACCTGCGCATCCGTAAGCTGGAACGGGACTTCGACCCCACCAACCGGCTGGCCGCGCTGGCGGCTTTGGAAGAAGCCGAGGCGAAGAGCGAAGTGCTCACCGGAGTACTATACGTCAATACCCAAAAACCAACCTTCCTAGAACTACTAAACATGACTGATGAGCCGGTAGCGACCTTACCGGAATCAAAAGTACGGCCGGGTCCAGCGATACTTGACCAAGTCATGGAAGAGCTACGTTAACGCGAATTATTGTGCGTTTTTCATTGATTTACTATTGACAGCTTGTTAAGATCGATACCGGTCTGTCATCCTCCGAGACAGATTGTTTTAGACCTTTAGCTCCACGCCGCCCTGGTGTGGAGCTTTTTTTATCGGCCCTTCCTGCTAAGGGTTCGCGAGACTCCGGGACAAGCCGCGACCGTTCGCGGGCTCGCGGAAAGCGCCCTGCCCTGTTTTATTTTCAGTAACTTAACGTGCTGCCTGCAGACGGTACGCTAATATCCCGCCTGCCGCTGCGTCCAGGTTAGGTGAAGAGCTGATAGGATGAAAGCGCTGATGGCTGCACCCACGCAACCGGCCAATTTGCCCAGTGCGGATCTGGAGAAAATTTTCCGGGAAAATCATGCCCTGGTATTCCGCGCCGCTTACCGGATTACGGGCAATGCCGGCGATGCCGAAGACGTTTTGCAAACCGTTTTTCTGCGCATGTTGAAGCGCGATCCGGGCGCGGAACCGGTTGGCAACATGGCCAGTTTTCTGCACCGGTCGGCAGTGAACGCGGCGCTGGATCTAGTACGATCGCGCCAGAACATTCGTAACATCCCCATGGATGAACTGGAACCTGTACTGGCGGAACCGGCGCACCGCAACCCGGACCGCCTGCAGAATTCCGGCGAAATTCGCGAGTGGCTGCGGGGCGCGCTGGCGCGCCTGAATCCGCGCATCGCCGAGATGTTCATGCTGCGGTTTTTCGAAGGCAAAGACAATCCGGAAATCGCGGAACTGCTGAACACAACGCCGGGGACCGTGGCGGTGACGTTATCCCGCACGCGGGACCGGCTGCAAAAAGAATACCGTGCGTATTTGGGAGGAGTGGCATGACCCCCGAAAGCAATTTCAACGAAGCGGCGCTGGAGCAAGCCATGTTAGAAATCCGCGATGCCTCCGTGGATCCGGCCGTGGTGGAAGCGGCGGCGGCGCGCGTTTGGGCCCGCCTCAGCGAGGCCGCGGCGCAATCCGCTCCCGTGGAGCACATCCGTAACTGCAAGGATTTTCAGGCGTTGATCCCCGAATATCGCGCCGGCCGCCTGACCGACGCGCGCGCCCTGCTGCTGAAAGACCATCTGCACGAATGCGTAGCCTGCCGCCGGGTGTACGAAGGCCGGGTGGTGGAACTGGTAGCGCCGCGCACCGCGCGTCCCGTGAATCACACGGTGCGCTGGGCCGCGGCCGCGGTGGTGGTGGCCGCCGCCGGGCTCTCCGTATGGGTGTGGCAGGATCAGTTCGGCACGCGCACCGGGCGCGCCATTGTCCAGACCGTGAACGGCAGTCTGTTTGAAGTCACCTCCGCGGGCATTGTGCCGCTGGCACAGGGTCAGGACCTGCCGGACAACGTGGAGATTCGCACGGCCAAGGATTCCACCGCCGTGCTGCAACTGCGCGACGGTTCCCTGCTCGAAATGAAGGAGCGATCCGGCTTTTCGACATCGCAAACGGCCAACGACCTGACCGTGCGGCTGGACGCGGGCAGCGTGATCGTACAGGCGGCCAAGCGCCGCTCGGGCCATCTTTATGTGGATACGGCGGACTATCGCGTGGCCGTCACCGGCACTATTTTCGGTGTGAGCGCGGGCGTGAAAGGCTCGCGTGTTTCGGTGATCCAAGGCGAAGTCCACGTCACGCAGAACAGCGCCGAAAAGACCCTCCATCCCGGCGAACAGGCCGTCAGCAGTCCCGACCTGGTGCCGGAATCGGTGAAGGACGACATCTCCTGGAGCCGTGACCGCGAACGTTACTATATCGTTGCTGGCGGCGCTCCGGTCGAGCATCGACAACCTGCAACTGCCGGATCTGCGCTACTCCAGTAAGATTCTGGACAAGCTGCCGGCATCCACGGTGTTCTATGCCAGCATTCCGAATCTCTCGCAGTACCTGGGGAACGCGGAATCGGTGTTCCGGCAGAAATTATCCGGGTATCCGGAACTGGGCGGTCTGGCGTCCGATACGTCGCGTCTGTCGGCGGTGATAGACCGGCTGCGGGCGGCCAGCGAGTTTCTGGGCGACGAGATCGTCATGGCGGTTGCCGCCGGTACCGATGGCAAGCCGCAGGCACCGGTGCTGTACGCCGAGGTGAAGCGCGACGGGTTCGCCGAATTCCTGAAAAAGCAAGGGATTCCGATGACCCTGGTAACTCGCGACGGCATCACCGCGTTCGGACCCGTGCAGGCGGCGGTGCGAGAATGCGTTTCAGGGCGGTTTTGCAGGTACGCCGTTCCACGCGCGGGTGGCCCAGGCTTACCAGCATGGCGCGGGCCTGCTGCTGTGCGCCGACCTTTCGCGTATGTCGGGCGGTGCGCCCGCTCTGGCCGGCGCCCGCTATTTCATCGCCGAGCAGAAGGAAGTGGATCACAAGATGGAAGCGCGCGCGTCGGTGGCATTCGACGGGGCGCGTTCCGGAGTCGGCTGCCTGGCTGGCCGACCCCGCCCCCATGGGCTCGCTGGACTATGTCTCGCCGGATGCCACCCTGGTGGCGTCGTTCGTGGCGCAAAATCCCGGCGCGATTGTCGATTCGTTAACTGGCGTGGTGAATCGAAAGGCCTCGGAGCTGGGACCTGACGGCACCGCCGTGAAAAACGAGCTCGCGGCCGCTCTGGGAGGCGAATTCACGTTCGCGATCGATGGGACCTCTGATGCCCGTGCCTTCCTGGAAACTGGTGGCCGAAGTGTACGACCCGGCCAAAGTCCAAGCTGCTATACAGAAGGGTATCGCGGTGCTCAACCAGACCTCCACCAAGCCCGGCGGCGGCGCCTGGCGTCTTTCGCAGGAGACCGTGGACGGCCGCGTCTACTACGCCATCACCGGTGACGGCGGCCCGCTGATGGAAGGGCATTACACCTACGCCGACGGCTACTTCATCGGCGGCGCGACCCGCGCCATCGTGACGCGCGCGTTGCAGGTGAAGACCAGCGGGGCGTCGGTGACGCACGCGCCGAAATTCCTGGCCATGATTCCGCGCGATCACTATGCCAATTTCTCCGCGGTGTTTTACGAAAACCTGGGCATCACGCTGGCGCCGCTGGCCAGCCTGATGGGCGCCTTCGGCAATGGAGGTCCGCAGCAGCAAAAGGCCATCGAGGGGCTCGGCAATATGAGGCCGTCGCTGGTGGCTGCTTATGGAGAGCCCACCTCTCTCACTATCGCGAGCGGCGATAACGTGCTGGGCGCGGGCCTCACCAACCTGATGACGGGCAACCTGGCGGGCCTGGTCGGCAATGTGTTGCCCATCGCCCAACTCGCCGGATCCCACCACCGGTAACGGAAAAGGGGACAACGGAAAAGGGGACAGACGCATTTATTAAATGCGTCTGTCCCCTTTTTGGAACACATGAACTCCAAAAACCGTAAGCTTAAATTATGGACCCGGTAATCGAGCTGGACGGCCTGGAGGTGCGCCTGGCCGGGCGCGTGATCCTCAAGAACCTGAAAGCCGCGCTCACCGGCCGCTCCATCGGTCTGCTCGGCCCCAACGGCGCGGGCAAGTCGACCCTGATGAATACGCTGCTCGGCTTCTACCCGCCTTCCGCCGGCACGGCGCGCGTGCTGGGCCGCGACATCCGCACGCACGCGCGCGAAGTGCGCGGGCTGATCGGCTACATGCCCGAGAACGACGCCTACATCGCCAACATGACCGGCGTCCACCTGGTGCGCATGATGGCGGAACTCTCCGGACTGCCGCCCGAGCACGCGCTGGAGCGCGCCCACGAAGCGTTCTTCTACGTCGGCCTCGGCGAGGTCCGCTACCGCACGCTGGGCACTTACTCGCTGGGCATGAAGCAGGCCGCGAAACTGGCCCAGGCCATCGCCCACGGACCCAAGCTGCTGTTTCTGGACGAGCCCACCAACGGGCTCGATCCGCCCGCGCGCCTGCGCATGATCCAGCTGATCCAGGAAATCCGCGATCGCGGCGACCTGCACCTGATTCTCTCCTCGCACCTGCTGCGCGACGTGGAGGAATGCTGCGACCAGGTGCTGATCCTCAAGGACGGCAACGTGGCCGCCTTCTGCAATCTGGAAGAGGAGCGCCGGGCCAATCGCCGCTTCCTGGAACTGGAAACCCGCGGCGCCAACAACGGCAGTTTCGTCGAAGCCATGGAGAAGACTGGGCTGCGAGACGCGCCGTGGGCGCGCAGGGGCGTCTCAAGCTGATTCTGCCGGACGGGCTGGAAGTGCGCCGCCTGTACGAGGTGGCCGCGGCGCAGAGCGTGCAGATCCGCCGCCTGAATCGCAAGCGCGATTCGCTGGAAGACATCTTCCTGAAAGCCATGGAGGCCGCCGATGGCCGTCTATAAGAAAACCTACCGGCCCTACGACGGGGAAACCACATCCACCGCATCGCGCCTCCTGGTGATTCCCCGCTACGCCCTCGAAGAGCTGCACCGCTCCAAATTTCTCACCACGTTCTTCATCTGCACCTTCATTTACCCGCTGATCTGCGCGCTCATCATTTACGTGCAGCACAATGCCAGCGCGCTGAAACTGCTGAATGCGGAGAGCGCCCAGCGGCTGATCTCCATCAACGTCACGTTCTTCCAGGCGCTGCTGGGCTGGCAGAGCATCCTGGCGCTGTTTCTGGCGGCCTTCATCGGTCCCGGCCTGGTCTCGCCGGACCTGGCCAATAATGCCCTCTCGCTTCTACCTGGCGCGGCCCTTCTCGCGCGTGGAGTATGTGCCGGCAAAATGAGCGTGCTGGTGATCCTGATGTCGCTGATGACGTGGGTGCCGGGCCTGCTGCTCTTCGTCCTGCAGGGCTACCTGGAAAGCTGGCAGTGGATGGTGGACAACCAGCGGCTGGCCTGGGGCATGTTCTTCGGCGCGTGGATCTGGATTCTCATGCTGGCGCTGCTGGCGCTGGCGCTTTCGGCGTGGGTGAAATGGAAACCCGCGGCCGGCGCCCTGATGTTCGGAGTATTCTTCGTGGCGGCCGGATTCGGCGCCACCATCAACGCGGTGCAGCGCACCAAGTGGGGCCACCTGCTGCAGATCAGCAACCTGGTGGGGCAGGTGTGGGTATGGCTCTTCGAAGGCAATAATCCCACCACCAGCGGCGCCATCTTTTTCCGCGTGACCCAGGGCGAAGAACTGCCCCTGTGGTGCTGCTGCGCGGCGCTGGCCGCGCTGGCGGGCATCTGCCTGTACATGCTGGCGCGCAAGATTCGCGGCGCGGAGGTGGTGCGGTGAGCGATTCTCTGATCACCTTTTCCAATGTCTCGCGATTCTACGGCGAGGTGCTGGGCATCAACAAAGTCAATCTGACGCATTCCGCCCGGCATCACCAGCCTGGTGGGTCCCAACGGCTCCGGGCAAGACCACGCTCATGAACCTGATGACCGGCCTGATCCGTGCCACCCAGGGCGAGATCAGCGTACTCGGCATACGGCCCGACCATCCGGAGCAGCTTTGCCGCTCGGTCGGCTACTGCGCCCAGTTCGACAACTACCCCAAGGGCCTCACCGGCTTCCAGTTCATTTATTCGTTCCTGCGGCTGCACGGCTACACCCACGGCGAATGCGAAGACCGCACCACCGCGGCGCTGCAGAACGGTCAACATGTTCGGCGCGGCCCACCGCAGCGTGGCGGCCTACAGCAAAGGCATGCGCCAGCGCGTCAAACTGGCGCAGGCCATCGCGCACGATCCGCAAGTGCTGGTGCTGGACGAGCCGCTCAACGGTCTCGACCCCATGGCGCGCGCCGAAACCATCGCCCTGTTCCGCGAGTGGGGCGCCGAAGGGCCGCCACGTCATCGTCTCGAGCCACATTTTGCATGAAGTGGACAAAATCTCCGACCAGGTCATTCTGCTCAGCCACGGCTACGTGGTGGCCGAAGGAGAAATCCAGGGCGTGCGCAACGAGGTGAAGGAGCAGCCCATGCAGATCCTGGTGCAGTGCGACCGTCCCTCCCTGCTGGCCTCGCAGCTTTTTCAGCAGGACCACGTGGTGGAAGCCAAGATTCTGAGCGCCACTAACGGCCTGCTGGTACGCACCCGGGACGCTGATGGCTTCTACCTGCTGCTCAACCGCATCATTCTGGAACAGGGCCTGGAAGTGGAATCGGTGGCCCCGGCCGATGACGACGTGAATAGCGTCTATCAATACCTGATCGGCGGCGAAGGAGGCACCGTATGACCGCGCTCTGGGCGAAGCAACTGGGCGGCGTGTTCCGCCTGGAATGGAAGAAGACGTTCCTCTCCCGGCGCGGCTGGTGGATTTACTGTCTCGCCCTGGCGCCGATGGGGCTCACGCTGCTGCACTGGATGTTCGAATCCCGCTCCTTCCGCGGGAACCGGCACGGCATCGGGGACGATGTGGTGGCCTTCGCCGCCATGTTCCAGTTCTTCTATCTGCGCGGCGCGATTTTCTTCGGCTGCGTGGGCGTGTTCTGTAATCTCTTCCGCGCGGAGATGCTGGAGAAGACCCTGCACTATTACTATATGACTCCGGTGCGGCGCGAGTTACTGGTTGCCGGGAAGTATCTGGCCGGCCTGGCGGTGGCCCTGGTGTTATTCGTGGGCAGCGTCTCGGCGTCTTACCTGATGATCGGGCAACATGCCGGGCAGGCCTGGACGAACTATATCTGGCACGGTCCGGGACTCAGCCAACTGGAATGGTACGCCGTGGTGGCCGCGCTGGCCTGCGTGGGTTATGGGGCGGTGTTTCTGACTGCCGGCATTCTCTTTCGCAATCCCATGATCCCGGCGGCGGTGGTGTTCGTCTGGGAAAACCTGAACCCGTTTCTGCCTTCGGTGCTCAAGAAGATCAGCGTGATTTTCTATCTGCGCAATCTGTGCCCGGTGGAGGTCCCGGTGCCCCCGCCCTTCAACGTGATGGTGATCGATGCCGACCCCACGCCCGCGTGGCTCGCCATCTTCGGCCTGTTGCTCCTGTCGCTCACCGTGCTGGCCTACTCGGCCATTTCGGCGCGTCATACCGAGATCAGTTACGGGGAGTAGCGGCCTGTCCCGGCGCCATCGCGCATTCCACCCGCTCCAGCAGGCGCTGCGGCGTGTAAGGCTTCTGCAGGAAACCGGAAATCTTATGGCCCGTGAACAGACGTAGGGTTTCCGATTCGCTGTACCCGCTGGAGATCAGCACCGGAACATCGCTGCGCACCCGGCGCAACTCGGGCAATACTTCCAGCCCGCTCATACCGGCCATGCTCAGGTCCAGAATGATCAGCGAAACGTCTTCGGCATGGCGGCGGAACACTTCGATCGCCTCCGGGCCGCTGCCCGCTATCAGCACCCGGCAGCCCAGCCGCTCCAGTGCGCCGCGCGCTGTTCGCCGCACCATCTCTTCGTCATCCACCACCAGGATCGAGCCGCACACCTGGATTTTTGACTCCCGGACGGTCGCTGGTTTCGGGACGGCTGCCGCGCCCGCTGGAGCAGCCATGGGAAAGTAAACCGTGAACGTGCTTCCCCTGTCCGGAGCGCTGTTTACGCGAATCGCGCCCTTGTGGCTACGCACAATCCCACCCACCGCAGCCAGTCCCAGGCCGCGGCCCGTGAATTTGGTGGTGAAAAACGGATCGAAAATTCTGGATCGCGTCGTCTCGTCCATCCCGCATCCGGTGTCGCTCACCTCCAGGAATACGTAGCAGCCAGGCTCCAGTTCCGCACCCGCCAGGGTCTCGCGAATTTCCCTCTGCGACAGTTCCCGCACGCCGGTGCGAACGGAAAGATGCCCGTTGGCGTCGCCGATGGCTTCCGCCGCGTTCACCACGATATTCATCACCACCTGCTGCAACTGCCCCTTATCGGCGCGGATACGCGGCAGGTCCGCCGCAAAATCCAGATCGACCGAGATCTTCTTGGAAATCGAAGCCCGCACCAGCCGCACCACGTCCCGGGTCTCTTCGGAGAGATCCAGGGATTCGACGAAGAACTGGCCCTTACCGGAATAGGCCAACATCTGCTTGGTCAGGTGCGCGGCGCGCTCGCCGGCTTTCACAATCTCCTCCAGGCAGGACGCGACCGGACTCCCGGAATCCGCTATTTCCAGCGCCAGGCCCGCATTTCCCAGAATCCCGGTGAGCAGATTGTTGAAATCGTGCGCGATGCCGCCCGCCAGCAGGCCGATGCTCTCCAGTTTCTGGGCGTCGAGCATCCGGCGCTCCAGGTTCTGCCGCTCTTTTTCCGCCCGCTTCTTTTCGGTGGTCTCGAGCGCCGTGACGCCGACGCCAATCAACCGCCCGTCGGCTGACTTCACCGGATACCAGTTTTCCGACCAGGAGCGCGTTTCGCCCCCGGCGTCTTCCATTACGTATTCGTGATCCAGCACGGGGAGGCCGGTCTCCATCACGCTCTGAAACAGGCGCCGGAATTCCGCCGCGCGCCAGGGCACAACTTCTTCCGGCGTGCGTCCGATGTGGGCTTCCATCGGCAGGCCATTTTTCTTCGCGAGGTGCCGGTTCACCAGGCGGTAGCGCACGTCGCGGTCGAAAAAAGCGAACCCCACCGGAGCGTCATCGGTCAGCCCGCGCAGCAGGGCCAAGGCTTCGTCTTTCTCCTGCGAAGCCTGCTTCTCCCCGGTGACATCGGAGATCATGTAGATCGCCCCAGCCGCATTGCCCTGCACCAGCGCCAGATGGGAACTGAAGCGGTACACTCTTCCCGTCGAACCGGCACTCCACGCTCTCGCTCTGCCTGGAGCCCGGCGAATAAGCCAGCGGAAGCCCGCCGCTGACGGACTGCGCCCCGGAAATCGCTTCGGTGATGGGCCGGCCCAGCACTTCACCGACCCGTTTGCCCAGCAGACGGCAAAACGCCGAATTACAGCGCAGAATGTGTCCTTCGGCGTTCAGCAGCGCCACGCCGTCCGCCAGGGCGTCGAACACGGCCACCCACTGGCGCAGCAATTCGCTGCCGCGCAGCAGAGCACCCACAAACGCCAGCAGCATCTCCGGCTGCACCGGCTCGGTAATGTATGCGTCGGCCGCCTGCAAACCGGTAATGAGGTCCTGCTCCTCGACCGCGGTGGCCGAGATGTGCAGCACCGGTATGGCTGCGGCATGGGGATTTGCCTTGATTTTCCGGCAGACATCCAGACCGCTGATATCCGGGAGATTCACGTCCAGTAGTACCAGTTGCGGACGTTCTTCCATTACGAGCTTGAGGGCCTGTTCGCCGGTGACGGCTTCCAGTACGTGATAGCCCGCCTGGCGTAGTACCTGGCTCCGGGCATAGCGCGAAGCGGGATTATCATCGACGTTCAGAATCGTGGCCATAACAGGACGATCTGGGAGAGTGCGCGGAAAGTCCAGGCGCAGTATTACAAGTGTAGCCGATAGGCATCAGGATAACCGATCCGCGGGCGTCCGGCGATGTGAAGGATTCAACAATTCCCGGAACACGGTCTTGACCTCGGCATCGCCCAGGGCGGACTTATTCAGGACCGCATCCGCGTGCGCCGCCAGTTCCTCCTGGTCCGGTGCGGGAGAGCAGTTTCGAGGTGATGATCGACCACCGGAATGGCCTGCGTGGCCGGGTCCGCCTTTAGTTCGCTCAGAATATCCTGACCGTTAAGTCCGGGCATTCCCAGATCCAGCGTGATCAGATCGGGCTTGTGCAGCCGGGACAGATGAAGCGCTTCGTACCCATCCGTGGCTTCCAGAATATTGCACGAAAAATCACGAAGCGCTTGCCGCACCAGGTAGCGCGATACCTCGTCGTCGTCCACCACCAGCACGCGCACCTTCGGCGCGATCAGCCGTGCGAGTTCTGCCAGAAGCGCTTCCCGGCTCACCGGTTTGGCCAGGAATGAGTCGGCTCCCAGCGCCAGCGCTTTTTGCTCGTCTTCCACTACGGTCTGCACGATCACGGGAACAGACCGCGTGGCTTCCGCGGTCTTGAGTTCCGCCAGGAAAGCCCAGGTGTCCTCGCCCTGCAGCATCACGTCCAGGATGAATGCCGCCGGCTGAAACGCGCGCAGCGCCTGCCGCGCCTCCCGTAGCGACATAGCCGAGAGCAGTTGATACGGAGTGTTCTTCAGATATTTTTCGTACAGAAGCCGGATTTCGATGCTGTCTTCCACCAGCAGCACCGGGGCGAGCCGGGAATCCACCTTCCAGGACGGCTCGTCATGATGCGCCACCGCGCGGTACACTGCCGGAATCCACGCCTCGAATGTGGAACCCTGGCCCGGCGTGGATTCCACCGTGACCCGTCCGCCCAACAATTCCGCCAGCTTCTTTGCCAGCGGCAGCCCCAGACCGGTACCCTTGGTCTTGCGCTGGCTGGGGCTGTCGATCTGCGCAAATTCCTGGAAGATGCGCTCGAGGTGCTCCGGAGCGATGCCGATTCCCGTGTCGCGCACCCGAATACCACCATGCCTGCCTTCCTTCCGCGCCATGATACGGACCTCCCCGCTCTCGGTGAACTTCAAGGCATTCGAGATGAAATTGCGCAGAATCTGCGAGACCTTCCCTTCGTCGGTGAACAGCGGCGCGATTTCCCCGGGCTCCTCGAATACCAGGCTCAATTGCGGAACTCACCAGCAGGGGCCGCAGCATGCCTCGCAGCGCGCTGAACAGATCGCTCACAGCGAACTCCACGGGCTGCACTTCCACTTTGCCGGCTTCCACTTTGGCCAGGTCCAGAAGGTCGTTCACCAGTTCCAGCAGCCCTTCCGCCGCTTTCTTCATGAACGTTACCTGCTGCCGCTCCTCGCCATCCATGAGGCTGTCCGGACGGTTCAGCAGCATGTTGCCGAGCGCCAGAATCGAATTGACAGGCGTGCGGAATTCGTGGCTCATATTGGAGAGGAAGCGCGTCTTGATCTGGTCGGCGCGCCGCAGATGGTCGGCCTTCTCGTCCAGTTCCGCGTACAGCGCCACTACCCCGCGATTGGTATCCTCCAACTCCCGGTTGAGCACCGAAAGCTCTTCCTGCCGCTTGCGCAGTTCCCCCAGTATCTCCAGCAGTTCCTGATTCTGCCGCTGCAACTCCTCGAACGGGCCCTCCACGGGACGCCGCCTGGTCAACTCCTCCGCAACTCTGCGCGACCTGCGCCGGCGTGACCGCGGCCGAACGGCGCGGAAGGAACTTCTTCAGCGTGACTACCGTTCCTTTGCCCGGATGCGGACTGGATGTCGAACTGGTCCACGAGGCGGCGCGTGCCGGCAATCCCCACTCCCATTCCGGTGGTGGATTGGAACTTTCCGGTCAGGATCTCGCTGGAGATCGGGGATTCCGGGCCCGTTATCGCTGACCCGGATCATCAGGATCTGCGGCGCGGTGGAGCCCTCCAGCCGAAACTCGATCTTCCCGCCGCCCGCGTAGCGGAAGGCATTCCGCCCGATCTCCGAAACCGCCGTCGCGATTCGCGTCTGATCCTGCGCGTCGAAGCCCAGGAGTTCGGAGATGTCCCTGGCCCGCTGGCGCACGGCCACCAGGTCCTGCTCCCAGCGAAGCGAAGCAGTGAGCAGGGCGGAACTCATGGTTCGCCTTCCCGGGCGTCCGGCGGGCACACTCGCGCCACCACTACCGTGGCATCGTCGGTGCGCCTCCGGAAGTCCCGGTACAGCACCGCCGCAATCAGCGACGGGTGGCGCGACGCCAATCCCGGATAGGATTCCAGATCCCACTTCGCGCTGATACCATCGCTATGCATCACCAGCAGGGCGCCTTCCGGCATGGGATATTCCAACTGCGCGATGTGGCGTGGCCTCATGACCGGCCGTGCCGTTGTGCGAGATCATGCCGCGCCGCTGGCCGTCTGCAAGGATCGTGCCGCTGATGTTCCCGATGCCGCAGAACCAGGCGACATGCCGCTGAGGGTCGAGTTCGGCCACGGCAACCGCGGCGCCCCGCGTGGGCCGAAGCGCCAGATGGATGGCGCCTATCACATCGCGGACCGCTCCATGCCGGTTGCCCTCAAATGCTCTCACCGCCTCTCGCGCCGCTTCCGCCGCCTGAAACCCATGGCCCAGTCCATCGGCGACGAAAAGGGAACAGTCCGCCCATGCCCAGGCGTCCCCGCACACCTCTTCGCCCGGATATGGCGCCTGTGCAGCCCCAATTTCCAGTTCCGGCCGCAGCCGCTGGGCGCGCCGGTGGCTGGTGGGATGGAATTGCGCCATCGACGGCGGTTCCCAACCCCTCTCCGGTATAGACATCGAATGATCCGGCCAGCCGCGAAATGGCCCCCAGCCCTATGCCCGCGGTGCCGGAACTGGATTGCCCGTCGCGCAGCGCGTCCGGCAGATCCGCTATGCCCGGTCCCTTATCGATGGCCAGCATCTCGACCCCGGCTTCCGGTGGTACGGAGCAAAATTTCCCCACCCCCGGCATGCTTCAGAACATTTGTGGCGGCTTCGGTAACGGCGATCGCGACCTTGCCGGCGTCGACTTCGTTGAAACCTGCCGCGCCTGCCAGTGCCGATAGCCGCGCGCCTCGCGCCGCCGACTCCGGACTCATCGCCGATCTGAGTGAAATAAGGAGATATCACCGCCATCGAACCACGCAAATGCGTGTGCCCTCGCCCACCCGCGACTGGATCTCGAATTCATCGGAAAGCCGCTTGGCGCCGCCCAAACCCAAGCCCAGGCCCGCGCCCGTTGTGAATCCGTCCTTCATCGCCTGCTCTATGTCTGCAATACCAGGGCCACTATCTTCGAACGTCACCCGGATCCCGGAACGGCCGTTTCGAGACACGGTCTCAATGCGTGCGGAACCTCCTCCACCGTGAAGAACTGCATTCCTCCCCAGTTCGCTCGCCGCGGTCACCAGCTTGGTCTGGTTCACCAGGCTGAAGCCCAGGTCGGCCGCCCACTGCCGGACCGCCTGGCGAACCAGAACCACATCCTCCGACGAGGCGAGCTTTAACTCCTGCTCCTTCCCAGGCGGCATAGATTATCCTTTGATACCCAGTTGGCGCAGCAATTCCATGCCTTGATCTACGTTCAGCGCCGTGCGCACGCCTTTTAAAGACAGTCCCAGTTCCACCAGCGTGATCGCCACCGCCGGCCGCATCCCCACCACCACCGTCTCGGCGTCCAGCACGCGCGCCATCAGGGCGATATTGGCCAGCATCCGGCCGATGAAGGAATCCACCATTTCCAGCGCGGAGATATCGATCAGGACGCCGCGCGCTTTGACCTGCACAATCCGCTGGGTCAGGTCGTCCTGGAGCCGCATCGCCAGCCGGTCGTGCATGTCCACCTGAATGGTGACCAGGAGAAAATCGCCCAGCTTGAGAATGGGAATGGTATCCATTAGCGGCGCTCCTCAGGCCTTTGCCTCACTCACGGCCAGACGCTTCTTCTGCAGAGCATTGGCAAAAGCGTCGGCCAGGCTCGCTTTGGTGGTCACGTCTCCCAAGGCTACGCCCAGGTGCACCATGGTCTGGGCGATCTGCGGCCGGATTCCGCTGATCATACAGTCCGCTCCCATCAGCCGGGCGGCCGCTACGGTCTTCATCAGGTGCTGCGCCACCATGGTGTCCACGGTGGGAACGCCGGTGATATCGATAATGGCGATGGCCGAGCCCGTATCCACGATCCTCTGCAGCAGCGTCTCCATGATGACTTGAGTCCGGTTGCTATCCAGCGTGCCAATCAGAGGAAGCGCCAGATATCCCGTGCCAGAGTTGGATCACCGGGGTGGACAACTCGATCATTTCCTGCTGCTGCCGCACGATCACGTCCTCCCGGCTCTTCTGATACACCTCGGTGGTGTAGAGCCCGAGTTGATCCAGCAGCAGCGTGGCGGTCCATATTTCGTCGGCCAGCGTGTCTCCATCGCCCTGAAATTCCTGCCGGAGGCGCAGGAACAACGGCTGCTTTAGCGAGAAGATGAACATGGCCGTTTCGATCGGGGAGTACCCCTGCCGGGCGCGCTGCGCGGAGGTCTCGTGAAGAAAGTCCTTTACCGGTTTCCATTCCGCTGTATCGATATTGGAGACATTTCCGGATTGCGCCGCCTGCTGGAACAGGTTCAGGAACGTGCGGCACTCGGCGCGGAGTTCGGGCTCGGGCCGTGTCCGCCCGTGGGGACCGGCTATCGCCGACTGCCCGGCTATCCATTCCGCCAGCAACTCGGATTCATGCTGCTTCACAATGGCTGGGATCTTCGTCATAGAAATAGGTCCACCTCGCAATTCAAAATTTGCGTCTCTATCACTCTCAGGGAAACTCCGGTCGCAGGCAAGTCCGGGGTTAAGCAATTGTACGTAAATGCGCAGTAGGGCCTCCGACCCCGGCTTTTCCCCAATCGATGCAAAAATAAGCAATTCAGACCTTAATAACTTGTAATTGCCGTCGCCGGACGCCACACTGGAAAGACAATGGGCATCAATATCGGTCTGGATATCGGGGCCATCAGTCTCAAGCTGGCCGCTCTGGGAAATCCCGGAGACCGGCCCATCCTCGAGTCCCTCTGCTCCGCCCATCCCGAATTCCGTATGCGTGCCCTGGGCATCCGGCCGCTGGTTCTCTCCGGCTACCGGCGCATCTCCGGCAGCCCCATCCAGTCCACCTACGACCTGCTGCGCGAGTTCTACGACACCGTTCCGGACGTGGCCGTGGAAGGCATGCGCGTCACCGGCTCCGGAAGCCGCACCATTGCCAAGGTGCTGGGCCTGTTTTTCGAAAACGAGTTCAAAGCGATCGCCCGCATGATCGGCGAGTTCTATCCGCAGGTGCGCACGGTTTTCGAGATCGGCGGCGAAAGCTCCAAGTACATCCGCCTGGAGGGCGCCAATATTGTTGACTACGACCGCTCCGGCGAATGCGCCGCCGGCACCGGCTCCTTTTTGGACCAGCAGGCCCTCCGCATGCAGTACTCGGTGGAGGACGTGGGCGAAGTGGTGTGCACCGCCAGTTGCGCCGCGCGCATCGCCGGCCGTTGCTCCGTGTTCGCCAAAAGCGACATGATCCACGCCCAGCAGAAGGGCTATTCGCCGGCCGAAATCCTGCGCGGCCTCTGCGACGCGGTGGCGCGCAATTATAAGAGCTCCATCGTGAAGGGACGCCCCGTGCAGGCTCCCGTGGCCCTGATCGGCGCGGTTTCCCAGAATGCCGGAGTCACCGGCGCCCTGCGCGAAGCCTTTTCGCTGGCCGAGGGAGACCTGCTGGTGCCGCCCGAATTCGCCTGGTGCGGCGCTATCGGCACGGCCATGCTGGAGTCCGAAGAGCCCCACAAGCGCTCCATCCTGGAAATCCACCGGCTGAACCAGCACGATTCCACCGAAACCGTCCAGGATTCCCGCCCCCTTTCCAGCGCCAACGTGGTGCAGTTGCGCGAGCGCGTTTCCGTGTATGTTCCGGCGGCGTCCGGCGAGCCTACCACGGCTTACCTGGGTCTGGACATCGGCTCGGTTTCCACCAATGTGGTGGTCATCGACGAGTTCGGCACGGTGATCCACGATGTCTACCTGCGCACCGCGGGACGCCCCATCGAAGCCGTACAGCAGGGGCTCGCCGAGGTGGAGAAACTGTGGGGCAGCCGGCTGCGGATCCGCGGCGTGGGCACCACCGGATCGGGCCGCGAACTGATCGCCGAGTTCGTGGGCGCCGACGCGGTCAACGATGAAATCACCGCCCATAAGACCGGCGCCATCCACATCAGCAGCACCCTGGGCGGCGAACCGGTGGACACCATTTTCGAGATCGGCGGGCAGGATTCCAAATTCATCTCGATCGAAAACGGCGTTGTGGTCGATTTCGCCATGAACGAAGCTTGCGCCGCGGGCACCGGGTCGTTTCTGGAGGAGCAGGCCGAAAAGCTGGGCATCAGCATTAAGGGCGAATTTGCCCGGCTCGCGCTCGCCTCGGCGAGTCCCACGCGGCTGGGGGAGCGCTGCACGGTCTTCATGGAGCGCGACGTCACCGGCTGGCTGCACAAGGCCGAAACCGTGCCCAACCTGGTGGCCGGACTGGCCTACTCGATTGCGCTCAACTATCTCAACCGCGTGGTGCGCGGGCGCAAGATCGGCAACGTAATCTACTTCCAGGGCGGCACCGCCTATAACGACGCCGTCACCGCCGCCTTCGCCAGCCTGCTCGGCAAGAAGATCACCGTGCCCCCGTACAACGGCGTGATGGGCGCGATCGGCATGGCGCTGATCGCGCGCCAATGGCACCAGGCTACCGGCGCCGAAACGCGATTCCGCGGCTACGACCTGCACAAGCTCCAACTGGCCACGCGGGATTTCGTCTGCAAGGCTTGCAGCAATCTGTGCGACATGAAGGAATTCGTCATCGAAGGCCAGAAAAGCTATTGGGGCGATAAATGCTCCGACAAGTTCCGCAAGCCTTCGGCCACCGGCCGCAAGCCGGTGATCGACGACCTGTTCGCCTATCGTGAAAAGCTGCTCGAAGCGCTTCCCACCGCTGCCGGCGGCGCTTTCAAAGTGGGCCTGCCGCGCGCCATGGCCATGCTCGACCGCCTGCCCTTCTGGAAGCGCTACTTCGCGGAATTGGGGATCGCCACGGTGATGTCCCCGGTGACCGATCCGCGCATTTCCGCCGCGGGAATCGAAATGGCCGTGGCCCAGCCTTGCTATCCCGTGCAGGTGGCCCATGGACACGTGCAGTCGCTGGTGGAAGCGGGCGTGGACTACGTACTGATTCCCAACATCGCGGATGCCGAATCCGCCGCCGGTTCCTGCGCCTCGCACTATTGTCCGTGGAGCCAGACCTTGCCGTGGGTCCTCCGTTCCACACCCACGCTGGAGCCGCATCGGCACAAATTCCTGATTCCGACCCTGCATTTTCAACTGGGCCCCGATCAGGTGAAGAAGGCCCTGGCCGAAACCATGCGCCGCCTGGGCGTGACCCGGCGCGCCAGCGATGCGGCCGTCAACGCCGCGTTCCGGACCCAGCGCGAGTTTCAGGACGCCCTGCTGGCCGCCGGCCGCCGCGCCCTGGAAACGCTGGAACAGACCGGCGAACCCGGCCTGATCCTGGCGGGACGCGGCTACAACATTTACGACCGCGGAGTGAACTGCGACATCCCGCGCAAACTGCGCCACAGGTACGGCGCCAACGTGATTCCGCTGGATTTCCTGGTGACCGGCCGCGAGCCGGTCGCCGATATGCACGCCAACATGTTCTGGATCTCGGGCCGCAAGATCCTGGAAGCGGCGCGCATCGCTGCCACGCGGAGCAACCTGCACATGATCTACATCACCAATTTTAAGTGCGGGCCCGATTCCTACATCAAGCACTTTGCCCGCGAGGCCGCCGGCGCGCCCCTGCTGGTGTTGCAGTTCGACGGCCACGGCAACGATGCCGGCTATATGACCCGCTGCGAAGCCTACCTGGACAGTAAAGGAATTCTGCGATGCTACCAGCCGCAACCGGTCATCCATTAGCCGCCAAGCGGATCTACATTCCGCCCATGGCCTACGGAAGCGCCCGCGCCTTTGCCTCGGCATTCCGTGCGATCGGCCTGGATGCGGAACCGACGCCGCCCTCCGACCATCGCACGCGCGAACTCGGCGCCAAATACACTTCCGGCGACGAGTGCTATCCCGCCAAAGTCACCGTGGGCGACTTCATGAAGCTCCTGGAAAAGCCGGAGACAGACCCGGCGCGGATCGCCCTCTTCATGCCGACCGCCGAAGGTCCCTGCCGCTTCGGCCAGTACGCGCCGTATCTTCGCCACGTGCTGGATGCCAATGGCTACCGCTCGGTGGAGATCCTTTCTCCCACCAGCCAGAACGCGTATCAGGGACTCGGCGCGCTCGCCGGGCCTTTCGTGCGCACCGGCTGGCGGGCGCTGCTGTGCGCCGACCTGCTCGAAAAGCTGCTCCTGATCTGCCGCCCGTACGAGGAGCGGCGCGGCGATAGCGAAACCGTTTACGAAGAATCGCTGGACGATCTTTGCGCCACGCTCGAATCCACGCCCGTCGATCCCGGCGTGCAGTTGCTGGCCCTGCGCGATTCGCTGATCCGCAGCCGCGACCGCTTTCGCAAGCTCTCGCTGGATCGCCACCGCACGCTTCCGGTAATCGGCATCGTGGGCGAGATCTTCTGCCGCTTGAACACCTTCTCCAACGAGAACCTGGTCCATTGCCTGGAAGGCTACGGCGCCGAAGCCTGGGTCAGCGACATTGTGGAATGGATCTGGTACACCAATTCCGAGCACTTCCGCAAACTGCGCCTCACCGGCCGCATCTGGACCGCCGAAGCGCTCGGCGCCTGGGTGCGCAAGCGGGTGCAGAAACACGACGAGCACGTCCTGACCGCGCCCCTGGCCGAGGATTTCAAGGGCCGCGAAGAGCCCGACATTTACGAGATCCTGGAATGCGCCCGCCCCTACCTGCCTCGTGAGGGCGCCTTCGGCGAAATGGTGCTCAATGTGGGGAAGGTGGTTTACCTGGCCCGCAAAGGCGCCGCCGGAATCATCGACATCAGCCCGTTCACCTGCATGAACGGCATTGTTTGCGAGGCCATTTACCCCCGCATCAGCCGCGATTTGGGGGGCCTGCCGATCCGCAACTTCTACTTCGACGGCACGCAAAGCGACCTGGACCGCGACTTGGGCGTATACATGGAACTGGCTCGCAGTTACCGTAAAGTGAAGCCGCCGGTCCGCGCCGTTTCGTAGCCCGGTTCAGGGGCGGAGCACCTCCGGCACGGTCGGAGCGCTGCCACCGGCTCTGCCCGGGGCCCATTTTCGTAGTGCCTCGAAGAGCATTTCGCCCTTGATCGGCTTGGCAATGTAGTCGTCCATACCGGCGGCAAGACAGTGCTCCCGGCAGCCTGCCAGCGCCTCCGCGGTCATCGCCACGATGGGAACGTGGCGGGCCTGGCCCTCCAGGCGGCGGATTTCCCGGGTGGCGGAGTAGCCATCCATCTCCGGCATCTGGCAATCCATAAAAATCAGGTCGTACGGCACAAGGCGGCACATCTCGACTGCTTCGGCGCCATCCGCGGCCAAATCCGCGCGCAAGCCGAGTTTTCCGAGCAGGCGCGCGGCCACCTTCTGATTCACGATGTTATCTTCGACCACCAGCACGCGAATAGGGGAATTGGCCAGCCGGTCTGAAACTGCCTGGGCCATCTCCGCCAAAGAGCGACCGGTGCTGACCTGACTTGGGGCCGAAAGCCGGTGACTCCTGGACCATGCTGTAGAGAGTGCGCTAAAGAGCTGAGACTGCCTCACGGGTTTCACCAGCGAGACGTCCACGTTGCTGCTTTCCCTCTGCCTGATCTCGGCCCATTGGCCGACGGAGGTCAGCAGCACGACCAGCGTATCGCGGATATCCGGGTCGGCTTTAATCGCGCGTGCCAGGGCGGCGCCGTCCATTCCGGGCATCTCGTAATCGAGAATGGCGAAATGGTAGGGATCTCCCGCCTGCCTGGCCGCCCTGAGGGTCTGGAGAGCCTCCTCACCGCTTCCAAAGCTGCCGTTGCGCATTCCCCAACTGGTGATTTGTTCGTGCAATACACGGCGGTTGACTTCGTTATCGTCAACGATGATCAGGCGGAGATTCCGCAAATCGTCCATACCCACGCAAGCCTCGCGCGGGGCGGGATCGATCAGCAAAGGCAGGGTGAAGGAAAATGTGGAACCCTGGCCGGGCCGGCTGCTCGCGGAGATGGACCCTTCCATCAACTGGACGAGTTGTTTCGAGATGGCCAGCCCCAGGCCGGTGCCGCCGTACTTTCTGCTGGTCGAGCCATCCAGTTGGCTGAATTTTTCGAACAGCAGCGTCGATCTTTCCGGCAGGAATGCCCGGGCCGGTATCGATCACCGAGATCTTCATCAGCGCCCGCGCCTGGTCCCGGGACTCGCACGCGACGTCGATCACGATATCGCCGCTGGGGGTGAATTTGATGGCGTTGCCCACCAGGTTGGTCATTACCTGGCGAATGCGGCCCGCATCTCCCACAAAATAGCGAGGTACGCTTGCCGGGTATTGAAGCACCAGGTCGAGCTTGCGGGATTCGATCTTCGGTGCCAGCATTTCATTGACTTCCTCAATCGACACGCGCAAGTCAAAGGCGACTGCCTCGATTTCCAGCTTGCCGGCCTCGACTTTGGAAAAGTCCAGGATGTCATTGATGATGGCCAGCAGCGTCTCTCCCGAACGGCGCACCGTGTCGGCGTATTCCCTCTGCTCGGCAGTCAATTCCGTGTCCAGCAGCAGCCCGGTCATACCGATCACGCCGTTCATGGGTGTGCGGATCTCGTGGCTCATGTTGGCCAGGAATTCGGTCTTGTGGCGGCTGGCGCTTTCCGCCATGTTCTTGGCCTGATGCAGTTCCAGGAAAAGGCTGCTACGGCGGCGGTACTGTGCCGCGACAATCCAGGCGAGAGTGAAAATCGCTACCAATCCCGTGCCTCCAAGGGCCAGAAACCCGGCCTGCCGGTACCAGGGGGACGGCACCGCGAAGGACAACACCTGGCCCGCCGCATCGACATTGCCGTTACGATCCATCGAGCGCACGGAAAAACGGTGTGCTCCGGCGCTGAGGCGGTGGAGCGAGATGCCACTGCCGTCCAGGAAGGGCGACCAGGGGCCGTCATCCAGGCGATAGGAAAAGAGCAGTCTTGCCGGATCCGTCTGGTCCCACCTGTCGATCCCGCGGAACGAGATTCGCGCTTCTCCCGTGGGCGAGGCTTCGCGCAGGTTGCTGCCGGGATCCAGAATGGTCCGCGGAGGGTCGGTATCGGCATCCGGGCGGAAGACGATTACACCGCGCGTGGTTCCGGCCCACAACCTTCCCCGGCTATCTTGAAAGACACTGTAAGCGATCACGGAAGGCAGCCCTTCCTCCAGTTGATAACTGAGCCAGTTCCCGTCATCGAGGCGGTGAAGGCCGCTAGCGGAAGCTACCCAGAGAGAGCCATCGCGCGCCGTCGCTATCTGGCGGACGCGGTCCAGCCCCTCGCGCATCGTGGTCCACGATTTTCCGTCATACTTCAACAGCCGGTCCCGGCCTCCGGCCACAAGTTCGCCGTCCGTCAATCTGCCTAGAATGAATACGCCAGCTTCGGTATATCCACTGGCCGGTTGGAACGGGTCGGAAAAGCGGCCGTCCCGGTACACTCCGCCGCCCGAGGAGCCACCCAACCAGATCTCTCCGTTCCCGCCCTCCAGCACGCACCGGAGGTTTGCCCCCCGCCATTCGGTGCCTATTTCCAAAACCTTTCGAAAACGGGTTCCGTCGTAGATCTCCAGCCGGAACCCCGGAACGCCTTTCACCTCGCTGCCTACCCAGGCCCCGCCGCCGTGGCGCAACTGAAGCATGGTGAGGGAACGGCCTTCGGGATGGGCTAACCTGGTGAACCGGCCGCTCCGAGGGTCCATTACCAGGACCGCGTCCGCGGAGTTTACTCCCAATACTTTGACGAGAATCCGGCCATCGGGCAGCGGTACTACACTGTTGGTCTCCACTGTATGGGTACGAAAACCGTCCGGTAGTTCATGTCGCGTCCAGGTGTCACCCTGAAGTTCCAGAAGGTAGTTGGTGGCGCTCATCCACAGAGTTCCGCGCCTATCTTCGGCGATGGAATGCACCGGGAGGTCAAACTCCTCCGCCCCAGCCGGCCGATCCCACAACGGTGGCGTGTAGCGCGCGATGCCTTCCGAAGTAGTCACCCAAAAGGCTTTGCCTGCCTCCGAAAAAACATCGTAGATGTTTCCGGAGAGGACCCCGGATCTTTCCACCGCGTACCTCCGGCCGCCCAGCAGCCGGAAAATGGCCGGTCCGTCCGAGATCCAGGTGGCGCCGTCGCCCGCCCGCCAGCCGCGAAGATCGTCCGCCGCTGACGCGTACACCGACCGGAGTTGGTTTCCCGACCAGCGGACGATGTGATGCAGGTTGTCATGCGCCGACACAGCCTGGGCAAACAACTCCGCGGCGCCCGGCAGCGGAAATACGAAGTGCGTCATGGACTGAGCGTTGCCATTGACTTCAAGCCAACCGGAGGAATCCCCCGAAGTGCGCAGCCTTGCCAGCCCATGTTCGCCGGTGACATACAGTTCCCCCGCGGCCCCCGGACACAGATCCAGAAAAGGTGCGATCCGGGATTGCTCCGCTCTACGGACGACCTGCCACTCCTGCCGGTCCGGGTCGAACTCGGTAAGCGCGTTGTCCATCAGCACCAGGACACGCCGTCCCGCCGGCACTGCCGCCAGGACGCGGTGACCTGGCGGCGGGGTATACCGCACCGTCCATTTTCCGTCGTGATACTCTCGCAGCGCATCCAGGGAAGCGGTCCACAAGTTCCCGGCGGCATCCGCGTACACCCTTTTCGTGGCCGTCCAGACCGGTTGCGCGTCGCCACGAGGTTCCGGCACGAGTGTAACGCCGTAGCCGTCGAACACGCTCATCATGGGGACGGCGCCGTGACGCACGTACGCGCTCCCGCCGGGTGTGCGGCTTATTGTGCGGGAGTACGTTTCCGAGAGTCCATCGCGTACGCCCCAGGAACGCCAGGAAAACCGATCTTCGGCAGGAAGTACCGCGGCCCAAAACGCAAGCCATAGGAAGACCGTCCCGAATTGTGCGCGTCGTTTCGTCAAAGCCCTTCCACTGTCACAATCCATCGGCGGTTTGCCTGCGAGGCAGTAGGGCTGTCGAACTGAAAATTCAGCGCATTCTACGCCATAGGTAACGCGCCGGAAAGAAGAGGATGGCCGCCCAAAGCACCAGCGAAGGACCGGCGGAGAGCAGGAACGAGGCAACCCCCGTCAGGCTGCCGGCCGCGTTCCGGTACCCTTGCACTGCCGAATTCCGCAGCCGTCCCAAACCATGAGGTGTGGAGGTGGCAAGGTGGGCTTTATATTCCTCGTTGATGCGCACGTCTAGCGTGGCGAAACTGACGCGGTCGCCAAGGCTTTTCCGCTCGGCTTCCATCTGTTCGATTTCCCCGCGCACCCGGGCGATTTCCTTTTCGACTTCGAGCACGTCGGAAATTTTGCCCGCGGTGTGCCGGAGAATATCGGCCAACCTCTGCTCCGTGTTGCGGGAATTGGCCAGGCGGGCGTCCAGATCCACCACCTCCCGGGTGACTTCCTCGCCGGTCTGCTGCTCGCTTTCCACCCGGCCCAGGCGGCGGACCTCGGCCAGGGCGGCGTCCAGTTGTGCGGCCGGCACGCGCAGAACGGCGTCCAGCGTCTGCCCGGAATCGGCCGGCGAGCCGAGTGTCAGGTTGCCGATGTGGCCGCCGCGGCGCTTGAGGATTTCATCCAGTTCGGCGCGCGCCGCGGGGAAATCGCTGGTGGTCAGGGTGATTTGCGCCGTGCGGACCACCTGCGGCTCCTGGGGGGATGACGCAGACTCCGGCGCCGTCTGTTTGACTTCCGCCGGCATGGCGAGGAACCCTGCCCCGGTCACCGGATGCGTGCCCTGAACGCGCACCAGCACCATCGCCCCGATCAACGCGGCCGCCATCGCCAGGACCCACGGCATCCGGCTTTTCCACGCCGGGCGGGGAGGCTCGGGAAGGGCCGCCGCGTTCACAGCGCTCGCAACGCCTGGCCCGGCTTCCTCGATCTCCCAGTCGAGCAGCGTGCGGGAAACGCTTTGCATTTCGGCCGCGGCCGTCTGGCAGTCGCGGCAGTGCGCCAGGTGGCGGGCAGTATCCGCGGCGCGCGCCTCCGCCAGCTCGCCATCCAGGTAGGCCATCAGTTCTTCGGGTTCGATCGAGTGCATCTCACGCCTCATGGCTTTCGCGCCTCCAGAGCGACTTTCAGGGCCATACGGGCGCGGAACAGCCGTGTGCGCACGGTATTCAGTGGAAGCCGCAGCAGATCGGCGATTTCGGCATAGCTGAGCTGCTCGTACTCGCGCAGCATCAGAATTTCGCGTTCCACCGGATTCAGACGCCCCAACGCCTGCCGCACCCACAGCGTTTCGTCGCTGCGCGGGCCGCATGGCGGATCGTCCGGGGCGTCCACGGCAGCCATCCGGCGGCGCTCGGCGGCCAGCAAGCGTATGGCGATTCCGTATAAATATGTCCGCACCAAGGCGCGCGGCTGGTATCGCTGGCTGGCGCGCAGCACGGCCAGAAATGTCTCCTGGGTCAGCTCTTCGGCCCGCTCCCGGCTGGCCAGGCGACGCCGGAAGTATCCAAAGAGGGGCTGGCGGTAGCGGGCGAACAACTCATCGAACGCTCCCCGCGATCCCGCTTGAAACTCCAGCATCAAAGCTTCGTCGCTCGGCATGGCTTCTACGGGTGTAATGTCGCCGGCAGCCAAAAAGTTCCAATACACTCAATTATTCGTACCGCAGCGCCACCAGCGGATCGATGCGCGTGGCCTTGCGCGCGGGGACGTAACTGGCCGTCACCGAGACGCCGACCAGGAGCACGGGCACGCCGGCAAAAACCAGCGGGTCCGTGGCCGTAACGCCGTAGAGCATTCCGGACAGCGCGCGGGTCAACACAAACGCGGCGGCGAGGCCGATCCCCGCGCCGATCAGGGAGGACACCAACCCGCGCGCCACCACCAGTCGCAGAACCTGGGTCCGGCTGGCGCCCAACGCCACGCGCAGTCCGATTTCGTGCGTCCGGCGGCTGACCGAGTACGCCGTGAGGCCGTAAATGCCGACGGCGGCCAGGGTCAGGGCCAGGGCGGCAAAAACGCTCAGCATCAGCATGGAGACACGCCGCAGCATCAGCGAGTCCGAGAGCCGCTGTTCCATGGTGAGAACCCGGGATATGGGCTGTTCGGGGTCGAGTTTCCGGATTTCGCGGCGCACCGCCGCGGTCATGGCTTCCGGATCGCCGACTGTGTGAATCGCCAGTCCCATCGATTCGCCGGCGTGCTGTGTGTGAGGCACATAGATCGCCGGTTCGATGGGGGAGTCCAGGCTGTACAGTTTGGCGTCCGCCACCACTCCGACGATTTCCATGGGCGCGCCGCCTGCGGAGATGCGCCGGCCAAGGGGATTCTCCCGCGGAAAGTGCTGGCGAACCATGGCCTCGTTGATCAGCGCTACGGACTTCGCGCCGGCGCCGTCATGCGCATCGAACAGGCGTCCCTGGCGTAAGGCGATTCCCATCGTCGGGAAGTATCCCGGCGTGGCGATGCGGTAGTCCGCCGATGTCTCCTGGCCTTGTGGCACCGGCCGCCGGCCTTCAATCTGAAAGCCGTTCACGCCAATACGAAAAGAAAGTACAGAGACTCGCAGCGGCAGAAACATCACCGCGCCGGCGGAACGGACGCCGGGCAGGGCTCCCAGGCGTTCCATCAGGTCCTTATAGAAGTTCGCTCGCTTCACCGCCGTATCGTACTTGGCGTCAGGCAGGGTCACGGCCATCGTCAGAACGTGAGAGACCCGCACCCCGGGGTCCACCGCAACCACGCGCGCGAAACTGCGCAACAAGAGCCCCGCGCTGACCGAAAGCAGCACCGCCAGCGCCACCTCGAACGCCAGCATAGCGCCGCCGAAACGGTGCGATCCGCCCGCGCTCTCCGACCTGCCGCCCGCCTCCTTGAGCGTCGTATTCAAGTCTGTACGCGAAGACCTCCACGCCGGGACCAGTCCAAACAGCAGGCCCGTCAGGATCGAGAGCCCGAAGGTGAAGGCCAGCACGGGCAGGTCCACGCCCATGTGCTGCAGCAGGGGAAACATCTCCGGCACTACGCCCCGCACCGCGTGCACGCTCCACACAGCCAGCACCAGCCCCAGCAGTCCGCCCGCCAGCGCCAGCACCATGCTTTCCGTGAGCAGTTGCCGGACAATACGGCCCCTGCCCGCCCCCAGTGCGGCGCGCACCGCAATCTCCTTTTGACGGGCGGAGGCGCGCGCCAGCAGCAGGTTGGCCAGGTTCGCGCAGGCGATCAGCAGCAGCAGTCCGACCGCGCCGAGCAGGATAATCAGCACCGGGCGGATCCGGCCCGTAAACATCTCCGAAAGCGGCGAAAGTGTGATTCCCCAACCGGTGTTGGTGGCCGGATAGGCCCGCTCCAGGCGTTGCGCGATCACTGTCATCTCGGCGCGTGCCTGCGCCGGCGTGACCCCCTTTTTCAGAAGCGCCACGATTCCGTACATATGGTTGCCGCGGTTCGGCGTATTCGGATCGATGGCGGTGGGCAGCCACAGGTCAGCGGCGATCATCTCCCCGAGTTCGTGCGGCACCACCCCCACCACCGTGCGTGGCACGCCGTCTACCGTCAAGGTGCGTCCCACCGCCGCAGGATCGGAATGAAAACGGCGCTGCCAGAACGAGTTGCTGATCAACACCGCGGGCGGGCCGCCGGGGCGGTCTTCGTCCGCGGAGAAATTTCTGCCGGCAATGGGCCCGATGCCCAGCGCGGGAAGAAACTCTTTGGACGCTAAAGCGGCCGGAACGCGCTCCGGCTCGCCCGCGCCGCTCACGTTCAAACCATATTCCGGTATCGCAAACGCGGCCGCCATCACGTCGAACGAGGTGGCCTGCTTCTTCCAGGCCAGGTAGTCGGCGCCGCTCACCGGCAATTGATCGAATCCCGATTGGAGCCTGGTCCCCCAGATCATCACCACGCGGCCCGGCTCGGGAACGGGCAGCGGCTTGAGCAGCACCGCGTTGACCATGGTGAAGATGGCGGTGTTGGGTCCTATTCCCAGGGCGAGTGCCAGAACGGCCACCGCGCAAAATCCCGGATTCCGCAGCAGGGTCCGGAGGCCGTAGCGAAGGTCCTGCCAGAAAAAATGCAACGGTCGCTCCTCAATACAAACACAACGCACGCCGGGGCCGGTTTGTTCCCCCAGGTGGCAGTTTACGATAACCTGTTTCACACAGATGATGGTGAGTAAAAGGGGAGGGGATTCCATGACGATGGGCGCGATGCTGCGCGTGAAGGCAGCCGGACATCCGGACAAGACGGTCCTGTTTACGCCGGGCGCGAAGGTCACGTATGCACAACTCGACAACTCCGCCACACGGCTGGCCCGCTGGCTCCTGCACCAGGGACTGCGACCCGGCGACCGTATCGCGATTCACTGGCACAACTCCCTGGAAGCCGCGCAGCTCTACTTCGCGGCGTTCCTATCCGGCATCATCGCCGTGCCGGTCAATCTTCGCCTGAAGGTTCCGGAGATCGCTTATGTCTTCCAGAACTCCGGGGCCGCCCTCTGCTTTAGCGCGCCGGCACTAGCTCCAATGGCCGAGTCTGCGGCCGCGCTTTGCCCCTCAATGCGCACCGTCGTAAGCGCCATCCCAGGGGAAGCGCCGGACGCCGCACTGCCAGAGATCGACCCCGGGCAGACCGCGGTCATTATGTATACTTCCGGCACCACGGCGCGGCCGAAAGGGGTGGAGTGCTCGCACGGCGCTTTCCTGGAATGCTGCCGCTATATGCAGACCGAATTGGTAGGCCGCGGCGAAATCGGGCTGTGTACCACGCCGATGATGCACGTCGCCGCGCTGGCCATGGTGGTGGCCACCGTCTATTGCGGCGCCGCCATCGTGCTGTTGCCGGGCTTCGATCCGGCGGCGATCCTCGACGCCATCGAACGCTACCGCTGCACCTACACCGTCTCCCTGCCGGCGCTGTTGCAGTTCATTGTGGAAGAGCAATCCCGGAAGCCGCGCGATGTGCGTTCGCTGGATACCGTTCTGGTGGGCGGCGATGCGGTTCCCCACAGTCTCCAAAGCCGGTTCCAGGAACTGTTCGGGATACCGCTCCAGGAATTCTACGGCATGACCGAGGGCGGCTTTATCGCGGTCAATCCCAAGCACTCTATCCGGGAAGGCTCCATGGGGATTCCGCTTTCCATCGTGCAGGTGCGAATCGTGGACCCGGCCGGCAGAGACGTGCCCGAAGGAGAGACCGGCGAAGTGGTGCTGCGCAGTCCGATCGCCTGCCGGAGGTATTGGAACGATCCGGAGACCACCGCCGATCTCTTGCGAGACGGATGGGTTCACACCGGCGACCTGGCGCGTCGCGACGCCGAAGGCCATCTGTGGTTTCAGGGCCGGGCCAAACAGATCATCGTACGCGCCGGCTCCAACATTTCGCCGCAGGAAGTGGAAGCCGCCATCTACCAGCACCCGGCGGTGCGCGAAGCCGGCGTGGTGGGCCGGCCCGACCCGGTCTACGGCGAAGTGGTGGTGGCCTTCGTGGCCCTGCGCCGCACTGAAGCGGCCGGCGACGAGCAGGAGATCCGCGAATTCACCCGCGAGCGACTTGCCGACTACAAGACGCCGGAGCGCATTCTGTTTCTGCCGGAATTGCCCAAGGGCCTGACCGGCAAAGTGGACCGGCGCGCCTTGAAAGAGATGCTTCTCGCCCGTTCCAGCGGGGCCGCGGGCTAACAGTACCTCAGTTGCCTATGGGAATTCGCTCCAGGCGATCCACGACCAGGATTTCGAGCGGCCCGTTCTTCTTCTCCAGTTTCAAGCCGAGTTGCTGCGCCACCGCCGCCGGCAGATCCGGACTGCCATCGTCGCCCTGCCGCGCCGCCCAGTACAGCTCGAAATCGATAGCGACCCCGCAAGCCGGTATCGTCTCGAAGCGGCCCGCCCAGTTGGCCGGAGAGTTGCCCGGCGAGCCAGGCCATATCCTTGTCGAAACCCTGCAATCGCGCCTTACCATTCGTCCACGCCATGGTCGTGCCATGGGTCAGAATCGGGTACCCTTCCGCATCCCTTTTCAGGGGTCCCGGTTCAGACTTGTCTTCCCCCGGCACCGGCGGCGTCTCCACGTGCGGCTTGAGTTTCGATCCATTCTTTCCGGCGGTCAACGAGTACATCGCCACTTCCCGGGTCTCGCGATGCACCTGTAATTTGAACCGCTCCGCCAGCAGATTCTGCAGCATCGTCCGGAACTGTTCCTTTGTCGCTCCCGCCGGGACTTTCGCCGTAATATCGAAGTTCTCAATCACGATCCAGTCCGGAGCCGATAGCTCCCAGAAATTCAGATCGTAAGCCCGCGTGATCAGAGAGCTCATGTTCACGTTCTGGTAATCGATCCGCGTCGGATCGGGCGTGCCCGGACCGCCGTCCATCCTCATCGTCGTCCACCCCCGGCTCCCGGGCTGGGGCTTCACCGACGGCTTCACCGACGCCACTTCAAACGCCAATGGATCGTCCGCGTAGAGGGCGCAACAACTCAGCAAGAGGATAAGCAGGGTACGCATCGAGCTTGTCTCCTATTGAGCACCAGCGTACCGCAGCCGCTACCCGGGCGCGCGTCAGTTCCAGTAGTTCCGGTCCATGCTGCGGTACTGCACTGCTTCGGCCACGTGCTTGGCCAGCACGGCCTCCGATCCGCCAATGTCCGCGATGGTGCGCGCCACCTTCAGAATCCGGTCGTGCGCCCGTGCCGAAAGGCCCAGCCGCCGGACCGCCATCTCCAGAGTGCGCTCGCCGGCATCGTCCAGCGGGCAGATTTTGCGGATGGCGCGGGCGGGGATGCGCGAATTGTAATAGCCTCGCGCCTGCTGCACCGCCCGCGCAGCCGCCACGCGGGCGCGGATCACGGCGGAAGATTCGCTGGTCGTATTGCCGCGCAGTTCCTGGTAGGGTACCGCCGGCACCTCCACGTGGATATCGATGCGATCCAGCAGCGGCCCGCTGATCTTGCCGAGGTATTGCTGAATCTGCCCCGGAGTGCAGCGGCATTCCCTGATGGCATCGCCCAGGAATCCGCAGCGGCATGCGTGCGGATATCAACTGACTGAAAATGAAGCTGGAGTGCCGGGGAGCCATTGCGACAGGCTTTCAGAAGCGGAATAGTCAATAGTAAACCGTCGATCTATATCAACGATGGGTATGGGCGGAGGATTTGAAGGATTGGAACAGGTCGGTTTACCTAGTCCGTTCTTGTTATACTGAGCAGCCAATGTCGATAACGCTGCTGCATATGTCCGATCTCCATTTGGGGGACGACTGGCTTCCTCGGGCAATTGTTGCACGCCGCCCCTGGTGGAAGTTTGTCGATAAGAGAGTCACCGCCGGACTGATTGAGGCGATTCGCGAGACCAAACCGGATTATGTTGTCGTTTCTGGAGACATCGTCAACAAGTCGCGCACGAGGACCTTTGAAAGGGCCGCCGCGTACCTGCGGACGATTTTCACAGAAGCCGGATTTGATTTCACTCGTAGACTGATTGTGGTTGCTGGCAACCACGATGTGGGCTTCTTTCCCCGAAGACACCCCGACGATCGCGAGCGGCTGAGAAACTACAGGGGATTTCTTTCCACACTTTATGGCGAAAACGACGTAGAGAACAGAACGTTCCATTTTGTCCGTCACGATGCGACCTTGCGACTGATTTTTGCGTGCCTGGATTCTACGCTGCGTGATCGAGCTCCTCTCGCCGAGGGAGAAATTGGTAGCGCGCAGCGGCAGTGGCTCCGAACCGAGATCAAGCGACTGCGCGAGCAACTCGGGGAACAGTACCATTCCTACGTCAAAATCGCGGTTGTGCACCATCATTGTGTCCCGATCATCGGGACTTCGCCAAAGAGCGAGCGCTTCATGCAACTGCTAGATGCAGGCGACATGCTGGAGTTGTTGGACGAATCGGAGTTCCAGGTGGTTCTGCACGGCCACAAACACGTCCCACATCAGCATCCGCGCTACCGGTCTGATTCAAGCGTTCTTACCGTGATCGGGGCGGGAACGGCCACTTGTGTGTTCTTGCAGGATCAGCAGGGTTTCGGGAATAACTTCAATCTGATTACGATCGATCCAAGCAATAGCCGGCTTAGCGTGCACCTTGCCACGGCGGACCAGAATGGTAAATTCCGACGGGCCGAGGCGAAACATTTTCCTCTGTATCGCGTGGCCCCGCTCGGCTATAGAGTGGAAAGTGTGAGCACCGTTTCGACCCTCGATAGTGGTGGCATGCTGGCCGAACGTCTGGTGAAATCTAATATTCGCGTCGCTCAGCCCGGTAAGCAGATCAACACACTGGAGTTTCGCATCGCAGCCAGCGCAGCGGGGGCGAAGATTCTCCACGTGACGCCGGACACGCCTGATGCAGATTTGCAGCTAACACTCGATCAGGACCATCTCTGCGAAGGGACATGGAAGTTGAAAAAGCCGATCTCTTTCGAAAGCCCGCCCATCAAGATCGCATATTCCTACGTGATCAAGGATGGAACCGCAATGTCAGTGAAGGAATACAGCAAAATGTATACGTCGGGTAGCGCCGAGGAGTCCACTTCGGTCATTATAACCGACCCGGCCGGGGTGCTTCGGATGGAGGTGAACTTCCCGACGATACCCAAACGGTTCCCCGCGAGCCCGAACGTTCGGGTTATTCATCTTGGCGCTGAAATCGCTCTGGAGAACTTACAGTACAAATTCATGTATGATAAAGACCTCAACCGGTGTACGCTCGAGGTGTGGAACCCTCCGCTCGATCACGAGATTTCAATTATGTGGCAGCTTCCAGAGACTTGGCTGTAAAACTAAGTACCATGGCTACAATTGTTTAGAGGCATGTCTTGACCGGGTGAGCGAATCATGATATTCCTGTGTTTATGTTCCGCAAGGTCGTTAAGGTCCCGTAAAGAATAACGAGGTCCGCAGGCTCCACATCGCGGAGCGCCCGAAATAGACGGGCACCCACGTGGCACAACGGCGGACGTTGCATATCGTTTCCCGCAAGGTTGAAACGAGGGTACGTTCATTTCATTTCCCTGGCCAGACATTCCCTTGTGTCGGACTGAGCGGCGCTGTCCGCACACCCGTTCAGTTCCAGTAATTCCGGTCCATGCTGCGGTACTGCACTGCTTCGGCCACGTGCTTGGCCAGCACGGCCTCCGATCCGCCAATGTCCGCGATGGTGCGCGCCACCTTCAGGATCCGGTCGTGCGCCCGTGCCGAAAGGCCCAGCCGCCGGACCGCCATTTCCAGCGTGCGCTCGCCGGCATCGTCCAGGGCGCAGATTTTGCGGATGGCGCGGGCGGGGATGCGCGAATTGTAATAGCCTCGCGCCTGCTGCACGGCCCGCGCAGCCGCCACGCGGGCGCGGATCTCGGCGGAAGATTCGCTGGTCGTATTGCCGCGCAGTTCCTGGTAGGGCACCGCCGGCACCTCCACGTGGATATCGATGCGATCCAGCAGCGGCCCGCTGATCTTGCCGAGGTACTGCTGAATCTGCCCCGGCGTGCAGCGGCATTCCCTGGTGGCATCGCCCAGGAATCCGCAGCGGCACGGATTCATCGCCGCGACCAGCATCAGCGTCGAAGGGAAGCGCAGCGTCATGTTGGCGCGTGCGATGGTGACGGACCCGTCCTCCAGCGGCTGGCGGAGCAGTTCCAGCACATCGCGCGGGAAACTCCGGGAATTCGTCCAGAAACAGCACGCCGTTGTGGGCCAGGCTGACTTCGCCGGGGCGCGGCATGCCCGTTCCGCCGCCGATCAACCCGGCGTCGGAGATGGTGTGATGCGGGGCGCGAAAAGGACGCTCCGTCATGAGCCCTTCGCCGCCGCGCAGCAGGCCGGCGATGCTGTGGATCTTGGTGGTCTCGATGGCCTCATCGAAGGTCAGCGGCGGCAGAATGCCGGCGAATCGTTTCGAAAGCATCGTCTTGCCGGACCCCGGAGGGCCAATCATCAGGACGTTGTGGGCGCCGGCGGCGGCAACTTCCAGAGCCCGCTTGGCGGTGGCCTGGCCGCGCACGTCGCGAAAGTCCAGCGGTGCGGGCGCTTGCGCCTGATGCCCGTTGGTTCGCGGCGCGGCCGGTTCGAAATCGTCGGGCCGGGTGATCATGGCCACGACTTCCGCCAGGCTGCGCGCGCCGTACACCTGGACGTCCTCCACCACCGCCGCTTCGGCCGCATTCTCCACGGGAACAATGATGCTGGGGATCCCGTGTTCACGCGCGCAAATGGCCACCGAGAGCGCGCCGCGAACCGGACGGATGGCGCCATCCAGCGAGAGTTCGCCAATCAGCAGGTGCTGGTCGAGCTTTTCGATCACGCCCATCGCGCCCAGGATGCCGAGCGCCATCGGCAGATCGAAGCCCGCGCCTTCCTTGCGCACGTTGGCCGGCGCCAGGTTGATGGTGATTCGCTTGTTGGGATAGCCGAATCCGGAGTTGATGAGCGCGCTCTTGATGCGCTCGCGGCTCTCGCGGACGGCGGTGTCGGGCATGCCGACCATGACGGAGTCGCGCGCCGAGCCTGACGAGAACATGTCGACTTCGACATCGATCAGGTGAGCATCGATGCCATATACGGCGGCGCTGCGGGTTTTGAACAGCGCCATGAGATGAGTGGGTCCTTAATTCGGATTATAAGTGATAGCGCGCCTGCGCGTAACAACTGCAACATAGCCGGGTGGCTATTTTCAGAACGTAAGGGAACAAATTCGCGGTTTCCGCGTCGAAGCCTTTAACGCCGAGAAGCCCGGTTGGAGGGGAAATGAAGGCATTCTTGTGCATCGCGTGCGCCACGCTCTTATCGGGCGGGGCATTCAGTCAACCCGCTGAAAAATTCGAGGCGGCGGACGTTCACGTAAGCCCGCACTCCGATAATAATTTCAACTTATTCATGCGAGGCCCGCAAACGCGCGCCGGCAGGTATGAAATCAGAACCGCCACCATGGTGGATCTGATCGGCGCCGCCTATGGAGTCGACTCCGACAAGGTGTACGGCGGCCCGAACTGGCTGGAAATGGACCGTTTCGATATCACCGCCAAGCTGCCGGCGTCCCCGGACCGCCGGAAAGTGACTCCCGACCGCAAAAGGCCATGCTCCAGGCGCTGCTGGCGGAGCGCTTCCACCTGGTGGCTCACACGGACAGCAGGCCCATGCCCGCGTATATTATGACGGCGAGCAAGCACCCGCAGCTCAAGGATGCGGACCCCGCGGCGCAGCACGGATGCCAGGGCAAAGCCGAGGCCTCAGGGCGCCCCTCCTACCGCCCCGATCGAAGTTGCCTGCCATGGGCTGACTGCGCCGGAGATCGCTGAGAATCTGCACGACATGGCCGGAGGATATCTGCGGCAGCCGGTTGTCGATTCGACCGGCCTGAAGGGAACTTACGATTTCGACCTCAAATGGACCGGACGCGGCCAGTTGGCAGCCGCCGGAGCAGATGGCATTTCCATTTTCGACGCGGTCGATAAGCAGCTTGGCCTGAAACTGGAACTCGCGAAAGCGCCGCTGCCCGTGGTGGTCGTCGAGAGTGTCGACCAGAAGCCCACGCAGAATGTAGCCGATATCGCGACCATCCTTCCGGGCGTTGCCGCGCCCACCGAGTTCGAAGTCGCCGAAGTCAAACTCACGCCGCCGGACATCCAGAATCGCAGGTTTCAGATCCAGCCCGGAGGACGGGTCGATATCGAAGGGTTTGACCTGAAATTCATCATGGAACAACTCTGGCAGCTCAGCGACGACATGATCGTCGGCGCGCCGAAGTGGCTCAGCGACGAGAAGATCAGCATTATTGCCAAGGCTCCGTCCACCGCGCTGGTGAACGGACAGAATGGGCCGCCCATCGATATCGATACGCTGATTCTGATGATCAAGAACCTGCTGGTGGAGCGCTTCAAGCTTCAGACGCACATGGAGGAACGGCCGGTCAATGCCTATACGCTGGTGGCGGTAAAGCCGAAGATGAAGCCGGCAGATCCGAATGGCCGCATCCGGTGCGCCGAGGGTCCGGGAGCAGACCAGAGGGACATCAGGGACTCACACCCGATTCTGGGCCGGCTGCTCAATTGCCAGAACATGACCATGACGCGGTTCGCCGGCATGCTGCAATCGCTGGCGCCCGGCTACATACACTCGCCGGTTCTGGACAACACCGGCCTCGCCGGGTCATGGGATTTCACTCTCAGCTTCAGCTCTGCGGGGCAGCTTCAGGGCCGCGCTCCGGAGGGTGGCGCTCCGCCGCCCGCGGACGCCAACGCTAACGTGGCATCGGATCCCACCGGAGCGCTTTCTCTCTCCGACGCAATATCCAGAGAGCTTGGGCTGAAGTTAGAACAGACCAAGCGCCCGGTGAGCGTGCTGGTGATCGATCACATCGAACCGAAGCCGGTGGATAACTGAAAGTTACTCAGGTGGAACGCAGGGGCGGCTCTGAACGCGCATCGGAAACCGCGACCGTGAAGAGACTGACCCAACTGGAGCGCATAACGCAGCACTGAAGTCGCACATCCGATGGATGCGAGGGAGCGTTTGACACGGTTATTTCTTCACAGACCCTGCGCTGAAGATCATTCCGCTCTGACATAGAATCCCCGTCCCAATAGTCATTTGTTCTCCTTGGGTTTGACTTTCCAAGGATACCGCTGATGCTTGACCGGACGCGGTAACGAGTCCGTTTGGAAGGATGCGGCCTAATCGGAGTCAGAGCACACCTCCGGCTTTGGGGGCAAGGCCCCTGATTTCCAAACTGACCCACTACCGAAAATGCTTCGTCGGAGATTAGCTGGTGCTGGACGCGGTGGGCCAAGGCGCGAAGGGGTAGCTGCGGGTCGCAGGGCGGGGCAATCACGGAGTCGAATGGGCAACCGCTCGCCAGATGGCGTATGCCATCGCACCGGCAACTAGCGTGAGCGCTCCGAATGCGATGTACCACCAGCCGGAGGTCAGGAAGATATAACTCCATCCCAGAAAGGCGATGATACTCGGGACGGGATACAGCCACATGCGGAAGGGGCGGGGAATATCGGGCCGGTGCTTGCGCAGATACTGTAAAGCGATCACCTGTCCGATAAACTGCACCAGAATCCGCGAGGTGAGCAGCGCGGAAATCACCGCGTCCAGATTCCACAGCGATGCGGCCATCGCCAGCGCGCCCATCACCAGCACCGATACGTGCGGAAAGTTGCCGCGCGGGTGCAGGCGCGCGAATGCCGCGAAGAAGTGCCCGTTTACCGCCGCCGCGTACGGGATGCGGCTGTAACCCAGCAGCAGGGCGAACACGGACGCAAACGCCGTCCACAACACCAGCACCGTGACGGCGGATGCCGCGCCCGCGCCATACAGCTTCTCCATGAACAGCGAGGCCACGAATCGCGACTTCGCCGCCTCGCGCCACGGCACCACGCCGATGATGCTGAGATTCATCAGCGTATAGATGGCGGCCACGCCCAAAACGGAATAAATGATCGAGCGAGGAATCACCCGCGCCGGGTTTCGCACCTCCCCGCCCACATAGCAGATATCGTAATAGCCCATGAAATCGTACATGGCGATCAGCATGGCGGAGCCCAGCCCGGCGAAAAAACCGGTCGAAAACGTAAAGGCGCCAGGGGGAAAATCGAACGCCGTGTGCGCTTGAAAATGAGCCAGGCCGCTCACGATAATCCACAGCACCGTCGCCAGCACGCCCACCCAAAGCACCACCGCCATGCGTGCCACCGCGGTCACCCGCCGGTACAGCAGACCCATCACCGCGGCTCCCACCGCCATGCTGATCATCCGTCCCTGCACGGGAGTCATGCCGCGCCAGAAATACCCGACATATTGCGAGAAACCGATGTACCCCGAGGCGATCTCCAGCGGGCCGCTGAAAATGAATTGCCAGATGAACAGGAACGGCAGCAGGTCTCGCAGATTCGTCTTGCGAAAAGCCTCCCGCAGGTAGAGGTACGTGCCGCCGGTGCCCGGCATGGCCGCGGCCAGTTCGCTCCACACCAGCCCGTCGCACAGCGCCAGCACCGCGCCCAGAAGCCAGCCCAGCATGCACTGCGGGCCGCCCATCGATGCGATGATCAACGGGATGGTGATGAACGGCCCCACGCCGATCATGTTGCTCATATTGAGCGCGGTGGCCTGCAGGAGTCCGAAGCCGCGCTCCAGGCCGTGTTGGCGATTGTCTTCCAAGAAGCTTCCAGCTTATAAGGTTTCCGGTCTTCTTAGAACACCAGCGCCGGCGGCGTGACATTCCGCCAGCGTATAGAATTAACAACTTCATGCTGTTTTATGCGTTGACCATTTCCCTGTCGGCATTTCTGCTGTTTGCGGTGCAGCCGATTGTCGCTAAGGCCATCCTTCCCTGGTTTGGGGGCTCCTCGGCGGTGTGGAGCATGTGTATGTTGTTCTTCCAGGTGGTGCTGCTGCTCGGATACCTCTACGCCCACTGGCTGCATCAGAAAGTGACCGCGCGGCGGCAGGCCATCGTCCACTGCGCGGTATTGCTGGCAAGCCTGTCTGCGTTACCCATCATCCCCGGTACGGCGTGGCGGATGGCCTCTGTAGGGCACCCGTCGCTGCGCATCCTGGAACTCCTGGGCGCCACCGTCGGGCTGCCCTATTTTCTGCTCTCTTCCACCAGTCCGCTGTTGCAGGCGTGGTACGCCGGCAATCATAGGGACGGCCTGCCGTACCGGCTCTTTGCGCTCTCCAATTTCGCTTCCATGCTGGCGCTGCTAAGCTATCCGCTGCTGATCGAGCCGAACTTGTCCACCCGCGTCCAGGCGTGGACCTGGTCGGGCGCCTACATCTGCTTCGCGGCGCTTTGCGGTGTCACCGCCTGGCGGGCGCGTGCGCAGTCGGGGCAGGAATTGGCGACGCCTGCCGGCATCGCGGAGTCCGCCGGGCCGGCGCCGGCGTGGACTGTACGCCTTCTGTGGCTCGGTCTGGCAGCCAGCGCATCCGTGCTATTGCTGGCTGTGACCAACCATCTGACCCAGGACGTCGCGGCCATTCCGTTCCTCTGGATTTTCCCGCTCAGCCTGTACCTGCTCAGCTTCATCCTGTGTTTCGAATCTGCCCGGTTCTATCGGCGCGGCCTGTTTATGCCGCTGCTGGCCCTCGCCCTCGGATTCATGGCGTACCGTATGTGGTCCGGGTCCAAAACCATGCACATCCGGCCGGTGATTGCGCTACTCGGACTGGCGTTGTTCATTTGCTGCATGTTCTGCCACGGGGAACTGGCACGCCTGAAACCGCATCCCCGTTTCCTGACCGGTTTCTATGTGACGGTTTCGCTGGGCGGTGCATTTGGCGGCCTGTTCGTCGGCCTGGTGGCGCCCAACGTGTTCCACGCTTACTACGAATTTCCCCTGGGGATGGCGCTCTGCGCGGTGGTGGCCTGTCTCACCTTGCAGAACGAACTGTGGCGCCTGCCGCGCTTCCGGAAATACGCCGCCGCTGCGGTGCATGGTGGCGGGCCTGGGCGGCTATCTCTACTTTCTGGGCAACCTGATGCAAGATCCATGGTGGCCGGTTACAAAGTGGTGGAGCGCAACTTCTACGGCCAACTGCGGGTCTCCGACGAAGGGGACCCGCGCACCGATGAGGACGCTCACCGGACGTTGATCCACGGCTCCATCAACCACGGCGAACAGATGCTGCGCGAAGAATATCGCTACCGTCCCGTCACCTATTTCTGCCCGGAATCCGGCATCGGACGCGCCATGCGGTCCCTGGAGGGAGCGCCCCGTCGCATCGGCATCCTCGGCTTGGGATGCGGCACCCTGGCTGCTTACGGCAAGGCCGGCGACACCATCCGCATCTACGAAATCAATCCGCTGGTGCTCGGATCGGCGCAGCGCGAATTCACTTATTTGCGCGATACACCGGCCAAAGTGGAAGTGGCCCTGGGAGACGGCCGCCTGAGCCTGGATTCCGAATCCAGCCAGCAGTTCGACATCCTGGTGATGGACGCGTTTTCGGGCGATTCGGTGCCGGTCCACCTGGTAACCCGGGAAGCCTTCGCCATCTATTTCCGCCACCTCAAGCCGGGCGGAATCCTCGCCGTCAACGTCACCAACACATACCTGAACCTGGCGCCGGTGATGGCGCGGGCGGCGGCGTCCTTCGGGAAAGTGCGATGTATTACGATTTTCAAGGCGAGGAGAGCGACTTCCTGTGCTTCTCCTGTTCCTGGACGCTGGTCATGGACCGGAGCACGGCGGACCGCCACCCGGAACTTTACCGCAAGGCCGTGCTCTTGCGGCCAAACAGCCGGTTCCGCACCTGGACAGACGACTTTTCTAACCTGTACAGCATCCTGCGGTAGGCGCGGTGTCGCGATAAAGTTGCCGGACGCCCCGGCGTGAGCATTCCTCAGAGCAACACTCACGCCGCCTCCGAAACTCCGCGTCCCGGCCGGTCTCCTCGCGAAAATCGAGGCCTGCCAGCCAGATATAGTCCTCCGTCACGCTCGCCAGAAGTTCATCGGGAAGCGTTTGCAGATATTGACGGAATGTGGCGGATTCGTCCTGCATTGGCGACAAACACAGTATGCGCGCCGGAGTTCCGGCCTGCCAGACTCCCTTTGGTTAAGTTCCTTACCATTCTTACCGGGCCGGTTCGGGGCGCGCGAAATACAGGCCCACGGCGCGATCGATGTTGGCCCGGTTCAACCGCACCGACCGGCCCTCGTATTCGCTGATGGCCTTCACCAGTTTGTAGATATCGTTGGGATAACAGGCGCGCAGATACTTGGCTCCCGCCGCCGCGCAGCGTTCCCGCAGATACTCGGCGCAACCTGGTTCCGACGGTACCTGGTTCACGCTCGTCACCCGGTTGTAGATCAGATCGAAAACGTCCGCGCTGATGTCTTCCACCAGTACCTTGGTCTGAATGCGGCGCAGAAATGCCTCATCGGCCAAATCGGTGGGGTTGAGGTTGGTCGAGAACACCACCATCAGCTCGAAAGGCGCCTCAAACTTCATTCCCGACGCCAGCGTGAGGTAGTCCTTGCGGCGGTCCAGCGGCACGATCCAGCGGTTGAGCAGGTCGCGCGGCGCCAGCATCTGCCGGCCGAAATCGTCGATCACCAGAATGCCGTTGTTGGCCTTCATCTGGCAGGGCGAAATGAAGACGTGCGTCGCCTCATCCAGCCGCAGTTCCAGCATGGCGGCGGAAAGTTCGCCGCCCACGGTGATACAAGGGCGCTCGCACACCACCCAGCGGGGGTCCAGCCTTTCGTCGTTGTTGGTGGCCACGCGATGCACCACCGGATCGAACAGCGCGATGATGTGACCGTCCACTTCCACGGCGTACGGCACCAGCACGGTGTCGTGGTAGATCCGCAGGATGCGCTCGGCGATGCTGGTTTTGCCGTTGCCGGTGCCGCCGTACAGGAACAGCGACTGGTGCCCGATGAGAGACGGACCTAACTGGTCCAGCAGACTATCGGACAGCACCAGGTCGTCAAACGCCTGCCGGAGGCTCTGGCGGCTGAGTTTGATCTTGGCTGCCTGGGATTTGACTACTTCGTGGTACTGCAGAATCGATACCGGAGCCGGCCCCACGTACTGGCACACTTCATACCGCGCGGTGGCCTGCGCCCGCCCCGTCGTGGTCAGGCTGAAACTGTAGTCGTTGCCCAACATCCCCTTCACTTCCAGCAACTGCTGTTGCCGGAACTGATGGAACATGGTTTCCAGGATCGGGAACGACAGCTTCAGGGTCTCGTTCAGAGACGCGCAGAGACCCGGTGCCGTGCATCCAGAGATAGCGCAGGACCAGATCGCTCACCAGAGAGCGCGGAATTCCCAGGTCCTCGATGCGATCGGGAATCGTTGGCCGGCATTCGTGGCCGGCGGATGCCGCGGGAGTACCGTTCGTAGAGATCATTCGACGTTTGGAATATACAACAGGATGCCGCCGGCGACCAGTACGCCGTTGGTTAACGGAAGGAGCTATACGACCAGCAACTGAAGGCGCTGGTGACGACGACCTGTCCAGCCCTGCGCGCGCTAACATCCATGTGGGCATCTACGACGCCGGCCGTTGCGGTTCGCTCAAATAGCGGGCCGACAGCCGTGGCGTCCGGTCCGTTGAGCGCAATGTGGTCCGTACCCGCTTGTCGAATGAGTCGCGAAAGCCGCGCGCGATCCGCGACGTGGGCCGGCGTTCGAGGCGCCGTGGTCGGACCGGAGACCGTTCTTGTCGAGTCGGCTCAGTTCCGTTGGATGGAACTACTGACCGAAGTCAGTATGGTCAATGGTTTATTAGTTGACCTAAGGTAATAAGGTAGTTAAAGAACCTAAATACTGCAAATGCTTTAGCACTCAAAAAGCACAGGAGTCCTCTAAATGAAGTGGCTTTTTCTGTTTTGTTTTTGCTCCAGTATTATGCTCGCGAACCCTATTCAGTGGACCGTCGCCTCTGGCGGCAATGGGCACTATTACGAGATTGTGTCTGCCCCCGATGGCATCACCTGGGGTGCGGCATCGGCGGCGGCGACCGCAATAGGGGGCTACCTGGCGTCCATCACTTCGGCGGCCGAGAACAATTTTGTGTTTAGCCTCGCCGACAACCCGGCCTATTACATTGACGTGAATGGGGGCGATCGCGCCCTTGGCCCATGGCTTGGTGGGTATCGAACCGGTCCTCTTCGTTCAGATTTCGCTTGGGTAACCAGCGAATCTTTCACTTACACGGATTGGGCCACTGGCGAACCTAGTGATACAAACGGGGACGAAAATAACATCCAATACATAGGCAAGTGTTCCTTTGGTTCAGGCTGCCCCCTCGCTCCGACATGGAACGATCTTTCGACCGGACTGGATACATATTACGGCGAACTTCCCGTTGGCTACGCCGTGGAATTCAACACTGATCCTGTTCCGGAGCCTGGATCAGTGGCATTCGTAGTCGCAGGTATGGTCGCCATCTGGCTGAAGCGGCGACGGCGATCCGGCAGGCGATATTTTTGTTCCCGGCTTATCTGAAGATTCGTGCAGAGGTATAGTCGCGTCTTACCTGCGGGAAGGTTGGCGGTGGACGGCGGATCGTGGGGTGGCGGCGGATCTTCAGACGATTGCTTCAGCCGTGCAGCATCACGCAGAAGGCGTCCGGTGTCGCTCCTGCCGGGGGACTTTGGCGACGACGTTGTAGGATTCGGTGTCGATCCAACCGGGGGCCTGAAAACAGCGGCGCTACTTCATATTGAACTGGAAGCGGGCACTAAAACCGTGTCACTTCCGTGAAGTTGAAGTTACTCACTTTCATGGCAGGCGCCACCATGTCAAAGGATTCCTCGCCGGACGCACGCACCGGCGCGGAGAGCGCCTCCACATTAGAAAGCATCTCGATCAGGCTCTGATTGAAGCGGAAGTTCCGGACTCCGCCCGTGACCCGCCCGCCTTCCACAAGAAACGTCCCATCCCGAGTCATGCCCGTGAAGATCTTCTCGTAAGGGTCCACCTCCCGGATGTACCACAGACGGGTCACCAGGATGCCGCGCTCAGTGCCGGCGATCATCCGCTCCACCGGCACATCCCCGCCGCCGATCACAATATTCGCGGGTGCCTCGCCATACTCGTTAGGCAGGGGAAAGCCGTGACCCGTCGCGGCGACGCCCGCCTGCGCCGCGGCCTGCCGGCAGTATGCTATGTCGCGCACCACGCCGTGCTCTACCAGGGTGAGACTCTGCCGGGCCACGCCTTCCCCGTCGAACGGCGCGCCGGACTGGAGCGGGTGGCCGGCATCGTCCCGGATGGTAATGTTGTGGCCGAAGATCTTCCTGCCGATGCGGTCGTTCAGAAAACTGCGTCCATCGCGGATGGCCGTGGCACTGAAGTCGCCGAACATCTGACCCACCAGGTCGAGCACCGCCGCGGGTTCCAGGATCACGGTGTAACGTCCGGCGGGCAGTTCGCGCGGGGCGGCGGACTGCGCGGCTTTCCGCGCAGCCTCATGCGCCAAAACCGGCGGATCCAGATCGCCGTGGTAGCAGGCGCTGGCCTTGGCCCAGCCGGAACTGTCCCCGGCCATGGCCGTTATCGAGAATCGCGCCAGGCTCTCTTCGTACCAGGCCCGGACGCCGCGCGAATTCAGCAGCGCGAAAGTGGAATCGCCCGTCGAGTAGATACCCGCGGCCGTCTGGCCGGCATCTTCCACCACCCGGATCGCCTCCGATACAGCCAGCGCGCGCTCCTCCGGCGTAGCCCGGGCAGTGGCTTCGAAATGGCGCCGCACCACGGCATACTCCGCCGGAGCGGCCAACGGAAGCAGGTCCGGATCCGGCGCGCTCAGGCGAGTCAAAGCCACGGCCTGCGCCACTACGTCGCGGATGGAATCGGCGTCCAGCCGGTTCGTGGAAGCCCGCGCCGTGCGCCCGTCGATCACCGGCCGCACCGAAACCAGTGTGCTTTGCTCGGCGACATTCTGTGAAATGGCATTGCCTGCGAAGCGCGTCAGCGCCTGATTGCCGGATGCCATCAGGGCCTCCACTTCGGTGACTCCGAGCGACCGCGCCGCCGCCTGTACCTGTTCGAAGACGCGTTCCGCCGCCGCCTTATCCCGCATAGGCGGTCCCTACCTTGATATCGTGGAATCGCGACGGGCTGGCGCCGTGACCCGTTCCCATCACCTGCTCCGGCTGCCCTTTGCCGCAATTCGGCACGCCCCAAAGCGTCCAATGCTCCGGCCCGGAAATGGCCGCGCAGGAGTTCCAGAACTCCGTGGAAATGCCGCTATAACTGGGGTTCTTGAGCATGCGCACCCGCTTGCCGCGGCGAATCTCCCAGCCGATCTCGCAGCCGAACTGAAAGTTGTACCGCTTGTCGTCGATGGACCAGCTCTTGTTGGTCTCCATGTAGATGCCGTGTTCCACATCGAACACTTCATCGAGCGTCTGTCTGCCCGGCAGCAGGCTCACGTTGGTCATGCGGATCAGCGGCAGCCGCGACCACCCGTCGGCGCGCATGCAGCCGTTGGAGCGTGCCGCGCCCACCGCCGCCGCCGTCTCGCGCGACGTCATGTACCCCACAAACTGCCCGGCCCGGATGATGTCGTTGCCCTGCGCCGGAACGCCTTCATCGTCGAAAGCGAAGGTGCCGAGGCCCGGACCGTGCTGCGGCCGCGCGTCGCACACCACGTTCACGATCTCCGATCCGTACCGCAGGCGATCAAGCTGGTCGAGCGTCAGAAAACTCATCCCCGCGTAGTTGGCTTCGCTGCCCAGCACGCGGTCCAGTTCGATCGGATGGCCGATCGATTCGTGAATCTGCAGGCCCAGTTGCGAGCTGTCCAGAATCAAATCGAAACGGCCTTCCGGACACTGATCGGCCAAGTGCAGAGCCACCGTCTCCTCGGCGATGCGCGGCGCGTGCGCCGGCAGGTCCAGTTCTTCCACCAGTTCGTAGCCCTTCAACTGATATTGGCCGCCGAAGGAATTGGGGTACGAGCGCTTCTGAATCTCGTCATTCTGGTAGCACAGCGCCGAAAAGCCCGCCCCGGATTGGTAGCGGGTCTGGTCGATGACGCTGCCCAGCGTGGAGGCGAACAACTGGCGTTTGCGCTCGAAGTGCATGCTGGCTTCCGCCATGTTGATCTTTGGATTCCTGCGGAGTTCCGCGTCCACCGCCAGCAGCACCGCCAGGTTGCGGTCCACCGGAATCGAAAACGGATCGATGCGGATGGGCGAAACCCACGTAGCCTCGTACCGCTCTTCGGGCGCCAGTTGGATGTCGCGCTTTTTGGCGGCGGTGCCGGAGCGCGCGATTTCCAGCGCCAGGGCCGCCGCGGCTTCCACTCCGGCGCCGGTCAGGTCGTCGGTGGCCGCGAAACCCCAGCAGCCGTGCGCCAGCACCCGGATGCCCAGCCCCATGGATTCGGAGCTGGAAACGTGCCCCGCCTTGCCGTTCTTGGTGCTGACGTCGCGCTCCCGCGTTTCAATCGCGCGCACGTCCGCATAGGTGACGCCGCGCCGCGCCACCAGGTCCAGTGCGCGCAGGGCCAGCTCCTTCATCGCGGGGTGATCAGTCCGCCCAGCTTGTCCTGTTCGCCCGGCGCGCTGCGCGGGAACCGCGTGGAATACGCCTCGGGATACTTCAGACCGCTGCCGGTGTTGTACAGCACAATCTTGTCGCTGCTCTTCAGCAGCCCGGAGGCCAACAGCTTGCGCAGCGCCGCCACGCAGGCCGCGCCTTCCGGAGCCGCGTAGATGCCCTCGTTGCTGGCCAGTTCAATGGCGGAGTCCAGCATCTCGTCATCGCTCACCGCCACCGCCGCGCCGCCGCTTTCCCGAACGCCTTGCAGCACCAGGAAATCGCCCAGCGCTTTGGGCACGCGCAGTCCGGCGGCCACCGTGTGGGCATTCTCGAAAAACTTACTGCGCGGCTCGTTCTCCTCGAATGCCCTGACGATAGGGGCGCAGCCTTCCGCCTGCACCGAGATCATCTTGGGACGCTTGCCGCCGATCCAGCCCAGTTTTTCCATTTCCGCGAAGGCCTTCCACATGCCGATCAGACCCACGCCGCCCCCGGTGGGATAGAAGATGGCGTCCGGCAGTTCCCACCCCATCTGCTCGGCCACTTCGTAGCCCATGGTCTTCTTGCCTTCGATGCGGTAGGGCTCCTTCAGCGTGCTGATGTCGAACCAGCCCTCCTTCGGCCCGCGCTCGGCCACGATCTTGCCGCAGTCGCTGATCAGGCCGTCCACCAAAGTGACGTTGGCGCCGTACGCCTTGCACTCCAGGTAATTGGCCTGCGGGACATCGCGCGGCATAAAGATGTACGATTCCAGGCCCGCCGCCGCGGCATATGCCGCCAGCGCGCTGGCCGCGTTGCCCGCCGAAGGAATCGCCACCTTCTTAATGCCCAGTTCCACGCACATGGAGATGGCGCACGAAAGCCCGCGCGCCTTGAAGGATGCGGTCGGGTTCATCCCCTCATCCTTCACCCACAGCGAATCGGCGCCCACGCGCGCGCCCAGCCGTTTGGTGCGGATCAGCGGCGTCCAGCCCTCGCCCAGGGAGACAATCGCCTCGTCCGCGGGAGGCAGCACCGGAGCGTACCGCCACATGCTGGCCGGACCGTTCGGCACTTCGCGCCGCAGCCAGCGATGCCGGATCTTGTCCAGGTCATACCGCACCAGAAGAGGGCCGCCGCAACTGCATAGATTGGCCGCCTGCCCCGCTTCGAACCGCGTTCCACACACACTGCATTCCAAATGCGTCGCTTTGCTCATGAAATACAAAGTCTAACATCGGGCAAGGGCGCGGTTTCATCTGAGTTCCGGTATCCTGGAAGACGCAACGTTCCAGACTTGATCCAGATCCACCCCGATGCAATCGTGGATGAGGACATCGCGCATGCCGCGGATGGCCTTCCAGTCCAGTTGCGCCATACGGCCCCGCGCTTCGGCCGAAACTCGCTTCGCGGCCTCCCCGATCACTTCGACGTTGCGGAGCGCTCCAGCATGTGATGGAGATACAACCGATCATCTTTCACAGCGGTGTAGCCTCACGAAGGATCCTGTCGCGGACGTACCAGTGAAGCGACTTCTCGGTCCCGACATGGACCTTCATCCCCAGTAGCTCCTGGAGATCCTCGACTAGCCCTGCATGATCCATCAGACTCCGGCCAGGTTGCCAGGCGACCAGCAGATCGAGGTCGCTGTTCTCCGTGGCTTCACCGCGGGCCACGGAGCCGAACACGCGCAGGCTGTGTGCGCCGCGTTGCTCGGCGAGACGGAGGATCTCCGCCCGCCGTTCCGCGCGCAATGTGTCCAGGGTGACCATCACTCCATTGTGCGACAATTCTGCGCGCAGAGACACGACCATCTACCTCGCTCGTTTATCCGGCGGCAATCACCTTTGGTGGCGTATCTCACGCGTCCGTGACAACATAGATGGCATGTCTGTTAAATTGCAGAAACCAGAGTTGGCCATCCTCCGTCGAATGGGCATGTCTTTTCGTACGCGACAGCACGCGCTCGCCGGCGCCATCTTAGCATTTCTTTTTTGCTCCCTCCCTGCCTTTGCCCAAGGCAGAATGAATCAGTACATCGTCTACCTGCAGGACCAGCCGGTGACCGCCCGATTCTCGCGTCAGTCGCTGGAGACCGCCGCGGCCGCGGGCTACCGCCAGCAGGTCGAATCGCGCCAGGCAATTGTGATGCGCGATCTGGAATCGCGGCAGATTCATGTGACCGGGTCGGTGAGCACGCTGATGAACGCCGTCTTCATCGCCACCACCCCGGATCGCATCGCTGAAGTGCAGGCACTCTCGGGAGTATCGGGCGTGCGTTTTTTGCCGCCGGTAAAGAGGCGTTTTCTGAATAAGGCCACTGCGGCGGGGGGAGCGGCCGCGGCGTGGACGGCGGTCGGCGGTCAATCCAACGCCGGCGCCGGAATCAAAATCGGTATTCTCGATACCGGCATCGATCAGACCAACCCCATGTTCCAGGATCCTTCCCTCACGCCGCCCGCGGGCTTTCCCAAATGCACGCAGGGCCACCCGGAAGACTGCGCCTTCACCAATAATAAGGTGATCGTGGCGCGCAGTTACGTCCGCCAAATTGCGTCGGCCTACGAGGACCCCAACAATATCCCGGCTTATTCCTCGCCTGACGACTATTCGCCGCGCGACCGCACCGGGCACGGCACCGCCATCGCCTCCGCCGCGGCGGGCAACCAGGTGACTGCTCCCGCAGTGGCCATGAGCGGCATGGCTCCCAAGGCTTTCCTCGGCAGCTACAAGATTTGGGGTACGCAAGGAGTCAACGACTATCCCCCCACCTCCGTCTGGATTCAGGCGCTCAATGATGCCGTCAGCGACGGCATGGACGTGATCAGCATTTCCGATGGCGGTCCCGCCCTAACCGGCGCCCTGAGCCAGGGCGCGGATTGCGGAATGCCCGCTGTGGCTTCCGGGCAGCAGCCCAACTACTGCGATCCTCTCGCGGCCAGTTTTGAGCTGGCCGCGCAGGCGGGAGTTGTGGTTACCGCGGCCGCTGGCAATGGCGGCTCCGACACTTACTACACCAACGGCGTATATCCTACCTTCAACTCCATTATTTCTCCGGCTACCGCGCCGTCCGTGATCGCGGTGGGAGCGACTGTGAATTCGCACGTGATGACGCCCAGCGTCAGTGTCGCTTCATCAGGCGCCGCTTCGTCGCTCAAAAATATTCCGGCATACGACAGTGATTCCTTCTTTCCCGTGGGTTACGCCGCGGGCGCCGTGTTTCCTGCGTGGACAGCGCCTATGGTGGACGTTACCTCGACCGGAGACAACGGTTATGCGTGCAGTGCCCTACCGGCTGGTAGCCTGAGTAATAAGTTCGTTCTGATCCAGCGCGGAAATGTCGCGGGCGGACCGACCTGCTATTTCACGGACAAGGCCGCCCATGCACAGGCCGCGGGAGCGATGGGCATCGTGATTGTCAATAACGCGAGCGCCATCGTCAGTCCCGAGGGTGTGGATACGTTTCCCGGTCCGGTGGTCATGATTGCGCAGAGTGCGGGCTCCGCGCTGCCAGACGTACATTGACGCCAATGAGGGCGCCTCTGTAACCATCGACGCTTCCGGCACTGAGACCGATATTGCGACGTTCGTCTCCTATGCGAATTCCAACTTCAGCGCGGGCCTGACGGCGGCTGCCAATCAGTTCGCCAGTTATTCTTCGATGGGACCGACGCCCGACGGATTGATGAAACCGGACATGGTGGCCGTCGGAGGCTCCGACGTTGGATTGGCCACCGATCCCAGCAATTTCTACTTGCCCTTCCCGGCCGGTATTTACATGGCTGGCCAAAGCTATGACCCCAATGGCGACCTCTACACGCAAAACGGATTCGTCTCCGCCAACGGAACCAGCTTCGTCGACGCCGCTGGTGGCCGGCGCAGCCGCGCTCATGTTGCAGGCGCACCCGCACCTGCGCGGAACGCAGGTCAAATCCCTGCTGGTGAATGCCGCCGGGCAGGATGTCACGGTCGATGATTTCGGCGATCCGGTAGACGCCGAGTGGATCGGCGGCGGCCGGTTGAACGCCGGCGCCTCCATCGGTTTGACCGTGACGGCAGAGCCCGCCACCATCTCTTTCGGTGTGGTCAAATCGCTGCCATCACCCAGAAGCATCACCCTCACCAACATCGGCTCGGCCTCCGTGACCCTGACGCCCACCGTGAGTTGCTGCTCCGTAAATCAGACCCAGACCCCCGTCGCGGGCGCCACCGTGGCCGCAACGCCTTCCAGCATCACCATCGCGGCGGGCGGCGGCACCGCTACCTTGACGGTAACACTGTCCGGAACCGTCCCCGCCGCCAGCGCTTATTCCGGATTCGTGGCGCTGAAAGGCGGGAGCGTGAATATGCAGATTCCGTTCCTTTACCTGGTGCCTGACACCAGTGCTAGCCCTGCTTACAACGCCTATCAACTGGCGGGATACAGCTTTGAAGGGATCGCCGGCCAGGACGCGGGCTACATCGCCATGCAGGTAACGGACGCGTACGGCTCTCCCCTGGCAGGCCAGCCGATGACCGTTTCAGTCTCGCCGCGTGGCGCTGTGACCTTCCAAAATGTGCCCGGCGAGCCTTCCTGCTCCGGCACGACCACGATTACCTGCAATACCGACAATTTCGGCGTGGCCTATGCCGAGGTGATTCTCGGCTCCGCCCCGACAACCACTGCATACGTGAACGTGAGTGCGGCGGGAGCTTTGCAGGCCCAGCCGGGCATCGCCATCATGCAGCCGCCCAATGTGTCAACCGTTCTGGACAATATCACCGGGACGCAGCCGATCGTACCCGGTTCGTGGGTAGCGATTTACGGCACCAACCTGGTGAATCCAGCCGAACTGACTAACACTACCAGCGGCGATCTGCCCACCACCTATCTCGTGCAAAGCAACATGATGCCGCTCACGCTAGATGGAACGACGGTCAGCTTCGATGTGCCGTCCAAGGGAATCAGCGTCCCCGGTTACGTCTACTATGTGAGCCCGGGTCAGGTCAATGTCTGGGTGCCGTGGGAGCTGGAGGGTCAGAGTTCGGTGCAGGTGAAGGTGACCGTAGACCAGGTCCTCTACGGAAACGTAGTCACGGTGCCGCTGGCAAACTATGCGCCCTCCCTCTACGTCAATACGGGCAACATCGCGACCGCCCAGAATAATGCGGATTACAGCCTCATCACCGCGGCCAACCCTGCGGCGCAGGGGTCTTCCATCGTGCTCTACGCCAACGGTATGGGACCGGTAAACAATCAACCCGCTGACGGTGCCGGTGCCCCCGGTAGTCCGAACCTCGCCACCACGACTACCACTCCCGTGGTGACCATCGGCGGCAAGCCGGCCACGGTGCAATTCAGCGGCCTCACGCCCCCATACGTTGGTCTCTATCAAATCAACGTGCAGGTGCCGACCGGACTCACCGCGGGCAACCAGCCGATCACCATCGCGATTGGCGGAGCCACCTCGCCAACCCAGGCCGGCGGGCAAACCATCTCCCTTCCGGTGAAGTAGGGGCCGCGAACACCTGATATACTCGTCATTCTCCTTATGGCGAACCCGAAATATGCGGTTTCCGATAAACCCGTGCCCGTCTCGGAACTGGTGGGCACCCTCAGCGACGGCACCAAGGTCAAGCGGCGTACGCCTCGCATGCGCGCGTGCAACGAGAAGGACGAAAAAGGCAAGCTCTGTGCCGGCCATCTGAAGCGCTGGTATTTCTTCGGCGACGAAGTCAAACAGAAGTTCGGAGCGGATGCCGAAGTCTACCGCTGCGAACACTGCAAGACGCTCTATCTGCCCAACGCCGAAGAAGAGCCGCGCACCGGAACCTTGAGCTTCTAAAAGCTCCCCCCAAAAAAGAAAAACCGCATCGATCCCGCCCCCAGACTTTCGGGACAGAATTCCGATGCGGCTCGCCCAGGTTGGGCTGGAGATCAGGCGTCAGGCTGTCTGGATGCAACTTATATCGGTTCGATCCTGGTCAGGTCCGCGTCCTAATTTTCCTCACCAGAAAAGCCAGACAACTACCGCTACCGCGACCCCCGGAGAGATCGTTCGAAACCGTTTGACAAAAAAACCCCTCTGCAGCAACCGCCAAGAAAAGAAAAGTGAGCACAAACTATTGCAAACATCGGCTCCCGCAAGCACGCTGTCTTCTTCGTCCCACTCTTCTTCGCCTGCTCTGTTGCAGCAGAGGGCAGGTTTGAAGTTTTACTTCGCCAATTCAGAACCATAATTAGCAATCGGACACCCACGTGTCAATCCTTTCAACTCATTTTGAATCAGCCGATTTGTACAGATCTTACAGTTTCGGGTTGTGGCGCGCTGGGCAGCCGGTGTGTCCCTATGACACAATCGTGGAGGATGCACCGTGGCTTTGCGTTAGTGCCGTTTTTGCTGGCCGTCTGCCTGGTTTCGCCCGCCGTCCGGGCACAGCAGGATGAGCCCCTTGTGGTCTCTGCCGACCATCCCCGCCTGTTCCTCCGTCCCGCGCGCCTGCGCCTGCTGAAACGCGAACGCGAGCGCTCCAGCATGCGCTGGCAGCAGTTCGAGAGCTTGATTGCGGGCAACGCGCCCATGCCCGAACCGGGATTTGCCCATGCGCTTTACTATCCGGTGTCCGGCAACGGCGACTCGGCCAAAGCAGCCGTGGCATGGGCCCTGGGAACCGGCGGCACGGACCTGCGTCAACTGGCCCTGGTATACGATTGGTGCCTGCCCGCCATGAGTGAGACGCAGCAGCACACACTCGCGGCGCGCATCCAAAAGCGGATGGCGGACACCGCCGCCGACCAGAGCATCCCCGCCGTACGCTCCCGCGTTCTGGCAGCGGTGGCACTGTTCGACGATGTGCCGCAGGTACCGCAAAAAGAGCTGGAGCGCTCCGTGCGGCAGTGGTGGAACGGCAAAATCGTCCCGGCGCTGAAGGAGGGGCGGGACGTGATTCCGCGCGACGATGCGTACGCCCTGTTGGAAATGTTCCACGCCGTCCGCGACACCACCAATCTGGACCTGCGGGAAGCTGCCGCGAGCTTCTTCAAGGATTTCCCTATCGAACACCTGATGAGCTACTACCCTGCCGCCTTCCCCGGCCCGGAGAACGACTACTATATCGGCGCCGAGCGCACCTCGGCGGAGCCGGACCTGAGACTGGCCACGTTCTCCCGCGTGGCCGATCTGGCCATGGTCGCCTTCGACGTGAATGCGCCGGAGACCCAGGTGCTGCAGGGCTGGCTGATGCACGATAAGTTCATGCTGCGAGGCACGCTGGGCGCGCCCTACGAGTTTCTCTGGGCCAATCCCTATCAGCCGGGCCTCAGCTATTATCACGTGCCGCTGATCTACTACAACCCCGATTACGGCCGCCTGTACGTGCGCTCCAGTTGGGAAGATTCGGCCTGGTGGTTCGGCTATTTCGATGGCGTGATGCAGAGGTTCAGCGAAGGCCAGCTTACGGTGATTAATCCCAGGCAGATTGACAAGCCCGTATCCTTCGGCGAGGCGGTAGTCTGCTTCGGAGCCAATACTCTGCGGTTCCAGATGACTCTGGCGGAGGAAGACGCGGTCTTCATCGTGGGCCTGGAGCCGAAACGCACCTATCGCGTGGAAGTAGACGACGAAGAAATGTACGAAGCCAATTCCGATGGCGGAGGGATCCTCCAGGTTGACGATGTCCCCAGAGGGAAGCCCGTGGGAGTCAGGCTGAGTAAGTAGGGCGGCGGCCGCTCAGTACGCCCAGCGCCACAGACTCGCGCCCACCGTGTAGCCCGCGCCGACGGCGGCGAAGAGCACCAGGTCGCCCTTCTTCAGCCGGCCCTGGTCGATCGCGTCGCGCGTGGCCAGCGGGATGGTGCCGGCGGTCGTGTTGCCGTAGCGGTCGATGTTGATCAGCACCTTGCTCGGAGGGCAATTCCCAGCCGGTCGGCGGCGGCGTTGATGATGCGCAGATTCGCCTGGTGCGGAATCATCACCGCCACATCGTCGCCCGTCAGGCCGTTGCGCTCCAGCAGGTCGCGGCAGACTTCGTACATCTTGCGCACGGCGTACTTGAATACCTGCTGGCCTTCCTGGTGGACGTAATGCAGCCGCTTGTCCACGGTCTCGTGGGACGCCGGCATGCGGCTGCCGCCGGCCGGCATCTTGAGGAAGTCGCCGCCGGAACCGTCGATTTCGCCCAGGAAGTCGATGATATCCCGGCGTCCTCGCCATCCACGGTGGGCTCGATCAGCATCGCGCCCGCGCCGTCGCCGAACAGGACGCAGGTGGCGCGGTCGGTGTAGTCGATGATGCGGCTCATCGTGTCGGCGCCGATCACCAGCACCTTCTTGTGCGTGCCGGCCGCCACCAGGTGCGCTCCCGTCGTGAGCCCGTAGACGAATCCGGAGCAGGCCGCGATCAGGTCGAATCCCCAGGCCCCGCGCGCTCCGATGCCGTTCTGCACCAGGCAGGCGGTGGACGGGAAAGAACATGTCCGGCGTGACCGTGCAAACGATGATGGCGTCTCACCTCGGTGGCCGTCGATGCCGCGCTGCGCCAGCGCGCATTTGGCGGCCTCGATGGCCATGTCGGATGTGGCCATTCCGGGTCGGCGATGTGGCGCTCGCGGATGCCGGTGCGCTCCACAATCCACTGATCGTTGGTCTCTACCAGCTTTTCGAGGTCTTGATTGGTAAGTACGCGCGGCGGGGTATAGCAACCGAGCGCTGTGATTTTGGCCTTTGGCAATGTTGTTGTCCTTAATGCTCCAGGGTAACCCATCGTACAAGCGCCAGGCATTGCGCGCCGGCCTTTTCGCGGCTACGCTGGAAGGAAATGGCTGATGCTCAGGGGACGCTCGACTTGCAGGGCCTGCCGGCGTCTCTCTTTTTCGAGACGCCCGAGGAGATCTACACGCGGGTATTTCGCGAACTGAAGCCGCGGACGGCGGTTCCGGAACTGCGCGTGGAGTTCTGCCGCTTCGCCAACGCCGACAGCTTCATCCGGCTGGAACAGGGACAACTGCACGTGCGCATTTCGGATCTGCTGGAGGGCGCGCCCGCGCCCGTGCTGGAGGCGCTGGCTCATATTCTGTTGGGCAAACTGTACCGCAAACCGGTGTCCCGCATCTACTCGCATCGCTACCGGCTCTACCTGAACCGTCGCGACGTGCGGCGCCAGGCGCACCTGGTTCGCCAGATTCGCGGCCGCAAGTTCATTTCCGGACCGCAGGGCGCGCACCACAATCTTGAGGAGATCTTCGAGCGCCTCAACGCGGCAATATCTTCGACGGCTTGCTGGGGCGCCCGCAATTGGGCTGGAGCCGCGGGAGCTTCCCGGCAGCATGCTGGGCCATTTCGACCCGTCGCACAACGCCATTATCATCAGTCGGATTTTCGATCGGCAGGAAACGCCGCTGCTGGCGCTGGAATACGTGATGTTCCACGAGATGCTGCATCTGCGGTTTCCCGTGGATCATAGCGGAATGCGCCGCTGCGTGCACACGAAGGAATTCAGGGAAGCGGAAAAACAGTTTCCGCAGTTCAAGGAAGCCAAGGAACTACTGAAGAAGCTGTGACGCCGCACACCGGCGGCACGCAGGACAGACCCGCTACTGCCGCGGTCCGTCCCGCCCGATCGATCTTCTAGGCGCCCATCGGTACGGCGGCAGGAACCAGAGTTCGCAGTTCCAGGCGCATCATGTCGAAAAGCTTGACCAGTTCGGTGACGTCCACACCGCACAGGCCCCAGCGATACAGGAAAAGCCGGAAATGCACGTTCATCACACCCGCGATGAATAGTACCTGGTGGCGCATCAATGCGCCGGCCAGATCCGGCCGGTCGTGCCTGGATTGCAACATGACCAGTTTGATGGCTGCGCAAACCCGGCCGAAATCGCCGCTCAGGCTGCGCAGGTAACCGCGGAAAATCTGGCACCGCTGAACGCGCAACCTGGTTACCATCTTTGGCGTGAAGCCAGGCTGGGTACGGAGGAACTCGAGGTCTCCACCGTCCAATAAGCGCATCATGGGGCGATATCGCTCAATGGAGAGCTCGTCGATCCATTCGGCGGTCACCGGCAAACTGCCACCGGGAACCGCGACTCTTCGAATAAGCAGGACCGCTGCAAGCATCAGCGCCGCCCCCGTTACGATTGAAATGGCAATCACTAGATCCATTACGTCTACACTTTCGTCTCAAATAAGATTACGTCTGAATGGGAGGAAATTGCAATGGAGGCGAGGTAATGGAAGTACTAAATTAACTAAAGTTATTACCTTAATTCCGGGAGACTTTTAAGAGGGTCGCATTTAATGCGTCGAGATGTTGCAAAACCCGACGTTCTTGTTCCGGTCCGATGGCCGGAGCACTGGTATTGAGTTCCTCACCTTTGGGACTCAGGAGGAAAAACCAGCCAAACACGCAAGCCATCGAAACCAGTTGGGCGGCACCGTCAGTCAGCGGAGCGGCCGTATAACCAAAAAGACTCCGCAGCAGCCACGTCAGATAATTGCTGACAAAGAATATGGTGTAGAGCCGTGCGTGGATCTTGACGTTGGCGCTGATGGGCACCGTATACAAAACCAGGAACGCCATCATAAATAAGAGAAAGATAGCCAACCCCAGCATGAACCCGCGCTCCATCGCCAAATACCAGAACATCGTTTTCGACTGCTGTGTGATCGCCAGTGTCATTCGCGGAATCAGGCTGACCAGGGAGATGATGATTGACGTGCCGACCCCAACAAACAGGGCCCAACGGCCCAGCGTGTATAAGCCTTTATGTCTTTCCAACACCAGACGATACAGTTCGAGGACAACGGCGGTGTGGAAAAGCCAGGTAATGGGTTCCGTGCAGACCCAAATGCGAAAGTAAAGCTCTGTGTCCGAATGAATAAACAGGGGCCAAGCGGTATTGGGGATACGAAATAGGAAGTAAAGGAAGAAAAATCGATACTTGCGGTACAGACCGGTCTGATAGAGTTTTCCCGCAGTCAGAGCCGAGCCGGCCAGCGAGAGGATTTGAAATATTATCAGCGCGGTGCCGGGCATCTCTCAAAATCTCATCGGATTTGATTGTAACACCGGCAGCCGCGCCGACAATTGTTATTTGCGACTGAAGCCTTAACGCACAAACGGGCAGGGATGGCACGTCGGCGACGGATTATCGCGCTGAATCGTTCGGGCAGTTGCCAGGAACGACATTGCAACAATCGCGAACAGAACGAGCTTTCTCATGGATTCTTAAGTTCCTTTCTTCTACTAACGTACGGCAGTCAACTGGGTACTATACTAGCCGTGACTGTACGGTAGTAGGGGGTTATACCTAAAAATATTCTGAAATTGGAACGTACCCGGAACCGAAGTGCTAGGTCATTTGGGTGGTACGTGAACTCACCGTCGAAACGGCGACCAAGTGCGGAATCTCCCTGAAAAATACACGGCCAGTGTTAAGATACTGGAGGGGAGCGGGTTCCGGCAGTACTTCGTGGTGGTAGTACCTGGGGAACCCGATGATCGAGCATTGGGCGACTTCACCACGAAATCGCAGATGTGGCGCGGTCCGGGGACGGATGTGTGGCGCAATACCCTGCTCCAGATCCCAACCCTTTTCGGACGATTGGTTTATCTCGCCTCGCTCCGCGATCCTGCCACCGGCCGCTATTACCATCAGGGTTTGGCTCAGAGCCTGGGAACGGAAGATGCCGACCGCAGTCTCTGCAACTGCCATCACCAGGTGTTCCAACAATGGCTGGGATTCAGCCTCGAAGAGCAAAAGAGCGATCTGGATGAGTATTTAAGGTTCGGCTCAGCTCCACGGTATGCCCTTCCCTACCGCAAACTGGTCCCCGCTACAGCCCGCGATGTGGAACGCCAGCTCTATCTGACCGATCTCGAAACGCTCCTGGAACTGCTTAAATTTGAGCGGGGTGGCGCTTTCGCCATTCCAGAAGCATAGCTACTCCGGTTACCTGACCCACAACCTCGATTTCCGTCGGATGCCGGTAAACGGAAGGTCTCCCGTGAGACGCCGGATGGGGTTGCAATATCAAAGAGTCGCCCGCCAGGCTGCACCAACTGCAAGATGATAGCCGTCGCGATGTTCCAGGAAATAAATGGGGCGGTCGAACTCATTGCTCCATCCATTATTGACTATTTTTCGTTTGGTTTCATCGATCAGAACCAGCGACCCCGGCTGCAAAACAGGATACATCGACCAGTCTTCCAACCCGATGAACCCGTAACGGTACCGCTTGAAATCCAGGCCACTTAGAAAATCCAACGGCATTTTGCCCCATCGGCGGACAAGCTGACTAAGAAATGTCGTCTGGTCGAGATTGATCTCGCAATCGAGCGATTGCGGAATGCTGACATTGCGGCCCGGAGTCAGTCGAATTTCGTGTGTGGCATCCAGTTGCACGTGGGCCGCGTCCCCGGAGACCTGGTCGCGAGGAACGCCGTACCAAAGCAGGACCTCGTCAAAATCCAACCGGTAGATCGCGCACAGCGTATAGAGCCTGTATATTGTGGGCAGCGTCCCTTTGTTTTCAATGTCCGCAAGGCGGCTGAGGGCAATGGCGAATTCGTCGCTCCCGCGCCGTGCGGCCACTTCCTGGCTGGCCTGTTCCACATCGCGAAAGGTCAACTTCAGCCGTTCGCGGGCGCGCTTCAATTTCTCGCCGGCACGCTCCATGTTATGATCCTCGCTGTAGCGACGCCAAGCGCATCCCGCCCTGGACGGGAGCCTTACCGGAGTCCCCACGCATTGTATCTCGCGGCCTCCGGTGCAGCAAGAGATTTTGGTGGTTTTCGTTCCGCGTTCGGAACAGCGGTGAGAATTGAGGGAGCAACCCAGTTGAGAATTATCATTGGCATCTCGGGCGCGAGCGGCTCCATTTACGGGGTACGGCTGTTAGAGCGACTGCGAAATCGCAAAGACGTAGAGATCCACCTCATTCTTACTCGCTCGGGAGAGAAAACTCTTTTCTTAGAAACCGGAAAAACGGTAACCGACCTCAAACCCCTGGCCGACTGCTACTACCCGGTAGAGGATATCGGTTGCCGCTTGGCCAGCGGTTCCTATCCCACCGACGCCATGGTGATCGCTCCCTGCTCCATTCACACCATGTCGGCCATCGCCGGCGGCATCAGTTCCAACCTGATGGTGCGAGCCGCCGACGTGATGCTGAAGGAGAGGCGAAAGCTGATTCTGATGGTGCGCGAAAGTCCGTTGCACCTCGGACATCTGAGAAATATGACGGCATTAGCCGAAATGGGCGCCATAATTGCGCCGCCAATTCCCGGTTTTTACCATAATCCGCATACGGTGATGGATCTGGTGGATCACAGCGTCGAGCGCGTTCTGGACCTGCTCGGGCTGCCCGACCCGCAGGCCCGCCGCTGGGAAGGAAGGATCCGGTGAGCACGAAAAAACAAACGCCGCGCGCCATCGCATTCCAGGGCGAGCGGGGTGCTTTCAGCGAGGAGGCGGCCCGGAAACTCGCTGGCGCCGATACGGAAGTTCTTCCCTGCGCGTGTTTCGAGGACATGTTTCGCAGTCTGAAGGAAGGTCGCGCAATCGGCGCCGTAGTCCCCATCGAAAATACTCTGGCCGGATCGGTCCACGAGAATTACGACCACCTGCGTGGGATTTCGAATTGCCGATCGTGGCCGAAACCAGCGTGCGCATTGTCCACAATTTGATCGCACCGAAAGGTGTGCCATTTTCCAAAATTCGCCGCGTATTTTCCCATCCGGTCGCATTCAATCAGTGCCTGGATTTCTTCGCGCGCAACCCGCAGATCGAACAAATTCCGTTTTACGACACCGCCGGAAGCGTGAAAATGATTATGGAAGAAGGACTTACGGACGCCGCCGGCATCGCTTCGACGGTGGCCGCGGAAATCTATGGCGCACGCATTCTGCGAAAATCCATCGAAAGCGACCGGCAGAATTTCACGCGTTTTTTTTTATTGCGCACCCCGCAATTCGCCAGACTCCACCCGGTGCCTGACGGTCCCAACGTCCACTGGAAGACCTCCCTGGTGTTCAGCACGCGCAATATGCCGGGCGCGCTGTTCCGCGCACTCAGCGCTATTTGCCCTGCGCGACCTCAGCCTGACCAAGATCGAATCGCGGCCTCTGCGCGGAAAGCCTTGGGAGTACCTGTTCTATGTGGACTTTCTGGGCAGGGTGGACACACCCAACGTGCAAAACGCGCTGAATCACCTGCGCGAATTGGCCGATTTTCTGCGTGTGCTGGGGTGCTATCCCAAAGCGGCCTAAGTACACTGGGGGTAGAGCCATGCCCACCGACGAAGAAGTTCCCGTACCGGCGATTGTCCCAGACGCCCCAGAGCCCGCTCTCGAAGAGTTGCCGGTCCTGACGGTGCGCGACACCGTGATTTTCCCCGGCGCCATGCTGCCCATCACCGTGGGCCGGCCCAGCTTCGGTGGCGCTGGTGCAGTCGCTGGGAGAGAACCGCACGCTGGCGGTGGTCTCGCAGCTCGACCCGCGCGTGGATACGCCCGCCCGGAAGATCTTATACCAGGTCGGCACCGTCTGCGTGATGCACAAGGCCATCCGCGTGCCCAAGGACAACCTGCTGCTGTTTTGCGAAGGGCATTGACCGCATTCGCACGCGCGAGTTCACCGCCACGCGAGCCGTTTCTGCGCGCCGCGTCGAGCGGATTCCGGAGGTCGAGCCCGAAATCACGCGCGAAGTCGAAGCGCTGCGGCAGAACGTGGTGAGCCTGTTCCAGCAGATCGTGCCGGCGTCGCCGAATCTCTCCGACGATCTGGCGGCCACCGCCGAGCAGCATTCCCGAACCCGGGAAGCTGGCCGATTTCGTGGCCGGCAATCTGCCCGTCGCTGAGCCCCACCGAGCGCCAGCAGCTGCTCGAGCAGACCGGACGGCCGCGCGCGCCTGAACGAGATCCACCGCCACCTGACGCGCGAGCTGGAACTGCTGGAATTGCGCGGCCGGATCCAGTCGCAGGTGCAGGGGCAGCTCTCCCAGAGCCAGCGCGAGTTCTACCTTCGCGAGCAGTTGAAGGCCATCCAGAAGGAACTCGGCGAGGGCGACGACGCACGCGCGATATCGACGAGCTGCGCGAGAAACTGGAAGCCGCCGGCATGACCGAAGAAGTGAAGACGGAGGCCATGCGCGAGTTGAACCGGCTGGCGCGCATGTCGCCGGCCTCGCCCGAATACGGCGTCACGCGCACCTACCTGGAGTGGATGGCGGCGCTGCCCGTGGAGCGTCTCCTCGGGCTCGCAGGTGGACGTGAAGCGCGCCGCCGAGATCCTGGACGAAGATCACTACGACCTGGAAAAGGTCAAGGACCGCATTCTGGATTACCTGGCGGTGCTGCAACTGCGGCCGGTGCTGAAGGGGCCGATCCTGTGCTTCGTGGGACCTCCGGGCGTGGGCAAGACTTCGCTGGGCACGCTCCATCGCGCGCGCCCTGGGCCGCAAGTTCGCGCGCATCTCGATGGGCGGCATGCACGACGAGGCGGAGATCCGCGGCCATCGCCGCACCTATATCGGCGCGCTGCCGGGCCAGATCATTCAGGCGCTGCGGCGCGCCGGCGTCAACGACCCGGTCTTCATGCTGGACGAGGTGGACAAGCTGGGCCGCGATTTCCGCGGCGACCCCGCCTCGGCGCTGCTCGAGGTGCTCGACCCGGAACAGAACTCCACCTTCCGCGACAACTACCTGGATGTGCCGTTCGACCTCTCGAAGGTCCTGTTCATCACCACGGCCAACGTGCTCGATCCCGGTGCCCGACGCGCTGCGCGACCGCATGGAGATCATTCCGCTGGAAGGCTACACCGAGCAGGAGAAGGTGATCATCGCCTTCCGCTACCTGATTCCGCGGCAGACCCGGGAAAACGGGCTGGACGCCGGAGACCGATATTCACTTCAGCGACGAGGCCGTGCGTTTCATCGTGCGCCGCTATACGCGCGAGGCCGGCGTGCGCAATCTGGAGCGCGAAATCGGCACGATCTGCCGCAAGCAGGCGCGGCGCATCGCCGAGGGAACGCGCGACGGGCTGATGGACGTCACTCCGCGACCTGGTGGAGAAGGACCTGGGCGCGCCGCGTTTCCGCACCGACACGGAAGTGGCGGAGCGGACGCGGCGCCCCGGCGTGGCGGTGGGCCTGGCGTGGACTCCGGTGGGCGGCGACGTTCTGTTCATCGAAGGCGGCGCGCATGCCCGGCGGCAGCAAGGGCCTGATCATGACCGGCCAACTGGGGCCGGTGATGCAGGAATCCGTGCAGGCCGCGCTCACCTGGGTGCGCGCCAACGCCACGCAGATACGGCATCGACCCGGACCTGTTCAAGACCAGCGACATTCACATTCACGTGCCGGCCGGCGCCATCCCCAAAGACGGACCTTCGGCGGGCATCACCATGGCGACGGCGCTGCTCTCCATGCTGACGGACCGCCTGCGTGCGCCCCAACCTGGCGATGACCGGCGAGATCACGCTCACCGGCCAGGTGCTGCCGGTCGGCGGCATCAAAGAGAAGGTGCTGGCCGCCAAGCGCAGCGGCGTGCGCGAGGTGATTCTGCCGTTCGAAAACGAAGTCAACGTGCGCGAAGATCTGAAGAGCGAGCAGATCGGCGAGATGAAGATCCACTTTGTGAAGTCCATGGAGGAAGTGGTGGACCTGGCGCTGGAACCGCACACCGCGTGATATAGTCGCTCACGGATGCGCTTCACAGCCCCATTCACCCTGTTGTTGGTAGCGGCGTGTGCCTATGCTGCTGGCGATGTGCGCCTGTCCCCCGAGGAGCGCCAGGGCGAAGTAGAGTGGTTGACTTCGCTCGGCTTGAAGGTTCCGGAGGTCGGGCCGCTCCTGGAAGCGCCCTTTGCCGAACCATTCACCGCGCGATCCTTTTTGGTGCCGGCATCCTGGTGGCGCTTGCCCCAGCCCAGGGATGTGGCCGCCGACGCATTGAGGCAGGACGTAGCGCTGCTACGCGTGGTGATGGAAAAGGCTTACGCCGGGTGGGTAAGCGCGCAGAAGCGCGGATGGGATTGGAATCGCTGGTTCGCGGAATGGGACCAGGAACTGGCCGGCAAGGGTACGGCGAAACTCGCCCTTCCCGATGCCCTGGCGCCGTTCGGCAAGTTGGAAGCGGTCCAGTTGGATAACCGTTCCGGACCCGTAGGGCTGCCGTTCTTTGCCAGCGGTTCCCGCACCGCCGTGCTGGACGCGGCGCCGCAAGGGGCGTGCACGCAGATGCGCACCGTGGATGGCGCGACCTTCACTCTGGACCAGGCCGATCCGGCGCAGTTGCCGAAGAAGGCGCTGGTGCTTCTGGACGTCAACGCTCCCGAACGCGAAGCCTGGTACCTGGCGTATCCGGCCAAGCGCGGAATTGTGAATGGCGTGCTGTGCGGGTTGAAGTGGATCATCGCGCGGCCTACCTGGGCACATTCCAAGCGGCTGCTGATCGCGCATCTGGCAGGCACCGCTTCGGACACGCCTTCCTACAGCGCCATCGGCAAAGATATGGGATATCTCCGGCTGCCTTCTTTCACCAGGGAGAACGGCGAATTGCTGCGGCGGTTGCTTGGCTCCGTGCCCGAATCGGCGGGCCATGAGAAGCTGTTGATCGTCGATATGCGCAGCAACGAAGGCGGCGACGCGCCCGTGGAGGAACTGGCGCGATGGATCGATCTACCCACCGTGCAACGGGTCATGCAGGGTGTGGGCAGCTATCGGCGGCAATCCTGCCTGTACACCGCGCTGCGCTGGGGCTCCGAGCAGGTCACCATCGGAGGGCTGAACCCGCCTCTGACTGACGCGTTGCGCGGCACCGTGCAGAAAGAGTTGGACGGTCTGTTCGCTCCCGCGGCGGCAGGCTGTCCGGTCTCGGTTCAAGAGACCAGGACCGCGTGGGCTTATCGCGAGCATCACGTTACGATGCAGCCTCCCACCGGCAAGCCCCGGTTGCTGGTGCTGGTGGATAACGAGTGCGGCAGCGATTGCGAATTCATAGCCTACCTGCTGGCGGCCGAGAGCGGCAGCGTGATCGCGGGCGAAAACACGTTTGGCGTGGGCCAGTTTATCCAACCCGGATACTTTATCCTGCCTCACACCCGCTTGCAGTTTCGCCTCGCCCTGGAGACGCGCGATTTCTATGGCGACGGACGTAGCGTGGACGGCTACGGTCTGGACGTGGATGTCGTACTGCCGAGCGAAGAGGCGCAGGGCGGTCCGGCGATTCTGCGGCTGGCCGGGCGCCTGTTAGAGCAACTGCGGTAGGATCTCGCCGGCGGGCCCTTGCAGGGCACAATCCACGATGCCGGAAACGGCGCTGGGCTCGGTGTTGATTTCGATCACTTTGGCGCCCGCGTGTTTGGCGAACGGCACCAGCCCGGCAGCGGGGTAGACCACAGCCGATGTGCCGATCACCAGGAACACGGCCGCGGAAGCGGCGGCGTGCTCGGCCTCCTTCATCATGCCTTCGGGCAGCGGTTCGCCAAACCAGACCACGCCGGGGCGGGCCAGCCCCCCGCAGGCGCAGTGCGGCGGCAGTTTCGGCAGGGGAGCGCGGCGGTCGGGCCAGTTGGCTCCGCAGGCGGTGCACCGCATCCGCCATATGTCGCCGTGCAGCTTGAGGATCTTGCCGCTACCCGCCAGGTCGTGGAGGCCGTCGACATTTTGGGTGATCAGGGTGAACTGGGCGATCTTGATTTCCAGCTTCACCAGCGCGCGATGCGCAGGGTTGGGCTGAGCTTTCTTGATGAGTTCGCGCCGCCAGTTGTACCATTCCCAAACCAGGCGCGGGTCGCGCGCGAAGGCTTCGGGAGTGGCCAGGTCTTCTGGCTTGAAATCCTTCCAGAGGCCATCTGTGCCGCGGAAGGTGGGGATGCCGCTCTCGGCGGAAATGCCGGCGCCGGTAAGTACGGCGATGGATGTGGCTCCGGCCAGCCACTGGCGAGCTTGTTCCAGGTTTTCCAACCTTCCAGTTTACAGGTGGAACAGTTTTTCGAGAATTTCGATTTGCCGCTCCGCTTTGGCGGCGAAATCTTTGGCGGCGGCGAGGTCCTTTGCATCGAGCGCATCCGCCGCGCCGCGCAGATAGGTATCCATCAAGCCGGCCGGCCCGGTGTACTGTCCCCCGAGTCCGAGACCCTGGGAGGCTTGCGAGCGTTGCAGGCTTTGCATGCTGCTGTGCACGGTCGCGGCCCGGTTGCTCAGCAGGGTCAGATCTTCGCGCACCTTTTGCAGTTCGGCGCGGCTGGGTCCGGGGTCGGCAGCTACAGCGGGTGGTTGCGCCGCGGGCGGTTGCTGCCGGCTTGCTGCTGGCTGGCTGCGTTTGCGGCTGCTGCGGTTGTGGTTGGGGCGGTTGCGGCTGCTGCGGTCGCGGTTGCGAGACCGGCTGACTCGGAACGTGCGCAAGCTGTGGTTTGGGCGGCGGAGAAAATGCGTCTGTCCCCTTTTCCGGCGTGGAAATGGGGACAGACGCATTTTCCGCGGGTGCAGGCGCGGGTGTTGTTACCGTAGCCGGCGCCGGAGCCGATACCGGATGCGCCGCCTGAATCGGTTTGCGCGCGGGAAACTCGATGATGCCCACCAGCGCCGCCACGGCCACTACGGCGCCGATGGCCATCCACATGCCCCGCTTGCCGATGGGAGGTTTGCCGGCCAGTCCCTGGGGCGCCGCGGCAGCCACCGCCACCTGAGCGTCCAGCGTGGGCGCGGCCACCGCGCTGGATAGCGCATTGCCAAATGCCTTGGCCGTCTGGAAACGCGCATCCGGCGTTTTCGCCACCGACATCAGAATGATGTCGTTCAATGCCTGCGGCAGGCGCGGATCCAGAGTGACCGGGGGCACCGGCGTCTTCTCCAGGTGCGCCGACATGATGGCGAACTGGCTATCGCCATCGAAGGGCCGCTTGCCCGTCACCATCTCGTACAGCGACACGCCCACCGAGTACAGGTCGGCGCGCGCATCCAGGTTGGCCGCCCCCTGGATCTGCTCGGGCGACATATAGTAGAGCGACCCCATGGTGGTGCCGGTCATGGTCAGCTTGTGGTCGGACGACGCCTTGGCAATTCCAAAGTCCATCAGCTTGACCACGCCGTTCGGAGTCAGCATCATGTTCGCCGGCTTGATATCGCGATGGATCACGCCGTGCGCGTGAGCGAATTCCAGCGCGCTCAGCACCTGGCCAATGTAGTCCACCGCCAGCGGGACGGGAAGGGGGCCCTGTTTCAGCCGCTGCTCCAGCGTTTGCCCGTCGACAAACTCCATGAGCATCAGGAGTTGATTGTCCTGGCGAACGGCCGTATGCAGGGCGGCGATGTGGGGATGCTCCAGGCTGGCCTGCACCTTGATCTCGCGCAGAAAGCGGTCGGCCAGTTCGGGCGCGTTGGCCAGGTCCGGAAGCAGCACCTTCATGGCTTCCACCCGGTCGGAAATCACGTTGCGGACTTTGTATACTTTGCCCATGCCGCCCGCACCGAGAATCCCGATGATCTGGTAGTCGCCGAGCGTCGAGCCGATCTGAAGATCCATGGCGCCCTCCTACTTCGCGGTGGTTACGGTATCGTTGACCTGCGGTTTGCCGGAGCCGGTGAACTTGCCGGATGCCGAGCCTTCTTCCACTTCGGTGACGACCATCTGGCCGAGCCGGTTTTCGATCATGCGGAGCGTCTTGCCCGTGGTGGGATCTGTGACGGGGCGCACCGGATGATTGACTTCGAGCCGGTCGCCCACCTTGAGTCCGGCTCTAGAGCCGACGTTGATGATGAGCGTGCCGTCAGAGGAGGCATCGGCCACCACGCCGCTCACCTGCACCACAGTAGTAGGAAGCGTGGAGGCCTTGGCGTCCAACTTGCCGCCCAGATCCGTCACCGCCTTATTGGTGGCCTCGCCGATAATCGTGTTGGCGAAGTTGCTGGACTTCATATCGATGCCGAGCCCGCCTTCGGACCAGCCGCTGCCGCCGGCGCCCAGCAGGCCGGCCCCTTTGCGGGTGGATTCACCTTTCCCGCTGGCGCTGGCCAGAATTTCGGCTGTACTGGTGTCAATGAGACGCGCGGTGATCTGAACGACCGCATTCGATTCGGTCTTCTTTACGCCGCCGATGCCGAAGCGGCCCGTGACGCCGCTCAGGGCGCCGCCGCCTAAACTGGTGCTCTTGTCGTCGCGCCCGAATTGGGTGATGCTCCCGATGATAATGCCGTCCACGCCCAGAATCCGGGCGATTTTGGCTGCGGTTGAGGCATCCGCGCGATCGCTGTTAGAGAAGTTCTGCTCCTTAATGATCTTGTCCAGTTCCTTCCGCTCGATCACCGAGTACACGCCGTCTTGCACGAGTTTATCGACGAGCAGGTCGGTGATGCCGGCCCCGATATCCTTATTCGTGCCGAAGACCGCCTGTACACTCGTCTGAACGGTCGCATAATCGAAATTCATGACGGCGACGCGCTTCTTCTGCTGCCCTTGGGTCGACGCACAAAAGGCGAAAAGCAGTACAAACGCCAATCCGAAACTACGCATACGCAGGGTACCCCCATCAGGACAAACATATTTTATGGGCGGCCCAGAGTCAACTCGGATGGCCGCATGGTGGTACTGGCCAACGTCTATTCCAGCACGTGAATGTTCTTGCCGGCGCAGATCTCTTTCAGAATCTTAGGCCAAACGCTGACCGTGACCTCGCCCAGATGGGCTTTGCGGAGTAGCAGCATCAGGGTCCGCGCCTGGCCGATTCCCCCGCCGATGGAGAGCGGCACCTGGTTGTTGACGATCGCCTGGTGGTACGGGTACTTGAGGAAGTCGAGTTGGCCGGTCAGTTCCAACTGCTTCTTCAGACTGTCCCCGTTGACCCGGATTCCCATGGACGACAGTTCATGGCGCCGCTTCGTGACGGGGTTCCAGACCAGAATATCGCCGTTGAGCCCGTGGCACGGCCGCCCGTCGATGGAGCGCGTCTCGGTGACCCAATCGTCGTAGTCGGCCGCGCGCATTTCGTGCGGATACCCGTCCTTGAGCGTCCATCCGATGCCGATGATAAACACGGCATGGCACTGTTCGAGGACGGCGGTCTCGCGCTGCTTCCGGGGCAGGTCGGGATACATGTCCAGGATGTCTTCGGCGTGCAGGAAGGTGAGCCGCTTGGGCAGATTCGGGTAGCGGGAGTCCTTGAGTTGCGGGAACAGGTCCTGCAAAAACTCTTCGGCATCTACCAGCACCTGCCAGATCGCCTGCACCGTATGCTTGAGGAATTCCAGGTCATGATCGTAGAAGTGAATGGCCTGCTCCCAATCCCACTGATCTACGTAGGCGCTGTGGTCGTGGTCCAGGAAATAGTCTTTGCGCACCGCGCGCATGTCGGTGCACAAGCCCTCGCCGGCCTGGAGGTCGAAGCGCTTCAGCGCCAGTCGCTTCCACTTGGTGGCGGCCTGCACGATCTGCGCATCCACGGGATGCCGGTCGCGATCGTTGGAGATATGAAATTGCACCGGAGTGCGGGAACCATCGCGGTCCAGGTAATCGTTAACACCGCTTTCCGAGTCGACGATCAGCGGTACGGTGACCATCATCAGGTTGAGGTCTTTGCACAGGTGCTTTTCGATGAAATTCTTGGCTGCAAAAATAGCCTTCTGAGTGTCCTTCGGACTCAGCAGGGAGATGTAGTCCTGAGGCAGGATTTTCTCCAGCTCCTCGTAGTCGCCAATCCCGGGACCCGCCAGGTCCGCACGTTTGTCGAACATGAGTTTCACCTCTGGTTATCTACTATAGACCTGAGCACCACCGAAAGGTAGGGGGTCATTTGGGAGGCTGGAGTGACGTAGGATGAAACAAGGAGTCTTGATGCAGACGCCGGAACAACCGCCAGATTTTGTGAGTCTTTACCGGCGGGCTTTCGCGGAATACGGCGCGCGGGCCCTCTGGAATAAGCGGCTTCTGGACGCGCCGACGCCGGCAGATGCTCTGGTAGTGGCGCGTGCCCTGCGCATCGAAGGAGACCGTGCCGCTCGCCAGTTGGCGGAGCAGATCGAGCAGGCGTGCCGTGCCGTTATCTAAGATTCAGACTGACATTCTCCGGCTGCTCGCTTCGCGCCGGGACCCGGAAAGTTACGACGACATCGACGTCTTCCACGACCGCGAGGAGCGTGTCGCTGTGTCGGCCCTGGGAGACGCAGAAACACTCGCGGCCGCAGGGTACCTTGTTTCCTGGCTTCGCCAGCAGCCTCTGATCTACACCGCGCAGGTAACCCAAGTGGACCGCAGCACCCGGCTGGAATGGGTCGCGGACAGCGATTTTCGTTTTTTCCCGACCGTGCGCGATCAAGTCTTCGGATATATATTGCATCCGGTCGACCTGGCCTTGAACAAAGTCATGGCCGCCGTCGGCCGGCGAGAGGTCCGCGACCTGGTCGATCTTGTTACCGTGCACGAAACGATTCTATCCCTCGGTGCACTGATATGGGCGGCTGTTGAGAAGTCGCCCGGCTTCACGCCGGAAGGATTGATTGCCGAAATCCGGCGAAACTCAAATTATCCGGCCGCTGACTGGCGCGCTCTTTCGACCAGCGAACCGCTTGACCCAAGAGACATCACGTTCCGGTTACGCGCTGCTCTCGACCAGGCCGAAGTATTTCGTGAACTCGGATGCCGACCGGCAGCATGGGACTGCTGTTCCTGAAAGACGGCCACGTGGTGCAACCCGACCCCGAACGCTTGACCGATTACCAAACCCACGCCGGGCAGCGCCGGGGTCAATGGCCGAGCAGCGCCGAGATCACCGCGGCGATGTTGGAGCACTATAAGAAACCGCCGACTCCTTAGGTGAGCCTACTGTGAATCCGCGGCCGTCTCTTCTACCGGCCCGAACTTCTTCAGCAGTTCGCGGATCCGGGCGCCGTCGCCCACCGCGATGATCTGAACGTTATCGTAGGGGACATATTTCTTGGCCACGCGCGCGACATCTTCGGCGGTGATGGCGGCGATCTTTTCGGTGTAGGTATCCCAGTAGTCCGCGGGGAGCGAAAATTCGCGCTGCTGCATCCAGCGCTGCAGCACGCCGGCGGGATTTTCCAGGCCCAGGGCGAAGCTGGCGACCAGCGTCCGCTTGGCGCCTTCGAGTTCCTCTTTGGGCACCGGCACATCGCGAATTTCCTTGAATTCCTTCAGCAGGTCTGCCAAGGCCGGCTCGGTAACTTCGGTGCGCACCAGCATCGAAGAACTGAAGTGCTGGAGGTAGCGAGTGGCGGTGAAGCTGGAACTTACGCCATAGGTGTAGCCCTTCTCCTCGCGGATGATGCGGAACAGGCGCGCGGCGGGTCCGGACCCGAGCACCTGGTTCATCACCAGGCAGGCGATGTAGTCGGGACTGGTGCGGTCGATAGCGCGGTTGGCCAGCACCAGGTCCGTCTGCACCGATCCGGGACGCGAGATCAGGTACACCTTTTTCTCCGCGATCGGCGCGCTCACCGGCAGCTTGACCTCCGGCACCGGTCCGCCCTTCCACGCACCCAGCGCTTTTTCGAGCGAGGCCACGGCGTCGCGCGGAGTGATGTCGCCCACGATGCCCGCCCAATCTCCGGAAGGCACGTAAAACTTCTTATAGTGCTCGATCAGGTTATCCCGCGTCAGCTTGTTCAACGAGTCGCTGGTGATGCGCGTGAACTGGCGCGCGTCGTTGGGATACAGCACCTTCATCAGCATCTCGCTGCCCAGGCCGGTGGGCGACGTGCGGGCCTGTTCGATGGCGCTGCGCTGGCGCGTCTTCCATTTTTCGAACTCGTCGGCGGGAAATGCCGGGTGCAGCAGAATGTCGCTCAATACCGCCAGCGTGGCATTGAAATTCTCAGAGAGCGCGCTCACGGAAATGGTGCCGCCGCCCTCTCCTCCTCCGCCCCTGCCGCCGCGCCCGCCTCCTCCGCCCGCGCCGGCGCTGATGTTCACGGTGGCGCCCAAATCCGCCAGCGTTTCCGATACCTGCCGCGCGGATTTCGTGGTGGTGCCCATCATCATGAGCGCCGCCGTCGCCTCCGCGACTCCGGGCAGGCCCGCGGGATCGTGCAGAGGCGAGGAGGGAATTGAGATGGTCAGGGTGACCATGGGCCCGCGATGGCTTTCCAGAATCAGCAGCCGGATGCCGTTCGATAGCTGGCGGTCCACCGGACGCGGCAGTTTCACTTTCAGGACTTCGTTCGATACCGGCGCGCGATTCATGCGGGTCATGCCCCGGAAGCTGACGGCGGGCTCCTGCGCCGGGAGCGTCACGGCGAAGAGGGTGCAGAGAACAAGTGTCTTCATGATGGCGGCTCCGTTACTGTTGTTTCCGCTGCTGTGGACGCCGGGGTGCGGGTTCGGTGACGACCACCGTCTTATTGGCGTTGACCAGTTCGGCCTTCGCGGCGCGCATGATGTCCTGGGCATTCACGGCCAGTTCCGCCTCGATGTCCGTATTGACGCGGTTGGGGTCGTCATACACGGCTGCGGCATCGGCCAGGGCCTGAGCCCGGCTGAGTGCGGTCAGGCGGTTCTCCGCGCCGCGCAACAGGGACATGCGCACGCGCTTCAATTCCTGGGCGGTCACCGGCTGCGAGTACAGCTTGCTGATCTCTTCGGAAATCAGGCCTTCCACCTCCTGCGGGCTCTTGCCCGGCCGGAGGGTGGCGGAGATGCGGAACATGCCAGGACCGGCGCGCCGTTGGGCGCTGGCCGATACCTGCACCGCAACCTGCTTTTCATCCACCAGCAGGTTGTACAGCCGCGAAGTGTTGGCCGCCCCTCCGCCGCCGCCGCGCCCGCCAAAGCCGCCACCGCCACCGCCCAGAATGGACGCCGCCACACCGAGCGCGCGAGTGTCCGGATCGCCGCCGGGCGGAATACGATAAGCGATATCGATGCGCGGCAGGCGAGCCAGCGGATCCTGCACCACGGCCCGCCGTTCGGCCGTCTTCGGCGCCTCCGCCAGGTTCACTGGCGTGGGAGGCGTCTGGCGCGGGACCACGCCGAAATACTTCTTCACCTTGGCCAGCGTCTCCTTGGTGTCCAGATCGCCCACCAGCGCCAGCACCGCGTTGTTGGGCGCGTAATAGGTCTTGAAGAACTGCTTCACGTCATCCACGGTGGCGGCGTCCAGATCCTGCATCGATCCGACCACCGGATGGTGATACGCGAAGTTGTCGTAGACCAGTTCTTCCAGCTTCTCGGACGTCTGTCCGTAGGCCTGATTGTCCACGCTCTGGCGCCGCTCCTCCTTCACCGCCTGCCGCTGATTTTCCAGATTCTCCGGCGTGATGGCGAGGGCATGCATGCGGTCGGCCTCCAGGTACAGACCCAGGTCGAGCTGATTCCGGGGGAGCACCTCATAGTACGAGGTCCGGTCTGTGTTGGTCGTTCCGTTGGAGTTGCCGCCGTTGGTGTAAATCAGAAAATCCAGTTCGCCGACGCCGACATTCTCCGTGCCCTTAAACATCATGTGCTCGAAGAGATGAGCGAAGCCGGTGCGCCCCGGCCGCTCATCCTTCGAGCCCACTTTATACGCTACGCAAATCGCGTAAACGGGCGCGTAGTGATCCTCGGAGATGATCACACGCAGGCCGTTGTCGAGTCGCGTATCGCTGAACTTCACCTTCGGTAATGCGTACGGGGCGTGTTGCGCAAACACGGCCCCGGCGAACGATAGCACCACAATCAGAGACGGCTTCACGCAGCCTATTGTGGCATACGGCAGAGACCTGTGACTGGACAGACCGGGAGGTCTGTCCTACTTCTGCGCGATGGCAGTTGCCGTCCGCTCCAGCGTGTCGTAAAGAGGTTGCGCGGCAACCACCGCCGGAGCCTCCTCCGCCACGGAAACGGCCAGAATGCGGATCTTGTCGTTGTTCGGCAGAGTCAGCGTCTTGGCGCCCGCCGGTACATCCAGCGGGTACGCGAAGACGTAGGAATACGAGTAGTCCACATTGGCGCCCTCGGCATCATGATGGTGCGAGCAGAACCAGGCCACATCCGCGCGCTTGGTGAAGCCCGGCTGGATGCTGACCAGCTTGCCATATTGATCGCGGCGCATTCTGGGGGCGGTTCCCGGGGGCAGGGCGGGAGCACCCGGGCGCTGCGCGATCGGTGTCTCGGTGGCTTCCCAAATGCGGTCGTCCCACTGCCCGATGAAGCCGGTCCAGTTTTGCACCTTCAGGTCCACCGCCTGGTCGCCGACTTTGAATGTGCCGGTCTGGTCGCCATCGGCGGTAGCCAGAACGTACACGCGGTTGAATTTCCCGGCCGGAAGGTCGATGGTCTGGCCTTTCGCGGTCACGGCATTGGGCGCTCCGGTTTTCGCCGCACCCAACTGGAACTGCACACCGGCATAGGCCAATTGCGCGGGCAGCATCTCGGCCGGAAGGGTCTGGCCCTTGGCATCTAAGCCGCCGGCCGATTTGGTCTCGTCATTGCTGGCAACGGCAGCGTCGTAAGTCAGCGGCACGGGCTTGGAATCCACCGCCGCCAGTTTCACCGGAGGCGCGCCCAGCTTCACCGCGAAGGTGCGCGGCTGGAACGCCGTGAAAGAAGTCGCCAGCTTGCCGCCCACCAGGTTCGCGGGACCTACAGGCTCTTCGGCGCCGTTGATCTCCCTGGCGGCCGCGACCGGGGCTGCGAAGCTCACCTGAACGTTGGGCGCCGGCTTGCCATCCAGTTCGACCATGCGGATCACCACTTCATCGCTCTGTTCGGCCTTCTTCAGCGCCAGGATGCGAATGCGGCTGTTGTTGATGGATACCAGCGAGAACTCCTTCTTCAGGGCGCCGGCATGCTTCGCTGTCTCGAACGCCACCAGCGGACTATTCAGGCGGTATGCCTGCCAATCCGTCTGAGACGCGCGGAAATCGCCGAGGTGGCCGGCCAGCCCGAACACGAACTCGTGATGGCCCCAATCCTGCGAACCCTGGTCGGCGTATCCGCCGCGCGTGCCGGGAGTGCGCAGCAGCGTGAGACGCAGGGCGTTGTCCGCCGGCTTATCGGAAGCGTTCTTGCAATCGGTGAGAACCGTGACGCCATAAGCGCCGCTCTTATCGGTCAAATCGACCCACTGGTGGCTGGCCACTTCGAACTGCCGGTCGTTTTCATTGGGCCGCTCGATGGTGCCGATGTCCCAGTTGTAGGTCGCGTTGGGATTAGACGCGGTGAGCGCGAAGGTGGCTTTCAGGTTGGCCTCTTTGGAGTGCCAGTCGATCACGTTGCCGATCTCCACGCGATTGCCGGCATCGCCGGCGGAGAGCCGCACGGTCTGCACGAATTTGGAATCTTCGGCTTCGCGGCTGACCTCGAGCGCCACGCGCACCGGGCCGTTTTCCACCACGCGGATCTTGGCGGGGCCGCCGACGATGGTGCGCGGTGCCGCCGTCTCCTGGTCGAAATCCATGTTCCAGGCCGGCCAGTTGCGCGGGTTATCGGTGAGCAGCACCAGGTGAATGGGCGAGCTGAGCAGTTCCTTCTTCACCAGCTTGTCGAAGACGCTGGTGATGTCGCCGCTCTGGTTCACTTTCAGGCTGTAGCGGGCGTTTTCGAGAGTGTCCTCGGTAGCCTTGAGACCGGTCTTCGCGTTGGAAGAGCCGGCCTGCACGTCGTAAACCGCGTAGCCGACGGCCGGGACCTTCGCCAGAAACAGCACTTTGCCATCGGCGAGCTGCGCCGGAACGTCCTTGCCGTCCGGTCCGCTGACGCGCACGCTGGTGGCGCCGGCGGGCAAGTTGACTTTCGCCTCCACCACGTCTTCACGAGCGATGTTCAGCGAATTGTAGACCACCACGGGAATGCCTTTGGTCTGCGTATTCATGCCGGAGGCCACTGCTTCGGTGGCATTGGTGAGCACGCCGGCGAACTGGTTGAGGGCCAGGATCTGATCGTTCCAGGCATACTCGTAGGCTGTGGGCGTGGCGGTGCCGGGGATGATGTCGTGGAACTGGCCGCCCATCACCAGGGTCCAGGCATCGGTGAGGCGCTGCAGGGGGTACGGACGGGCGCCCAGCCACTCGGCGGCCACGGAGGCTTTTTCAGCCGCATCGGCCAGGATTTCGTTCTTGCGATTCCAGCGTTTCATGTAGGTTTCGCTGGTGATGGACCCGGCGGAGTGATTGATCAGTTCCAGGTCGCCTTTGTACTTGGGGAACCTGGAGGTCTGTTCCGGCTTGATGTCCAGGAACATCTGTTCGGCGGTGGCGGAGAGAATCTTCACCGGCCCATCGCCGACCGTGACTTCGGGCGCAGGCGGCGCCGGCGCTTGCGCAGCTTGCCCGCCGCGGCCACGGCCGCCGAACGCGAACGGATTGGGCTGCGGAACCTGGCCCTTGGTGACGATCGCCTCCATCAGTTTGACGGAAGCTTCGGTGGGCGATCCACCTACGTCGCCGGTCCCATAGTAATGATAGTCGGCATAAATTCCCGTGAGGTCGCCGTTGATTTTGGTGCGCTGCGTCCAGTCATCCAGCGCGGGACGTCCGCGTCCGGCCATCTGGCGCATTTGCGGCGGCATGGCGGCCAGTTGTTCCGGTGTCAAGGTCGGCGGCGCCGGCGGAGCGGGAGGCGCTTTGCTGATGTCGTAGGTCACGCTGCCGCCGTAGTTGCCCGGATTGAGCGCGGCCATGACGGTGCGGCCATCGGTGCCTTCCCAGAGTCCCACGTTGAACGGAATTCCTTCGGGAGTTTTCTCCGGAGAATTCGGACCGCCCACGTGCGGCGCAGGCTGCCAGCCCGAAGAGAGTTTCTGGGTGGAGAAGCCCTTGATTCCCACGTGCGCCAGAATGCTGGGCAGCGAGGCCGGGAAGCCGAAGCAATCCGGCAGCATGAACTCCGCGCTGGTCTTGCCGAAGTCTTTGCGGAAATACTCCTTGCCGTAAAGAATCTGGCGGATGACGGATTCCGCGTTCGGCGAATTCACGTCGTTCTCTTCCATGGAAGATCCTGCCGGAAACCACTGGCCCGAGGCGACGTACTTCTTTACCCGTTCGTAATCGGCCGGAAAATATTCTTTCATCATGCGGTAGCGATTGGCGCCGCTGAAATTGAAAACGTAGTGCGGGTACTTTTCGAACAGCGCGAAGTTGTCCCGCATCGTGTTCTTAATGTATGTGCCGATGGTGGTGGGATACTCCCAGCGCCATTCGGTATCCAGGTGAGCGTAACCGACCACGTACACGGTGGGCTGCTTGGTGAGATCCGGAGTTTCCGGCTTCGGGGTCTGGGCCGCTGCCACACCGAGCAGGGCCAGACAGAGTAACAGGCTTCGTCGCATGAGCACCTCGTAAACGACCAGCCTAGCGCACGGCGCGCCGGATGTCTAAGGTATACGGGCCTGAAACTGCTGGGGCCGGGGGCCAGGGGCCAGGGGCCAGGGGCCAGGGTTTTGTCGCTCTCAGTTCTCGCTGGGTCTTGCGGCGCGATCGAATCGCCCGCACGAAGCCCGTCCGGTCGATCTACGTGTGCGGCCAATCCGGTCCGAAAAGAAGCTCCGCCAGTTTCGGCACGGTCGGCCAATCCGGTCCGAAAGAGCTGGCGCAAGTTTCGGCATGGTCACGCCGAAACCTTCCATTCTGCCGATTCCGATCCTTTCGCCTCCACAGATTTTAGAGCCGAACCCGGGCGCGGGACCCTGCGGATCGAGCGTGACGCAACTTCCGGCCTTCGACGGCGCAATCTTGAGACCGCCCTTTGCCGCGGCCAGTTCATAAACGGGCAGTTGCCTGGTTTCGCGATGGACCAGGAATTGGAACCGGTCCGCCAGCAGCGATTGAAGCATGGGCCTCATCTGCTCGAAACTCGCGTTGCCCTCCGCCTTCGCGGTGATCGCAAAACCATCGGAGGCAGCCCAGGACGGCTCGCCCACGATCTGATAATCCCGAACGCCGTATGCCAGTTGGATCAGCAAGTGCAAGGACGCGTTGGGCACCTGGAACCGTCCGCCGCGGGAACCTCGCGCGATAGCGCGCATCAGGCCGAGTTCCACGCTATTTACGGGTGCGCCGCCTGCATTCCGTTTGATGGATGCCACTTCGAATTTCGGCGCGGCGTCCGGCAGTTGCGCCCAAATCGCGACAGGCACCGCCAGAGCGGTCAGGCATAATGCCGCCATTCCCCTCACGGGGTTTTCTTCGGTTTGCGTGGGAGGCTTCGCGCCTGCGCGCTTGCGAGGCGCCACCTTCGCCGCCGGTTTCTTTTTGGTCTTTCGCTCCGGTCCTGTGTCCGCGGCCATATCGAGCCCGAAGATACCGGCGAGATCTTCACCGCCCAGCACCTTGCCCGCGTCCGGCCCGTTCGCGGACAGCGGCACGGATGTGCCGGCACTGAGCGATCAGGTCCTTTTCGTCCACGTCGCGCAGCCGGAAGAGCAGTTCGGGCTGGTGGTCGAGGCGCGCGCCGATGCCGTAGAGCACCGCGGCGACGTGCTTGCACATCTCCGCCCAGTCCGGGACAACTGCACGAGAGCTGGATCTCCTTCGGCGACGGAAACAGGCCCGGTCTTCTGCCGGCAGATCCGTTCCATGACGCCCTTGGAAAAGCGTCCCTGCAGCAGTTCGACCAGCGAATCGATGGCGCCCGCGCAGTCCTTGCAGATGGACTTCCAGCGCGCCTTGGCCACCGGCGCGACCTTCACCGTCGACCTTGTAAATCTCCGAGCCGCTGACCAGCGCGTTGATCTCGCCGGGCGCAATCTGCAGATCGACCACCGAGCCGTTGCGCACGTAGGTCCGGCCGCGCGGCAGGCGGTTCGCGATAGTCGCTGTAGCGTTCGAGGTTGTCGCACCAGGCCTTGCCCCAGAAGGTCTTGGCGATCGTGCGGCCTTCGATCACCACCGGCGAGACCGGCGTGCCCTTCTTCTTGCAGCTTCGCCATCTCGCGCGCGGCCTTGCGCCGCCGCTCCGCCACCGAAACGTAGGGCCTCCATCCGTAAGCCGTAGTAGTCCATCGAGTCACGTCTCCTTCAGCGCTTTGTTGAGATCGAGCGCCACCAGCTTGAGCAGTTCGTCGTCTTTCATTTCGGTCAGCAGCAGGTCGGCGCCGCCTTCCAGCAGATCCGTGCGAGAGCTGCCGCTTGGATTCGATGAGCTGGTCGATCTTCTCTTCCACGGTACCGCGGCAGACGAACTTGTGCACCAGCACGTTCTTCGTCTGGCCGATGCGGAAGGCGCGGTCGGTGGCCTGGTTCTCCACCGCCGGATTCCACCAGCGGTCGAAGTGCACGACGTGCGAGGCGGCGGTCAGGTTCAGGCCCGCGCCGCCGGCCTTGAGCGAGAGCACGAAGAACCGGCACGGCTTCGTCTTCCTGAAAGCGGCGCACCAGCTCCTTGCGCTTCTTCACCGCGGTCTCGCCGTGCAGCACCAGGCCGGGCCGGCCGAAGACCGATCCGAGGAACGCGGCCAGCGGCGCGGTCACCTCGCGGAACTGCGTGAAGACCAGCACCTTCTCCTGCTTGGCGGCAATCACCTCGGCGATCTCGCGCAGGCGCGCCAACTTGCCGCTGTCGTCTTCGCTCCAACGCGCCATCGCCCAGCCACTGCGACGGATGGTTGCAGATCTGCTTGAAGCGCATCAGGAACGCCAGCACCAGCCCCTTGCGCTGGATGCCCGTCGGCGTCGCGCGAGCTGCTCCGCCAGCTCCTCGACCGCCTGCTGGTAGAGCGCCGCCTGCTTGCGGCTGAGCTGGCAGAACGCCTTCACCTCGGTCTTGTCCGGCAGGTCGGCGATCACCGTCTTGTCGGTCTTCAGCCGCCGCAGAATGTAGGGCCGCACCAGCTCGCGCAGCGGGCCGTACGGATCGTGCGGGCCGTTCGCCAGCCGCTTGGCGAAGGTCGCGAACTCCTTCGCCGATCCCAGCAGCCCCGGATTGAGGAAGTCGAAGATGGACCAGAGATCGCCCAGCCGGTTCTCGACCGGCGTGCCGGTGAGCGCGAGCCGCGCGCCGCGCCTTCAGCTCCTTGACGGCGCGCGTCTGCTTGGCGCCGGGGTTCTTGATCGCCTGCGCTTCGTCCAGGACGACCAGGCGCCAGGCGGCTTCGGCGATCCACGGCACGCGCAGCAGCGAGCCGTAGCTGGTGATGACCAGGTCGACGTCCGCGCAGCCGCTCCGGCGCGAGCGCCTTGAGCTCGGCCGCGGGCATCGCCGACGGATGCGCGATGAGCGCCTTCAGGCCGGGCGCGAAGCGCTCGATCTCCGCCGCCCAGTTGGCCAGCAGCGACGCCGGCGCCACCAGCAGGCTCGGCTGCGGCTGGCCGCCGTCCTGGCGCTTGCAGCACCAGCAGCAGCGACAGCACCTGAATGGTCTTGCCCAGCCCCATGTCGTCGGCCAGGCAGGCGCCCAGCCCGAGCTTGGCGAGCAGATAGAGCCAGCGCACGCCCACCTGCTGGTACGGCCGCAGCGTCGCCTTGCAGCGCCGCGCCGGGATCGACTTGCGCCAGTCCCTCCGGACTGCGCAGGCCCTGCAAGCGTCTCCGCCAGCCACGGGCCGGCGACCACCTGCGCCCAGTCGGCGTCGGCGACCGCGGCGGCATCGCCCGGCGCGACGTCGGCGCCGGCGAGCAGGCGCATCGCCTCGCCGAAAGCCGAGCCCGTTCTCCGCGGCCGTGCGCTCGACTTCGCGGAAGCGCTCGAGCATGCGGCTGCAGGCGCTCGCGATCGACTTCGACCCAGCGGCCGCGCACCAGCGCCAGCCCATCGGATTGCGCCAGCAGCTCGCGGATCTCGGCGGCGGTCAGCGGTTCGCCGTCGAGCGTGACCTCCATCTGGAAATCGAGCAGCGCGTCCTGGCCGAGTCCCGACGGCGGCTTGCCGCCGACCGTGCGCGGTCACCCGCGGGCGCGGCGGACGGTTGCCCCGCCACGCCGCCGGCATGCGCACCACCACGCCCGCGCGCTCTCCAGTTGCGGGACGTCGCGCAGGAGCTGCAAGGCTTCGGCGGGCGTCCAGCGCAGCGGATGGAAGATCTCGCCCGCATCGACCATCGCCTTCAGCCACGGGCACGTCTCCGACGGCGCGCTGCACCGGGAAGGAGCAGCGACAGCAGGCGGTCCTTGTTGGCCGCGCCGGCGTATTCGCGCAGCGCCTGGCCCAGCGGCAGATGCTGCGCCTTGGCCTGCGCCGACAGCCGCGTGGTGTAGGTCGCCAGAAACGCGAACGGCGCATCCGGGTCCTTGCGGTTTTCGGCCAGATTGAAGTGCACGCGGCCGACCAGGTTCCAGGCCGGATTGCGGCGCTTGAGGAAATCCTGTACGCCGGCATTTCGATTCGGCCAGCTCGACGCGAAAGCGCGGCGTCGAGTTCCTGCCACAAGGCTTCGAGCACCGCGGCGGTCAGATACTCCGCGCCGTCATCGGCGGCGCGACAAAGGCGATGCGACTCCAGTTCGTCGTTCGGGAGGGGGCGGCACCGGCTCTTCTGGCGCTGATCCTCGCCGCCGTACGGGTACACAGGGCCGTCACGTAGCGCGCGCCGAATTCGCGCCAGTAGGAGAGGACCGGCGGCAGCGCGGTGCCCGCTTCGTCCGCGCCCAGGAGCAGCAGGCCGTGGCCCGAGCCGCGCTCGAACACCTGCCGCAGATGTCCGGCCAGCGCGGCGTCGAGCGGAGGCGCGTCAGGCTCGTCCGCGAGGACCAGCCGGCCGTGAGGACTCAATCCGAGTGAAAGGGACTCCATGTCGGGAACTGTTCAGGATAGCAAGGGCGGGCCGACTACCAAGGGCTCCGCCTTGAACCAAGGGCTCCGCCCTTGAATCCCAAGGAGGGCCGGCGCGATATCCCTACGCCTCTTTGCGACCTGGCGACTTTGCGCGATTATCTTCTTCCAGCCCGTTGACGATTCGCGTGATGCCGTCCTTAATCAGGGTCGGCAAGTCGGAAGCTGCTTCTTGTGGGCCGGGAGGAGCCGCCCGCGGGGCCGTGGTCGGCGGGCAAAGACAAGGTGGTGCCTCACGCCTGACCGAGCTTTTACGGCAGGCGGAAGGCGACTACCGAATCGCCCATTTTGGCGCCGAAGTCCCTGGCCTTCCCGTGGCCGCCTGCACAGATCACGACGTACTGCCGGCCCTGCCACTCGTACGTCATCGGCGTGGATTGGGCGCTGGCCGGAAGTTCGCTCTTCCAGATCTCCGCGCCGGTCTCGGTGTTGTAGGCGCGCAGGTACGGCTCGAGCGATGCGCCGGCGAAGACCAGCCCGCCTCCGGTCGAAATTGCGCCACCCATGGAGATGGTCTTGCCCACTGCGGATTCCCAGCGCAATTTCCCCGTATTCAGGTCGAACGCCACCAGCGCGCTCCACGGCGGAGCATTGCAGGGCGTGCCGGCCGGCGAGACGAGGAAGTCGCGATACATGGCAAACGGCGTGCCGCCCTGGCGCGCGAATTCTCCGGTCATGCGATTGGCATCGCGGTTGTTGTACGTGGCCTTGAAGTCCGCCCGCGGAATCAGCTTGACCACCGCCGGGAGCCGGTTGGTGACGGCGAACAGCAGTTGCCGTTCGGGATCCCAGGAGGCGCTGCCCCAGTTCACGCCCCCCACATTGCCCGGGTATACCAGCGTGCCCTGCACACTCGGCGGAGTGAACATGCCTTCGTTGCGAAGCGCCCGAATGTGCTCCTGGCACCACGCCTTGGCTTCGGGCGTCGGCCCCCAGACGTCGGCTGCGGTCAACTTCTGCGGCACCATGGCGGACCAGGCCGGGAATGGCTGCGTAGGCGATGCCCTCTCGCCGGGGATATCGCTCTTGGGCACGGCCTTCTCGTCCACCTGCATGAGCGGCTTGCCGGTGAGGCGGTCGAGCACAAACACGTTGCCCATTTTGGTGGTGACGGCCACCGCGGGCTTACCGTGGAACTGGATCAGCGCCGGCTGGGAGGCTACGTCGTAATCCCAAAGGTCGTGGTGAACCACCTGGAACGACCACACCTCCGCGCCGGTGGATGCCTTCAGCGCCACCACGCTATTGGCGTGCTCGTTGTTGCCCGGCCGTTCTCCGCCGTAGTAGTCCGGGCTGGCGCTGCCGGTGGGAATGAAAACCAGGTCGCGTGCCGGATCCGCCGCCAGCGTGGACCACGCGTTGGCCGCGCCGGTGCGGTGCGCCTGCTCGTTGGACCACGGGATGGGGTCCCACGTCCAACGCAGTTTTCCGGTGCGCGCGTCGTAGGCGCGCACGATGCCGCGCTCCACGCTGACTTCGCGATTGTCGCCGATGGAGGATCCCGTGATGACCAGATCGCCCACCACCACCGGCGCCGAGGTGACTTCGTAATCGCAGCAGTGGTGGTAGTCCACATTGGCCGTGAGATCCACGGTGCCGCCCTTTCCGAAGCCGGTGCAGAGTTTGCCGGTCTTCGCGTCCAGGGCCAGCAGGCGGGCGTCGATGGTGCCTTCGAAGAGGCGCACCGCGCAGGCCGCGGCGCGGGGCGCCTTGGAATCGATCCACGCTGCCACGCCCCGCGAGGAGACTTCGGAGTAATCGGCCTCACGGTCGATATGCGGATCGTAGGTCCATTTCTCCGCGCCCGTGCCGGGGTCGAGCGCGATCACTTTGTTGAACGGCGTGGTCAGGTACAGGGTGCCTTCGATCAGGATCGGGGTGGCCTCGAAGGCGGCTTTATGATTCAGGTCCGTGGCCGGTTCCAGCGCGCCGGTGTGATACGTCCAGGCGGCCTGGAGTTGCGATACGTTGCGGACATCGACCTGTTTAAGCGGCGAGTAACGCGTACCGCCGGAGTCATGACCATAAGCGGACCAGCCGGTATCGGACGCCGCCAGTGGGGCACACGCAAAAAACAATAGAAGATACAGACAGCGCATACCTGGATTGTGCGGCATCCTGTCACGAGAAGCCAACATGCCAGGGACGAGCAGGCCCTGACGAGGGACGAAGCGGCTGGAACCCTTACTCCAGCGGCAGGCCCGATTCCTTGAGAGCCCGCCAGCCGCCGTCCAGCGAGATGGCGTTGTTATAGCCCATCTTCTGGAGATTGTCGGCCACCAGCGCGGATCGAAAACCGCCGCCGCAGTAGAGCACCATGGTGGTGTTCTTATCCGGCACCTGCGTGATCGATGTCGCGCTCGATGATGCCGCGGCTCATGTGCACCGCGCCGGCCACGTGCCCCGCGGTCCACTCGTGATCTTCGCGCGTGTCCACCAGAAGGTGCGGCGCGCCGGCTTCACGCATCTTCTTATAGCCGGCAAGGTCCGATCTCTTTCACGCGCGATTTCGCGTCCTTCACCAGGTCCAGAAATTCCTGACTATGCACCATTCTTTGAATTACTCCACGCGGCGGATCTGGGCGCCGGCCTGCGCCAGTTTCGTTTCGATTTTCTCATAGCCGCGATCGATGTGGTACACCCGGTCGATCACGGTTTCACCCTTGGCCACCAGGGCTGCCAGCACCAGCGAAGCGCTGGCGCGCAGGTCCGAAGCGATCACTCCCGCGCCGGTGAGTTCGCGTTTCCCCGCCACGATTGCCTGCCGGCCTTCCAGCCGGATATTGGCTCCCATGCGCGCCAGTTCCTGGGCATGCATGAAGCGGTTTTCGAAGATCGTCTCCACGATGATCGCGATGCCTTCGGCTTGCGTCATCAGGGCCATATATTGCGCCTGAAGGTCCGTGGCGAAGCCCGGGATACTCTTCCGTGGTCATGTCGACGGATCGCAGCCCGCCGTTCGCCTTCGCACGCAGCGTGCGCGCATCCGGCTGTCGTCACCACCACCCCGGATTGTTGCAGCTTGGACACGAGCGCTTCCAGGTGCGCGGGCGCGCAGCCGGTCACCGTCACATCGCCGCCGGTGATCGCGCCGGCGATCAGAAAAGTCCCGGCTTCGATGCGGTCGGGGATGATGGTGTGTTCCGCGCCGCGCAGTTTCTCCACGCCCTGAATCGTGATTGTGGACGTGCCCGCGCCCTCGATGCGGGCGCCCATGGCGGTCAGCAAATCCGCCAGGTCCACCACTTCCGGTTCGCGCGCCGCGTTGCGCAGCACGGTTTCCCCTTTGGCCAGCACGGCGGCCATCAGCAGATCCTCGGTGCCGGTCACGGTGATGCGATCGAACTGAACGGTGGCGCCGCGCAGGCCCTCGGGCGCTTCCGCCTCGATGTAACCGTACGCCTGGTTGATGCGCGCGCCCAATTGCTCCAGTCCGAAGATGTGCAGATTGATGGGCCGGGCGCCGATGGCGCAGCCGCCCGGCAGGGAGACCCGGGCGCGTCCACTGCGCGCCACCAGCGGTCCCAGCACCAGGCTGGAGGCGCGCATGGTCTTCACCAGTTCGTACGGGGCTTCCGGCGATGCGATCCGCGGCGTGTGCAGGCGCACGGTTTCGCCATCCACCTCCACCTGGCTGCCGATGTCCACCAGCAGGCGCTGCATGGTGCGGATGTCGCGCACCTTGGGAATACGGTGCAGCGTTACCGGCTCATCGGTGAGCAGCGCCGCGGCCAACGCCGGCAGCGCCGAATTCTTCGATCCGTTGGTAGGGATCTCTCCCTGAAGGGCGATCCCGCCCGTAATCACGAATTTATCCATGTTTGTCGATACTATTCGGCCAGAGCTTTAGAAACGCGCCCGCCCGTCTCGGCCAGCCGCCGCTCGGCCTCTTCGCGGCTCATTCCGGACTTGCCCATCAGGATGGCCGTGCGGACGTTGTTGCCCGCCAGCGCCAGCAACTCTTCCGCCCGCAGGTAGGACACTCCCGTCGCGAGCGCCACGATGCGGCGCGCACGGTCCACCAGTTTCGTATTCTTGGGCTGCGACATTCACCATCAGGTTTCCGTAAACGTATCCCATACGGATGAACGCCCCTGTACTGAGCATGTTCAATACCAGTTTCTGGGCGGTGCCGGACTTCAGCCGCGTCGAACCGGCCAGCACTTCCGGCCCCACCAGCGGCGTGATGGCAATCTCCACCGCGCGCGAAAGCTCCGAATTCGGCGTGCAGCTAACCCCGACCGTGACCGCGCCCAACCGGCGCGCTTCGGCTACCGCGCCGAGCACATACGGCGTGCGCCCGCTGGCGGCGATACCCACCAGCACGTCGCCGGCGGTGAAGCCGCGAGCCGTGAGGTCGCGCCGGCCGATCGCCGGATCGTCCTCGGTGGTCTCGGTGGCACTGCTCAATGCCGATTCGCCGCCCGCGATGATCCCCTGCACCATGTCCGGCGGCACGCTGAAGGTGGGCGGGCACTCGGAGGCATCCAGCACTCCCAGCCGTCCACTGGTGCCGGCGCCGATGTAGAACAGGCGGCCGCCCCGCTGGAATGCGGCGACCACGGCATCCACGGCGCGCGCAATCGCGGGAATCTCGGCTTGCACCGCGCAAGCCACCTTCTGGTCCTCGCTATTAATGATGCGCAGGACCTGTTCGGTAGGCAGCGCGTCAATGGACGCGGAAGCCGGGTTGGGCTGTTCCGTCAGCAGTTGTTCCAGCATCGTAAGCCGTACTCTTTCAGGCTACCTCGAAAGAGCGCCGAAAAATCGCGCAGATCAGGCTGACGGATTTTCCGGGCGCAATGGGATATATTTAACGAATCGACCCAACAGGAGTTTCGTTATGCCCACACGATTCGCCGGCGTCACGCTGGCACTGCTCGCTGTTTCCCTGCCGGCCATCGCCGCCGATGGCGCCACCACATCTCCGGTTCCGGTGAAAAAGGCCAACTATGAACTGGCGGCACAATGGACCGCATCCAAAATCGGCAAAATGATTTTCGATGTGGCCGTGACTCCGCACTGGCTGGATTCCGGCGACCGTTTCTGGTACTCCTTCGAAACCACCCGTGGCCGCAAATTCTGGATGGTGGACCCGGTGAAGAAATCGCGAACGCAGGTCTTCGATCCGGTGAAACTGGCCGCCCAGTTGACTACCGCGACCGGACTGCCCTACGATTCGCAGCATCTCCCCATCACCACGATCCGGTTCGTCAAGAACGACACCACCATTCAGTTCGACGTGATCGTGCCGCGGGATGCCGTCATTCCGGGCGAAAAGAAGCCGCCGGCGCGCGCGGTGAGCACCGATACTTCGGGCCAGGGCAACGACGATGATCCGCAACAGCAGGGTGGGCGCGGCGGACGCGGCCCCACTGCCGGGCCGAATCAGAAGACGTTGTACTTCGAATACGAACTCGCCACCGCCAAACTCAATCTGCTGGACGAGCGCCCGCGGCGCAAGGCCGCCTGGGCCAGCATGTCGCCGGATGAGAAGTGGGTGGTGTTCGCCAAGAACCACAACCTGTACATCATGGACGCCGCCAATTACGCCAAAGCCGTGAAGAAGGCCGATGACGCGAGCATCGTGGAGACGCAGTTGACCACCGACGGCGTGGAAGACAACGGCTACGGCGGCGGCCGCGGCATGGGCGGCGATCAGCAGCAACAGCAGGAACAGCAGCAGAACGAAGGCGAAGGCCAGGGTCAGGACAACAAGAATGCCCGCGTGAGCGCCGGCAATGTCTCCTGGTCGCGCGATTCCAAAAAGTTCGCACTGGTGCGGCGCGATTCCCTCAAGGTCGAAAAGCTCTGGGTGATCAACTCGCTGGCCAATCCGCGGCCCACTCTGGAGACGTACCGCTACGCCATGCCCGGCGACAAAGAGATTCCGCAATCGCGGCTCGAGATCTTCGACGTGGCTTCCCACGACCGGAAGATCGTCAAGGCCGATGCCTTCAAAGACGAGACCCTGCAGATCGAAGTGGAGCGCCCGTCCGCGCGCCTGCGTGAGGAGCACGAGAAAACCGAGCCGCTATGGGCCAACCCCGGATCGGACAAGCTCTATTTCACGCGCATAAGCCGCGACCTGCACCGCGTGGACGTCTGCACGGTGGATACTACCAGCGGCGACGTCAAGCCGCTGATTCAGGAGCGCATGAATGTCTACATCGAGACCAAGCCCCTGCGCATTATCGATAACGGCGCGGAAATGGTGTGGTGGAGCGAACGCGACGGGTGGGGCCACTATTATCTCTACGATTCCAACGGCACCTTGAAAGACCAGATCACCAAGGGCGAATTCGTCGCCGAGGATATCTCGTATATCGACGAAAAGGCGCGCACGATGTATCTTACGGCGTCGGGCCGGGAAGACGGCGAGGATCCGTACTACATGCACAACTACCGCGCCAATCTCGACGGCAGCGGCATCAGGCTGCTGGATCCGGGCGACTGCATCGCACGCGGTGGTGGCCGCCGATTCGGGCCGTTACTTCGTGGATAACAGTTCGCGCGTCAACACGGCGCCGGTCAGCGTCCTTTATGACGCGCAGGGAGCCGAAACCATGCCGCTGGAGAAAGTGGATGTTACTCCCCTGCTTGAGGCCGGCTATAAGTTCCCGGAACCATTCAAGGTAAAAGCCGACGATGGCATCACCGATCTGTACGGCGTGATGTATAAGCCATTCGATTTCGACCCGGGTAAGAAGTATCCCATCGTCGAGTACGTGTATCCCGGGCCGCAGACGGAAAGCGTGACCCAGGTCTTCACGCCCAAAAGCGCCAATATCGCGCTGGCCAACCTGGGCTTCATCGTCATCGAGGTGGGCAACCGCGGCGGCAATCCGCACCGCTCCAAGTGGTATCACACCTTTGGCTACGGCAATCTTCGCGATTACGGCCTCGCCGACAAGAAGCATGCCGTGGAGCAACTGGCCGCCAAGTATCCCTGGATCGATATCGAACGCGTGGGCGATTACCGGCCACTCCGGCGGCGGATTCATGTCCACCGCGGCACTGTTGATCTATCCCGATTTTTACAAGGTCGCGGTGTCGGAATCCGGCAACCACGAGAACAACGTCTACAACAATACCTGGAGCGAAAAACACCATGGGCTGAAGGAAGTTACCGACAAGGATGGCAAAGTCAGCTTCCAATACTCCGTCGATAAGAACTCGGAGATCGCCAAAAACCTGAAAGGCCACTTACTGCTTTCCACCGGCGATATCGATAACAACGTCCACCCGGCCAACACCATCCGCCTCATGGACGCGTTGATCAAGGCGAACAAGCGTTTCGATTTCGTGATGCTGCCCGGCCAGCGGCATGCCTATGGACCCATGGCGGAGTATTTCTCGTGGATTCGCGCCGATTACTTCTGCAAGTATCTGCTGGGGGATTTCGATCAAAGCGTGGATATGTGGGAATTGAATAATGAGCGGCAGGCGGCCGATAAGGCCCCTCCCGTCCGCCAGGGTCAGGGCACACAGCAGCAACAGCGCCGTGGCGGAGGAGGCGGCGGGAACTGAACAGAGCCGCGCGCGTCAGCGAGCGTCAAACATCCAGCCTATCGCAGGCCCCGGTGTGGCGACGGAACCAATCCCGCTGCGTGAGCCGCTGCAATGACGCCCGCCAGGTTTTTGACGCCCAGTTTCTTCATCATCGTCCGGCGGTAGGAACGCACCGTATTGTGCTCCAGGTTGAGTTCGACGGCGACCTCTTTGGTTCTTTTCCCGGCGGCGACCAAACGCAGAACTTGCGTCTCTCGGGGAGAGAGACAATCGATATCGGCAACCTGTTCCCCGCGCTGCTCGCTTCGCTGCACGCACGCCACCAGGCGGCTGGAGGCGCCCGGGCTGAGGTAAGTGCCGCCACCAGCCACGGTGCGAACGGCCAGCAGGACTTCCTCGGCCGGTGACTTGTTCCAGACAAAACCGCGAACGCCGACGCGAATAGCCGCCAGCATCGAATCTTCGTCGTCGTAACCCGACATCATCACGACCTTGATCCGCGGACAAACACGCAGGACTTCCCTGGTTAGCTGAATGCCCGTAACGCCGGGCGGACCAGCGTCGATCAGCACCAGATCGGGCTGGATCCGGACGCAGAGCGGAACCGCCTCGACTCCGCTGGCGGCTTCGCCGGCCACCTGGATGTCGGGATCGCCGGCGAAAACAGCCCGCAGCCCGCCCGTTATCTTATGAGCCTCAACCAAAACTACCTTGACCGCCATGAAACTATCTGCGCCGGGTGAAAAAGGTGAGGTGACCCAATGCAGCACGGTTCCCTCACTTTCCAGCACATAGTAGCGCATAGGAGATACGTCCGGCGCAATCATTAGTACTCTTGCGGTACTCTGTTTCCAGGGGAGGGTGCAACATGAGGCTCGTCACCGGCAAGTCCATCTCGCGCCGGAGCGTTCTCCGCGGGGTTGGCGTCTCCCTGGCTCTGCCTCTTCTGGATTCGATGGTCCCGGCGCAGACTCCCTTGCGCCAAACCGCCGGTGCCGCGCCCAGCCGCCTGGTATGCATCGAAATGGTGCATGGCGCCGCCGGGAGTTCCGTGGGCAACGCCGGCAGGCACTACTGGAGTCCCGAGCGGGACGGCGCCGATTTCGAATTCTCTTATTGCCTGGAGCCGCTCGCGCCGCTCCGGGAGTTCGTAACCGTCATCAGCGGCACCGACGCCCGCCAGGCCGAGGCCTTTGCGCCTACCGAAGTCGGCGCGGACCATTTCCGTTCCAGCGCGGTGTTCCTGACCGCGACCCACCCTAAACAGACCGATGGCGCGGATATTGCCGGCGGCGTCTCCATCGACCAGTTGTACGCCCGGCAATTCGGCCGGGACACGCGCCTGCCGTCCATCCAGCTCGGCATCGAATTCCTCGAACCTACTAACTCGTGCGGCTTCACTTATAGCTGCATTTACTCGGACGCTATTAGTTGGGCTTCGCCCTCTGCTCCCCTGTTGCCTGAGATCAATCCGCGGATGGTGTTCGAAAATCTGTTTGCAGAGGGCGCGGCGGGGCAGCGGACGGGAAGCATTCTGGATGGCGCCGCTGCCCAGTTGGCGCGGCTGAAAAATCGCGTGGGGGCGGCGGACCGGAGCCGCGTCGACCGGCACCTGGAAGAGATCCGCGCGGTGGAGCTGCGCATCCAGGCCATCGAGCAACGCAACGCCGGCGGGCAGGTGCGCGAACTTCTGACGGCGCCCCTCGGCGTGCCGGATTCGTGGGAAGAACACGTAAAACTCATGTTCGATCTGCAGGTGCTGGCCTTCGCCGCGGACGTCACGCGCGTGTCGAGTTTCAAGATGAGCCACGATGTGAGCAATCGCATCTTTGCGGAAAGCGGCGTGAAGAGCCCGTTTCACACGCTCTCGCATCACAACGAAGATCCGTCCCGAATCGCCGAATTCGCCCGCCTGAATCGTTACCACGTGAGCCTGGTGCCGTACTTTCTGGAGAAGCTGAAAAACACTCCCGATGGCGACGGCAGCCTCCTCGATCATTCCCTGGTGTTGTACGGCAGCCCCATGGGCGACTCCAATACGCATAACCACCGGCGGGTGCCGCTGTTTCTGGCCGGTCACGCCGGCGGGGTGAAAGGTAACCGGCATTGCGTCTGCGCCGAGGGCACTCCCCAGGCCAATGCCCTGCTGACGGTGCTTCGCCGGCTTGGCGTGGATATCGATCGCGTGGGCGACAGCACGGGCGAAGTCGCGCTTTAGTGCGCTACTGTTACTTTGTCCTGTGGGGCAGGACTTCAGCCTGCGGAGGGCTTCAGCCCGACTTCTCCCAAACGATGAGAAAGGCGAAAAATGCCATTACCGCCCATCTCCCGCCGGCACGGCCTCGCGGGCAATGTTTTTGTTCTGTCCATGCTAAGTCGGTCGTTTCAGGAGTACGCCAACCTATTCCCTTCCGAACGCTCCCTAACGGTCGCGTCTCTGATCGGAGCCGCGCGCGTCAGCAAGCGGTCTTCTTGATACGTCGGTGAACTTTTGAAACGATGTACTAAGGTTGGCCGCAACCGGGGTGTAAGGTGGCATGGATGAAGCACCAACCCGGCAATGTTCTGGGGGGCACTCCGACGTTTTACCTGGTGGCCACGGCTTGGATGACCGCCAGGCGCAGCACGGCGCGCACAGGACTGGCGTTTGTGCTTTGCGTGGTTCATCGCCGCATCCTGCCGCTCCTGTTGATGATTTTCTGGCTGTTGCGGGTTCGCATGGCGAAGGCATACGAGAGTCTAATAACGCGCGGGCCGGTCCTGCAAAAGGGCCTGCACACGCGCGCGTACCCGGCCCGCGGCGAAGGGCCTGCGCAAAACGCCCTGGACGCCGAGCAGGTCGGCCGCCCGCAGGGCTTCGGGATCGAGTGACCCGGTGATCCCCAGCACTCTCAGTTTGGGGCGTTGCATGCGGATGGCGCGCAGCATCTCCACGGTGTCGCCGGCGGGCATCGCCATATCGGCAATCACCAGGTCTACCCCCGGTGGAATGGTCTGCCGCGTTTCCCGCGCCACAAGCACTTCGCACCGTGGACTTTTGAGAACGCCCGCCAGCCACTCGCCCACCGCCTGATCCGGGCTCACCACCAGGACCCGCCGGCGGGACGAGCGGACCGCCATGGTCACAGCGCCGGAACTTCGCGATTCGTCCACCGCCAGCACCAGCGGAACGGCGTCGCCGGTGGGCGCATCCGCAGGCACACGAAAATTCACCTGAAGCACGCCGATATTGCGCACGTCCAGAATTTCGCCGGTCACGCCCCCGACAGTAACCGTCACAGCCAATTTCGAAGACTGCATGGTCCATGGCGCAGTCTGGCCGTCCCCTGTCGCGTAGAGGCTGACCACGGTGCCCTGCGGCGCGGGATTCCGGATGGAGTTGCAGCAGCCCGTTTCGTTCAACATGGCGGCCTGTCCTTTGCCGGAGGCATCCAGAGTGAAGAGCGCGGGAGCGCTGCGGATCACCGGCAGCGTCACCGGGCGCGAACGCGCGCCGTTATACTCCAGCACCACCTGCGTCTCGGTCCGTTGCGAGACTTCGAACGGGACGATGGCAGCCACCTGCCCTTTCATGGCGTAGACTACCGGCGCCGCGATGTTGTCGAAAAGGACGCGGGTCGCGCCCACCGGGCTCGACGGCTTTCCCTCGTTGGTCAGGTCCCACGCGGCAATCCGCTGGGGACCCGCGCCCGCGGGAAACAGCACCACGACCTCTCCAGGCGTCACGCCGCCGCCGCGGTAATCGGCCGCGTTGACGATGTCGCCGGCCCGCAACTCCGGCCCGTCCGCGCCCCTCGCACACGCCCAGATGCAGAGCCACAGCGCCGCCACCCTCATGGCGACCATTCTACTCGCGCCCGGCCCATCAGGTATCATGGTGTGATTTATGGACAGAAGAACCTGGGTTCAATTGATGACCGTGCTGGCCGCCGCGCGTCCGGCCGATTCGCAAACGCAGCCTCCCGCCGGACGCGGAGGACGCGGACAGCAGCCCATGCGTATCACCAAAGATCAGTTGAAAGGCGCCCTCGTGCTGCTTGGCCTCGATTTTCAGGACGGCGAAGTGGACATGATGCTCCCCAGCGTCAACCGGGCGCTGGGTAACTACGAAGCCCTGCGCAAGGTCGATATCCCTTACGACACCGAGCCCTCTTTCGCCTTCCACCCCGGCCTGCCCGATCGCAAGCCCATCAAAGGTCCGCAGCGCTTTTCCACCACCATCCCCACGGTGGCGGCCGTCAAGGCGCCGACGAACCTGGAAGACGCCGCCCACTGGCCGATCACCAGGCTTGCTCCGCTGCTGCGCTCGCGCTCGGTCTCGTCCACAGACCTGACCAAGATGTACCTCGCGCGCATGAAGAAGTATTCGCCCAAGCTGCTCTGCCTCATCACCCTCACCGAAGACGTCGCGCTCGAAGACGCCGCCAAAGCCGATCGGGAAATCAGGGCCGGCAAGTATCGCGGGCCGCTGCACGGTATTCCTTTTGGAGTCAAGGATCTTTTCGATACCAAGGGCATTCTGACCACCTGGGGCGCCGAGCCGTACATGAAGCGCGTGCCCGAATACGACGCCACCTGCGTCGAGCGGCTGCGCAACGCGGGCGCGGTGCTGATGGCCAAACTCTCCATGGGCGCGCTGGCGCAGGGCGACCTCTGGTTTAAGGGCCGGACCAAGAGTCCGTGGAGCTGGAACCAGGAGAAGGGCGACTACGACGCCGGCTCCAGCGGTTCCTCGGCCGGCTCGGCGTCGGCTACTTCCGCGGGGCTCGTGGGCTTCTCTCTGGGCACGGAAACGCTGGGCTCCATCGTCTCGCCCAGCGGCGTTTGCGGCACTGCCGGCCTGCGTCCCACCTACGGCCGCGTCAGCCGCCACGGCGCCATGGCGCTCAGTTGGACCATGGACAAGATCGGCCCCATCTGCCGCGGCGTCGAAGACCTGCGCCATCGTGCTGAACGCCATTTACGGACCGGACGGGCACGACCGCACCGTGGGCGCGGACCCGTTCCATTGCGAGCCGCGCAAGCCGCTCAGCAGCATGAAAATCGGCGTTTACCAGAAGGGATTCGAGGCCACTCAGGGCTTCGGCCGTGGCAATCCGCAGGCCGCCGAAGAGCGCAAGAAGGTGTACGCCCAGGCGCTGGAAGATCTCAAAAAGGCCGGCGTCAATATGACCCCGGTGGATTACGACGAAGGCTTCACCGGCATGCGCTTCCTGCTGGAAGCCGAAGGCGCCGCGGCCTTCGACGATATCACGCGCGACGGCCAGGTGCGCACGCTGAACGGTCAATCCGCCAACGATTGGCCCAACACCTTCCGTAGTTCGCGCATCATTCCCGCGGTGGAGTACATCCGCGCGCAGCGGGCACGCACGCTGCTGATCGAGAAGTTCGAAAAGTTCATGGCGGATTGGGATGCCATCGTGATTCCGCCGGGTTCCTTCCTCACCACCACCAATCTCACCGGCAATCCCGAAGTGGTGGCCAAGTGCGGCTTCGTCAAAGCGCAGAACGGCAACGACCAGCCGCTGACCATCGGATTCCTGGGCAGGATCTACGAGGAAGGGTCTCCGCTGCGGGTAGCCCTGGCGTACGAGCAGGCCACCCAGTGGCATAACAAGCATCCCATGAACCTGGGGGTATAACGTGCGAATCCACCGGCGAGCATTTCTGGGCATGGCCGCGGCGGCGCCATTCGCGCGCGCCCAAAGGGGACAAGGCGGCCAGCAATATCCCGTGCCCGACGTCATCAAAAAGCTTACGCCGATGACGGGCGGCGTCCAGCCCATCACCCCGGAAGAGCGGCGGGCGCGCGTCGAAAAGGCACAGTCGCTCATGCACGAACACAGAATGGGCGCGCTGGTCCTGGAAAGCGGCACCAGCATGTTCTACTTCACGGGCACTCGCGGAAGCGCCGGCGATCTTGCCGTGCTGCCCGCCAGCGGGGACCTGGCATGGGTGCTTCCCGAATCCAATGCCGGACGCCCGCGCGGCGACGTCCGCACGTGGGCCGAAGGCGGCAATCCGTATCAGAAGGTCGCGCAGGCCCTAAAGGATCGCAATGCTACCGGCGATATTGCCCTGGAAGAGCGCGTGCGCTTCGCCGTGTTCGATGGTTTGCGCAAGCAGTTGCCGGCCAGCGAACTGGTCAGCGGCGACCCGGTGACAGTGGCCTGCCGGGTGATCAAATCGCCGGCCGAGATCGCGCTCCTGCAGCGCGCCAACGATATCACCATCGCCGCCTATAAGGCGGCCTTCGTCCACCCTGCACGACGGCATGGACCAGCGCGAGCTGAGCGCCAACATCGACCACGGCCTACGCGGCGCTGGGAGTGCGTGGCGATGCCATGGTGATCTTCGGCAAGTACACCGCGTTCCCGCACGGCAGCATTCAACGCCGCAGAAGCTGCGCGAGGGCGACCTGGTGCTGGTGGACGACGGCTGCACCGTGGAAGGCTACCAGATCGGACATCACCCGCACCGTGATCTTCGGCAAGCCCACGCGCGCGCCAGCGCCAGGTGTGGGACCTGGAACGTAAGGCGCAGGACGCCGCGCTGGCCGCGGCGAAAGTGGGAGCGACCTGCGAGTCGGTGGACGCCGCCGCGCGCAAGGTGATCACCGACGCCGGCTTCGGTCCGGGCTACAAAGTCCCGGGCCTGCCGCATCGCACCGGCCACGGCATCGGCCTCGACGGCCACGAGTGGACCTACCTGGTGAAGGGCAACAAGACCAGACTCGCAGCCGGGCATGTGCTTCAGCAACGAACCCACCATCGCCATCTACGGCGAGTTCGGCGTGCGCCTGGAAGATTGCATGTACATCACCGAGTACGGCGCGCGCATGTTCACGAAGCAGAGCCCGGCCATCGACCAGCCGTTCGGATAAACCCCTATGCCACAGACACACTTCCCGAAGCCACATATCGCGAGCGCGATCGCCAAGCTACAGGAAGCCATGAAGGAGTTCGGACTGCAGGCCGTGGTGCTGGAACCCGGTCCGGCCATGCTGTATCTGACCGGCGTGCGCTGGGGCAAGAGCGAGCGCACCTTCGCGGTGGTGCTGCCGCTGAAGGGCGAGCCGGTGTGGGTGCTGCCGGGGTTCGAAGAGACGCGCGCCCGCGAGTTGATTCACGTGGGCGACCGACATCCGTGTCTGGCAGGAAGACGAGAGCCCGTACGAACGGATCGTGCAGGGGTTGAAGGATCGCGGCGTCACCGGCACGCGTCGGAATCGACGAAGCGGCCCGTTTCTTCGTCTTCGACGGCATCCGCAAACTGGCGCCGAAGCTGGAGTATGTGCCGGCTACTCAGGTATTGAAATCGGCCGGCGCGCAAGGCACCCCTGCGCCTGGCCGTAAATAGGAAAAACCGACCATCGTCACTTTCGTAAATCTTACTTTATTTTGCTTGCTTTTTGTCCCCCGATGCGCATCACATCTGGCATGGAATCAATCGCTTACTAAATTTGGTAGCGCTTTCTATGATTTACCACCACAAACAGGTGGAATTTCGCCTTGTCGGGGAATATCCGAATGATTTAAAATCTTGTCAATCCGTTAAAACTCGCGGTCCAGGAAAAACTCAGAAGGGGTACAACAAAGCGATGAAGCGACTTCTCGTTGCGCTATTTGTGTGCGCAATTGCGGTATTTTCTCAAGGCAACACAGGAATTATCAGCGGAACTGTTACGGATCCAACCGGAGCCGCTGTTCCCGGCGCGGAGGTTTCGGCCATCAACATGGCTACCGATGCCGTCGCCAAGACCACAACCAGTGAAAGAGGCGAATATTCCCTGCCCTCCATCCTCGCGGGCACTTATCGCGTGACCGTGACCAAGGTCGGCTTCAAGACGGAAAGCAAAATCAACGTGGCAGTGAATGCTGGCATCTCTGTCTCGGCCAACGTCCGATTGGAACTGGGCCAGGCCACAGAAACCGTAGAAGTCGCCAGCGGCGCGGAGATGGTGCAGACCGCCAACGCTGAGTTGAGCAGCACCATCACGGCGCGCCAGGTTCAAGACCTGCCCTTCGCCTCGCGCAATGCCGTCGAACTCCTGGTCACCCAGCCCGGCACTCAGACTCCCACCAATCCTCGCAGTTCTTCCATCAACGGCCTGCCCAAGGGCGCCATCAACATCACCATCGATGGCATGAATACCCAGGACAACATGCTGAAGAGCAGCGACGGATTCTTCAGCTACATCATGCCTTCGGTGGACTCCATCGAAGAGGTCACTATGACCACCTCCGCCAGCGGAGTGGATAGCACCTCGCAGGGCGGCGCGCAGATCAAGTTCGTCACCCGCTCGGGCACCAATCAGATCCACGGCGGCGGTTTCTACCAGATGCGCAATACCGCTTTTGACGCCAACTACTATTACAACAACCAGCAGGGACTTCCCCGCGATGTGATCAAGTTGCACCAGGGCGGCGCTCACTTAGGCGGCCCGATTAAGAAGGATAAGCTGTTCTTCTTCGGTAACTGGGAAGCGTTCACCAATCCCGGAACCAAAGCCTACACTCGTACCGTGCTGACGCCATCGGCGCAACAGGGCAATTACACTTACCTCAACCCGCTCACCAACACCACCAACACGGTGAACCTCTATAACATCGCCGCGGCGGCTAACCCGGGACTCCCTGCCGGCGTCCGGCAGTTTGCCAACACCCCCGACCCGCTTCTCGCCTCCACCTACGACGCCATCGCCAAACTCACCCAGGGTGGCAACCTGTTGCCCAACATCAACCAGGGCGACTACAATACCAACACCTACAGCTATCAGCCGAATGGTTCGGATCAGCGCGATTTCTACACCATGCGCCTGGACTATAACGTTACCAGCAAGCATCAGCTCTCCCTCGTCTATAACTATGACGATTACGTCTCCGTTCCGGACTTCCTGAACAACGTGGTGCCCGTTTACGGCGGCACCGGCACCGTACTCGGCACCACCGTTAACACGGGACAGCGCAGCAATCGTTTCGACGGCACCCTGACTCTGCGGTCGGCTCTCAGCCCGACCCTGACCAACGAAGCCCAGGCGGGCCTCAACGGCGGAACGGTCCTGTTCTTCGATGCCATCGGCAGCAGCGGCCTGTTCGGACAGTGGCGCGGCTACGTTCCTTCGGGAACCGGTCTCACCGTCACCACCAACAGCGGCGGCCAGCGCCGTAATGCCCCGGTGAAGAACCTCTCCGATACAGTTTCCTGGGTGAAGGGCGCTCACCAGTTCAGCTTCGGCGGGAACTGGGACCAGATCAATCTCTTCCAGCAGGTGATCGGGAGTTCCGTGATTCCGCGCGTTTCTTTCGGCGTCGTGGCCGGCGATCCGATTGCTACCGGCAGCACCAACATCTTCAATGCAGCCAACTTTCCCGGCGCCAGCAGCAGCCAGTTGAGCAGCGCCGAAGCGCTGTATGCTTCGCTTACCGGCCGCGTCAACACCATTACCCAGTCCGTCGGACTGAGCGAGACCAGCCATCAGTACGGCCAGGTGGCGCCCATCGACCGCGACCACATCCGCGAAGGCGGCCTCTTCGCCCAGGACACCTGGCGCGTGGCTCCGCAGCTCACCTTGACCCTGGGCCTACGCTACGAGAAGGAATTTGCGTTCGTCAACGACAATCAAACCTATACCCAGGCCGGCGGCCTGTCCGGCCTCTACGGTGTCTCCGGCGTGGGCAATCTGTTCCAGCCCGGCAATCTGTCCGGAACCGCTCCCACCTTGAATTCGCTTTCGCAAGGCGGTGGATACAAGATTCCCGCGGTGTGGGCGCCGTCCGTCGGAGCCGCTTACCAATTGCCCGGCGGCGAAGGCCTGACCGGCATCCTGCTAGGCCACCACCCCGGGGCGACGGTATTGCGCGCCGGCTACGCCATCTCTACCGTTCGTGAAGGCATGAACGTGTATACCCAGATCTACGGCGCCAATCCCGGCCTCTCTATCGACAGCTCGCTGAGCAGTGCTAACACCCCCGGCGACTTCGGCGCCGCCGGCAGCGTGCTGTTCCGCGATGCCACCTTCCCCACGCGCAGCGGCATCCCTACAACGCCGCAATATCCCCTGACGCCCAGCTTCTCGAACCAGATTTTTGACTTCAATCCGAATCTCAAGATGGGGTACGTGCAGAGCTGGAATATCGGCCTGCAGCGCGAACTCGATCGCAACACGGTAATCGAGGCGCGCTATACCGGCAACCACGGCACCAAGCTCTGGCGCCTCTACGGCCTGAACGAAGTCAACATCTTCGAGAACGGCTTCCTGAACGAATTCCAGACGGCGCAGAATAATCTGACCATCGCGCGCGGCGGCAACATCAAAAGTAACCTGGGCGTCACCAACTGGGGCAACCAGGGACTGCCCGGCCAGCAGGCCGTTCCGATCATGCAGACCGCCATCGGCAACACTACCGACACCACTACGGCCGGCTACCTTCTGCTGGGCCAGGCGGGAACCTCGGCCAGCAGCATCGCCACCAACGCGGGCCGTATGGCCAACCTGACCGCCGCCCACTATCCGGTCAACTTGTTCGTGGTCAACCCCACGGTAGCCGGTGGCAACGCGTTTGTTCTGGATAACGGCGGGTCTTCTTTCTACAACGCCGCCCAGGTGGAAGTGCGGCGCCGTCTCACCACGGGCCTGCAGTTCCAGGCCAGCTACGTATTCTCCAAGTCGATCGCCAACGGCGCCACCAACAGCTCTATCGACAATGTCAGCTACACCACTCTCCGCGATCCTCGTATGGACCGTGTTCCGGAGCCGTTCGACATTCGTCACGCCGTAAAGCTCAACTGGGTATATGAACTGCCTTTCGGCCGCGGCCGCCAGTTCCTCTCCTCCATGAGCAATCCCGTTTTCCGGAAACTGCTGGAAGGTTGGGAGCTTTCCGGTGTCATGCGTTTGCAGTCCGGTACGCCGCTCTTCCTGAACGGCCTCGGCACCTTCAATTCGAGCACCGGCGACGGCATCGTTCTGCACAACATCACCATGTCGCAGCTCCAGTCGATGATGGGCGTCTACAAAACCAGCGCCATCACCTCCGCGGGCAAAGCGCAGGGCACAGTGTACTACCTGCCGCCCCCCGGGGCGGCGCCCGCCGGCGGCTGGAACAGCAGCAACAATACCAACATCATCACCAACACCCAAGCCGCCTTCAACACTGGCAACCTGACGCCGGCGCAGGTGGATCCCAACGCGCCTTATATCTCGCCGGCTCTGGCGGGACAGTTGGGCGGCCGCGATTACCTCTATCTGCCCTGGCAGCGCCACTTCGATGTCAGCCTGGGCAAGACCACCCGCATCACCGAGCGCGTCAACCTGGACATCCGGCTGAATGTGCTGGATGTTTTCAACCTGACCAACTTCACGCCGGATAACGCAGCCATCGGCGGCGGCGCAACCAGCACCATCGGTTCTACCTTCGGCCAGATCGGTAACGGATACCGCGACATCTCCGGCACGGTCGATCCCGGTTCCCGCATCATGGAAATCGTGATGCGCGTGAACTTCTAACCCGGAGTTCGGTCCACCTTCTGCCGCCGGCCGAACTCTCGGGTTCGTCCGGCGGCTTTTCTTTTGCGATAGTAACGAAAGAACCTCAGGGAGAATTACTCATGTTTACCATTGACCGGCGTAGTTTTTTAGCCAGCCTTGCCGGTTCCGTTTTAGCCGGCGAAACCGTTTCCGCCGCGGCCCCACCCGCCACACAGCAGTCCGGCGCATGTTGGCTGGATGTCGCGGCGCCTTTCGTAGTAATAGACCCTGCCCAACAACTCTCCACCGAACTGCTGCTCACCGCCACCTGCTTTCCAGGCATCGACGGCTATAAGAATTCCCACTACGCCACCGAATATCAGATTCTTCTGTTCGATGCGTCGGGCAAAGAGATCAAGCTGGATAACGGCGGCCGTCTCTCCATTCCCGCCTTGCGTCCCACGCTTCTCAGCATGAAGGAACTTTCCGGCCGTGACGCCTTCGTGGGCGGGGCCAAAGTGCGGGTGGCGCCTTCTCCGCACCAGGTGCCGCGGGCGGGCGACCTGTTCAGCGCGGGCTTCGTGCGCTGGAATCTGCCTGACAATTTCGACAACGTGCACGCCCATCCGGCGCCGCCGCAGCAGGTAGTCGGCCGCTTCAACTACTCCATGCCGTTCCCGCCGATGAGCGAATACCACTGCGCCTTTGCCCTCTTCAATCCCAACGAAGAGGAATCGTACGGCAAGGTGCGCGTGGTGGACTGCATGGGCCGCACCGCCGTGGAGCGCAAATTCAACCTGCCTCCCCATCGCACCACCTTGTACACGCTGGCCGACCTGAAGCCCGTCGATACAGCGGGCGAGGCGATCGCTCCAGCCCCTGCAACCCGACAACTGAAAGACGGCGGCGTGGTGGTGGTGAGCAACGAAAGCGAGCGCGTGCCCTTCGCCTATACCTTCATGAAGGGCCGGCAGGGTCGCAGTTTCACCGTCGAGCATCCCCTCACTTTTCCGCCGACGCTCCCGTCAAGCCGGCCCGGTCCACGCCGTACGGTCCGAATCGCTCCTTCCCCGCTCAGGCCCTCATCTACACGCCCATGCTGTTCAAGGGGCTGAAGATTGGCGGCGTGGAACTGGAATCGCGAGTCCATTTGAGTTCCAGCCGCTGGGCCGAAGAGGCTCTTTGGAAACTGCTCTTCGTGACCACAGACCGGGGAGAGATTGCCTGGGTCTCCAACCGCGACGACCAATTCTCTTCGCGCGTGCAGCCTGCCGCGCTCACTGACCAGGGCGTAGTCCGGCTGGCCGAGTTTCAAAGTTGCCACATCGCCGCCCGCGATCTTCCGCTCCCCGATGGGTTCTCCGGCGGCTTCGGAGCGGCCTGCATTCCGAAGACTTCGCACTCGCTGAACAAGATCGAAGTGCGCGCGGTAAATTGGGGACGGGTGGCCTTTACGCACTTCCGCCCCGGCGGCGCCGTCGCCAAAAGCTATCGCCAGGTGGAGGAGCGCGGCTACCTGGCCAGCGACTACATTGTTTCCGGCGCGCACATCATCGGGTACGCCGCGGCACGCAAGCGGGATTGCCTGCTGGCCGTGATGAACATCGAATTCGAAGATAACTTCACCGGCACTCCGCGGCTTCAGCTCTTCGGACCCGGCGGCCTGGTGGCGGAGAAACAGTTAGCCGATTTTCCGCCGCTTGCCTGCCGCCACTTTCTGCTCTCGGAACTTTTCCCCGGCGTCCAGAGCGACCCGGAGCACCCCTTCACGGTGCGCATGCAGGTACCCAACGCGCTCATGATTGTGTCGGTACTGCACCTGGATTATGAGCGGCGCGATATCGCCATGGACCACGGCTCGGACCGGCACTCCACCTTTGAGGATTTCAAGTGCTGACTTTGCGCGACGGCAGTTCTCCCATGCGCCGGAGAAACGGCGTGACCGTTAATCCCTGAACGAACACCGAGAACGCCACCACTGCGAAAGTGACGGTGATGATCTCCTCGCGTTTCGGTACCGCCGGCGGCAATCCCAGCGCCAGGGCCAGGGCCAGCGCGCCCCGTAATCCGCCCCAAAACAGCGCGTGCTGGCGCGCGCTCGACACCCTCTGCGCCGAGTGCGCAAACAGCAGGCAGCATGGGTAAATGGCGACAGCCCGTCCCAGCGTCACCAGCAGGATAGCGATGAGCGCGTACACCCAGATGGCCCGGAAATTCTGGTGCGCTTCGTGCATACCGATTAGCAAAAAGACCAGCGAATTCGCCGCGAAGGCGGCATACTCCCAGAACGCTTGCACCGCCACTTTTCCCTGCTCGGAGATGGTGCCGAACCGCTTGAAATTACCCATCACCAGCCCGGCCGTAATCGTAGCCGGAACTCCCGACATGCCGAAACGCTCGGCCAACAGGAAGGATCCATAGGCGGCCACCGTGGTGAAGGTGATCTCCACCAGGTGGTCTTCGGTGCGGCCCGTCAACAGAAGCGCGCCAAGCGCCATCCCGGCCCCGCACAGAACGCCGCCGCCAATGGTGCGCGCCAGCAGTCCGGCCACGGCCAGCGCCGTCGGTTGCTGTCCGGCAGCTATCGCCACAACCACGCTGAAAGCCACCGCCGCGGTCCCGTCGTTCAACAGGCTCTCGGATTCAATCAGCAGCAGCATCCGGCCGTGGACCTTGGCCTCCTTGAACGTGGCGATCACCGATACCGGGTCGGTTGCGGCAATCAGCACGCCGAATACGATCGCTCCCAGCCACTGCCACCCGGCGAAGTAATGCATGCCGGCAGAGGTCACGCACGCCGACAGCACCACGCCCAGGGTGGCCAGCACCACAATCAGGAAAAAATCGCGGCGCAGATCCTCCCAGTGGATATAGAATGCCGCTTCGAACAGCAGGGGAGGCAGCAACACGCTGAAGATCAGATCCTTGGTGAGTTCCACTCGCGGGGCGTACGGCAGGAAAGCCAGAATAATTCCAGCAGCCACCAGCCCCACGCTGTAGGGCAGGCGCAGGCGCCGCGTGAGCATCGCCACCACCGCCGCCGTGAGCAGCAGCAAACCGCCATTCTGGAGATCCAGTTCCACTTAGCGCAGGGCCGTCTCCCAGACTACATCGTTCATGCGAATTCCCACTCTCTCCATTTTGGCCAGAGCCGCCAGGTTCTGCACGCCGCCGTACCAGGCCGAAAGCCGC
>CAVVLD010000092.1:0-50763 GCA_963748795.1 uncultured Solibacteraceae bacterium
GCATAGTCCACCCGGCCGAGTACGCGCAGACAGGCGGCTTCGGCCTCGTCGCGATTGGGTTTGACTACCGCCCGGCGAAACAACTCGGCCCTCATGCGCGAATCCACCCAGATCAGCGGGCCGGCAGGGAGGCGCTCCAGTTCCTGGCGCAGGGCCTGCGTGACGATACCGCCTTGCGAGGTTTCGGCCTGATCGCACACCAGGATCACATCGAATTGCGGGGCGGCGGTCTCCAGCCGGCGGACCAGTTCGCGGTCGATGGCCGGGGGCAGGGGTTTGGTATTGATGAAGTCCACGCGCGGGAGGTCTTCCACGCCGCTATCCACGCGGAGCAGCTTGGTGTAAGTGAAGGTGGCGATTTCGGGGGAGCTGAGCAAGAGTTCGTGGGCGATGCCGCGTGAATCCAGCGCGCGCCGCAGTTCCCAGGCGAAGCCGTCTTCCCCAATCGCGCCGAGCACGCTCACGTTTGCGCCCAAAGCCGCTACGTTGGATGCCACGGTGCCGGCGGCGCCGGGCGTGACGTCGGTCGCAACCACGCCGACGCGTGGGATGCCGGTTTCGCGCGAGGGATCGGCCAGTGAGGGGTCGTAGCGGCACCAGCGATCCAGGCAGACATCGCCCACCACGAGCACTTTCAGGTCGCGGAATGCGGACAGCAGGGCGGCCGCAGTCATGACTGTACGAGCAGGCGCCAGAGCGCGGGGACGGTGGCGCGGTGCCCTCCGCAAACATAATAGCTTTCGCCGCCATCGGCGACGGTGCGCACCAGGATGGTCTTGTGGGGGCGGAAATAGTAGCCGGGATCGGTCTTGGGCAGTTCCTTGCGGGGGTCGCCGTGAATCGGCACCAGGTCGAAGACCGCGGTGGTGAAGCGGCGGATGGTGCGTCCTTCCTGGCAGCGCCACATTCCGCGCCATGGCGAGCGCCTTCAGATACACCTCCGGACCCATGATGGCCGATCCGAAATTGAGGAGCACGCCGCCTTCCAGGCGCTCCACGGTGCGGGCAAAGATCAGGAAATCGCGATAGCTGGCGGCGCCGAGAGCCGCGCCGTCGCAATTGGGGTGCTCGTGCAGAATGTCGTAGCCGATGCCGCACGTGCACGGTTACCGGCACGCCCGCACGGTACGCCGCGGCAAACACGGAGAGGTCTTTGTGGGGAAAATCGCGAGACGTCGATGCGGCGTCCCAGGTTTCTCGCCCAGTCCGAGCGAGCATTGGGCGGCCTCGCGGATCCAGTCGTTCAGCTCGCCGGTCTCCTGCCACAGGCCGAACTCGCCGGTGCGGATGTAGCGATCGACGCTTTCGGTGGTGGCGCCGATGCGCGCCAGTTCGTAATCGTGGATGGCGCCCGCTCCGTTCATGGCGATGTGATCCAGGTAGCCGCGCTCGAGCAGGTCGATCAGGTGGCGATTGACGCCGGCGCGCAGTACATGGGCGCCCATCATGAGGATGCGTGCCGCACCGGAAGCGCGCGCCTCGGCCAGGCGTCCGGCCACCGACGGCCAGGTCCGGATGCGAAAAGGGCGGCGCCGGGTCGGAGAGCGCCAGCCAGCTATCCAGGTGGAGGTCGTGGCACCGCTCGCGCGAGGGGCTTGATGTGGAGCCGCGAGCGATCGAAGGTCTGGTAGCGGCTATGCGGAGTGAAGAGCGTCGCGAGGAGTTCATCGGTGGGCAGGTAGTTGGCGACGATGTAGTCCGCGCCGGCGCCGATCAGGCGTTGGCGCTTCCACTCGTCGGGGGCCTGGCATTGCGGGCTCGTCGGTGGCGACTCCCACGGCGACCCCGCCCACCTGCTTGACCTCTTCGATCTCCACGTAGCCATCGCCGAAGGCCAGGAGATGACTGCCGCGCACTCCGGGCAGACCCAGAATCTTCTGCACCAGCAGGCGCTTGGAAAAGGCTTCCGGGTCATCCAGCGCGCCGTAGACGCCGCCATCGAAGTAGCGCGCGACGTCCAGCAGGACGGCCTCTTCCTTCATGTACGGCTCGTCGGTTCCGCTGGCCAGGTACAGCTTGAGTCCGCGGGCCTGCAAGGCTTCCAGCAGGGCGCGGGCGCCGGGCACCAGGTACTTGTCGGGCGCGCAGTGACCGCCGCGGAGTTCGCTCAGACGGCCGGAGATCACGGAGTGCAGGCGGTCCAGGTAGCGGCGCTTGTAAACCAGGGGATCCAGCGGGGTGCCGCCGCGCTGCTTCACCTGTTCCGCCAGGGCGATCATCTGGTAGATGGTCTCCCGGCCGGTGAGGCGCCAGACGAAGTCTTCGATCACGGTGCGCAACTGGTCTTCGGTTTCGCCGGTATGGAGTTCGGCCAGAACTTCCAGCATCATCGGCACCATCACCTGCATCCAGCCGGTGCGGATGAGGGAGAGCGTGCCATCGAAATCGAAGAGCGCTACCTGGGTATTTGCGGCTGAAGCCGGATGAATGGTTTCGACCATGGGGGTGAAGAACCATTCTGGCACGTTAGAAATAGGGGGACGCCATGAGCGTCTTCGAGTCTCACGATCTCTCATTAAAGGCGGGTGGCACACGCTCGCTTACGGTCGCGTCTCTCGAATCGGAAGGCCTGCCGCGCTACTTCTTGCGAATCGTGATTTTGCCGTTGACCGTGTAGAACGTGGCGTCGACTCCTCCGCCGTTGATGGTGCCATTCATGGTTCGATCCATCATGATCTGCATGCGGCCGTTGCCGGAGCGGCGCATCGAGGGGGAACTGCCGGTCAGTTTCATATCGAAATCGCTCCAGATCTCGCCGCGCAGGGCGCGCAGTTTTACGTTGGCCTTCAGATCCGCGGGCAGGGTGACGTCGATATCTCCGTTCAGGGTGGTGAAGGACAGGGGCTTGGACTGATCGACCTGGCTCATTGTGGCCCGCAACGACCCGTGAACCGTATTGGCCACGACCGTGCCGGAAACATCGTTCAGGTTGATATCGCCGTGGGTGGTTTCCGCGTCGATTTCCCCGTGCACGCCATCGACGGTGATGCTGCCGTGGGTGAGGTTGAGTTTGAGGGAAGTATTGGTTGGGACGGTCATGGTGATGGTGTCCCCGTCGGCCCGCGGGGAGACGTTGACGTGAACCGTGTCGCCGCTTTCTTCCACCTGGAGCGGCGCGTTCCAGGGAACATCGATGCGATGCATGCCTTGCGGCGCGCGGCTATCGGACGAACTGCGCCCGCGAGCCCCCGCGGTTTCCACGATGATGTCGTTGCCGGTGCCGGTCCTGACCACCACCGAACCATTGATGACGTTGGCTTCCACGATGCGGGCGTGCGACCCGTTGCGTCCGGGAACGACGACGCGATTCCCCGCGAATTCCTGCGCGCCGGCAAGCGCGCAAACAGCCAATGTCGTGCCCAGGAGGGCGATGAAGCGTTTCATGACAGTAACCTCTACAAAGTCTTCGTGTGGAGGCGAATCGCGCCGTTCAATCCATCGAACGTCAGAGCCGGGCCGCCTTTGCCGGCGCGCGCCGATCCATTACGGTTGGACCGGTAATAGAACTTTCCGTTGCGTTGTTCCGAAGCCTGCGTCACGCCGGGAAGCGGCGTCACATCGAAATCCGCGTACACTCCGCCGTTCAGCGTCTTGAAGTGCAGGTCGGCATTCAACGGTTCTTTGAAATAGACATCCATGGCGCCGTTCAGCGTGTGGAACTCGGTATCGCGCTCGGGGTTTTTGGCGAACGCGACCCGCAGCTTGCCATTCAAGGTGCGAACGGTGCCGGAACCTGCCACCTCATCCATATCGATGCCGCCGTTGAGGCCGTGAATCTCGAAATTCCCGATGGTGCGCTTCACGGCAATTTCGCTGGTGATGTTTTTCAGGCTCAATTCGGTTTCGCGCGGCACCTGAATTTCGTAATCGAAATTGACGCGATAGCCGTAATAATCCTCGCCGCGATAGTTGGTGCCGTTGCTGCTGCGGAAAGGGCCGTCCTCGTAGAGACGCACGAAGCTGCCTTGCTGCGACATGTCGAGCTTCACATCGCGCTTGGCATCCTGCACGGCTTCCGGCGACCGCGCCTGGATGTGCTTGTGGACGTTCACCTGGATCTGCGTGCCGTCATACCCGGTCACGTGGATGAAGCCGCTGATGTTGTCTACCAGCAGCTTGCGGCCGGAACCGCGGACGTCGAAGGAGCGCGTAAGGGTCTCGTTGTCCTCGTATTTCCAGTCCCGCCAATCGGCCGCGCCGGCGGCGAGGACGGCCAGCAGGATCATTGCCGGCAGGGTGAACGGTCTCATCTGGGTACTCCTATATCTTTTGCGCCCAGTCTCTGAAGCGCCTGGGCGGCGTGTTGGCGGACAGTCTCATCGGTCTGCGGGATCGCGCACCACTTTTTCCAGCGCGGGCGCGGAGTTGGTATCGTTCATGTGGACCAGCAGTTCGACCAGCGCCACCTGCACCAGCGGCGATTCCTGTACCCCGATGGCATCTTCCAGGGCGCGCCGGATTTCCGGCTTGCCCGCATATTTCTCCAGGGCCTCCACTGCCGAAAGGCGCACGTTGATGTTGGCGATCCTGAGTCACGGCATGCAGCAGCGCCTGCTCCACCTGCGGATCCGCCTGCGCCATCTGCACGCTATACGTGACGCCCTGCAGCCGTTGGCTGGGCGATTGCTCCCGCAGCATGGAGAGGGCCACCAGTTGGCGCAGGCCTTCCACCTGCCCTTTCAATTGCGCCATTTCCGGATTCTCGCCGCGCGGCGTGGCGGCGAAACGGCCCGCGAAGACGCCGGCCACCAGGAGGGCCGAACGCCAGCGCGAACTGCCATACCGGCCGCTGCGGCCAGAAGCCGGTCCAGCCGCGCTTTGGAGCGGCGGCGGCCGGGGCCGTCTCGCGGCGGGCATGTTCCTGCGCCGCCAGCAAACCCTCCTGGTAGGCTTCCATCATTTCCATAAACCGGCTCTTCATTACAGGTTCGGGCTCCGCGGGAATGGCCAGCGCCTCCATGCCGCGCCACACTGCTCCCAATTCCGCCAGCTCATTACGGCAGCCGGCGCAGGTTTCCAGGTGTTCGATGACCTTTTCGCGTTCCGCCTTTTCCAGGCGGCCCGCCAGACATTCGGGAATCTGTTCCTTAACCCGTTCGCAAATCATGTTGCTGCTCGCTCTCCGCGCAGTGCGAAAAACCGGTCGCCTAGTTCACGCAGCGCCCGGTAGACTCGCACTTTGACCGTCCCCACTTCGCATTTCAGAACGGTGGCGATCTCTTCATACTTCAGGTCCAGAAACCGGCTCATGATGAGCACTTCGCGCTTTTCTTCCGGCAGCGACGCCAGGGCGCGATGCAGAAGAGCGGCCTCCTGCTTGTTCTGAACCTGGCGGTCCGGCGAGACTTCGCTGCTGCTGAAGTTCGTCGGATCCTCCGGCATGGCTACCTCCGCCTTGTGGCGCGCCGCATGATCGATGTGGACATTGCGGCCAATCTGGAACATCCACGCGCGGAAGGTCGATTCGTTCTGATAGGTGTGCCGGTACTTCAGGATCCGGAAAAACACCTCCTGCACCAGATCTTCACTCACCGCGCGGTTGCCGGTGAGGTGTAAGAAATAGTGCAGCAACGCCCGGCTGTGGCGGTCGAAAAGCGTTTCCAGCTTGCCGACCTCCCCGGCCCGGACATCGCGCATGATCTGTTCGTCCTCCATGCTTTTCATAAGGGAATACTCTGGGGACGCAAAAAGGTTACCAGAAAGACGGGGACAGCGCCTAAGTAATTGATGGCATGGAGCGTTCGGGGCCGGAATATAATGTCGGGTGATGCTGCGTACCGTCTGCTGCGGATTCTTGCTTGCCACCGTCTGTCCCGGCGCCGCTTACTGGCCCGGCGGCAAATGGCGCACGGCGACTCCGGAGTCGCAGGGCATCGATTCGCAGGCGCTGGCGGCGATCATCGACCAGGCGCGGGATAGCCACCTGGGTGTCCACAGCCTGCTGGTGATCCGGCATGGCTATGCCGTCGTGGACGCGGCGTTCTACCCCTACGACGGCCGGACTCCACACGATCTCGCTTCGGTGACCAAGACCGTGACGTCGGTGCTTACCGGCGTGGCGGTGGCACATAAGCTTCTTGCGGCTTGACCAGCGGGTGCTGCCGCTGTTTCCGAAGGAGAGCCCGGCGACTGCTGAGGCGCGAAAGGAGAAGATCACGATAGAGGATCTGCTCCGCATGGAGTCCGGACTGGATTGCGGATACCTCCCGGGCGAACAGGAATTGGAGCAGATGAAGCGGTCGGCGAAATGGGTGCAATTCGCGCTCGGGTTGCCGATGAAGTACGATCCCGGCACGCACTCGGCCTATTGCAGTCCGGGGTATCATCTGCTGGGGGCGGCGATTGGCGCGGCGGCGCGGACGCAGCGAGGCGGAGTTCGCCAGGAAGTACCTGTTCGAGCCGCTGGGCATCCACGGCGGGGTGTGGGCGGACGACCCGCAGGGCCGTAGTCACGGTTGGGGCGACAGCCATTTCCTGCCGCAGGACGTGGCCAGGATCGGATATTTGTATTTGCACGGCGGCGTCTGGGACGGCAAGACCATCGTGCCGGCCGACTGGGTGGCGATGTCTACGGCCATGCCCACGGGCGCGCGCGGCGAGCACGGCGGCATGGGCTTTGAGTGGAACGCCGGCAATGGACCCAACGGACGGCAATATGGCGGAACGGGGCGCGGGGGACAATCGCTGATCGTGTGGCCGGACCTGGACATGGTGGTGGTGAGCATGGCGGGCGGCAACGCCGGACAGATGGCTCGCCTGGTGCGGCAGGCGGTGAAATCGGATACCGCGCTGCCGGAGAATCCCGGGGCGTACGCGCATTTGCAGCAACGGGCAGAGGAGGCTCGGAAGGCGCCGCCGGCCGGGCCGATTGCGCCGCTGCCGCCGATGGCCGGGGCGGTCTCGGGTGTGGTGTACGAATTTCCGGTGAATCCTTCCCGGCTGGATAGCCTGGCGCTGACGTTTCCGAAAAACGGAGAAGGGCGCGTGGACGTGAAGTATTACGGGCAGCCGCTGAGTTTTCCCATCGGCATGGACGGGGTGTATCGCCTGGTTCCGAACGGTCCGTTCCACCTACCGGCCGGGGCCACGGGGAAATGGATTGGCGACAGTGAGTTTCTGCTGGACCTGAACTTCGTGGCCAATATCAATCACTACACTCTGGACATCCGGTTCGACGGCGACCGCATCGACGTGACCGCGAACGAGGCATCCGGGCTGATCCGCAATGGCCGGTTAACGGGCCAAAGGCATTAGGCAGATTTCCGAAGCGCCCGCTCCACCTTTGTGGTACCCTTCTACAAATATTCGCCGAACTTTGGGTGACGAACTACCGAGGGAAGAGATGAGTCGAATTGTGCTGCTGCTGCTCGTCACGCTGGGACTGGGTGCGCCGTCGGCCGTGGGACAGACAATGGACCCGGCGACGAAAGAACTGATCGACAGGCTGCTGGCCCGCATTGACGGGCTCGAAAAACGGGTTGCGGAACTGGAGGGCGCGAAAGCGGCGGCCAAGCCCGTGGTCCCGGCTACACAGGCCATACACGAAGCCCACGAACAGCCGCCCGTGCCGCAGGCAGCGGTGGCGGAAGCCGCGCCGGTCTATCCGTCGCTCAAGATCTCCGGATTCGGCGATATCGATTTCTCGGCAACCGACCTGCACAGCGCGGCCACAGGGTTCGGCGCGCAGACGCTGCTTTCGCCGCACAGCGGATTTGAAGAGGGCCAGTTCACTCTGCACCTCAGCTCGGCGCTTTCTCCGAAAGTGACCATGTTCGGGGAACTCACGCTCACGGCGCGCGCGGATGCCGGCACCGGGACGCCGCCGGCTCCGGGATTTAACGCGGAGGTGGAGCGCGTGATCATCCGCTACGACGTGAACGACTATTTCAAGCTGTCGTTCGGCCGCTATCACACCCCTATCAATTACTGGAACACCGCGTTCCATCACGGGCAGTGGCTGCAGACCACCATCAGCCGGCCGGAGATGACGCAGTTCGGCGGTAGTTTCATTCCGGTTCACTTCGTGGGCAGCCTGGCCGAGGGCGCCATTCCCGCCGGCGGATTGAATTTGAATTACGCCGCGGGCATGGGGAACGGGCGCGGGCAGGTGATCAGCCGCGGCGGCGATTTCGCCGACATCAACAACAATCGCGCCTGGCTGGTGAATGCGTTTCGTGAGGCCGGATGCGTTGTACGCGCTGCAGGTGGGCGCTTCGGCGTATCGCGACGAGCTGAACCCGCTGACGGCGCCGGCGGCGCGGGAGTGGATCGAATCGGCTCACGTGGTCTGGCACAAGGAGACGCCGGAGTTTATCGCGGAATTCGCCAACGTGGGGCACCGGCCCATCGGCGGCGGAACGGCATCCAACAGCCAGGCGTACTACGTACAAACAGCGTACCGGCTGCCGTGGCTGCAGAAGGCTGTGGAAGCCGTATTACCGCTTCGAATATATTCATGTGCCGAAATCGGACGCGATTTTCCGGCCGGTGGTGCCGACCTTCCACGCCTCCACGTTCGGAGTGCGGTATGACATCACCACGTTTGCGGCGTTCAAGTTCGAATTCCGCCAGTACGTGCGCCGCGATTTGCCCTCTTTCTACGGGTTCTTCGGGCAGACGAGTTTCACATTTTAGGCCAGCCCATGAAGAACTGGACCATTTGGAAACGGGCGATGCTGCTGGCGCGTAATCGGCATGGCGAGCATGGCGGCGCAGGCCGCGGACATTGCCATTGTGGTGCGTCCGGACGTGCCGGTAGACAACCTGTCGTTCGCGGAACTGCGGCGGCTGTTTCTGGGCGACCGGCAGTTCTGGACGTCGAACGTGCGGGTGACGCTGCTGGTGCGCGCGCCGGGAGCGCATGAGCGCGACGTGGTGCTGAAGAGCATTTACCAGATGTCGGAGGCGCAGTTCCGGCAGTACTGGATCGCCAAGGTGTTTCGCGCGGAAGCCGCAAGCGGACCCAGAATCGTCTACTCTAACGAGATGGCAGTGGACCTGGTGGGAGGAACGCCGGGAGCGGTGGCGTTCGTGGATGCCGACCAGGTTCCCAAGGGATTAAAGGTGCTCAAGATCAACGGGTTGCTGCCGGGCGCGAAAGATTATCCACTCCATTAGGGAGCTGGCATTGTGATCGGCAAGACTTTTTCGCACTACAAGATCCTTTCCGCCCTGGGCAAGGGCGGCATGGGTGTGGTGTATCGCGCCGAAGACGTGCGGCTGGGGCGCACGGTGGCGCTGAAGTTTGTGCCGGAATCCCTGGCCAACGATCGCTCGGCCCTGGAGCGGTTTCAAAGCGAAGCGCGCGCTGTTTCGGCGCTGAATCATCCCAACATCTGCACGCTGCACGATATCGACGAACACGACGGCCGTCCGTTCCTGGTGATGGAGTGCCTGGAAGGGCAGACGCTCAAGGATCGCATCGCCAAGGGCCTCTCGATCGACGAAGTGGTGGAGATCGCCATCCAGGTGGTGGATGCGCTGGACACCGCGCACGCGCGCGGAATCGTGCATCGCGACATCAAGCCGGCGAATATTTTCGTCACCAATCGCGGCCAGGTGAAGATGCTGGATTTCGGCCTCGCCAAGATGATGGGCGGCGGCAGCGCGCGGCGGTCCCCATGCGTCGCAGATGGCCACCGCGGCGCTCGATGAGCTGATCACCAGCCCGGGTTCGACCATCGGCACTGTCGCGTATATGTCTCCGGAGCAGGCGCGCGGCGAGGAACTGGACGCGCGCACGGACCTGTTTTCCTTCGGCGTGGTGCTGTACGAGATGGTGACGGGCGTGCTGCCGTTTCCCGCCGCCAGCGTGGCGCTGACTTACGTAGCGATCCTGCAGAGCGCGCCGGTGGCGCCCTCGCGCTTGCGGCCGGAAGCGGCCGGGAGATCGAGCGCATCATCGATAAGGCGCTGGAGAAGAATCGCGAGCTGCGCTACCAGAGCGCTTCGGATTTGCGCGCCGATCTGAAGCGGCTGCGGCGCGATACCAGTTCCAATCGTGGCTGCCTTGACCATCTCGCAGCCGTGGACGCCGGGCCCGCCCGCCGTTGCCGAACGGCCGTCCTCCGGGAGACAGACCGTAGCGCCGGCGGCGGAAGCCAGCTCCCCCAGCGCAGGCTCCGGCGCCATCGCGCATGCGCCAGGTGGTCGCGCTGGCGGTGCTGGCCACGCTGTTGGCGGCGGCCGGCGCGTGGTACTTTCTGCTGCGGGAAAAGCCGCTGGATTCGCTCGCGGTGCTGCCGTTTGTGAATGTGGGCGGGGATCAGAACACCGAATACCTGAGCGACGGCATCACCGAGAGCATCATCAACAATCTGTCGCAGATTCCACAAGCTTTCGGTGCGCTCGTTCAGCGCGGTGGCGCATTTCAAGAGGAAAGCAGCCGGATCCGCAGGCGTCCGGCAAAGAGCTCAAGGTGAGGGCCGTGCTGACGGGGCGGCTGGTGCGCCGCGGCGACGAATTCGACAGTCAGCGCGGAACTGGTGGACGTGAGCGGCAACCGGCAGATCTGGGGCAGCCAGTACACGCGCAACGTAGATGACATTCTGACGACGCAGCAGGAGATTTCGCGCGAGATTTCCGAAAAACTGCGGCTGCAGGTGACCGGCGCCGATAAGCAGCGGCTCAACCGGCGCCAGACGGTGGATCCGGCGGCGTATCAGTTGTACCTGCAGGGCCGGTACCAGTGGAACAAGCGGACCCTGGAAGGATTGCAGCAGAGCATCGACTATTTCCAGCAGGCCATCCAGAAAGATCCGCAGTATGCCCTGGCCTTCGCGGGACAGGCGGACGCGTACGCGCTGCTGGCGGATTTCAACGTGCTGCCGGCGCGCGAAGTGCTGCCCAAGGTGAAGAGCGCGGCGGAGAAGGCGCTCAGCCTGGACGACACGCTGGCGGAGGCACACACGTCGCTGGCGTGGGCGGAGTTCCACGACCTGGACTGGGCCGGCGCGGAGAAGGAGTTCAAACGCGCCATCGAACTGAACGCCAGCTATCCCACGGCGCATTCCTGGTACGGCGAGCTTCTGATGACGCAGGGACACGGCGACCAGGCGCTGGCGGAGATGACGCGCGCCTACGAATTGGATGCGCTTTCGCCCGCGTTCAACCTGGCGCTCGGGCTATCGTTTCTACTACATGCGCCAGTATGCGCAGGCCATCGAGCAGTGCCAGAAGGTGCTGGCGATGGACGGCAGTTTCCTGCCGGCGCACGTGTACCTGGGGCGGGCGTATCAGCAGAAGCCGGCATTTGCCGGAAGCGATTGCGGAATTCAAGAAAGCGCTGGAGGTTTCCGAGGGCGACACCAACGAGCTGGCGGCGCTCGGGCAGGCCTATGCCGTGGCGGGGCAGGCAGGCGAGGCGCGCCGGATTCTGGACCAGCTCAAGGAGCGATCGCAACAGACCTACGTGCAGCCCATGTGGATTGCGGTGATCCACGTGGGGCTGGGCGAAAAGGATCAGGCGTTCGACTGGATGCAGAAGGCGTACGACGACCGGTCGGCGTGGCTCGTGTATCTCAAGGTGGATCCGCTGCTTCGACCCGGTGCGCGGAGATGCGCGGTTTGCGGATCTGCTGCGGCGCGTCGGGCTGGGCGGGTCAAACTAGGCAGGCGCGGTGCCCTGGATATCCCCGCGGCTTATGTCCTGCTCGAACCGAAGTTCAGTTTGCCGTAGGAACCTTGTCAAGGTGATCCACGATTACCGCCTGGATGGTGACCTTTTTCGGCTGGAGCTTGAGGCCGAGTTGCTGCTGTAGGGCCTCAAAGAGGTCGGGGCCGCCGGGTTCCATGTCGGGGCGCGGGTTCATCAGCCAGTAAAGCGAAATGTCATAAAGCCCCTTGAGGCCGGTGCCATCTTCGACGGGCTTGCCGGCGTTGCCGATCAGGTTGTCGGCCAGGTTCGCGGTAGTGATTCGGTACCACTGTGCGCGGACGTGGCTCTGGATGGTCCAGACGCCGGGAACTCCGGGGATTGGGGCCGGGAAACCGTCGGGGCCGAGGTTCGCTCTGTAGAAACCATCGGGGCCGGGCTGTGGGCGTTCGATCGAGCCTTCTGGCGCGGCTTCAGCGAGCCTGGGGCCGTTCTTTCCGATCACGAGTTCGTAGCCCTGGACTTCCTTGGGCTGAGTACGTACCCTCAGTGCGAAGCGGTTAGCGAGCATGTCGCGGAGCATAGGACGAAGACTGTCCTTCGGTGCGCCGGAGGGGACTTTCGCGTCGATGTCAAAGCGGACCTCCTCCGCCGAGGCGGGTGCGACGAGCTGACCTTCCACGCGCGCATCGTAAGCGATGTAGATCAGGTTAGCGAGCGACATGTTGCGGCACATCCAGGTTCCTGGTGTGCGGGTGCCAGGACCACCTCGGGACATCACGCTATTTTGACCGGAAGCGGCAGGCTTGATCGAGACGACCTCGAACGTCTGGCCCTGCGCGGTGGCAACGCACAGAACGGCCAGAACTATGAGAGACTTCATTCGCCAGTAATGTAACGTCCGGCAGGATGCGGGTCAACCGGATAGGCCGGCGTCGGCCTTGGCTTCCCACACGTCGCGGGCAGATTCGAGATCAAAGCGAGGCTGAAGGTTCATCCAATACCCAGGCGTCGTGGCGGATTCAGCGCGGCAGGCGCGAGGCGGTCTCTCCGGGGATGGAGCGCTGGCCGGCCACAGACGCGCTAGTGCGGTATTGCGGGATCGTGAATCTTGATGGGCGAAAAGTCGACGTGGACGTTCAAGATGTCCGAAACCGGCGACGCGGCGGAATCAGCGCGAGAGGCGCAGTGCGCCTCGGTGACGGAGCGCCTGGCTGGCCAGCAGCCGCGCAAATGCGGATTTGCGGGAGCGTGAAATTTCAAGGGCGAGCTGGTTCATCCTCAGGCCCAGGTCGTCCAGGCTCTTGCCTTCCAGAACACCGCGCAGCGCCACCAGAGTTTTTCGTCGAGTAATTGCCGTTACTTCGCGATGGCAATCTTCTCGAACGTCTTGACACCTTCGATCGACACCGTGACTGTATTCACGGATTCGGGAACGATGTACTTCGCCCATACGTCAATGGTCTGCTTCGGACCAACGGAGATGAACTGGTTCGGCTGTCCGTTGCGCGACGCCACGGGCCGCCGGTCCGTGTCCCGGGAGACTTCGAACTTAACCTGTTTGACTTCGTCCAGCAGGTAGCTCTCGGAGGACAACCGGTACGGATCGAGCCATCCCGTTCGCGCGCCGGTCAACTGCTTTGGCTCGTTGGTTTCGTTGCGATAGCGCCAACGCGCGGTAACCACGGTCGGCGAGTCGCGTTTGACTTCCAGCAGTTCCACCTTTACCCCGCCGGCTTCATGCTCCGCGGAAGCCAGAATCCTGACGGCATCGCCCCGCTGGTAGGCCACGGCGGGCAGCATCACCCAAAACACACGTACGGCACGCAACAACTGCATCTCACCCTCCCCATAGCCTGGGAACATATCACAGTGTGCGGGCAACGGGAAGGTCCCTGCGCTAGTCTATTACCTTGAGCTCTCTCCAGGCCGAGAACATCCACAAACAGTATGGAGGCGCCACTGCGTTGCAGGGTGCGAGCCTCCAGGTGCTAGCCGGCGAAGTGCATGCGCTCGTGGGTGAAAACGGGGACGGGAAAGAGCACGCTCGCCCGCATCATCGCGGGTTCCACGCACGCCGGCCAGGGCCGCATCCTCATCGATGGCAACCCGGCCGCCATCGCCAGCCCCGTTGACGCGCAGCGTCTGGGCATCTGCATCATCTACCAGGAACTCGACCTCTTCCGCCACCTCACGGTGGGCGAAAACCTCATCATCGGCAATCTGGAATTCCACGGCGGTCCCATGGAAGCCTTTTGCCGCCCCTTCCTGAGTCAGGTGGGGCTCGACGTAAGCGTGCGGCGCATGGTGAGCACGCTCTCTATCGGGCAAATGCAGCTTGTCGCCATCGCGCGCGCTCTCAGCATGAACGCCCGCTTCCTGCTGATGGACGAGCCCACCAGCGCGCTGTTCGAAGACTCCGCGGAGCGGCTGTTCGCCCTGATCGGCGGCCTAAAGCAGCACGGCGTGGGCATCGTGTACGTGTCGCACAAAATGGACGAAATCTTCCGCCTCTCGGATCGAATCACCGTTCTTCGCGACGGGCGCAACACTGGCACACTGGAGACCGCGCAGACCAATGCCGCCGCCGTCATCCGCATGATGATCGGACGCGACCTGGAAACCGGCCCGCGTGCGCCGCGCGCGCAAGGGGACGTGGTGCTCGCGGTCGATGGCCTCACCACGACCAAACTCAAAAACGTTTCCTTCGATCTCCGCCGCGGCGAAGTGCTCGGCATCGCCGGACTGGTAGGCTCCGGCCGCAGCGAACTCGGCGCCGCGCTGTTCGGTATGGATCGCGTATCCGCGGGCGCCATTCGCCGCCAGGGCACGCTCGGACTGGTGCCCGAGGATCGCCGCCTGCAGGGGCTCATGATGCAGATGAGCGTGGCCGAAAACGGCACCATGGCGGTTCTGCCGCGTTTGCAGCGCTGGGGATTTCTGCGCCGCGGGCAGGAACTTGCCGAGATGCAGGACGTGGCCGGACGTCTGGGCCTGCACTCCAGCTCCCTCCACGACCCGGTCGCCACGCTCAGCGGCGGCAATCAACAGAAGGTGCTGTTGGGCCGCTGGCTGCTGGTCAATCCGGACGTGCTTTTCCTGGACGACCCCGCGCGCGGCATCGACGTGGGCGCCAAGCAGGACATCTACCGTGCTATCGACTCCCTGGCGCGTGACGGCAAGGGCGTGGATCCTGGTCAGCAGCGAACTGCCGGAACTGGTCCACTGCTGCGATCGCATTATGGTACTGTGCGAGGGACGAGTGACGGCCGCCTTCCACGCAGCCGAAGCCACACAGGAGAAGATTCTCGCCGCCGCCACCCTGGGAGGCCGCGCCTGATGCCTGCGCGCTTCCAGAGTTACGCCGCCCTGGCCGGCATTGTCATTCTGGCCATTGCGATCAGCCCGGTGGCGGCCGATGGATCGCGCGTATTTCTTCAGGCCGGCAACCTCACCGACATTCTTCGCCAGATGTCGCTGATCGGCATGATCGCGCTGGCCATGACGTTTGTGATCCTCACCGGCGGCATCGATCTCAGCGTGGGCAGCATTCTGGCGCTGGCCACGTGCATCGCCGCCATGTGCCTTACGCGGATACTACGGGTATGAGCTATCCGGGGCATCATTGCCCTCGCCATCGCGGCGGCGGTTCGACGGCCGGGCTCACGGGTTTGCTCAACGGCGCGGTTATCGCCACGCTCGACTTCAGCCCTTCGTCGTGACGCTGGCTACGATGATCGGCATTCGCGGTCTGGCCAAGTGGCTCACCCGGAATGCGAATATCGATATCGGATTTGGGCACGATGTGGCCGCGAGGTTCGCCGCTCTTTTTCGCGAAAAGCCCATGGTGATCGGCTCATACGCTCGTGCTGGCGATCTATTCTTCGTGGTGCTGGCGCGCACGGTATTTGGACGACGTCCGGGCGGTCGGCGATAACGAAAGAGCGGCGCACTATACCGGCCTTCCCATCCGTGCGCACCAAAATCTGGGTGTACTCGCTTTCGGGACTGCTGTCGGGTTTCGCAGGGGTGCTGTATGCGGCGAATCACCAGGGCAATCCGAATGCCGGCGTGGCGTACGAACTGGACGCGATCGCCGCGGTGGTTATCGGTGGGACACCGCTCTCCGGGGGCAACGGCTCATCGCCGACACCGTGTCGGTTCGCTTATTATGGGTGTACTCACCAACATGCTGCGGTTGAACAACGTGGATAGCGATGTGGAGATGATGATCAAGGCCGTGATCATGTGTTGGCGGTGGCAGTCCAGCGGGAGAGAGAAACGGCATAACATGAAACGGCAACTTCTGGCGGCATTCGCGCTGGCTTGCGCCCTGTTTTCGGCGGGTTCTGCGGCTCCGGCAACGGCAGAGAGCGGCTTCTTCCGGTGGCATTCGGCGAACAACGCCGAGCCTTACCGCGCCATGCAGAACGCCCTGATGCAGAAACTATGGGCGCAATATCCCGACGTGAAGCTGGTGATTTCCGATGCCCAGCAGGACAACAGCAAACAGGTGGCGCAAGTGAAACGCTACTCGCCAGAAGCCCAACCTCCTGATAGCCAATGAGCGCGCGGCCCTGACCGCGGTAATGAGCCAGGCCATAGACGCCGGGATTCCGGTGATCTGCCTGGAGCGCGACATCCTGCAACCCAACTACACCACTTATGTTCACAGCGATAACGTGGCCATTGGCCGCATGGCCGGTCAGTTCATCGTGGATTATCTGGCAGAAAAGTACGGCCAGCCCAAGGGAAAAATCGTGGCCATGCGCGGACTGCTCGGGGTGGAAGGCGAGATCAATCGCGACAAAGGCGCCCGCGAGATCTTCCAGAGAGGTATCCGCAAGTTGCAGGATCGTGGCCGATCCGGTTGCCGACTGGATTCAGGCCAGGGCCAAGGACCGCATGACCGGGAGTCCTCGCGCGCAGCCCCAAATCGACGTCGTTTACGGGCACAACGATCCCATGGCCGTCGGCGCCTATCTGCCGCCAGGGAATTGAACCGCGATAAGGAAATGATTTTTGTCGGCGTCGATGGTTTGGGCGGCCCCGCCGGTGGCATCAAGAAAGTGATCGACGGCATACTTGCCGCAACCTTCGTCTATCCGCTGTGCGTCGATCGGCGGTCGAAATCGGGAACCGCATCCTCCACGACTCCGCCTTCACGCCCCAGGCAAAGATTACACCTCTGGACTCGCTCCGTCGTAGCCCCCGGCGAACGCACAGCAGATGTACGACAAATTCACCGTTCCGTCACGCCAAACCTTACCTAGCACGCGGCGGAAATTTCCACCCAGAATCCCGTGCATCTCCGCGTCGCTGTAGCCCCGGCGGATCAGCCCCTCGGTCAGTCGGAACATCCAGGCGCGGATGGCTGATGCCCTCGATATCGTCCTTCTCGCGGAAGGCGTACGAGCTCTTGTAATTGGCATGCAGCGCAGCCACTCCTGCGCCGGCATGGCGTCATAACCGTAGAGATCGATGTCGCTTCCCACTCCCAGGAATTCCGGGCCCACCAGTTTCTTTACGTGATCGAAATGGTCGAGCACGTCCTCCACCGTGGTCGGTTCGCTGGCCTTGACAAACATGCGCACGCCGGTGATCCCCATCACGCCCCCCTGCGCCATCTGCGGAAATCGTTCATCAGGTTCTTGCAGCACAGATGCAGTTGGGGCGCGCGCGGCAGGATGCCCATGCATGATGACCAGCTTTGGGAGGCGTCGAACGCATCCAGCGTGGTCTGGTCGCCGCAATCCGAAACGTCCGCCGCCATTCCCACGCTGTTCATGCGTGCGACGATGGCCACGCCGAAATCACTGAGCCCTTCATCGCGCCGTTCCGTGGACCCGTTGCCGATCATGTTGCGCGCGTTGTAGGTCGGCGGATTGCGAGACGCGCTGGCCGAGGGAGTAAAAGAAGTCCACGTCGGCGGGAATCCAGGAAATGTCGGAGTTCTGCAGGCCGATAATGAATCCGATTTTCCCCGCGGCGCGGGCCGTATCGATATCGGCTACCGAGTCGATCCGCTTCATGGTCTCGCTGTGATGCGCCAGGAACCCGTCCCATCCCACCACGGTGGACGTATCGTTAGCCTGGGACCGCCCAGGCCGAGAGCCGCGTGGAAGGCGTGGATGCCCGATGCCCGATAGTCCGCCAGATTGGCCGCGGTGAAACTCGCCGGCTTGGCCATAAGCTGCGTAGATCGCACGCTTGAAGGGTGATGGGACTCAGCATGTCGATCACCGTGGACGACTTCGTTGCGTCCACCGCGCGCGTAGAGTATTCCGCGCCGAACAGGCGTACGCGGCCGAGCAGAATCATGGGCGCGGCGGCAGCGCGCAGGAAATGGCGGCAATCCAAGGCGTATGACATATCTGATGATGTTAGAATTTCCGAGAGCAAAGGATCAACTATGCGGCTTTCTCCGGTGGTTGCCCTGCTGTTTCTGAGCCGTGCTTGCCGCCGCCGATCATCCCGAAATTGCCTTACCGGCCGTCCGCCACAAAGGTGAACACCCGGAAATGGGCCGTCCAGTTGAAGAGTTGCCAACGGGATTTCGCGAGTGGCTGATTGAATTCGAAGCCGGATATGGAGCGCTTCACCCTTGCTATCCTGGTGTTACCGCTCACCTGTAATGAAAAAACTTCTAGCTCTGAACCGCAGCGAAATCGCCATTCGCATTCTGCGCGCGGCCAATGAACTGGGCCTGCGCACCGTGGCCATTTATTCGCAGGAAGATCGCCTGGCCCTGCACCGCTTCAAGGCCGACGAGGCCTACCTGATCGGCGCAGGCAAGGGCCCGGTGGAAGCCTACCTGGATGTCGAGGGCATTGTTTCGCTGGCCGCCGAAAAAGAGGTCGATGCCATCCATCCCGGCTACGGCTTCCTGTCCGAAAATCCGGCGCTGCCCCGCGCCTGCGAGCGCGCCGGCATCACCTTCATCGGGCCCAGCGCGGAACTGCTGGACCTTTTGGGCGATAAGACCGCCGCCCGGCGCCTGGCCCAGAAGGCCGGCGTCCGCGTGGTCCCCGGCACCGAGCAACCCGTCAGCAATCCCAAGCAGGCGGCCAAGGTGGCGGCGGAGATCGGCTTCCCGCTGATCGTCAAGGCGGCCTTCGGCGGCGGCGGCCGCGGCATGCGCGTAGTCGATAAGCCTGCCGATTTCGAAGGCCGGCTGGAAGAGGCTCGCCGCGAAGCCGGAGCCGCCTTCGGCAACGATACCGTTTTCATCGAGCGCTTCGTGCGCCGCGCCAGGCATATCGAAGTCCAGATCCTGGGCGACCGGCACGGGAACATTCTGCATCTCTACGAGCGCGATTGCTCGGTACAGCGCCGCCATCAGAAGGTGGTCGAAGTGGCGCCCGCGGTTTCGCTGGACCCCAAGATTCGCCGCGAACTGCACGATGCCGCGGTCGCCCTTGCCCGGTCGGCCGGCTATTACAACGCGGGCACCGTCGAGTTCCTGGTGGATGCCGATTCCGGCGAGTGGTACTTCATCGAAGTCAACCCGCGCATTCAGGTGGAACATACGGTCACCGAAATGGTCAGCGGCATCGACCTGGTCCGCTGCCAGATCCAGGTGGCGCAGGGCCTGGAACTACACGGCCCGGAGATCAATCTGCCGGCGCAGGACGCGATTCCGCTCTACGGCTATGCACTGCAATGCCGCATCACCACCGAAGACCCGGCCAACAATTTCGTGCCCGATTACGGCCGCCTTTCCACGTACCGCTCGCCGGCCGGATTCGGCATCCGGCTGGACGGCGGCTCGGCATACGGCGGGGCGGTCATCACCCCGTACTACGATTCGCTTTTGGTGAAGACCACCGCCTGGGGCCGCGAGTTCCGGCACGCCTGCCAGCGCATGGACCGCAGCCTACGCGAATTCCGCGTGCGCGGCGTCAAGACCAACATCCCGTTCCTCGAAAACGTGGTCAACCATCCCGATTTCCAGGCCGGCAACGTCACCACCCGCTGGCTGGAAGAAACGCCCGCGCTCTTCAAGTTCCAGGCGCGCCGCGACCGCGCCACCAGGCTGCTGGCCTATCTGGCCGATACCATCGTGAACGGCAACCCCACAGTTGCGGGCAAGCCCAGGCCGAAACAGTTTCTCACCCCGCCGGTTCCCAAGCACGACCCCGCCGCGCCGCCTCCGGGCACGCGCCAGTTGCTGCAACAACTCGGACCCGCGGGACTGGCCGAATGGGCCGGCGCGCAGAAGCGCCTGCTGCTCACCGACACGACTTTCCGCGATGCCCACCAATCGCTGCTGGCCACGCGCGTCCGCACCTACGACATGATGGCCATCGCCAACTTCGTGTCGCATCGCCTGCACCACTTGTTCAGTCTGGAAATGTGGGGCGGCGCCACCTTCGACGTGACCATGCGGTTCCTGCACGAGGATCCGTTCGTGCGCCTGCGCCGCCTGCGGCAGGCCATTCCCAACATTTGCTTCCAGATGCTGCTGCGCGCCTCCAACGCTGTGGGCTATACGGCTTACCCCGATAACGTGGTGGCTGAATTTATTTACGAAGCCTCCGCGCAGGGCATGGACATCTTCCGCATTTTCGATTCGCTCAACTGGCTGCCCAACATGAAGGCATCCATGGAAGCCGTCCGCCGCACCCACAGCGTGTGCGAGGCGGCCATCTGCTATACCGGCGATATCCTCGATCCCCGGCGCGATAAATACTCCCTGGACTACTACGTCCGCATGGCCAAAGAACTGGAGAAGATGGGCGCGCACATCCTGGCCATCAAGGATATGGCCGGCCTCTGCAAGCCGTATGCCGCCGAAAAACTGGTGAAGACGCTGCGCCAGGAGGTCGGCATCCCCATCCACTTCCATACGCACGATACCAGCGGAATCAATGCGGCCAGCGTGCTGAAAGCGGCCGACGCCAGCGTAGACATCGCCGATGGAGCCATCGCTTCGATGAGCGGCGGCACCAGCCAGCCCAACTTGAATTCCATCGTGGCCGCCCTGGCTCACACCAAACGCGAGCCCGAAGTCGATCTCGACGCGCTCAATCAGTGCGCCGATTATTGGGAGACGGTGCGCGAGTTTTACGCGCCGTTCGATACCGGTCCCAAAAGCGGCACCGCCGAAGTCTACATCCACGAGATGCCCGGCGGCCAGTACACCAACCTCAAGGAGCAGGCTGAATCCATGGGGCTGGGCGCCCGCTGGCACGAACTGGCGCGTACGTATGCCGATGTCAACATGGCGTTCGGCGATATCGTGAAGGTCACGCCCTCCAGCAAGGTGGTGGGCGATATGGCCATTTTCCTGGCCAATCACAACATGACCATGGAGCAGTTCGCCCGCCTCACGCCCGACCACAATCTCACCCTGCCCACCAGCGTCATCGAAATGTTCATGGGCTCGCTGGGCGAACCGGATGGAGGCTGGCCCAAGAAGCTGCAAAAGATCATCCTGCGAGGCGCCAAACCGCAACGCGGGCGTCCCGGCGCGCACCTGCCCAAAATCGATCTGGAAGAGACTGCCGCGGCGCTTGAAAAAAAGATCGCCCGCAAACCGCTCCGTGACGAAGTGCTCAGCTACCTGATGTATCCCGACGTCTTCGTGAAGTTCGCGCGCAACCGCCAGAACTGGGGCGATGTGGACGTGCTGCCCACGCCGCAGTTCTATTACGGCATGGAGCGCGGGTCCGACGTGGCGGTGGAACTGGAGCCTGGCAAGGCGCTGGTGATCAAATTTCTCACGGTCGGCGAGCCGCATCCAGATGGCACACGCACCGTCTTTTTCGAACTCAACGGGCAGCCGCGCGAAGTCACGGTGCGCGACCGCAGCCTGGAGGTGAAAGAATCATCCCGCGCGAAAGCGGACCCGGCACAGCCCGGCCAGATCGGCGCGCCTATTCCCGGCGTGGTCTCCACGGTGGCGGTGCAGTTGAACCAGCAGATCAAGAAAGGCGAGCGATTGCTGGTGCTCGAAGCCATGAAGATGCAGAGCACGGTGTACGCGCCGGTGGGCGGCACCGTGACGCAACTGCTGGTGCAACCCGGCCAGCACATCGAAGCCAAAGACCTGCTCCTGGTGATCCAGTAGGACAGACCTCCCGGTCTGTCCCCTGGTCTGTCCCCTGGTCTGTCCCACTGGAAACTAAAATATAGCTATGCGCAACGCAGGCTTCATATTATTCGCGTCTCTTGCCGCGCTTCATGCGGAAGTTCATACTTTAACCCTCCGCCAGACTGTGGAACTCGCGGAAAAGCAGAATCCCGATGTTGCCCTTGCCCGCCTCGATGAGGAAAAGGCGCGCGCCGGAGTGCGTGTGGCGCGCGATCCATTCCTGCCGCGCGTGGTGGTGGGCAGCGGCCTGGCGTACAGCAACGGTTTCCCCATGAGCATCGAAGGGTCGGCGCCCAGCGTAGTTCAGGCGAATGCCATTCAGGATCTTTTCAATCGCCCGCAAAGTATGGCGGTGGCCCAGGCCAAGGAAGACGCGCGCGGCGCCGGCGTCGCGGTCGGCGCCAAGCAGGACGAGGTGGCCTACCGCGTGGCTTCGATGTATCTGGATGCGGAGCGCGCCATGCGCATCGGCGACCTGGCGCGCAAGGCCATCGATAGCCAGCAGCAGGTGCTGGATGCCGTTCGTGTGCAGGTGCAGGAGGGCCGCGCACTGCCGCTGGCGCTGAAGCAGGCCGAGTTGAGCCTGGCACGCGCCCGGCAGTTGGCCGCCAATCTGGATGACGACGCGGCCACGGCGCAGACTCAGCTTGCCGTCGCGCTCGGTTATTCCGCCGAGGATCGCATCCGGCCCGCGGCCGAAGAGCGCCCCGCCCCGGTTTTGCCCGCTTCCGAATCGCAAGCCATCGAGAGCGCCGTGGAATCCAGCAAGGAACTGCGGCAGATCGAATCGCAGCTCATTTCCAAAGGGTTCGAACTGCGCGGCGAAAAGGCCGCCCGCCTGCCCCGGGTGGATCTGGTGGCCCAGTACGGCATGTTGGCGAAGTTCAACAACTACGCCGAATTCTTTCAGAAGTTCCAGCGCAATAACGGCCAGCTTGGAGTTTCGTTTCAATGGCCGCTTTTCAGTCCCGGGGTCGGCTCGCAGTCAGCCGAGACGCAAACGGAGATCAATCGCCTGAAGCTGCAACTGGCCAACGCGCGGAATCGCATATCCGCCGACCTGCAACAGGCCTTTCGCGAAGTGAAGAAGAGCGAGAACGCGTCCGATGTGGCGCGGCTGGACCTGGAAGTGGCGCGCGGCCAGCTTGACGTGGACCTCGCCATGATGCAGGAAGGCCGCCTCACCATGCGCCAGGTGGAAGAAGCGCGCCTGCTCGAAAGCGACAAGTGGATCGCTTTTTACGACGCGCAGTACGCCCTGGAAAAATCGCGGTGGAACGTACTGCGGCTGGGCGGAACGCTGCACGCGTGGATCGCCGGCCAGTGAACGGCATGAACGATATCCTCGATGAATTGCGGCATTCGCTGTGGGCCGGCAGAAACGCCGTGCGCCTGCTGGTGCCCACCGCCACCCTCGCGCAGCACCTGAAAAACCGGCTGGCGCGCGAGGGTTTTGTGTTTCCGCACGGCCTCATCCAGACTTTCTCCCGCTTCGTGGAGAACTGGGCCGGCGATATCCCGCAGGTGCCCGATGCGGCGCTCTACCTGACTGTGGAAGAGGCCGCGCGCCGCGTGAACCGGCCCGAGTTCGCGCGCGTGGTCCACATGCGCGGCTTCTGCGCCTCGCTGGCCCGCACCATCGGCGAATTCTCCTCGGCGGGATGCGACAGCCGGCGCCTGGCGGAGAAACTGCCCGAGGCCCCGCTCGCCGCCGCGTTTTTGGCCGTCTACCGCGAGGTGGATCGCGAACTGCGCGATCGCGGCATGGCCCTCCGCGCCCGGCGCCTGGAACTCGCCGCCGAGCGGATCGCCCGCGAGGGCCTGGACGGCATTACGCACGTCTGGCTGGATGGTTTTCACGCGCTGCCCGATCCCGAGTTGAGCGTCATCGCCGCCATGCGGCAGCACGCCACAGTCGTTCTGAAGCGCACCGAAGAGCCGGGTGCGCGTCCCCGGCCGGCGCTGATTGTCGCCAAGGCTCCGGGTCTGGAGCGGGAGGCCGAAGAGATTGCCCGCCGCATCCTGGAACAGTCGGCCGCAGGACGGCCTTTCCGCGAGATGGGCATTATCGTGCGCACTCCCGAAACGTACGTGCCCTTGCTTCGGGCCACCCTCGGGCGCTTTGGCATTCCGGCACGTTTCTACTTCGATTTGCACCTCGAAGAGCACCCCGCCGTGCGTTTCCTCTCGGGCTCAGTGCAGGCGATGCTGGGCGGTTGGGATCACGCCGCTACACTGGCTGTGCTGCGGCTGGCTCCGCGCTTCGCCGAATCCAGCGCCATGGACCGCTTCGATTTCGACGTGCGCGAACAGATCCCCAATTCCGGCCTGGGCGCGCTCAAGGCGCTCCTGGTGGGAGAGGATGCCAGGCCCCACACCATCGGCGCGGAGCGCCTGCTGCACAAACTGGAAGCCCTGGGCGCGCTGGAGGAATGGCGCTCGTTTGCTCTCACGCCGAAGGAATGGGCGGCGCGCTTTGGCACCCTGCGCGATCTCTTCCGCGTGGGGCAACCGGCCGACCGCATCTCACACGAGATGGCGTTGCTGCATCGCAGTCAGGCCGCCGCCCTTGAGCATTTCGAAAAAGCCCTGCAGGAAACCGCCGGTGCGCTGGTCCCGCGGCACGCTATCGAAATTGGCGATTTCTTCCGGCACCTGGAATCGGTCCTGCGGATCACGCCCCTGCGCCTGCCCGATGACCGGCGCAACGTGGTCCACGTGCTGAGCGCTCCGGAAGCGCGCCAGTGGGTGCTGCCCGTGGTCTTCGTTTGCGGCATGGTGGAGAAGGAATTCCCGCGCTTCCATAAACAGGATCCGTTCTTTCCGGATAGCGCGCGCTGCGCCTTGAACGATGCGGGCATCCGCGTGCGCACCGCGGCGGAGTTCGAACGCGAAGAGCGCGCCTTGTTCGATGCCGCCATCACCCGCGCCACCATTAGCGTGACGCTCTCCTACCCGGAATTCGATGCCCGCGGCGAACGCAATCTGCCCTCGCTCTACCTGGAAGAGCTGCTCCTGGCGCCGGAGCAGGCGCGCGCCGTCAAACCGCGGCCGCGCCATTTGCTCTCACCGCGCCCTCCGGCGGAATTGCACGCCCCGGCGCTGCTGGCGGAACTGAGCCGGAAGACCGCGCGCGTTTCGCCCACCGGCCTGGAAACTTACCTGCAATGCCCCTACCAGTTTTTCGCCGGCAGGATGCTGCGCCTGGAAACTGCTCCCGCGCGTCCCGCCGAACGGCTGGATTTCATGACTCAGGGCTCGATCGTGCACGAAGTGTTGGCGGAGTGGTGGGCCTGCCCGCAACCGATCGAGCCGCTTTTCGAACGCGTCTTCGCGGCGATGCTGGAAGAGAAGCGCATCCCCTGCGTCTACCATACCGAGCGACTGCGCAACGCGATGCTGGACGATCTGCACGCCTTCACCAGCGGCGACGCCGTGGCCGCGCGAAGACTATCGTTCGCGCATGGAAGAGAAGTTTGAGTTTTCGCTGGCTGGCGCGGTGACCATCGGCGGCAAGATCGACCGCCTGGATGAAACTCCCGACGGCCGCGCCTACGTCATCGATTACAAGTACAGCAATTCGCAGAATACCCGGGCCAAGCTCACCAACGATGACCCTGGTGCAGGCGCCGGTGTACCTGATGGCGGCCGAACGCTGCTTCGGCCTGAAGCCCGCGGGCATGTTCTACGTGGGGCTGAAACGCGGCCCGGTGTACGTGGGCTGGAGCGAGAGCGGCCTGATGCAGAGCGAGCCGCCGCCCCCGGACTGGCTGCCGCGCACGGAGGCGCGCGTCCTCCAGATTGTGGAAGAGATTCGCGCCGGGCGGATCGCGGTATCGCCCAGCGACCCGGACAAGTGCCGCTTCTGCGATTATTCCGACGTGTGCCGCGTGCAGGTGCGGCAGGCCGCGGCGGAACGGCGGAGGGCGCATGACCGAGACCTTCACCGCCGATCAGTTCGGACGCCGTCGATGTGTCCCGCCGCAACGAGGATGCCTGCGTGGTGGCCGGACCGGGCTCGGGAAAGACTACCGTGCTGGTGGAGTATTTCCGCCGCCTGGTGGAAGCGGGCGTCGATCCGCTGCGCATTCTGGCCATCACTTTCACCGAAAAGGCCGCCGGCAATATGCGCAAGAAGCTGGGGCAGGCGTTCCAGGCGTCGCCCGCCACACGCGCGCGCATGGAGCGCGCCTGGGTCTCCACGGTGCACGGCTTCTGCGCGCGGCTGCTGCGCGAGAACGCCGTCTTTGCGGGCGTCGATCCCGAATTTTACGTCGCCGACGAGCGCGAATCGTGGCGGCTGCAGCAGGCTGTCCATGGCGGAGGCCATGGACGCGCTGTTTCAGGAACACCCGGCCGAACTCCGCGCCCTGATTCGCGGCCTCTCTTCCATGGAGTTCGAAGAGGCCGTCCTGAGCGCCTATGACGCCATGCGCGGCGCGGGGGCCACCGTGGACCGAACTGGCCGCGTTTCCCGTGCCCGCCGGTCCCACGGTGGAGGAAATCGCGGACACTCTCCGCGCACTGCGCAGCCGAACGGCTCACCACCTGGACTTACGCTCAAAAGGAACACCTGGAGTGGCGCCATGGAGGCCGCGCGGCACATCGTAGAGGCCGGCACGCCGCTCGACGCTTTGCGCGCCGTCGAGAATTTCTCGTGCAGTCTGAACAAGTGCCGGCGCGGCAACAACGCGTACACCCTGGTGAAACAGATGCGCGAGCAGATCGAAAACGCGAAATACGGTCTGATCACGCGCTTCTATACCGCCGAGCGAAAACTGCTGCTGGAAATTCTGCGCCGCTTCGACGCCCGCTATCGCGAGCGCAAAGCACCAGGCCGGCGCTCTCGATTTTGCCGACCTCGAGGAGTTCTCCGTCCGCCTGCTGGAGCAGAACGAAGCGGCGCTGGCGCGGTTGCGCGCGCAGTTCGATCACGTCCTGATGGACGAGTTTCAGGACACCAACGGCCAGCAGGCGCGGCTGCTGGAACTGGTGCGGCCGCCCGGCCGTTTCTACGCCGTGGGCGACATCAATCAGTCGATTTTCGGCTTCCGGCACGCCGAGCCGCGAAGGCTTCGCCGGCTATCGCGACCAGATCGAAGAGCGGCGGCAGCCGCCTGGTCGAACCTGGTCGACAACTTTCGCAGCCGCGCCGATATTCTGAGCGCCGTCGAGACCGTGGCCGAAGGACGCCACGGCATCGTCAAGCGGCCCCTGGTGGCCGGGCGCCGGTTCGACAGCGCCCCGCGACCTGTTCGGTGGAAGTATTGGCCGCGCCCGATGCGCGCGCCGAGGCGCAGTGGGTGGCGCGGCGCATTCTGGAGCTGTGCCCCGCGGAGTTCGCATTCCAGAATGTGGCGGTGCTGGTGCGCAATACCGAGGTGATCGGCGAATTCACAGCGGCCTTCGACGAGGCCGGCGTGCCGTACCTGGTGAATCGCGGGCGTGGTTTTTACGAGTCGCGCGAGGTCAACGACCTGGTGCACCTGCTGCGCGCGATCGCCAATCCGCGCGACGAAGTCAGCGTGGCGGCGCGTGCTGCGTTCGCCGCTGGTCGAGGCCGGCGACGAAGCGCTGCTGCGCCTGCGCCTGCGCGACCGCGAGAACATCGGGACTGCGTTGATGCGGCTCACCGCCGATGCGCGTGGACGAATTCGGCGCTGAAGATTACGCCAAACTCGCGCGCATTCGCGACCGCCTGCGCCTCTGGCGCGAGCGCCGCGAGTATGTCACCTTCGACCGCCTGCTGCTCGAGGCCATGGACGATTGCGGCTATCGCGCGTCAAGCGGCTCGCGCGCCGCCGCCAATATCGATAAGCTTCTGGCGCAGGCCCGTGCCGCCGCGCCGCGTATGTCGCTGGACGAATTCGTCGACGAGCTTTCGCTGGTGCGGGCGTCCAATCCGCGCGAGCCCGACGCGCCGCCGGAAGATTCGGCGGATGCCGTGCAGGTGATGACCGTCCATTCGGCCAAGGGGCTGGAGTATCCGGTGGTCTTCGTGGCGGCCATGCAAAAAGGCGTCGAGAGCAGTCCGCCGGTAGTGGCGTTTTCGCGCCGCTTCGGACTGGGCGCGCGCTGGCGCAACCCCGCCGCCCGCGAAGATAAGGACGATCTTTTCATGCACGCGTTGCGCGCCGAGTGGAAGCAGCGCGAGGAACACGAAAGCGACCGCCTGCTCTACGTTGCCATGACGCGCGCCGAAGAGCACCTGGTGCTCAGCTACTCCGGCAAGCCGGCGAACTGGGCCAGGGTAGTGGCCGACAGCTCTGCATCCGGAGGTGCCGGGGCTGCGAGGAGCGTACCGCGCCCGATGGCCGCGCCTGGAAACTGGGCGTGTTGCGGCCTGAAGGGCCGCCCGAGCCGGCGCCGATGCCCGCCCCGCGGGTCACCGGACAGACCGATGCCGCGGAGTTGCTGGATCCGCCCGAAATCACCGGACAGGAGGACGGCAACGCCACCGTAACCGCGCTGACGCGGTTCGCCAAGTGCCCGCGCGAGTATTACCTTGGCCAATACCTGAAGTTTGGAGTCCGCCGGAAAAAGTGGGAAGAGGACGGCGAACAGCGAACTTTCCGCCAGCGAACTCGGCACCCAGGTTCACGCCTTGCTGGCGGGCACTCCCGTCGCGGAGCCCGATCCCGGAAGCCGTCCGTCTGGCCGAGGTGTTCCGCAAAGGGCCCGCTCGCGCGGCGCCTGGCGCAGGCCACGCGCATCGAGCGCGAATTCGATTTCCTGCTCGCGGTGGAAGACCTGGTGATTCGCGGGCAGGTGGACCTGTGGTTCGAACAGGGCGGGGAAGTCTGCATCGTCGATTACAAGACCGACAACGTCACCGCCGCGGAGGCAGCTCAGCGCGCTCAGGATTACGCCTTGCAGTTGCGCCTCTACGGAATGGCCGTCGAACAGGTGGCCGGACGCCCGCCCTCCCGCGCCTGCCTGCATTTCCTGCGCCCGAATACAGTGGTGGAAGTGGACCTGCGTCCGAGCCTGCTGGACGCGCCGGAGCAGGTGGTCCGGGATTTTCAGGAGGCGCAGTCCACGCTCCATTTCCCGCTGGTGGAAGGCCCGCATTGCCGCCGCTGCCAGTTTTATAAAGCGCTGTGCCCGGCGCGAGACGTAACGGGTTGAGGGTCAATGCTGTTCACTTAGGCCGCCGAGGTACATATCCCAACTGTGACCGTGCTCTGAGTGGCGCGTCCCGGGACGGTCGCGCGCGGCGCTGTCACGTTTGGCTCGTCTCGATTTTCCGAGCCATTGAACAAGGATTCCCTCCTTGCTATTGTAAGGATTGGAAGGATCCGCAAAGCGATGGCTAAAGTAACGTCCAAATACCAAGTCACCGTTCCCAAGGCGATTGCCCAGCAATACGGGATCCGCCCAGGGGATAATATCGACTGGGTGGCTGCCGGTGACGTGATTCGGGTCATTCCATCAGCCAGACAGGCGTCGCCGCAAGATCGGGAATCGAGGCTCCGTTTGTTCGACCAAGCGACTGAACGCCACAGGCGGAGATCACCGGCACGTAAGTCCAAGCGCTCTCAAGATAGGGGTTGGACCAGAGAGGAGCTCTACGGGCGTGGCCGCTCTCGTTGATACAAACATCCTGGTGTATCGTTTTGATGGCCGCTTCCCCGATAAGCAGAAAATTGCAACCGAAGTCCTCAGGCGTGGCATTCTTGAAGATTCTGTACGCGTACCACACCAGGCGATTCTTGAGTTTTTAGCCGCCGTAACGCGTCCCATTCGAGGCTACGCCATCCTCAGGCAGGCTGATGCGTTGCGAGAGGCGGAGGAACTCCTGAAGGAGTTCACGATCCTCTATCCAAACGAAGCGATTCTGCGCAATGCGATTCGAGGTTGCGCGGCCTACCAGTTGAACTGGTTCGATGCGCACATTTGGTCTTACGCCGAACACTACGGCATGGGCGAAATTCTCACCGAGGATCTTCAGCACGACCGGCTTTATGGCACAGTCCGCGTAGTGAACCCGTTCGTCGGCTTGCTTTAGCACTGACCGTCCACATGCAGCGGTGGCCTGATCGGCTCGCCCGGAACCGCAACGCGAAAGGCACACCTCCTCTGCCCCGATGCGCTATATCTTAAGTGAACGGTATTGAGTTATGCCGCCCTACAGGTGAATGATGCCGCGCTGGATGGCCGCCGTGGCCGCCTGCGTCCGGTCCTGCACCCCGAGCTTGCTCAGGATGTTCTTCACGTGGTTCTTCACGGTGTGCTCGGCGATGCTCAGGGCATAGGCGATCTGCTTGTTCGCCAGGCCGCGCACGATCAGCTCCAGCACCTGCACTTCGCGCGCGCTCAGATCGGGACGCGGCATCTGCGCCGCCAGGGCAGCCGCCACCGCCGCCGGCAGATAGGTCTGTCCGGCGTGCACCGCGCGAATGGCCTTCAGCAGTTCGTCGTGCAGCACGTCCTTGGTCAGATACGCCTGCACGCCCGCGGCCAGCGCGCGGCGGATGTCTTCGTCGCCGCCATAAGTGGTCAGCGCGATCATGCGCGCGTGGGGAAACTCCGCGCGAATGGCCTGCGCCGCCTCCACGCCGCCCATCCCCGGCATGCGCATATCGAGCAGCGTCACGTCCGGCAGATGCTGGCGGTACAGCTCCACCGCCTGCTGGCCGTTGGAGGCTTCCGCCACCACCGTCATGTCGGGCTGCATGTTGACGATCGTGGTGACGCCCACGCGCGCCACCAGGTGGTCTTCGGCTACCAGAATTCGAATCGGTTCGCTCATGGCAATGGCACCGTCACTTCCACTTCCGTTCCTTCGCCCGGATGGCTGGCCAGGCGCAGTTCGCCGCCCAGCCGCTCGGCGCGCTCGCGCATGCCGATCAGCCCGAAATGGCCGCCGAGGGAAGAAAATACGTCCTGCTGTTCGAAACCGCGCCCGTTATCCACAATCCGCAGACAGCAGCTTGCGCGCTTCCATGTGCAGCTTGATCCCGATCTGCGTGGCGCCGGCGTGCTTCAGGACGTTGGTCACGGCCTCCTGCGCGATGCGCAGCAGGTGCTGCTCCATTTCCTGCGGCAGCTCGCGTCGGCGGCCCGCTCGACGTCCACTTCCACCTCGACGCCCGACCCCGCCGTCCACATGCGCGCGCCCGATTCCAGCGCCGCGCGCCAGGTCCTGCCCTTCCAGCACCGAGGCGCGCAGATCCATCACCGAGCGCCGCGCTTCGGTCAGGCTGTGGCGCGCCATGCGCCGCGCCATATCGAGGTACTTGCGCGCCGGCGATTGCTCCTCCGGCATGCACATGGCCACCGCGTCGAGCTGCGACGAGATGCCCACGAAGCCCTGCGCCAGCGTGTCGTGGATCTCGCGCGCCAGCCGCGCGCGCTCTTCCAGCACCAGCGCGAAGCGGTAGCGGATCTGCCGCAGGCGCAACTGGTAGACCGCCCAGGCCACCGCCAGCAGCGGCCAGCCGCACAGCGACGCGGAACCACGCCGTCTCGTAAAAGTGCGGCAGCACATCGAAGGCGTAAGACTGTTTCGCTGGCCGCGCCGCCGGGCAATTCGGCCCGCACCATAGAACCGGTAGTGGCCGTGGCGCAGGCTGTTGTAGTTGATCACGCGGCGCGACGCCCGCGTGCACCCACTCCGGATCCAGGCCCTCCAGCCGTACGAATACCGCACCCGCTCCGGCGCGCTCAGGTGGATGGCCGTGTAGCGGATCTGGATGCGCTCGCCGCCGGCGGAGAGATGCGCGGACGCGGACAAGATCCACCGGCGCGGCCGTCGGCGGTCATTTCCACCATGTGCACGGCCGGCGGCAGCGGGACCGGCCTGTTTGCGGCGTGGGATCGTAGACCGCCAGGCCGCGGCTGGTGGTGAACCACAGGCGGCCGTCGGCGGTGCGGTCGCCGCCGCCGCCGGTGGGATAACCGGGCGAGCATTGCGCGCTGCGCAGGCCGTCGTCCACGCCGTAGTTCACCGGCTCCAGACGCTGCCGCTTGCCGCGCGGCGAACTCGCGCAGCTGCTGCTTTGGAAACGCGGCAGATGCCGCGTGTGGTGCTCAGCCACAGCGATTCGCCGTCGTCGGCGATGTTGGCGATGTTGTCGCTCAGCAGGCCGTCCTTTGCCGTGAAAGCTCTGAAACTTGCCGTCGCGCATGCGCGTTCAGGCCGCCGCCGAAAGTGCCGATCCACAGGGTCCCGTCGGAGTCCTGATAGAGCGAGCGGATCTGGTCGCTCGAAAGCCCGTCGGCCGTGCGTGTACAGCGCGTGCGGATCGCCGCCCTGGACCCGCCACAAGCCCTTGCCGTAGGTTCCGGCCCACAGCACGCCGTCCGGCCCTCGCACAGCGTCGACCACGGCGATCGCATCAGCAGACGCGCCGCCAGCCGCGATCCACGTTGCGGTCGCGGCCTTGCTCCAGTGCAGACCCGCCGCCGGAGTGGCCATCCAGACGCTTCCCGTCCGGAATCCTCCAGCGCGTCGAACACGACCGCGCCGCGCCAGCGGATCGGGCGGCATGCACGCTGGTAAACGCCCGTTCGTGCATGCGCACCAGGCCGCCGCGCGTGCCGCATCAGCAGGTCGCCGTCGCGCGTTTCGCGAATGGAGAAAATCTCGTTGTTCGGCAGGCCGTCGCGGCGTGGTGAACAGCTGCGCGATGCCCGCCGGCGAAAAGCATCAGGCCCGCGTCGTGAAAGCCCACCCAGATGCGGCCGTGCTGGTCCTGAAAGACCGACGTTGGGCTCGTCGCTGGGCAGGCCTTCGGCTTGTCCGTAGACCGTGAACACGTCGTCGCGCAAGCGCGTCAGCCCGTTGTTGGCGCCCACCCACAGGTCGCCTTCGCGATCTTCGAACAGGCAGCGCACCTGCTCGCGATCCGGCTCGGCGCCGCACGCGGCGAGACAAAGCGATCGCCCTTCAGGCGCGCCAGGCCGCTGTTGGTGCCCGCCCACAGATTGCCGTCGCGGTCGATCCGCGACCAGCGCGCGCACGAACGGATCCGGCAGGCCCTCGCGCGTCCGATAGCGGCTCGAGTCCGCCGTTGGGCGAGCGCACCACCACGCCCTCGCTGCCGGCGACCCAGAGATTGCCGTGACGCGTCCGGCAGCCAGCGCCGGTCACGAGGTCGCCGTTCAGGTTCGCGGCGTCCAGCACCGGCGTGAACTTCCCGCCTGCCAGCTTCCCGACGCCCGTTGAAACCGGCCACCCAGAGCTGCGTGTCGGCGAGTCTTCCGCCACCGCGCGCACGAAGGTCACCGGAAGATCTCGGACCGGGCGCAAAGTTCGTGAATTTGCCGTCCTGCGAAGCGGCTCAGATTCGACGCCGGCGACGATCCAGAGCGCGTCCGCATGGTCGATATACAGCACCGAGATGGTGTTGTCCGGCAGAGCCCTGCTGGCGCCGTGTACGTGCGGAACTCTTGGTCCTTAGTACTGCGCCAGGCCGTTCGCGGTGCCGATCCACAAAGACCCGTCCGGCGACGGCGGCCAGCGCGGTGATCGGAATTGGCCGGCAGGTCGCCGTTGGCCTTGTTGAAGACTGACGAATTCGTAACCGTCGAAGCGCGCCAGCCCTTCGTCGGTGCCCAGCCACAGATAGCCGTCGGCGGTCTGCGCGATGGCGCGGATGGTGTCCTGCGGCAGCCCGTCCTGCTGGGTCCAGACGGTGCGCGAATATTGCGTCAGGCTCTTGTGCGGATCGAGCGCCAGAAGCGTGCGTGCGGGCAGAACACAAAACATCGCCGCGGCCCAGATAAGTGGCCGGCGATGGCGCGCGAAAGTGATGATCACCCTATTTCGTAAGTATAATCCCGCAGTCAGGGATGCATGCCCCGCCAGATCTTGCGCGCGGACCACCCTACCACGCCGAAGAAAAACACGAAGCTGAGCAGGATCACCGTAAGCTGGCGCCGCGGGGAAATGCCGGTGATGTGCCGGAAATCCAGCCACACCGAAAGGTGAACGCGCGCCGGTTCGGAGTTGTCCCGATTGTCCACCACCAGCACGTAGTCGCCGGCGCGGGGTACGGCGTACTGCAGGCGTCCCGAGTGAGCCGGCCCGAATGTCATCAGGGTCTCGTGCGGCTTGCCGTCGCTCATTCGTTCCACGTCTTGCCGGGTCATCAGCAGAAGACGCACGTCGCCACCGCTCCTCACCTGGAACCGGGCCATCAGCGTGGCTGCATGCTGGTGCAATCCCAGCTCCGCATCGAAACGCCAATCACGAGCCGGAATGTCGAATGGCTCATCCACCAGTTGCACGCGCGTGGCGGATGCCAGGAGAAACAGTGCGAGGGCCAGCATGGCTGCGAAAAAAGCCCCAGGGCGCCTGAAAACGCTACAATGGGGCCATGAACCACAGTATGGCACACCCTGGGGAGGGGCTTGCCTCGTTGGAACTCCCCGGCTGGAAAACCGCACTGAGCTGGACCAGCGCCGCATTGATCGCCATTCTGTTCCTGGCCTCCGGTTTATGGAAAACGGTCGACCCTCAGGGATGGGCGCAGAGAATCACTCAACTGAATGTGCCCGCCAGCCTGAGCCTGGCCGCCGCCCTGGCATGTGGCATCGCGGAAACCCTCGGCGCCGTGTTGATACTGGTGCCGCGATTCCGCCGTTGGGGCGCTATCCTGATCGGCTTCCTGCTGCTGGTGTTCATGGGCTATTTCCTGCTGAACTACAGCGCCCTTCGCGGCGCGGACTGCAGTTGCTTTCCGTGGGTGAAGCGCGTGGTGGGTCCGGAGTTTTTTCTGGTCGACATGCTCATGCTGGGGGCGGCGGCCTGCGCCGGTATCTGGTCGAAACCGTCCGGGAGCTTGCGCACCGCCCTGGTGATCGCCGGCGTGGTGGCGGTGTTCGCCTTCGTCTCTTACGGGGTAGAGGCCGCGCGCCAGACCGGCACAAAGGCTCCCGAGAGCATCGTGGTGGATGGGCGGCCGTATTCACTCGGGCGCGGCAAGGTGCTGCTCTTCTTCTTTAACCCGCTGTGCACTCACTGTTTCGAATCCGCCAAACGCATGTCTGCTTTTGCGTGGGGTGAAACCCGCGTGGTGGCCATTCCCGTGGAGCAGGCGGCTTATGCCGGCGCGTTCCTGAAAGAGAGCGGGCTTCACGCCGTAGTCACCAGCGATTTCCAAAAACTCAAAACCATTTTCGGCTACACGGCATACCCGTTCGCCGTCGCCGTGGATGGCGGCCGCGAGAAAGCCGCGCTCACCAGGTTCGAAAACGACGAACCCCGCGCCACGCTCAAGCAGCTTGGGTTTATTCAGTAATAAGCGGCCTCAAATTGTAGCGTATCGCACGCGGCCATTTGCGCATTTGCGAACATTTTTGCCAAGATCTCCTATGTGAGAAAACTATTCGCATTGCTGTTCCTTGCCGGTGGCGCTCTGTTCGCACAGATTTCCGTGGGTATCACCATCGGCGCGCCGCCGCCGCCCCGCGTCCTGCGAGTGAGGCCAGTCATGCCCGGACCCGGCTTTATGTGGGTGGAAGGCTATTGGTATCCGGTGGGCAGGCACTACCGCTGGCACGAAGGGTATTGGACCCGGGCCCCGTACGCAGGCGCCCGCTGGATCGCTCCCCATCATGACGGGCGACAGTATTTCGCCGGGTACTGGGACGGCGATCACGGCCGCGTCGCGCACGACCACAAGTGGGACCGCGATCGCAACCACCGCGATTTCGGCCACGATCGTCACTAGCGTGACACCGTACGCCACCTTCCTCGCGTTGTGGTAACATGCCGTCGAATGTAGGGGGTGACGTGTGCGGACACTCATTATTCTGATGGCGTTCACCGTGGCGGCCTTCGGGCAGCGCCACAAGATGGAAGACGTCGACGCAGAGAAGCCGGAGGGCAAACTTCTGCAACAGGCGCTGCAAGAGAGCGACTCGGCCAAAAAGGCGGCGCTGCTGGAGCAGTTCGTCGGCGAGTACCCCAAATCTCCCGGCACACCCTGGGTGCTGGAACAGTTGCAGGGTATTTATGTGAAGGCCGGGGATTCCGACAAGATTATCGCCACCGGCGAAAAGCTGCTGGCGATGGATCCGGACGATCCCGAATCCGCGTTGCAGAATCTAAAAGCCGCGGAAGCCAAAAAGGACGTCGCCGGCATAAAGAAGTGGGCCGCGGTAACTTCCGTCAATGCGCGCAAAATGGCCTCCGCGCCGCAGCCCAAAGATGCCGAGCAGGCGGATAGCTGGAAGAACGAAGTGAGTTACGCCAAGCAGGTGGATCAGTATACGGATTACGCCCTCTACCGCGCCGCGGCGGAATCGCGCGATCCCAAGGTCACCATCGATCTCATCGAACAGTTGCAGACGCAGAATCCCAAAAGCGAGTACGTGCCCAAAGCGCAGAGCCTGCTCTTCGTGGCGTACCGCCAGGCCGGCGAGAACGATAAAGCCGTGGCACTGGCCGAACAAACCCTGGCCACCGACCAGACCGATGAAGACATGCTCCTGGTGGTGGCAGACAACTATTCCAGGAACAAGAAAGAGCCGGAAAAAGTGCATGAATATTCCGCCAAGCTGGTGGAACTGATGGCCGCGAAACAGAAACCGGCGGGTGTCTCTGACGCCGACTGGGCGGCGCGCAAGAACCTGATCACCGGACTGGCCCACTACATGAGCGGCGCGCTGTACTACCGGGAAGTCAAATATCCCCAGGCCGACAAGGAGTTGCGCGCCGCCCTGCCACTGGTGGGCTCCAACCAGGAAATTAAGGCGGAAGTGCTTTACGAACTGGGCTTCGCCAACTATAAGCTGGAGAAGCCGCAGGACGCCGCCAATTTCTACCGCGACTGCTCCACCATTAAGAGTCAGTTTCAGCCGCTTGCAGTCAAAAACCTGCAGGGCATCAAAACGCAATACCGCGGAATCAAATGAACCTTCTGATACCGAACCTGGGCTCGACTTCACTCAAGTACCAGGTTCTGGAGATGCCGTCCGAAACCGTTCGGGCGAAGGGGCGCGTGGAGCGCGTCCGCGACTACCGTGAGTCCATCGCGCAAATCTCCTCCGGCGACGTCAGGATCGACGCCATCGTGCTGAAGGCCGTGCATGCCGGCCCGAAGTACCGCGGCACGTTCCTGGTGGATGACGGCGTGATCGAGGCGCTGCGCCTGTTTCTACCGGCCGCGCCGGCGCACAACGCCATCTACCTGACGGCCATTGAGGCGTTCCGCGAGGCGATGCCCGGCGTTCCGATTGTGGCGGCTTTCGAGCCGGAGTTTCACGCCACCATGCCGGACTGTGCCCGCCTGTACGGCGTCCCCCGCTCCTGGATCGACGAAGGCGTGATCAAATACGGTTTTCATGGCGCCTCTCACCAGTACATCGCCGGCCGCGTGGCGGAAATGCTCGGCCGCCCGGTGCGCCTGGTAAGCTGCCACCTGGGCGGCAGTTCATCCATGTGCGCCATCGATCGCGGCCGCAGCATCGATACCACCATGGGATTCTCGCCGCAGTCGGGCCTGGAGAACGCTACCCGCCATGGCGACCTGGATGTGTTCGCGGTGCTGTACATGATGGAACGCCACGGCTGGGGTCCGGAAGAGGTGCGCCGCCAACTGGCCACCGGCGGCGGGCTGGCTGGATTATCGGGCGTCGCAGGCGGCGATGTGCGGGACCTGGAAGCCGCCGCGGCCACTGGCAGCGCGGAGGCGGAACAGGCCCTGGCCGTGTTCGTTTACCAGGTGAAGAAGACCTTGGGAGCCTATGCCGCCGCTATGGGCGGACTGGACGCCGTGGCCTTCACCGGCGGAATCGGCGAAAATTCCCCCCGCCTGCGCGCCGCCTGTTGCGCGGGACTGGAGTTTCTGGGCATTCGGATCGATCCGGAGCGAAATGAGACGGGCAACGGAGACCGGCTGGTTTCGCCGGACGGGTCCGCGGTCGCCGTCCTGGCGCTGTCTACCAACGAAGAGCTGATCGTGGCCAGGCGTGCGTACCGGCTCTTGCGTTCTTGATCGTTCAGACGCCGGCATACGATTTTCACCACATCTGTGCCCCGGCGAGGACAGTTCCCACTTACAAGTCCCACCGTTTACGCTGTTTGAGAGGTGGTTCCTGACTTGCTTGCTCTCGGAGGGCTTATGGTCAGGTTTGCTGCGTGCCTCCTCATACTCGCGTCCGCGCACTTACCCGCCCAGTCTGGGCTTGGTACCAGGCCGAAATTCGTAGTCGCCTCGATCAAACCTTGTAGAGATGGGAACTCTGCCCCAGACAAGAAAGGCGGTGGAGGTGGAGGCGGAGATTTCTCCCCCGGAACATTGCATCTGGATTGCTCGACTGTGATAAACCTCATCACGGGGGCCTATGTCCTCTTCGCGAACGGTCATGTGAACCCTCAATCGCGTGTTCCGATAGAGGGCGGCCCGGCCTGGATCAACTCCATCCGCTACCGGATCGACGCGAGGGCGGACAGTGCCAAAGGCCAGGGAATGATGCGGGGGCCTATGCTCCAGACGCTTCTCGAAGACCGATTTAAGCTGAAGATCCATCACGAGACCAGAGAGGTCCCGGTCTATGCGTTGACCGTGGCAAAGGGGGGCCTCAAGCTGCACCCGTTCCAGGAAGGAAGTTGCGTTCCCCGCGACTTCACAAGGTTTTTCGAGCAGTTTCCGCCGCAACCGCTTCCAGAGTTGCCGCCTGGTCAAAAATACTGCGGAGGCGGGACAACAGTGAAGGGAGCGAACGTCACATTGGAAGCGACAGGGATGAGTATCGATAACTTTGTCAAATACTCGCTTCCGCGACTCGACCGCCCCGTAGTCAACAAGACCGGGATCACAGGGCTGTTTGATTTCCATCTGGAATTTGCGCCCGACGAAGCCTCCGCCGCTGCAGCAACACCGGCAGAAGTTGTGGGTCCATCGATTTTTACCGCGATCGAGCGACAGCTCGGATTAAAGCCCGAGCTGGCCAAGGCCCCCGGCGATTCCCTCGTGATCGATCACGTGGAGAGGCCGTCCGCGAACTGAACTGGTTTACTTCCCGATCCACACGCCCACCGCCGCGGGCTGGATATCCAGTTTTTCAATGCGATGCCCCATTTCGAACGGGCGGTCCACGGCGGCGTCCGGATACAGCGGAATCACGAAATTCTGAATCAGGAAGTCCAGCGACGAACCATCGATCTCAAAGCCTGAAATCTCGACCCGTTCCACCCGCACCGTGGCTTTGCCGCCCCCGGAATCGATCCGCGCGGTCACGCTGACCGGCCGCTCGCCATCCAGGAGTTTCGACATCAGCCAGCCGGGTTGGTAGCCCTGCGCCCTCCGGACCTTGCCGAAATCCACCATCGCAGTCCCGACTGCCACCCCCGGACTTACCACCTGGATCCGTGGATGGCTTACCCCGGGCGGAACCTCGTGCTCGGCATAAGCCGTCAGTTCCGGCAAACTTAGCGCCACCCGTGCGCCGGGGCGCAGGCGTTCGGCCTCGATCTGGGCGAATTTCTGTTGGGCCGACGCATAATCGCCGGGTATGGCCCCAAGACTGCATATCACCACAATCGGAACTATCGCAAGCGCCCGAAATGTCACATTCCGATAGACGGTTTCCGCCCCGCGCCAGTTTCCTGACAGCGTGAAATCACCCATCCGGTGTGTACCTCGCCCCACTGCCTTTTCCAGACTGTCCATTCTTTCATGATCTTACCGATTGGCCCGGGCCGTGCTCATCATCCCAATCGGAGCTTTTTATGCCGGTACATACTATCGTATTGCTTGCCGCAATCGGATTGTTGTGCCTCGCTACCATCCGCGTGGTTTCCGTCCTGTACAAGTATTACGGAGCCCACGTGGTCACCTGCCCGGAAACTCGCCGGTCCGCCGGTGTCGCCCTGGACGTTCGCCGCGTACTGTCCACGGGATTGGTTTCCGCTCCCCAACTGCGCCTGTCTTCCTGCTCCCGCTGGCCCGAACGTGCCGGTTGCGGGCAGGAATGCCTGAGCCAGATCGAAGCCGGACCGGAAGGGTGCCTCGTGCGCACCATCCTGTCGCAATGGTACGCGGACAAGGTGTGCGCATTCTGCGGCCAGCCGTTCGGCAACATTCAATGGGCGGTTCAGAAGCCCGCTCTCCTCACCGGCGGGCAGGTATCGGTGGACATCGCCACTATCGCTGCCGATAAACTGCCGGACATTCTGGCCACGGCGAAACCGGTCTGTTTCGCCTGCCACACCGCCAATAGCTGGGTGCGCGAACACCCGGAATTGGTCACCGATCGCTCGAGTAAGAAGCAGATTTGAGAAATAAGTAGTTAAGGTCTTTTACAGATGAAAATCGTGTCCGTCGGCCTGTTGCTGGCAGTCTTGCCGGCATTCGGCGGGCAACAGGGGGCTCCGTTGGCCCCTATTGCGCTGTACGCTCAGTTTCAGCAGGAACCTCCGGCCGGTGTGCTGCAGGCAATCCGCGAGGAGCTTTCCTCTATCATGGCTCCCATGGGCCTGCGTTTCGAGTGGCACGCACTGAGTGCTGCCCGCGGCGAGGAAGCAGCCGTGGAACTGGCGGTGATCACCTTCAAGGGCCGCTGCGACCTGGACCATCTGGTGATGCACATGCATGGCACTCTCACCGGCCCCCTGGGTTGGACCCACATTAGTGAAGGCGCCATCCTACCGTTCGCCGATATCGATTGCGACGGCATCCGCTCCTTTATCCAAACGGGGTTGCTCGGAGCCCGGTCCGAGCTCCCGCGAGGCGATGTACGGACGCGCCGTGGGTCGCGTGCTGGCCCACGAACTGTACCACATCTTCGCCAATACGCAACATCATGGGTCCGGTGTTGGAAAGGCCGCTTATACGGTCGATAACCTGCTGGGGACGGTTTTCCAGTTCGATGAAAAGGAGTCCGCGGCTCTGCTCGCCAGCAAGACCCACGAACTGCTCTCGGCCGCCGGCGAAGATTCTTCAAAATAGCGAGGGGTCGCCGAAGAGCGCTGCGATTTCCGCCTTCTGCCCCGCGTCCAGCGGCAGGAGCGGCAGGCGTGCCGCGCCCCCGTACAATCCCTTCAGGTCCATGGCATACTTGAGACCTTGAATGCCGTACCGCGGCGCTACTCCCGCCGCTTCCACAATCCGGCGCTGGGCCTCGTGCGAACCTTCGACGTCGCCCGCCTGATAGCGTTCGTGGACCAGCAGCGTGGCACGGGGTAGGGCATTGGCGATGGCCAGAATCCCTCCGATGGCGCCCAATCTCAGACAATCGTGGAATTTGGCCGACGACCCCACCAGCACCGGAAAGCCGGCGGGCAAATTCGCCGTCAGCCTCGCGATCTTTTCCAGATCGGCGGAGCTTTCCTTGATCCCGATGATATTGGGATGCTCCGAAAGCTCCAGGATCGCCTCCAGCGGAAGATCGATGCCGGTATTTTGCGGAATGTCATAAATGAACACGGGTAGCTTCGACCGCTCCGCCACCGCGCGATAAAATCCCACTTGCGTCTCCGGACGCAGCATCTGGGCACGGTAATAGTGCGGTGTGATCACCAGCGCCGCATGGTAACCCAGCTCCGCCGCCGCGCCGATGATCCGCAGCGTCTCCCGCACCGATTCCGCCGCCGTGCCCGCAATCAGCCTCCTGCCGGAGCCCGCTTCGCTCACCGTCGCAAACAGCATCCGCTTCTCTTCGGCATCGAGCAGCGGCGCTTCGCCCGTGGAACCGGCGACCACGAATCCCTCCAGCCCCGCCTCGCAATATGCCGCGATATTTCGCCGCAATGCCGCGTGATCCACCTCGCCGTCCCCCGCAAACGGCGTACAGATCGGGGCCATGATTCCATTCCATCGCACGGGAACAATATAGCATCCGATATACTCACCAGAGGAATGAGCCCCGGAAAGCAGGCATTGCCCGCCCGCACCAGGCGCCGCGTCACGCGCCGTTTGATGCCCTACCTGATATTCATCTACCTGCTGGCGTATCTGGATCGCGCCAACGTGGGCGTAGCCAAGCTTCAGATGCAGGGCGACCTGAATTTCAGCGACGCCGTGATCGGCTTCGGCGCGGGAATTTTCTTTCTGGGCTATCTCCTGCTCGATATCCCGGGCAGCCTGATTGTGGAGCGCTGGAGCGCCCGCAAGTGGATCGCGCGCATCATGGTCTCCTGGGGACTGGTGGCCGCGCTGATGGGCTTCCTCGGCACGCCGCTGTTTGCCTCCTTCCGCCCGGAAACGCAGTTCTACGGTTTCCGCCTGCTGCTGGGCATTGCGGAAGCGGGATTCTTCCCGGGCGTGATCGTGTACATTTCCCATTGGTACAAAGCGGAAGACCGCGCCGGAGCCAAGGGGTATTTCATGGTGGCTCAACCCCTGGCCATCGCCGTGGGCCTGCCTGTCTCGCGCTGGATCCTCGATAACATCCATTGGGCCGGCCTGGCCGGTTGGCGCTGGGTGTTCATTCTCGAAGGACTCCTGCCCTTCGCCATGGGCTTCGTCACGTTCTTCTACCTGACAGACCGGCCCGGCAAAGCCCACTGGCTTCCGGAAGACGAAATGCTGTGGCTCACCGGCGAACTCAAGGCCGAGGAGGCGCGCAAAGTGGCAACAGGCCGCGTGGGCGTCCTGGATGCGCTGCGCTATCCGCAGACGTTCCTGCTGATCGCCGTCTTCTTCCTGATCGTCACCGGAAATCAGGCGCTGATCTTCTTTCTACCGTCCATCACCGAGGGCATGAAAAGCCTGCCGGCCATGCTGCGCACCTCCGCCGCCGGCCTGCCGTACGCCTGTAGCGCCGCGGGCATTCTGCTCAACGGTATGTGGGCGCGCCGCACCGGCCAACTTCGCTGGCACACCGCCGTGCCCATGCTGGCCACCGCCGTCGTTTCTGGCGCTGGCGGTTTCGGCGGGCAACCGCACCGGGCTCACCATCGGGATGTTTTGCCTGGCCGGTTTCACCTCGCAGGCGTATCTCCCCGCATTCTGGACCCTGCCCACCACGATTCTGGGCAAGTCGGCGGCGGCCACGGCGGTGGGGCTGATCTGCCTGGGCAATCTCGGCGGATTCGCCGGACCCTGGCTTTTCGGTTATCTTAGGACCAGAACCGGCCGGTTCGATACCGGCTTGTTGGTTCTGGCCGGTTGCATGTTACTCGCCGGCCTGCTCGCTACGCAGATCAAGTTGCCAGCCAATGACTACCCCAAAGAAACCTGAAGACCTCCGCAGTTACCGCTGGTTCGGACCCGACACCATGCGCGGATTCAGCCATCGCTCGCGCATGCTCCAACTCGGCTACCGCCGCGAAGATTTCACCGGCAAGCCGGTGATCGCCATCGTCAACACCTGGAGCGAAATCAATCCCTGCCACGCGCATTTGCGCGAGCGCGCCGAAGCGGTGAAGCGCGGCGTCTGGCAGGCCGGCGGCTTTCCGGTCGAGATCCCGGCCTTCTCCATCACCGAAACCTACATGAAGCCCAGCCCGATGCTCTACCGGAATCTGCTGGCCATGGATACCGAAGAGGCGCTGCGCAGCCTGCCGGTGGATGGCGCGGTGCTGATGGGCGGCTGCGACAAAACCACGCCCGGCCTGCTGATGGGCGCCATCAGCATGAACCTGCCCGCAATCTTCCTGCCCGCCGGCCCCATGCTGCGCGGCAACTGGAACGGCCAGGCTCTGGGCAGCGGCACCGATCTTTGGAAATACTGGACCGAGCGCTGCGCCGGCACCGTAACCGAAGAGGAATGGAACGCCATCGAAGCCGGCATCGCCCGTTCCCCGGGCTTCTGCATGACCATGGGAACCGCCGCCACCATGACTGCCCTCGCCGAGGCCTTGGGAATGACCCTGCCCGGCGCCTCTTCGATTCCCGCCGCGGATTCCAACCACACCCGCATGGCCATCGATTGCGGCAAGCGCATCGTGGAGATGGTCTGGGAAGACCTGACACCCGCCGCGATCCTCACCATGCCCGCCTTCCGCAACGCCATCACCGTGGACATGGCCATCGGCGGTTCCACCAATGCCATCATTCACCTGGTCGCCCTGGCGCGGCGGTGCGGCCTCGACCTGCCCCTGCGCGTGTTCGATGAGATCGCCCCGCGCGTTCCCGTGCTGGCCAACATCCGCCCCTCCGGCGAGTTCCTGATGGAGGATTTCTACTACGCGGGCGGGCTCCGCGCCCTGATGGCGGAGATCCGCGACTTGCTGGAACTGGACTGCCTCACCGTGAACGGCCGCACCATCGGAGAGAATTTGCAGGGCGCCCAGGTGATCAATCGCCAGGTGATTCGCGGGCGCGAAGCGCCGCTCTCAGAGACAGGCGGTACGGCGATCCTGTACGGCACCCTGGCGCCCGATGGCGCGGTGATCAAGCCGGTGGCTGCCGACCCCCGTTTCTGGCGGCACACCGGACCCGCGGTGGTGTTTCAGAATTATCAGGACCTGGAGGCGCGCATCAATCGCGACGACCTGAATGTGGACGAAAACTCCGTGCTGGTGCTCCAGCACGCGGGTCCGCTCGGCGGCCCGGGGATGCCCGAGTGGGGCATGCTGCCCATTCCCCAAAAGCTGCTGGCGAAAGGCATACGCGACATGGTCCGCATCTCCGACGCCCGCATGAGCGGCACCGCCTACGGCACCTGCGTCCTGCACGTTTCGCCCGAAAGTTACGTGGGCGGTCCGCTGGCGCTGGTAAAGGATGGCGACCTGATCGTGCTGGATATTCCGAACCGCCGCTTGGATCTGCTGGTAGCGGAAGAAGAGCTAGCCGCCCGCCGCGCGCAATGGAAGCGGCCCGTCCCCCAGGAGGATCGAGGCTACCTGGCCCTCTACCGCGAGCGTGTCACGCAAGCCCACCTGGGCTGCGACTTCGATTTCCTGGGCCACGATAAAGAGCAGGCGGAGCCGGAAATTCACTAATAGAGTTTCTTCAGCGAGCGGAGCGAGCTACACAATCCCCACCCCCAACCCCTATCCCCAACCCCTTTCCCCAACCCCTTTCCCCCTACGCCAGCATCTTCTTCACCACGTTCCCCGCCACATCCGTCAGCCGGAAATCGCGTCCCATGTGGCGATACGTCAGCCGCGTATGATCCAGGCCGAGGCAATGCAGCATCGTCGCCTGCAGATCGTGGACGTGCACCTTGTCTTCCACGATGTTCATGCACAAGTCGTCGGTCTTGCCGATCACCTGCCCGCCCTTGATGCCGCCGCCCGCCAGGAACAGGCTGTACGCCAGCGGATGATGGTCGCGCCCCGCGTTGTTCACATCGCGCGGATCGCGAATCTCCACCATCGGCGTGCGCCCGAATTCGCCGCCCCACACCACCATCGTGTTCTCCAGCAGGCCGCGCTGCTTCAGATCCTTGATCAGCGCGGCCGTCGGCTTATCGGCAATGTCGCAGTTCTTTTTCAGCTTGCGATTGAGATCCGTGTGGTCGTCCCAACTGGCGTGCGTCAGCATCACGAAGCGCACGCCGCGCTCCACCATGCGGCGCGCCAGCAGGCAATTCGTGGCGAACTGCTTGGTCGGCTCGTCGTCGACCCCGTACATCGCCAGCGTCTCGGGCGATTCCTTGGAAAAGTCCAGCAGCTCCGGCGCCGCCGATCTGCATCCGGAACGCCAGCTCATACGACGAAATGCGCGACGCAATCTCCACGTCGCCGGTCTCCGCGTAGTGGTCCTGGTTGAGATCCTTCAGCACGTCCAGGCTGCCGCGCTGCATCTCGCTGGTGATGCCCGGCGGATTCGAAAGGTACAGCACCGGGTCGCCGGAACTGCGAAACACCACGCCCTGGTACGTCGATGGCAAAAATCCGCTGGACCAGTTCGAGGTGCCGCCGCTGGTGCCCACGCCCGAGCTCAGCACCACAAACCCCGGCAGGTTCTGCGATTCGCTCCCCAGCCCGTACAGCACCCACGCGCCCATCGTCGGACGTCCCACCTGAATGCTGCCGCCGAACAGCAGCAACTGGCCCGGATGATGGTTGAAGGCGTCGGTGTACATCGAGCGCACCAGGCACAGATCGTCCGCGCACGAGCCGATGTGCGGAATGTAATCGGAAAACTCGATGCCGCTCTCACCATATGTTGTGAATGTCCGCGGGCTGGCCAGCACGGCGGCATTCGGCTTGGTGAACGCCAGCCGCAGGTTCTTGGTCATCTCCGCCGGCAGCGGCTTGCCGCTCCACTTTTGCAGCTCGGGCTTGGGGTCGAACAGGTCCATCTGGCTGGGGCCGCCCTCCATGAACATGAAGATCACGTTCTTGGCCTTGGCCGGGAAGTGCGGCTTCTTCGGCGCCAGCGGATTGACTTCGACTCCGGCCGCCCGCCCCTCCTGTTGCATCAGCGACGCCAGCGCCGCGATGCCGATTCCTCCCGCACACTCCTGGAAAAACTTCCGGCGGCTTTGAATTCTGCGAAACTCTTCGCGATCCATGTTTATTCCCTCGTGATGAACTCGTCCAGGTTGAGCAGCACACGGCTCAACTCCACCCATGCCGCGGCTTCGTTCTGCGGCACGCCCTCCAGCTTGTCTGGAAACAGCGCGGCCACGCTATCGGGCGATTGCTCGATGCTGTGGAGCGCCTCGTCGTAATACTTCCCCATCCGTTCGGCTTCCCGCACGTTCGGCTCGCGGCCCAGCGTCGTCTTGAACGCATACGTCAAACGATCGCGAAACGGCCCGCTGGATTCGCGCATGACGCGGAACGCCAGCGCCTGCGCCGCTTCGAAGAACACCGGGTCGTTCATCAGGTTCAGCGCCTGCAGCGGCGTATCGGTGCGCTCGCGCCGCGTGCACGACAGGTTCGCTGCCGGCGCGTCGAAATTCATGAGCTGCGGATACGGCGTGGTCCGCTGGAAATGAATATACAGCCCGCGCCGGTACCGGTCGGCTCCTGTGCTCTCCACCCACTTCACGCTTCCGGCGTACGAAAGCTCGGCCACGCCCTTGGGCTGCGGCGGCTTCACGCTCGGCCCGCCCACCTTCAGATTCAGCAGGCCCGCCGCGGACAGCGTCTCGTCGCGCACCAGTTCCGCCGGCAGCCGCAGCCGCGACATGTGCGAGAGCAGCGTGTTCGCCGGATCCTTCGCCTCCAACTCCGGCCGCGCGTGCGACGACTGCCGGTAGGTGGACGACGTCACAATCAGCCGGATCATCTGCTTCGTGCTCCAGCCGCGCGCCATGTACTCGCTGGCCAGCCAGTCCAGCAGTTCCGGATGGCTCGGCGCTTCGCCCTGCGTTCCGAAATCTTCGCTGGTCACCACGATGCCGCGCCCGATCAGTTCCTGCCACACGCGATTGATGGCCACGCGCGCGGTCAGCGGATTCTCCGGCGATACCAGCCAGCGTGCCAGCGTCAGCCGCGTCGGTTTGCCCGGCGGCATCGGCGGCAGCACCGCCAGCATCCCCGGCTCTACTTCCGGCCCGCGCTGCTGCCAGTCGCCCTTGATGTGCACATACGTCTTCGGCGGCGTATCGTTCTCCACCAGCACCGGCGCGTAGCTGATCGTGCGGCAGCGTGGCATTCAACTGGTTCAGCTTGTCGCGCACTTCCTTCAGCTTCAGGCTGTTGCAATAATCCTTGGGATAGGCATTGCCGCACGAACCGATGAACACATCGGTCATGGCGTACCGCTCCACCTCGCTGCGCTTGGCCGGGTCCATAAACAGCACCTTGCGCGCGTTGTCCACCGTGTGGGTGAATTCGCCGTATGCGAAATCGGCGTCCTGCAATTCGCCGGGGTGCAGCGCCGCGTGGCGCATTCGTCTTCGTACTTCGCCTGCGCCTCGGGAATCTTGTACTCGTCGAGCAACGCCGCCGCTTCTGGTCGTACGCCGCTTTCGCCTCCAGGTATGGCCCCAGTTCGCCCGGCATCGGCGCCTGAATGTTCACTTCCTCCTGCGTATTGAAGAATGCCGTGAGCTGGTAAAACTCCTTCTGCTTGATGGGGTCGAACTTGTGGTCGTGGCACTGCGCGCAGCCCACCGTGAGCCCCAGCCACACGGTGCCCAGCGTGGCCGCGCGGTCCAGCACCTGCTCATCGCGGAACTGCTCCGGATCGGTGCCGCCCTCGCGATTGGTCAGCGTGTTGCGGTTGAAGCCCGTGGCCACCATCGTGTCCACGGTGCGATTCGGCAGCAGGTCGCCGGCAAGTTGGTCGATGGTGAACTCATCGAACGGCATATCGCGATTCAGCGCCTGAATCACCCACTCGCGATACCGCCATGCCCACGGCCGGGTCCGGTCTTTCTCGTATCCGTCGCTATCCGCGTAGCGCGCCAGGTCCAGCCAGGACCGCGCCCACTTTTCGCCGAAATGCGGCGACGCCAGCAGCCGGTCCACCACGCGCTCATACGCATCCGGCCGGTTGTCGCGCAGAAATTCGTCCACTTCCTCCGCCGAGGGCGGCAGTCCGGTCAGATCCAGGCTCACGCGCCGCAGCAGCGTCCCGCGCGAAGCCTCCGGCGAAGGCGCGATCCCTTCCGCGTCCAGCTTCGCCAGAATGAAATTGTCGATCGGGTTGCGCGCCCATGCCCGGTCGCGCACCGCCGGAACATCCGGCCGCGTGATCTTGCGGAACGACCAGTGCGTCGCGGCGGTGGAGGCCGTAGTCGCCGTCGCTGTCGCTGATACCGGCCACTCCGCGCCCTTGTCGATCCAGGCCCGCAGCATCGCGATCTGCGCCGCCGTCAGCCGCGCTCCCACCGGCGGCATCACCTTGCCGTCCGCTCCGGTCACCATGCGGATCAGCCTGCTGGCGCCGCTGTTCCCCGGCTGGATCACGCGCATCGCGGCGTCTTTCTGGTCCAACCGCAGCCCGCTCATCTGCTGCCCAGCGCCGTGGCAGCCATAGCATCGCTTTTCGAGCAACGGAGCCACGTCCGTGGCGTAGTGAACCTCCGCCGCCGGAAGTGATGTTGCACACAAGACCACGGCGGCCAGGTATCCCCCTCTGAACATGGCCTATATTATATGCCTACCCTACCTCGATCGATTGCATCGCCCAGGGAGTCACCCCGAGATCCACCGTCGCCACGGTGATCGGCAATCGAAACCGCCGCGGGCCGGCCGACCCGGGATTGAGGTACAGCACGCCGTTCTTCATCGCGCTCGCCGCCTTATGGGAGTGACCGCTCACGACCATCCGATACCCCGCATCCGCCGGGTCGCTCCGCAAATCGTGCACGTCGTGAATCACCAGAATGCGCGCGCCGCCGGCATCCGCTTCCGCCGTCAGCGGCAGCGCCTGCGCCCATTCGCCGGTATCGATATTTCCGCGCACCGCCACTACCGGAGCCAGCCCGCGCAGCGTCTCCAGAATCTTCGCGTCTCCCACGTCTCCCGCATGAATGATCAGCCCGCACCCGCCGAGCGCGGTAACCGCACGGTCGCGCAACAAGCCATGCGTATCGGAAATCAAACCCAATTTCATCGGACACTAAAGATGATAATAGAAGGACCGCTAACCATGACCAAAGTGTTCCATTTCGATTCTCCCCGTCAGAAATATCAGTGCGACGCCGCCGTCCTCTGGTGCTTCGACAATCGCTTCGAACTTGCCTTCCGCAAGTTCCTGCAACGCTCCGGCGTCATCAATATCGATCCCATCAAGGTCGCCGGCGGCGCCAAATGCCTCGCCACGCCGGACAACGATGCCGAGCGTCAGTACGTCCTGGAGCAGATTCGCAAGTCCATTCGCCTGCACAATACCCGGCGCGTCATCCTTAAAGTGCATTCCGATTGCGGCGCCTACGGAGGTCTGGAACAGTTTGGCGGCGACCCGGTTCGCGAAGCCGAGCACCACGCCGCCGAACTGCACCGCGCGGCGGATACCTTGCGCGCCGCCATTCCGGGCCTGCAGATCGAGGGCTATTACGTGGATTTCGAAGGAGTCTGGGCAGAGGAGTTGAATCCATGAAACTTTGCACCGTCCTGATTGCCGTGAGCGCGCTGCAGGCGGCGGCCGCCACGTGCGAGAGCCTCGCTGCGTTGAAACTGCCGCACACCACCGTGAGCCTCGCCCAGCCGGTACCCGCGGGCACATTCACCCCGCCCGAAGGCCGCCCCATCGCCAATCTCCCCGCCTTCTGCCGCGTGGCCGGAACCATCAAACCCGCAGACGATTCCGATATCCGGTTCGAAGTCTGGATGCCCGCCGCCAATTGGAACGGCAGACTGCAGGGCGTGGGTAACGGAGGTTTCGCGGGCTCTCTGAGCCTCTCCGGCGTGGCGCAGGAACTCCGGCGCGGTTATGCCGCCGCCACCACCGATACCGGCCATAACGCCGCCGCTACCCCGGGCGCCACCTGGGCGCTGGGACATCCGCAAAAGGTGATCGACTTCGGCTACCGCGCCATCCATGAAACCGCAGTTGCCGCCAAGGCCCTGATCGCTGCGTTTTATGGCGAAGCTCCCAGACATTCGTACTTCAACTCCTGCTCTAACGGCGGCCGCCAGGCCCTCATGGAAGCGCAGCGTTTCCCCGCCGACTACGACGGCATCATCGCGGGCGCGCCGGCCAACGATTGGACCCGCCTCATGCTGGAAGGCTCAGACCTGGCACGAGCCGTGGCCGACAACCCCGCCGGCTTCATCCCGCCCGCGAAATTCCCCGCCATCGAAGCCGCCACCCTGGCCGCCTGCGATGCCCAGGACGGCTTGAAAGACGGCCTCATCAGCGATCCCAGCAGGTGCCATTTCGATCCCTCCACCCTGCTCTGCAAAGGCGCGGATTCCGACCGTTGCCTCACCGCGCCGCAGGTCGCCCTGATGCGCAAGATCTACGCCGGCCCTCGCAACGCCAAGGGCGATGCCCTCTACTACGGCTACTCGCCGGGCGGTGAAGGTGGAAACGGCGGATGGCCCGGATGGATTACCGGCGCCGCGCCTGAAAAAAGCCAGGGCTACGGCTTTTCCACCCAGTTCTTTTCCCAAATGGTGTACGAAAACGCCGCCTGGGATTATCGCACCTTCAACCCCGATCGCGACTCGAAAGCGGCCGATTCCAAGCTGGCCGGAGTCCTGAACGCCACCGATCCCAACTTGAAAAAGTTCAAGGACCGCGGCGGCAAGCTCATTCTCTATCACGGTTGGAGCGATGCCGCCATCCCGCCCGTCAACGCGATTCATTATTACCAGAACGTGGTC
>CAVVLD010000093.1:0-45200 GCA_963748795.1 uncultured Solibacteraceae bacterium
TTGCGTTTGGGTTGAAACGGCCTGGCTTAGAGCTTTCAATGACTTACCTTGGAACATTTCCAGAGCCCCTTGTAGCGGATATTTCGGCGCTTATTGTATCATTGGCACGATGTCCGAAGTGCATGCGGCCAGCTCGTCTCTTCATGGTCCGATGACCGCGTTTCTCCATTTCTGCCGCATCGAGAAGGGCCTATCGGACAATTCATTAGAAGCTTATACCGCTGATTTATCAAAGTTTAGCGAGTTTTTCAAGGACTCCCCAGGGCTTCCTTCCTGCGACCAACTGCGTCTTTATCTCGACCATTTATATCAATCGGGCCTTTCCAGCCGTTCTGTCGCCCGACACCTCACCACACTGCGGAGTCTTTACGGCTTCCTCCTGAGGGAAGGCCAGATTTCGAGCGATCCAACCGAACACCTGCGCAGCCCCAAACAGTGGCAGAAGATCCCTAACTTCCTGAATCTGGAGGACATTAATAAATTGCTGGGAGCCCCCGACCCGGCCACGCCCACCGGCCTACGGGACCGGGCCATGCTACAGTTGCTTTACGCATCCGGCCTGAGGGTATCGGAACTCTGTCATGTAGGGCTCGCGGACCTCGACGCCAGGATGGGCATTGTGCGGACTCTGGGCAAAGGCAACAAACACCGTCTGGTTCCGGTGGGCCGCGACGCCTTGGCGGCCATCCAGGAATATCTCGACCAGGGGCGGCTTCGATTGCTCAAGGGAAGGAGCAGTAAATATCTCTTTGTTACCGCGCGCGGCGGTTGCCTGACCCGTCAGTGCTTCTGGAATCAACTCGCCGGTTACGGCAGAAAAGTCGGCATCTTCCACGGGCTGTCACCCCACGTGCTTCGCCACAGTTTCGCCACTCATCTCCTGGAAGGCGGAGCCGATTTGCGCAGCGTACAAATCATGCTAGGTCATGCCGATATCTCGACCACCCAGATTTATACCCATGTCATGCGGTCGCATCTTCGGGATACCGTCGAGAAGCATCACCCCCGGGCCTGAGCGAACCGTTTCGCTCGGAAACATTTTCGGATAAGCGAGAACGCTTGCAATGAGCGACTACATCTATATGCTGGAGAGCCACCTGAGCCCGGACCAAAACCGGGTGGTGGAAGACGTCCAGAAGGCCGCGGGACAGGCCGGAATCAACTTGTTCCTGACCGGCGGCGCCATGCGCGACATGCTGGCCGGATTTCGCATTCGCGACCTGGACTTCGTGGTGGAAGGCGCGGCACTCAAGGTGGCCAAAGCCATCAGCGAGCAGAGCGGCGCCCAGATCGTCTCCACCGACGAGGGCCGCAAGAGCGCGGAAATGGTCTTTCCCGGCGGTGTTACCGCCCAGGTTGGCATGGCCCGGCAGGAAAAATACGGGCGCTCCGGTTCCAAGCCGCAGATCACCCAAGCCACCATTCAAGAGGACCTGCGAGGGCGCGATTTCACTTGTAACGCCATCGCCCTGTCCCTGAATAAAGCCTCTCGCGGGCTGTTGCTCGACCCCATGAACGGGTTGGCCGATATCGAACGCAAAGAGCTCCGCGCCATCAGTACCTACGGCTTTTATGACGATCCGTCGCGCCTGCTGCGGTTGGTCCGCTTCCAGGTGAGGCTCGGCTTCACCGTGGAGGAGCGCACCGCGATGCAGGTGGCCAACGCCCGCGAAGCCGAAGTGGAAAAGCTGATTCCGCCGCACGCCTTCAGCGAGGAACTCCGCCGCATCAGCACCGAAGAGAACCCCACGGAGATTCTCAAGGCGCTGGAACAGGCGGGCCTCCTGGTGCTGCTGTCGCCCGCGCTCACAGAGTCCAAACTCAACCTCCAGGGCCTCTCGAAATTCGAAAAGATCTGCCGTATGCTGCCGGACGACGTGCGCCACCGCGCCGGCCGGGTGGGGCCATTTCTGTATGTGCTCACCGAGAAACTGGCGCCCAAGGAGAAGCAGGCGCTGATCAAATCCACCGAAATGCCCAAAGCCGACCAGGAGGCATGGCAGAAGCTGGAAGCGCGCTCCCAGAAGCTGGAGACGGCTCTCCGTTCCGCGCGCATCCACAAAGCGTCGCAGGTGTATCACATCGTGGCGCCGGCCAACGTGGATGAAGTGATTTTCCTGCTGTACCATTCCAGCCTGAAGCCGGTGCAGGAACGCCTGCGGAATTACTACCAGAAGTACCTGGTGACCATTCAGGAGATCACGCCGGAAGAGTGGGCTTCGGTGCCGGGGACCCCGGGCACCCCCAAATACAACAAGGCGCGCGAAGACTTCATGACTCACCGGCTGGATCGCCGCGTCAAAAAGCCCCCGGCTCCCGTGGAAGCGCCCCCGCCGCCACCTCCAGCCAGTTCGTGGTCCACGCCCCAGACGGCGCTCGCCCGCCGCGGCAGATAGTGACGGTCTAAGGAAGGCGGTTGAAAAAGGTACCGGGTTTGGCAATCAAAGTCAGAGGGCCGCGCGTCCCCGGAGCCGTCCCTTTGCGCTGATCCGAGTTGGTTCCCGCGGTTCGAAACTCGTGTTGCACCATTCGGATGGCGACTCGCTGGCCTGAACATCGTACGATTCGTCCCGAGATCACCAGTTGCATGGGTGCTACGTTGTGTAACATCACTGGCCACGCCACCGAAAGTTCCAGGTTCAGGCCGACGGGGAGAGTTCGATCCGTCTCAATCAGGATTCCGCCGCTGGAAAGATCCAGCGTACGGCCTATACCGGTCTCCAGGATCCGCCTCCGCCGAATCAGTTTCCAGCGCAACTCCAGATGAAGGGCGTAGCGCCGGTCACTTCTGCGGTCTCCGGCTATCGTCTCGACTTCCTTCGACTTTTGTTCCCAAGCCATAACGCAATTTAGTCCGTCTCAATCCGAACCACTTCATTATGCGAGTTTGTAAGCCAGAACTGAAGTCACTCTAGTACCTGATTTTAGTACCGACCCTCTTAGGGATTCCCTGAGACGACCCGCAGGTAGAGCCGAATCTGCCGGTCCGCAACACCTTCGGCCGACCCCTTGCTATTCTCTATAAAGACAGAGGAGCCCAAATCATCGTGAAAGCTGTCCTCTTTTGCCTGTTCCTGATGCTGGCGCCGTTTCTGGCGCCCGCGCAGGACCTCAAGGCGTTTGAAAAGAAGGTCACCGAATTCACGCTCCCGAATGGCCTGCACTTCATCGTGGCGGAGCGTCACCAGGCGCCTGTAATCTCTTTCTTTACTTACGTTAACGCCGGAAGCGCCGACGATCCAAGCGGGCGCACCGGCATCGCCCACATGTTCGAGCACATGGCCTTTAAGGGAACCGAAAGTATCGGTACCAAAGACTGGGCGGCCGAGAAGAAAGCCCTCGACTCGGTGGAAGACCTTAATGACTCCATCGAGGCCGAACGCGACAAGGGATTTAAAGCGGATTTCAGCAAAATCGATCTCCTCAAAAGCCGCCTCAAGACCGCCATGGAATCGGCGGAATCTTACGTAGTACCGAACGAATTCCTGCGTGTCATCGAAGAGAACGGCGGAGCCGATCTGAACGCTTCCACTTCGCTCGATTCCACCGTGTACCACTACAGCCTGCCATCTAACCGCATGGAATTATGGTTTCTGCTGGAATCCCAACGGTTTCTCCATCCCGTTTTCCGCGAGTTCTACACCGAGCGCGACGTGGTGATGGAAGAAGAGCGCCTGCGTATCGAATCCAACCCGCAAGGCAAACTGATCCAGCAGTTCCTGGCCGCGTCATTTGAGGCCCATCCGTATCGCAACCCCGGCACCGGGTGGCCCAGCGACCTGATGAGCCTGCGCACGCGGGACGCGCGGGCGTTCTTTGAGAAGTACTATGTCCCCGGTAACATCACCATCGCCCTCGTGGGGGATGTCGATCCCGCAGAAGCCCGGCGCATGGCCGAGCGCTATTTTGGCCCGCTTCCCGCCCGGCCCCTACCTCCCCCGGTGCGGACCGTGGAACCCCCGCAAGCCGGTGAAAAGATTGTTGCCATAGATCTGCCCAGCCAACCCCTGGCCATCATCGGCTACCACCGGCCGGACCAGAATAACCCCGATGACCCGGTCTTCGATGTCCTGCAGTTGATTCTGTCCAATGGCCGCACCGGCTTGCTGTACAGGGACCTGGTGCAGGAACAGAAACTGGCGGTCAACGCTGTGGCGTACGGCACTTTCCCGGAGGGCCGCTACCCCAACGAGTTCGTGTTTATCCTGGCGCCTGCCCTGAATCACACGGTGGAAGAGAACCAGCAGGCGCTGGATGCCGTGATGTTGCAGTTTGCCTCCAAGCCCGTGGACGCGGAGACCCTGGACCGCGCCAAGGCCAAAGCCCGGTCCATCGTGATCCGGCGTCTGGCCGACAACGCGGGACTGGCCAATCTGCTGGCCACTTACTACGCCAACTACGGCGACTGGCGAAAACTCTTCACTTCGGTCGACGATATCAACAAGGTGTCGGCGGCCGACGTGCAGCGTGTCACCCTGAAATACCTCATCGCGCGGCCCCGCACAATGGCCTATATCCGAACCCAGGTCTCCAATGCAGTACCTGCCCGGGCTGCGCCCGTGGGAGGCCGAAGATGAAGAAGTGCTGGATCCTGCCGCTCCTGGTTGTGGCGCGCCTGGCCGCGCAGACTGCGCCGGCCGCTCCCCAGGCACCGAAGACCAAGGCCGCGCCGGCGCGTCCCGCCGCAGTCCGTGCTCCGGGTGAGCCCTCTTACAAGGACCTCAAGTTTCCCCCGGCCAAGCCCATTCCCATTCCGCCAGTGGAAACGGTCACGCTGCCCAACGGCATCAAACTCTTCCTTTTGGAAGATCACGAACTGCCCGTCATTAACGGAAGCGCGCGCATCCGTACCGGCAATCTGTTCGATCCCGACGGCAAAATCGGCCTGGCCACCATGACCGGCATGGTCATGCGCACCGGGGGCACCCGGAAACAGACCGGGGAAGAGATCGACCGGGCGCTGGAAGATGTGGCGGCTTCCGTGGAAAGCTCTATCGCTGAGAGCTCGGGCACCGTCTCCTTTACCGCCCTGAAGGAAAGCGCCGGTCCCGTGCTGGCCATCTTTCACGATGTGCTGACGGCCCCGGAGTTCCGCCAGGAGAAGATCGATCTGGCCAAAAACCAGCTTCACAGCGCGATCGCGCGACGCAACGACGACCCCGCCGCCATCCTGCAACGGGAATTCTCCAATATCCTCTATGGAACCCGGACCCCATACGGATGGGATATGGAACATGCCCACGTGGATGCCATATCGCGCCCTGATCTTCAGGCCTTCTATCAGCGCTACTACTTCCCGGCCAATGTCCGGCTGGCCCTCTGGGGAGATTTCGATTCCGCCGCCATGAAGGCGAAGATCGAAAAGCTCTTCGCCGATTGGACCGTGAAAGGGGAGCCGGTCCCGGAGTTCCCCGAAGTGACCGCTCCCGCGGCGCCGGGCACGTTTTTGGCGACGAAGGGGGGTACCGCCCAGACCTTTTTCGCCATGGGCGAACAGGGCGGCATGTTTAATGACAAGGATTATGCCGCCCTGGAAATCATGGCCAACATCCTGGGCGGGGGCGCGCAAAGCCGTCTGTTCCAGCAGGTGCGCACCAGGATGGGAAAGGCCTACAGCATCGATGCCGCCTGGAGCGCGAACTACGATCACCCCGGCCTGCTGGAAATTTCCGGCAGCACCCAGAACCTTTCTACGGTGGAAACGATTCGCGCCGTCCAGACGGAAGTGCAGCGTATGCGCGAATCTGAAGTGACCGAAGAAGAGCTGGAGGCAGCCAAAGAAACCGTGCTCCACAGCCTGGTTTTCGCGTTCGATACGCGGGCGAAAACTCTGGCCCGCATGATGACCTACGATTATTACGGCTACCCCATGGACTTTCTCCAGCAGTATCAAAAGGCGCTGGCGAACGTCACCCGCGCCGACGTCCTGCGCGTCTCCCAAGCGCACCTGGATCCCAGCCGTTTCACCCTGGTGGTAGTGGGTAACCCGGACACCTTCGATCAGCACCTGGAGATCTTAGGCCGTCCGGTCACGCCGATCAGTCTGGCCATCAAGCCTCCCGCCGTTGCCCCTCGTACCAGCAGCGCCACCCGCCAGGCTTTGCAGATTCTGGCGCACGCCCAAAAAGCAGCCGGCGGCGTCGACAAACTCGCCGCCGTAAAAGACTTCCAGCAGACCGCCGAGTTCGTCCTCACTCCCGCCGCCGGCAGCTTGCACGTGACGCTGCGCAACCGCTGGATGGCCGCCAATAGCTTCCGGCAGGACAGCGAAGTGCCGGGCGGGAAAATCGCCGCCTATTACGACGGCACGCAGGGTTGGATCTCTACCCCGCAGGGCGAGGGCCCCCTGGTGGGTCAGCAACTGGACCAGGTGCGCGGAACGCTGTTCCGTCTCTATTTCCGCCTGCTCCTGAGCGATCGGATCCCCGGCCGGACCCTGACTGCCACCGGGAGCGGGGGCATTGAAGTCAGCTCCGCGGCCGGCGATTCCGCATTGATCACCTTCGACGCATCTTCCGGCCTGCTTAAGGCGGTCTCCTATGAAACCATACAGGAGTCCGGTCCCCGCCTGCAGGTGCTCGAAACCTTTTCCGATTTCCGCGACGTCGAGGGTATTATGCTCCCGTTCAAATCCGTGATCATGCAAGGCTCGCAGGAGTTCGCCAACGTCACCGTCACCGACGCCCGCTTCGATACCGGCCTGCAACTCACCGATCTCGACCAGAAGCCTGTCCCGGGAGTGCAGAAATGAAGCGGGCGGCGCTGATATTGCTGGCCGTCGCGGCGCTTGCTCCGGCGGTCGAGGAAACCCGCCAGCAGCGCGGCAAACGTGTGATCGACGAGGCCGTCGCGGCTCTTGGCGGCGATGCCTTTCTGCACATGGCCGACCGCGTCGAAACCGGGCGCGCTTATTCCTTCTATCGCCAGCAGATCTCAGGGTACTCCACGGCTACCATTTATACCCGCTACCTGGCCCCGGTGCCGGGCAAAGTGGCGGTGCGCGAGCGCGAACTGTTCGGCAAGAAGCAGGATGAAGGCTCGCTGCTGTTTACCGAGACCGGAGCGTGGGACATCAGCTTTCACGGCGCGCGCCCCTTCGACGACCAGCGCTGGACCAGCTACCAGGAGACTACCCTGCGTAATATCTTCTATATCCTGCGCCAGCGTCTCAATGAACCGGGTCTGTCTTTGTACTCCCAGGGATCCGACTTCTACGAAAGGGCCCCGGTGGAAATCGTCGATATCACCGATGCCAACGGCGTCACCGTGACGGTGATGTTCGACCGCTTCTCCAAACTGCCTGTCCGCCAGACGTACCGCCGGCGCAACCCCCAGTTCAAGGATTTCGACACCGAAACCACCCTCTTCGGCAAGTACCACTCGGTCCCCGGCGGCGTGAAGTGGCCTTACGACGTGCGCCGCGAGCGCAACGGTGACAAGATCTACGAGATGTACGCCGAATCCGTGGAGATCAACAAGGACGTCAACGACAGCATGTTCTCCATTCCCGCTAACGTCAAGTTACTGCCGAAAGAAAAGTAGGGCCCGCTTACGACTATCGACCGTCCGTCCATTTCCCGCACCTACGCCATCATTCGCCCGCACATCCGCCGCACCCCGGTGGTGGAAGTGGATGGCGCCGATTTCAGCCTGCCCGGCGTGCGCCTTACCCTCAAACTCGAACTCCTGCAGCACACCGGTTCGTTCAAAACGCGCGGCGCCTTCGCCAATATGCTGGGGCGTGAGATTCCTGCCGCCGGCGTCGTGGCTGCCTCGGGCGGCAATCATGGGGTCGCCGTCGCCTACGCTGCCGGCAAGCTTGGGAAGCCGGTGCGCATCTTCGTGCCCACGGTGGCCTCTCCGGCCAAAATGGAGCGCATCCGCGGCTATGGCGCCGGGCTGGTGGTCACCGGCGAACGCTACGCCGACGCCCTGGCCGCCAGCGAAGCCTGGGCCGCCGAATCCGGCGCCATGCCCGTGCATGCCTACGACCAGCCCGAGACCATGCTGGGGCAGGGGAGCGTGGGCCTGGAGTTCGCCGAGCAGGCGCCCGGCCTGGATTCGCTGCTGGTCGCCGTCGGCGGAGGCGGGCTGATCGGAGGCATCGCCGCCTGGTACACCGGCCGCGTGGCGCTGGTTGGAGTCGAGCCCGAGGCCGCGCCCACACTGGCGCGCGCCCTGGAAGCCGGACGCCCGGTGGATTCACCAGCCGGAGGCATCGCCGCCGATTCGCTCGCCCCCCGGCAGGTGGGCCAGTTGATGTTCCCCCTCGCCCAGCAGTATGTCCGCCGCGTGGTGCTGGTCTCCGACAGCGCCATTCAAGAGGCGCAGCGCATCCTCTGGAGCGTGCTCCGCGTGGCCACCGAACCCGGCGGAGCCGCCGCCATGGCCGCGCTCCTCTCCGGCCGTTACCAGCCCCGTCCCGGTGAACACGTCGGCGTCCTCGTCTGTGGAGCCAATACCACCGCCGTCAACTTCGATTGAGTGCGGGCGCCGAAAATTCTTCACCACGAAGGCACGGAGAACACGGAGAACACTCGACGCGGAGAAATGCGGAGATGGCGCGGAGGCCGCGGAGAAATGCTTCAGATCTCGATTTTCTCCGCGTCTTCCTCAGCGCCTTCGCGGCTCCGCGATGAGTTCTTCGTGGTGAGGGTGGGGCGGGACTACCACCCCCACGGCGCGACCGTTTGCGGTCCCGCCGCCGCATCGCGGTACCTCTCTGTGTACAGCCGCCGGCCATCGGTGCGGACGGTGATCAACCCGTCCTGGTCGGTCCGCAGGACCGCCGCGCCGTGCTGCTCCAGACGGTCCACTACATCGCGATTGGGATGCCCATAGCTGTTGTCCGTCCCCACCGAAATGAGAGCGAACGCCGGATGGACCGCTGCCAGAAACTCTTCCGTGCTGGAGGTCCGGCTGCCGTGATGCGCCACCTTCAGCACATCGGTCGCCTCAATTTCACCCGCCTCCAGCATCCCACGTTCGATCTGCCGTTCCGCGTCGCCGCACAGCAGGAACGAGTGGCGCCCGTATCGCACGCGCAGCACCAGTGAATCGTTATTCTTTGGCTCATCGCCGGGAACATAGTCCGGCAGCGGCGCCAGTACTTGAATCTCCGCGCCGCCGAAGGCGAATCGCGAAGGGGTGGTCAGGGGCACGATGCGTGAGCCATTTCGCGCGGCTCTCTCCCGCACCTCGCGCCACGTGGGACTCTCCGGCGTCGCGCCGGTCCACAGCTCCTTCGGCCGGAAATCGCTCACCAGCGCGGGCAGGCCGCCAATGTGGTCCTCGTGCGCATGGGAAAGGGCGATCACGTCCACCGTGCGCATCCCGCGCTGCCACAGGTACGGCGCCACCACGTCCTCTCCGATATCCAATTGCGTTTTGGCGCTGTGGCCGAATGCCGGAATCCCGCCGCCGTCCAGCAATAGCCGTTTGCCATCGGGAAACACCACCAGCAGGCTATCGCCCTGCCCTACATCGATCGCCGTAAGCTCCAACTGCCCGCGATGCTCCTGCGCCGGAAAGGGCGACCACAGCAACACCGCCAGCGCTGCCACCACCCCCAGTCCCGCCGCCGTGCGCCACCACCTTCCGCGCGCCACCGCCGCCGCTATCAGCGCCGCCGAAAATGCCAGGGCCACCCACAACGGCGGCGTCGGAATCCGCCAGTTCGGCTCCACCGAGGCATGCCATCGCACAATCGCCTGGCTCACGCCCAGCAACCAGCCGCACACATGAGCCACCCACGGCCAGCCGGTAGCGAGGCGCCACGAAACCCACGGGGACCACCAGGCCCATCACCGGCACCACCAGCGCGTTGGCCGAAAGCCCGCTCAGTCCCACGCGATGGAAGTACACCACCATGGGTAGCGCCAGCCCGATCTGAATTACGGCCGAGATCACAGTCACTTCGAAAAAGAAAAACAGCACGCGGCCAACGAATGCCACGGCCCCGCGCGCCGCGCCGGCAGGCACGCGCAGGGCGCCGCGCAGCGTCTCCGCCAGCAGGCGCATTTCGATGCGGAACTGCGCCACGCGCGGTTCCAGGTGCAGGTCGCGCGCCGTGTCCCCCAGGTCTGTCAACCCGCGCGCCAGCGGCCCGGTAGTGGCCGCGATGAACGGCATGGCGAACACGCCCAGAAACGCCACGGCCAGAAATGTGAGCTGGAAGCTGGCTTCGAACAGTTGTTCCGGGTCGAACACCAGAAAGCCCAGGGCAACCGCCGCCAGCAGATTCACCGGCCGCCGGTCGCGATAGAAATAGCTGGCGATCATATACAGCGTCAGCCCTGCCGCCGAGCGGACGCACGGCGATCCCCATCCGCTGACCAGCGCGTACAGCCACGCCGCCAGCAGCCGTCATCAGCAGTGCCAGACTTTCCGGCACGAAGCAGACGCGCAGGATAAACAGAAAGAACGCCGCCAGAATTGCCACGTGCGTGCCCGAAATCACCAGCGCGTGAAAGGTGCCGGTATTGCGATAATCCTCCGTCCACACACGCTGCATCTGGAAGGTCTGGCCCAGCAGAACGGCCTGCATCATGCCGTCCTGGTAGCTGCTGGCGCCCCACATCCGGTCGATCCGCGCGACCATGGCGGCGCGCAGATTCATCACCTGCCTGGCGAAGGGCGATCCGCAATGCCCCGGCAGGATCCGGACGCTCTCCGCCGCGCCCGAGGCGGTCCAGTAAATGTCCTGGCGCGCCAGGTAGTGCGCGTAATCGAAGGCGCCCGGATTGCCGAAGTTTCGCGGCTTGCGCACGCGTGCGTCCAGTTCGATCCTCTGCCCGTATCGCAGAGCCGGCAGCGCCTCGCCATCTTTCTTCGTGTAGAGCGTCACCTGCGCGCGCGCATCCCGATCGAGGTCCAGCAGGAAGCGCTCGCGCCCGCTGGAAATGGCCGGAGGCTCCACCACGCAGCCGCCCAGGATCACCACCTCGCGGCCTTCGACATCCAGCGTGGGCGCCGGACCAGGCGTATGCACCAACGCGGTCAGCACGCCCGCAAAGAACAGCCCCAACAGGCAGCAGAGCGCCGGCCAGGAAGCGCGCATTCCTGTATACCGCAAGGATTCCGAGCAGCAGAAAGGCGGCGATGGCGGCGAGCAATTCGAATTGATGAAACGGTACGAAGCGGGAAACCAGGATCCCCGAAGCAATAGCAGCCACGGGACCGACCAGAGGGTCCTTCACATGGAAGCCCGATTGTAGCACCGGGTATTCCCGCAAGAGATAACGGACCAGAACAGTGTGGCCCTAAATGACTTGTGGACTGTTTCGAAGATGTGAGACAGACCTCCCGGTCTGTCTTAGGACAGGCCAGGAGGCCTGTCCTACACTGTCGCTGTTATCTCCGGCCAAAGCCGCGATAACCACCGAAGCCGCGATAACCCCATCCGCCGCCAATGAACACGCTCGGACCCCAGTAGGGATATCCATAGCCATAGCCGTATCCGTAATACGGATAGTAGCCGGAATAGGGGTAAGCATACGCCGGAGCCACCACCCTCGCCGGACCAGGCCGGGCGGCATACTGCATCGCCGGCCGGTTGTAGTCATCGGGCCCGACGAACCGGAACGCCTGCGGCGCGTTCAGGGTCGATACCGTGATCGGCGACGTTACGTTGAACGTCAGTACCGATTCGGGATACAGCCGCGTTTCGTGGTTGTGGGTCAGCAGCACGCCGATGATTCCGGCCGCCGCGCCTACACCCGCGCCGATGCCGGCACCGGCGCCGCCGCCGGCGATTCCACCAACCACCGCGCCCACGCCGGTCGTGCCTACCACGGTGCCGGCCTCGACTCCGCCAGGAGTCTTAGGACCCTGTTGCGCCACCAGTTGGGATTGGATCGGCTGCTGTGTGCCGTCCGCCAGCGTGACGCCGGTCAGTTCCAGCCCGAGCCGGGAATCCTTGCCGCCGTGCGCCTTCTCGGCCACTGCCACGCGGCCATATACCGTCTGCCCTCGTTGGGCAACCACTACACCATCCGCCACCAGTGGCTGCAGCAGACTGGCGGAGAAAGAATCGCCCACGTGGTTATGATCCGAACTGAGCATCTGGTTGGTGCGGATAGTCACATACGTGCCCGGCTTCACCGTCACCTGGGGTGGAAGGCCGTAGGCCGGCCGTCTCGCCTGCTGCTGCCCTGCCTGGGGCGCATTCTGATTGGTTTGCGCATTCTGATTGGTTTGTCCGAAGTCGTCGCTGCGCGCGACGGGTTCCGACGGATCCTGCTGTTGTTGCTGCTGAGCGTCCGGCGGCGCCGTCTGCTGGGCCGCGGGTGCGGGATCAGTGGCGCGGCGCCAAGCCCCGGTTGGGGCATTCTGTTGCGCCAGGACCAGGCCGGACGCAGCCAAAAACACCAGGATGCCGGAAAAACGTGTGTAGGAAGTGGTTGATCTCATAGGCTGCCTCATCAGTTTCGACGTAACGACACAGTGCATCTGTTTCGCCAAATTAACAAAGCAACTAACTAATTGATAAATAAGTGATTACCACTACCTTTGGGCTGGCCCGAAAACACCGCCCGGTGGTGCTTTTCAGCCAATCTACTCCTGGCGGAGCGTTTCCATGGGGTCCACCCGCGCCGCCCGCCGCGAAGGGAACCACGCCGCCAGGAACGCCACGGCCATCAGCACCCCTGCCGCCGCCGCCCATGCCACCGGATCCGCGGCCGAAACCCCCAGCAGCAACGCTCCCAACGCTCGCGACACCGCCACCGAGAGCCCCAATCCGCACACTAGCCCCAGCGCCAGCCACCGGCCCGCACTCCCCAGCACCATCCGGCCGATCGCGCCGGGCGTCGCCCCCAAGGCCATCCGGACGCCAATTTCGCGAGTTCGCTGCGCCACCACAAAGCCCAGCACCCCGTAGAGTCCGAACGCCGCCAGCGCCAGCCCGATGGCCGCGAACAGGGCCAGCAGCGTTGCCGCGAACCGCGGCCGTACCGCCATGTGTGCCGTGCTCTGCGCCAGGGTGGCGATCTCCACCGGCAGCGCCGCGTCCATCGCCGCCACGGTCTGCCGCAGCACGCGTGCCGCCGCGTCGGGAGCCATCGGAGTTCGAACAATCGCGGCCATGCGCCGCAGTTCGTTCGGCGCGGCATAGATTCCCGCGTCCGCCGCATGCGAGCGCGGCACGTAATATTCCGGATCGTCCGGCGCAGTCCCGCCGCTATTCCGGACATTCTCCGCCACCCCGACGATCGGCGCACGCTGCAGGCAGTCCCTGGATTCCCAGGAAGTGCCCCAGCGGGTCCGCCGCCCCGAACAGCCGCCGTGCCAGCGATTCGCTGAGGATTACCGGCCCGTTCTTCTCGCTCCGGTCCTGTTCGGTGAACGTACGCCCGCGCAGGATGCGAATCCCCAACGCGTGGAAATACTCGGGCGATACCGCGCGCCACACTACCGGTCCCTGCTGGGGCGTGCCGGGCTGCCGGCCGTCAATCTGCAACACCATCGCCGGCCGCGAACGCTGCGGCACGTTGGGTGGATACGAATCGCCTATCGCCACCTCGCTTATCCCGGGCACCGCGCGCAGCCGCTGCTCCAGTTCTTCGGCAAACGCCAGTTGCTGCGCCGCCTGGCCGTAGCGCTGCGTGGAAAGGGACAGCGACGCGGTCATGACCTGCTGTGTCTCCATCCCCAGGGGCTTTTGTTGGAACTTCCAGAGCGCCCGGCCCAACAGCCCCGCGCCGGTCAACAGCGCCAGGGAAAGCGCGAATTGCGTCACTACCAGGAACGCGCGGCCACGGGAAAACCGCGGCGCCAGCGTGAATCCCACGCCCGCCGCCAGAGAGCAGCCCAGCGTGAAGGCCAGCACCCGCCAGTCCAGCGTCGCCGCCGCCAGCCGCGGAATGCCTTCCGGCGCAATCCGCACGAACAGCCGGACCATCGCCAGCGCCAGACCCGCGCCCGCCGCCCCGCCCGCACCGGCCAGCAGCAGGCTCTCGGTCAGGCCCTGCCGCAACAGTTGCCAGCGGGAAGCGCCCAGCGCCACCCGAATGGCCATCTCGCGCCGCCGCGCGTATCCCCGCGCCAGCACCAGGTTCATCACGTTGGCGCAGGCCAGCAGCAGCACCGTCAGCACCGTACCGAACAGCACCCAGGACACCGTTCGCGCGTCGCCCATCTGCAGGTCGCGGAGGGTGCGCACGCGCAGTTCGATATCGCTGGCGCCCGGAAGGTGCCCGTGCGCCGATGCGACTTCGGCCGCCAGAACGGCATCGCCCTGCGCCTGCAGTTGCGCCACACTCAGGCCCGGACGCAGCCGCCCGAGCACACGCAGCGGCCGTCCCGTCACCGCGCGGGCCAGCATGGCATCGTCCACTTGTTGCGGCACCAGCAGGTCGGCGCGTGCCAGGGTGGGGGTTTCGAAGTCGCGCGGCAGCACGCCCACTATCCGTGCAGGCTGTCCATCCACCGAAATCACGCGGTCCACTACATCGGGCCGCCCCGCGAAGCGCGACTGCCATAGCCCGTATGAGAGAAGCGCCGTCTTCGGCGCGCGCGGGGCGTCTTCCGCCGCCGTGAAGTTGCGGCCCAGAACCGGCGTCACCCCGAGCGTAGCCAGGAATGTGGATTCCACCGCCGCGCAGCTCAACCGCACGGGCTCGCCATCGGTCAGGTCGCAATCGTTGACTCCCACCCACGACGTGACCGCTTCCAGTCCGGCCGGCACGTGCCGTTTCAGTTGCAGATAGCCGGCGCCCAGAAGGAAATCGTAAGGCAATACGGGCGCCTTGATTCCCAATGACACCAGCCGGCCGCTATCCCGGAAGGGCAAGCTCCGGAACAGAATCCGGTCCACCACGCTGAACACCGAGGTAGTCGCCCCGATGCCCAGGGACAGGGAAACGATGGCCACCATAGTGAACGTGGGTTGGCGCAGCAGCGTCCGCAGAGCATATCTCATGACGCATGGACTATTGTGCATCCCGAAAAGTTCCCGGACATCTAACCAATTTCGTGGCAGAATAGGGGTGATCTGGACATGATTTTCGGGCAAACGCTCGTGGTGTGCTGATACGATTGTTCCGTCAAGTTGCGGAAGCTCCGTAAAGCTCGCTAAAATCAACGCGTCCGCACCATATCCCAGGAGGAAACATGGCTGTTGAGCAGAAGGTGAAGCAGATTATTGTCGAGCAACTCGGCGTGGATGAGAGCCAGGTGGACAGCAACGCGTCGTTCGTTGACGACCTGGGCGCCGATTCGCTCGATATCGTCGAGCTCGTGATGGCTTTTGAAGAGGCCTTCGAGCTCGAAATCCCGGACGAAGACGCCGAGAAGATCACCACCGTCAAAGACGCGGTCGAATACATCGAGGGCAAGACCACGAAGAAGTAGTCGCGTTTCTCACCAGGGAGAGTCGTTTTGTCACGAAGAGTTGTAGTGACCGGCGTCGGCTTGCTGACGCCGCTTGGGATCGGGACCGAGGCGTCCTGGGAGGCCATCCGTGCTGGAAAGTGCGGCATCGGACCCATTACCCAGTTCGATGCCGCGGCGTTTTCCTGCCGGATTGCGGGAGAGGTCAAAGGTTTCGATCCGGCCAGTTACATCGAGAAAAAAGAAATTAAGAAGATGGGGCGCTTCATCCAGTTCGCCATTGCGGCGGCGGAGTTCGCCCTCAAAGACTCCGGCTTGAAAGTGACGCCGGAGGACGAGGAACAGGTCGGCGTCTATATCGGCAGCGGCATCGGCGGATTCGAAGTGATCGAGCGCGAGCACCAGACGCTGATCGAAGGACGGGCCGCGCCGCATCTCACCGTTTTTTATTCCGGCCACCATCATCAATCTGGCCTCCGGCTACGTCTCCATCCGGAGCGGAGCCAAGGGTCCGAATTCGGCCACCGCCACGGCGTGTACCACCAGCGCCCATTCCATCGGCGATTCGTTCCGCATGATTCAGCGCGGCGACGCCGATGCCATGATCTGCGGCGGCACGGAGGCCTGCGTCACTCCGATGGGCATCGGCGGGTTCGCGGCCATGCGCGCCTTCTCCACGCGCAATGACGATCCGCTGCGCGCGTCGCGCCCCTGGGATAAGGATCGCGACGGCTTCGTGGTGGGCGAGGGCGCCGGAATCCTGGTGATCGAGGAGTTGGAATTCGCCCGGCGCGCGCGGCGCTCGGATTCAGGCCGAAGTGGTCGGCTACGGCATGAGCGCCGATGCCTTCCACGTGACCGCGCCGCCCGACGACGGCGACGGCGCCTATCGCGTGATGCGCAATGCCATGCGCGATGCCAAAATCGAGCCGCACCAGATCGATTACATCAACGCCCACGGCACGTCCACCGAATGTGGGCGACCGCGCCGAAACAGCCGCCATCAAGCGGGCCTTCGGCGAGCACGCCTATAAGGTGGCGGTCAGCTCCACCAAGTCGTATGACCGGCCACCTGCTGGGCGGCGCCGGCGGCCTGGAAGCCGGCATCACCGTGCTGGCGATCCGCGATCAGGTCGCGCCGCCCACCATCAATCTCGACAACCCCGATCGAGGGTTGCGATCTGGATTATGTGCCGCATACACGCGCGTCCCATGAAAATCGACTACGCGCTTTCCAACAGTTTCGGTTTTGGCGGCACCAACGGTTGCCTGATCTTCAAGCGGTTCGAGTAGGAAAATAAATCGCGCAGATCGGCTGCCGGATCGTTTCTTAGACCCCTATGAAGATTGTCGTTGCGATCAAGCAGGTTCCCGCTCGCGATTCGCAGTTGAAGATCGCCTCCTCGGGCCAGTGGATCGAGGAAGACGATCTCACCTACGAGATCAATGAGCCGGACGCCTACGCCCTGGAAGAAGGTCTCCAGTTCAAGGAAAAGCACGGCGGCGAAGTGGTCGCCCTCTGCGCCGGACCCGCCCGCGCCGCCCAGACCATCCGCGAAGCGCTGGCCAAAGGCGCCGACCGCGCCATCCACATCGAAGAGGAAACTGGGCGCGCTCGATCCGCTGGCTGCCGCCGCGCCTCGCTGGCCGCCGCCATCCGGACCGAAGCTCCGGACCTGGTCCTCACCGGCCTCCAGTCCGACGATCTCGGCTACGGGCAGACCGGCGTGATCCTGGCCGAACTGCTCGGCCTGCCGCACGCCACCATCATCATGCAAGTGGAAAAGCTGCGATGGCGCGCATCCGCGTCAAGCGCGAGCTGGAGGACGGCTGGTTCCAGCACGTGGAGATGCCGCTGCCCGCGCTGCTCACCATTCAATCCGGCATCAGCAAGCTGCGCTACGCCACGCTCATGGGAATCAAGAAGGCCAAGAACGAAGGAGATCAAACGGCTCACCGCCGCCGACCTCGGCGGCGCATCGGCGTCCCCGGCCATCGCGCTCGACCGCGTCTATCTGCCCGAGCGCACCAAGCACACGCAACTCTTCGAAGGCAGCCCCAAGGAAGCGGCGGCCAAACTGGTGGAAAAACTGAAATTCGAGGCGCGCGTCATATGAGCATCCTGGCCGTAATGGAACAACGCGGCGGGCGTCTGGAACCGCATGTCGTTCGAGACCCTGGCCGCCGCGCAGCAGCTCGCCGAGCGAGCTGAACACCACCGCCTCCGCCGCCGTGCTCGGGCAGGGAATCTCGGCGCTGGCCGCGGAACTGGCCGGCAAGCAGCTCGATAAGGTCTACGCCGTCGAACACGAACTGCTGAAGGAGTACACGCCCGACGCCTACACCGCGGCGCTGCGCCAGCTCATCGATCGCGACCAGGCCTTCGCTGGTGCTGTTCCCGCACACCTACCAGGTCCGCGATTTCCTGCCCAAGCTCGCCACCGCGCTCGGCACCGTCGCCGTCAGCGACGTGGTGGCCCACCGCGTCGACCGGCGGGCAACTGGTGCTGGTCCGCCAGCTGTTCCAGGGCAAGGTGAATGCGGACGTGCGCTTTGCCGGCGACGGCCCCAACTTCGCGTCGCTGCAGGCCGGCGCTTACCGCGCCGATCAGGCTCGCCGAAGGCAGTCGCGCCGGTCGAAGCCTTCACCCCGACCATCGCCGCCTCCGATATCCGCACCAAGCCGCGGGAACTGTTCCGCGAATCGCAGCGCGCCGTGGATCTGGGCGCCGCCGAGATCATCGTCTCGGTCGGCCGCGGCATCAAGGAAGCCGATAATATCCCGCATCGTGCAGCAACTCGCCGATGTCCTGGGCGCCGAACTGGCCGCATCGCGGCCCATCTGCGATGCCGGCTGGCTCCCCATGGAGCGCCAGGTCGGCAGCTCCGGGCAGACCGTGGCTCCCAAGATGTACCTGGCGATCGGCATCTCCGGCGCGATTCAGCACCTGGTCGGCATGAAGGGCTCGCGCACCATCGTCGCCATCAATAAGGACCCGAATGCTCCGATTTTCGAAGTGGCCGATTACGGCATTGTCGGCGATCTGTTTCAGGTCGTTCCCGAACTGATCGAAGCGATCAAAAAAGCCAGGTAGGACGGTCGATCCGCCATCCTAGCTTGCGAGTGATGACCCTGTATTCTTTACAACAGAACTTTGTAAACGTTGTGTAAGTAATTCTGTGTGTTTGACTTTGTATCGCCACTCAGGCTATACTTTTCAATCCGCCCGCAGTGCCCCCTCACCAGGAGCTTTGCAACTTTTGAAGCGGGTCTGCGTCTTATCCATCTGACTGATTTAGATCGGCAGTCCTAAAAGAAATGAATACGAATACGAAAACCGGGCCGAAGCCCAAGACGGCTACATACCGCAAGATGCTGGAGAAGAAAGCGGAGGAAGTCCGCCGCAGCATGTCCGCCCAGAAGGCGGCCCAGGTGGTGTCCCGTCTGGATATTCCGTCCGACGAAGGCGATCTCAGCCAGCAGCACCATGAAGAGTGGATTTTTCTCAACCGCAACACGCATCGACATGAAGTTGTTGCGCGAGATCTCCGACGCCCTGCACCGCATCGATCTCGGCCAGTACGGCGTCTGCCTGGAATGCGAAGAGCCCATCTCCACCAAGCGTCTGGATGCCGTGCCGTGGGCACGCTATTGCGTGACCTGCCAGGAGCCGATCGCCGCCCGCATCGCCGCCGGTGAAATGGAGAACGAGTACCAGGAAGCCGATCGATGAAGCTCGCGGATCTGCGCAAACTCTCGATCCGGAAACAAGTCAGAATTCACTTCCGCCTGCGGAACGGCATGGAGTGTGTCGTCACCGAACACGGAATCGCGCAGATTCCCGAGTTGAAAAGCATTCCGGATTTCAACCTGGAGCAGGAACTTGTCTCCGCCGGACAGTTCCTGCTGGAACCCGTCATCGTCACCGGCAAGAAGAACGCTGCGCCGCCGCGCTCGCTGGGCCGCGAGGAGTTGTCCCAGATGACTGGCTCCGGTCCCGCCGCCGCGCACGACGATCACGAAGACGAATAACAGCTCTCCAGCCGCATCGTAACCGCCGCTCCACCCCATCGTGAATAGGTGTACAATTACAGTCGCAAGCGTAGCACTGCTCTATTTGCCCGATATTGGGGGCCTTTTTTTGGGGGAAGCATGGAGACCAAGCCGGCGCAGAACATCCAGGATAGCTTTTTAAACAACGCTCGCAAGGATAAAATCGTCATTACCATTTACCTGATGAGTGGCGTCAAGTTGTCCGGACGCATCAAGAGTTTCGACAAGTATTCCCTGGTGCTGGAAACCAACAATCAGGAGCAGTTGATCTTCAAGCACGCCATCTCTACGGTGGTGACACAGAAAACCTCCCACTCCTACTCGAACAATTCTCAAGGCGCAGCCACCGGTGTGTCCAGCGGTACAGTGCCGGGCGTTCCGGTGCACCAGACCTCGGAGGCATAGCCCACGCCGCCTCGCAATCCCGGTCGCGAACGGGCAATTCTGGTCGGCTTGGAATGGAAAGGACCTCGCGCGCCTATTCCGGTGCGCGCCGTAGCTCCCTCGCCGGCTCCGAAGAATCCCTCGACGAGTTGGCCGAACTGGCCCGCAGCGCCGGCGCCGAGGTCATCGGCCGCTCCATCCAGACGCGCGTCGCTCCCGAGGCGGCGACTCTTATCGGTCAGGGCAAAGTCGAAGAACTGACCGCCGAAGTGCCGGCAGTCGGCATCGACGTGGTCATCTTCGATCACGATCTCACGCCTACCCAGCAGCGCAACCTGGAAAAAGCGCTCGGCGTGCAAAGTCATCGATCGCACCCAGCTCATCCTGGATATCTTTGCGGCGCGCGCGCGCACTCGCGAAGGCCGCCTGCAGGTGGAACTCGCCCAGTTGAATTACCTGCGCCCGCGTCTCTCCGGCCATGGCGTGGAAATGTCCCGTTTGGGCGGCGGCATCGGTACGCGCGGTCCCGGTGAAACCAAGCTGGAAAGCGACCGCCGGCGCATTTCCGTCCGCATCAAGAAAGTGGAAGATGCACTTGACGGCGTCCGCGCCGGCCGCGCCCTTCATCGCCGCCGCCGCAGCGCCGTGCCGCTCGCTACTCTGGCCCTGGCCGGCTACACCAACGCCGGCAAATCCACGCTCTTCAACCGCCTCACTCAATCCGGCGTGCTGGCCGATGCGCGGATGTTCGCCACGCTGGATCCCACTGTCCGGCCCTTGACCTTGCCGTCCCGCCGCCGCGTGCTCGCCAGCGACACCGTCGGCTTCATCCGCAATCTCCCCACTACGCTGGTGCAGGCTTTCCGCGCCACGCTCGAAGAGGTCACCGAAGCCGCCCTGATCCTCCACGTGGTCGATGGCTCTTCGCCCGCCGCCGTCGAACACACCGCCCACGTGGTCTCCGTTCTCGCCGAGATTGGCGCCGCCGAAATTCCACAGATTCTGGTCATCAACAAAATCGACCGCCTTGGTCCCGAGGCATTGGATTCCGAAAGCCTCCGCCTCCGCCTGCTCAACGGCGCCGGCGCTCGCCATGGAACCCAGGCTGTGGCCGTTTCGGCACTCTCCGGCGAGGGGATCGATCGCCTGCTCGCCCTGATCGATTCGGTGCTGCCCCTCGACCCGGTGGTCCACGCCACTCTCCGGCTTTCTGCCGGCGACGGCGCCACGCTCGCCCTCTTGCACGAGTTCGGCCGCGTCCTTTCCACCCGCTATCAGGACGACTCTGTGGAGGTGGAGGCGGAGGTGCCGGAATCCCTGAAGCGCCGGTTGCCCGGTCTCTGAACGCCTCCACACCGGCTGTGGAAAACTCTGTGGGAAAGACTTTCATCCGGGATGTTAACTGTAGTAATAAAAGGTACTTACCACGCTTTGAACCACGACGCAGCACATTCCGCTAATCGATTGATATTAGACGGCTTACCACGAAAAATCAAAATCTGCGGCGCATGTTACAAAGAACCGCTTTATGCCCGCAGTTAACCATCCCTCTTTTCCACAGTTTGCAATCGGGTAAATTCCCCTTCGATCCGCCGCATAGCTGTCGAGCTGAAAGCCGTAAGGTCTTTTGCTACACTGGAATCTCCGTGGCGGTGTAGCTCAGCTGGCTAGAGCGGCGGTCTCATAATCCGCAGGTCGGGCGTTCGAGTCGCCCCGCCGCCACCATATTCCCAAGGCAACCATAAGACGAATTTGTAACGATCTGCACCCTGCTGCCACCAACTGAAGGGAGAGCATGAAACACGAATTCGCAGTCGCCACCCACGCGGTGGAACGCTATCTCATCGGCGACATGCCTGCTGAAGAGCGCGATGCTTTTGAAGACCACTATTTCTCCTGCCAGGACTGCGCCGAAGATCTTCGCATCACGGCCCAATTTATCGAAAACGCCAAAACGGTGTGGCGCGACGAAGCCCAAAAACCCGTAAGGCTCTCGTTTCTGGACTGGATGAGGGCCAAGTGGCTCTCTCCCGCGGTGGCCGGGCTGGCCGCCGCCGCCCTGGCCGTCGTGGTCTTCCAGAACACGGTGACGATTCCCGCGCTGAACGCCCCACGCGCGCTCCCCGCGGTGGTGCTGGACCTCACCTCGCGTTCCGCCGTGCAGCGCCTGGGCCCTGCCGACCCGCTCCATTTCCTGATTGCCGCCGAACGGCCCACCAGTTCGGCTGAGCTTTCCGTCGAACTGAGCGCCGAAAGCGGGCGGGTTCTGCGCAGTGGCGTGGTGCCGGCCCCCGGCGCCCAGCAACCCATCGACGTATATTTTCCCGGGACTCTGAAACCGCAGCGGTATATCATAACCATACGTTCCTTCCGGAACGGCCGGCCCGAAGAGCAAATCGCCAAAGCGGTTTTTGAAGTGACCACCCAGCAGGAGCACACGAATTGATGAGCCAAGAAGGCAAGCGTTATATTTTCAGCGGGCACGCCATCGGCGTTGCCGCGCAATTCGATCGTTTGGGCAAGCTCAAAGGACTCAACCACGTGGTGCCCGCCCTGGGCGCCGCCGTGCTGCCGGTCACCGGCGGCGCCGCGCATTCCCATGAGTGCTGCTACCACTATCCCGTGGAGCGGCCCTGGAAGCGCTCCCTGCTTTCCGTCCACCACGTCGAAAGTAGCGCTCACGGCACTGAAAAACGCGGCGCGTATTACACCGAAGTGCATTCCCTGGTGGAGAGCCTCGACGTGGTCGAGAAGCTCCACATCGGCCGTGTGGAGTTGAATCTCTCATCGGTCAGAAAAACGAGCGGGCCGCCGGTCATCACCACCACCGGCAATAAAATTCTGGGCATGCGATTGGGGGAGGTGCGCGTCGCCGTCAGTCTGGATGACGATACTCTGGCACAGTGCGGCACCAAGTCGCAACTGGCCGCGTTTTACGCCAAAAAGCCCGATGCCTTCCGCCAGAAACATGCATGGCGGTTCGGCACCGAAGCCGGCGCCCCGGCACTCGCGGAATATAACGGCTATTATCATTGCACCCTGGTCACCGGAATTAAACTCAGCGGCCCCGAAAAGGAGGTCGAAAAGATTCCGCCTCCGGTAGGCAACATGATCTACTGGCCGGGCTTCGGCCGCATCTTCCTGGGCGAGGTCCTGGTGGGCAACTGCGACCGCCGCATCACCATGGTCCGGCTGGCCATGGGATCGGACGCGGGCGGTTCAGGATCGGTTGGCGATGGCTCCACAAACGGTCACACGTCGATGTAGCGCCGCCTGGTTGTGCCTGTTGCTTCTGGCCGCCGCCTGCGGGCGTCCCGAATCGCCGCAGCGCGCCTACCAGCGCGTGTGGGAGATGTATGTCTCCGGCAACCTGCCGCAGACCATCCAATCGGTTTCCAGGGAAGCGAATCGCTGGAAAGACCGCCCCAATACCATCTGGTTCTGGAAATTTCGCCTGCTTCACGCCGAAGCCCTGTTAGGGCAGAGCCGGCTCGAGGAGGCCGCCGCTCTTTTGAAACGACCGGTCCCGCCCCTCCCGGCGCTGGCGCAAATGGTCTTCCGCCGTCAGGAGGACCTTGCCAACGCGTACATCTATTCCGACCCCCGGCAAGCCAACGAACTGCTCGACCAGGCCGCCGCCGGCGCCACTGACCCCGACATCCAGCTCCGCATCCGCCTCATCCGCGGCGCCGGCCTTCTGTCCGCGAATAAATTCGATGCAGCCGCCGCCGAATTCCGGATCGTGCTGGCGCAGGCAACCGCCACCGGCAACACTTACCGGGAGGCTATGGCGCTTAACAACCTCTCCCGCTGCGCACGCTTCAAGAATGAGTATGAGGATGCCGTCGCGTTTGCTTTGCAGGCCCTGGACCAGGCCGCCCGCGCACATGCCGGCTTCGTCGAGGCGCAGACTCACGGCAATCTCGCGGGTTACTATATCTACCTGGGAAATATTGCTGGGGCTTTGGAACATGTGCAGCAGGCCATCAAGCTGTTCGAAGCCGTGGACGCGCAGTCTGACCTGATGACCGACTTGAACCTTCTCGGCCTGGTGCGCGATGCCCAGGGCGATGTCCCTTCCGCCGTTCGGAACTATCAACGCGCCTACAAAATCGCTCTGCAATTAGGCGAAAAAAACGAGGCCGCCCGCTACGCCGCCAACCTCTCCCTGGTGCTCATCAAGGACCGCCAGTGGGGTGATGCCGCAACCTGGAATCAGACTGCCTTCGGTGTGGTCGAGGGCAAGGGAGGCAGCCGCATCCGGCCGTACATTGTCCGCAATCAGGCGCGCATCGCCGAAGGTCAGGGCAACACCACCGAAGCTGTAAAAGCCTGCCGCGACCTTCTGTCGGATTCGCAGACGAACCAGATCCTGCGCTGGGAGGCATACGCGCTTCTGGCCAATATCGACGCCGGTGCACGCAACTTTCCTCAAGCGAACCAGGAATTCGCGGGAGCGCTGGCGGCCATCGATTCCGCCCGCTCGCTGCTGGAGAATCCGCAAAACCGCATCACCCTGCTTTCCCGGCTCATCCCCTTCTACAAGCAATACGTGGACAGCCTGGTGGAGCAGGATGACAATCCCAAAGCGCTCACAGTGATTGAATCCAGCCGCGCCCGCGTGCTCGCCGAATCCCTCCGCCGCGATTCCAAACCCATGGTCTTCGATACCGCGGCGCTCGAGCGCCTGTCGCAAACCACCGGCAGCCTGTTGATCTCCTTCTGGCTGGCGCCCGAGCGCTCCTACGCGTGGCTCATCACCCCGCGCGACGTCCGCCGCTTTTCCCTGCCCCCCGCCTCCGAAATCGAATCCCTCATCGCCGCCTATCGCAATTCCGTCGAGCATTCCTGGGGCGATCCTCTCGCCGCCAACGATGCCTCCGGCGCCAAATTGTGGAGCGTTCTGCTGGGCGGGATCGCCCCCCAAATCCCGCGCGGCAGCCGTGTGATCGTGGTTCCGGACGGCGCCCTGCATCGCCTCAATCTGGAAACTTTGCCGGTGCCCGGGCCCGCTCCGCATTATTGGGTCGAAGACGTGGACCTGGCCGTGGCGCCTTCCATGACTCTGCTGGCCTCCGCCGGAGGGCCTCGCCAGGCGGCTCCGCCCTCGCTCCTGTTAATGGGCGCGCCCGTTCCCGTCCCCCAGTACGATAAGCTCCCGCAGGCCGAAGCCGAAATTACGGCTATCGAGAATCACTTCCCGGACGCCTCCAAAGCGGTCTTCACTGGCGCCACCGCCACGGTTGCCGCTTATCGCCAGGTGAACCCGGGACAATTCTCGCTCCTCCACTTCGCGGCGCACGCCGAGCCCAATCCGGAGAGCCCGCTCGAATCGGCAATCGTCCTCTCGCCCGGCCAGGGCCAGTATCTTCTGAAGGCACGCGACATCATCGGCACCCCGCTCACCGCCCGCCTGGTAACCATTTCCGCCTGCCGCAGCGCCGGCGCCCGCATCTACGCCGGGGAAGGACTGATCGGACTCGCATGGGCATTTCTCGAAGCTGGTTCGAGCGCCGTCATCGCCGGACTCTGGGATGTCAATGACGGCTCCTCCCGCCAGCTCATGGATCAACTCTACGCCGGCATCGCCGAGGGCCAGGCTCCGGCCGTGGCCCTGCGCCAGGCCAAACTGGCCATGCTTCACGGCGATCCGCGTTTCCGCCGGCCCTATTTCTGGGCCCCTTTTCAGGTGTATGTGAGGTCGGCGCCCTGGAATCGTTAGGGCTGCGAAGTGAGAATGACGCTGCAAGTTGTAGTCCGTGATCCTGCCAGGCGCGTCCGTGCCACAATGAGCTTCATGCCGAGACTTATGGCTGTGGTACTCGTTTTGATCGCTGCGGCTTTCGCCGCCGACCGCGATTTGGCGGGCCGATTTGCCGGCGAATGGAAGAGCGCCTCTTCAGAAAGCGGCGGAACGATCCAGTTTGCTCTCGAGCCGCAGGAGGGCGCCGCATGGAAGTGCGATCTTACGTTTTTCCTGAATGACGGCGAAGTCAAAACCTTGATGCGCGAAGTCAAGCTACAGGACGGCAAGATCGAACTTGCGTACGACTTCGACGTCCAGGGTACGACCTTGCGTTCGCGCGTAAAGGGTGAGTGGGATGGCGGGGCGTTTCGCGGCACGTATGAGACAACTGTTAGCGATGGCTCCCAACAAGTCGATAGCGGATCCTGGAGCGCGTCCAGAAGGAAATAGTCCCGGCCTTGCCCCATAGCTGGCGCAGAGCAAGATTTCGCAGACTAAGAGATCACGGTGACCAAAGACGATTTGAGACCACGCATATTTTAGATACTCTCGAGTGGCATACTGTTTTTCAAGGAGGCGGAGCCAATGCCGGGCACGCTCTATATGGTCGTCGAGCGTTACAAGGATCCGGTGGCCGTTTACCGCCGGTTCCGCGACAAAGGCCGAATGGCCCCGGAGGGGTTGACCTATGTGTCGAGCTGGGTGGACGAGCGGCTGGAGTGCTGCTTCCAGATCATGGAAACCGGGGACCCCAGCCTGCTCCATCGCTGGATGGACAACTGGAAGGATCTCGTTGCATTCGAAGTGCACCCAGTTATTACGTCAAGCGAAGCCGCCGGGAAAATCGCCCCCCGGCTGTAGACGTCAGTTATCGTTGTTCGTAGTGCTCGTCCCGCTCCCTTTCACGTACTTATCGAACCAGGCGAACTTCTCCCAATTGACGTCTTCGATGGTCTCCTTGCCGCGATAGCCGTGCGCTTCGAACGGCAGGAAGACCAGGCGGACCGTGCCGCCGTTGCCGCGCACCGCTTCGTACATGCGCTCCGATTGAATCGGGAACGTGCCATCGTTATCGTCGGCCTCGCCGTGGATCAGCAGCAGCGGGGCTTTGATCTTGTCGGCGTACATGAAGGGCGAGATGTCTTCGTACAGCTCGGGCGCCTGCCACAGCAGTGCGGCGCTCGTTCTGGAAACCGAAGGGCGTCAGCGTGCGATTGGGCGCGCCGCTTTCGGCGATGCCGGCCTTGAACAGATCGCAGTGCGCCAGCAGCGTATCGGTCATGAAGGCGCCGTAGCTGTGGCCGCCGACGCCCACGCGGTTGCGGTCGGTGACGCCCATCTCCACGGCCTTATCGACGGCGGCCTTGGCGTCCATCACCACCTGGTCGACGAAGTGATCGTTGACCGTGCGCGCGCTGGCCCACGATCGGCATGGACGCGTTATCCAGCACGGCGTAGCCGTCGAGCGCGAAGAAGATTTCCGAGTAGCCGCCGATCTTCGGTGAAGCGCATGCGCGACCCGGTCACGGCCACCGCATCCGCCGCCGCGGCGTCTTCGTACTCGCGCGGATACGCCCAGATGACGGTCGGCAGGCGCGTGCCTGCCTTGTAATCCGGCGGCAGGTACAGGGTGAACGACATCTCCACGCCGTCCGGCCGCTTGTAGGTGACCAGTTCCTTCTTCACCGTGCGCATGATGGGCTGCGGGTCGGGGAAACTGGTGAAGGCGGTCAGCTTGCCGGCGGCCGTGCGAATGAAATAGTTGGGCGGCTCGGTGGGACTTTCGCGCCGCGTGAAGAAGGTATCGCCGTGTTGTCCAGCAAGCCCTCGACGACTTCGTAATGATCGTCGTCGCAGCGGAACAGCTTTTCGGTTTTCAAGCGTGGTGAGGTTGAAGCGATTCAGGAACGGGTGATCGCCGGTGGGCGAAGGTCCGGTGCCTTGCAGGAAGATGTTGTCGCCGTCGAGCAGGATGGCGCGCTCGCCGCCCGCCACGGTCTTTTGCATAGGGGCGCCGGGGTCGGCGTACCGGTCGCTGGTGTTGTAGCTCCAGAGTTCGCGCGGCGCCTCGGCGGGCTTGTCGAGATCGATCATGAGCGTGCGCGATACGCGATTCGCACCGGCCGCTCCTCCTCCCCCGCCTCCTCCGCCGCGGCCACCTCGGCCGCCGCCAGTGCCCAGCAGGGCCAAATGCCCGTTTTCGAACAGGGTGACTCCCGGGATCCCGGTTTCGGATTTGTACAGCTCTTTCGCTTCGCCGGTGAACGGCGCGGCCAGCGCCAGCAGGTGCTCGGGCCGTGGAGTGGCGCCGCGCCCGCCCCGTCCGGTGCCGCCCCTGGCAGGCGCATTGCCGATGGCATCGATCCACATCAGCGTGGCTGGCTCGTTGAAGCGCCAGGTGAGGCCGCGAGTGCCGCGCGCAGGTGGCTCGGCGGGAGCCGCCAGCGGATCGTCCGTGGGCCTGAGGCCGCCGCCGCGTCCGCCGGTGGCCAGCGGCATACTGGCAATGTGATGGACCGTCTTTGCCGGCGCGGTCCCAAACGTCTATTTCCGTGGGAAACTGCGCGCGCCTGGTAGAGGTACGAGAACGGCTTGTGAATCATGGTGACCAGGAAATAGTTGCCATCGGGCGAGGGCCGCGCCGATTCGATGATGCCCGGCTTGCCGATGGGCGTCACTTTCCCGGTCACCGAATCCACTGTGGCCAGTTGCGCGGTCGCGAAGTACTCGAAAAGGTCTTCGTCGTGCTGGGTCTTCAGCATGTCTTCATGGGTCACCACGCCGCGCCCGCCGCCCAGGCTCTCCTGAACGTGGGGACCTTGGGGCACCAGCGGTTCCGCCGGCGGAGCGCCCCGATTCGTACGCACGGCGTGCACCAGCAGCGTACGGCTGTCGGCCAGCCATTGCACCGTGCCGCCCGCCGCCGCGCCGCCGCGTCCACCGCCGCCCCGGCGGTGCCCATCACGTCGTTGACGTGCACGCCTTCGATGTTGTGCGTGCGGCCGGTGGCCGCATCGCCGACCCAGAGCTCGATGGCGTGCGCGGTGGTGTTGGTGAAGACGAAGTGTTTGCCGTCGGGGCTCCAGCGTCCCAGGCTGAGCTTGGGATTCGGCGGAAGCATGATCTTGATTTCCGTGCCTTCGGGCAGTTTGCGCAGCGTGAGGGTGCTGTTGAAGGTCACGTTGTGAAGTCCGTTGGTGGCCGGATTGATGCGCATTCCGGCGATGCGCAGCATGGGCTGCGCCAGTTCCGCAATCGGTGGGTAGCGGACAGGGCTTCCCTGCATGGCGTACGTGTGGGTGGGGTTCAGCGTGAGCGTTGGGGTGGCCGGGGAGTTCAGGATATCCATGACTGCCTGGGGAGGCTTGTGATACTCGGCGCCGAAAATGATTAGTGCCGGCAGAAAAAGCAAAAAGGGGGCCTTTGTCGCGAGTTTCATAACGGTAAGGCAATGCTATTGAAACGCGCGCCGGATGTCAAATGCCATCTCACGGCCATCTCATGGCCATCTCACGGCCTCGCGCGGCCGTCCTCGCGACGAATAGGTTGGCCACATTGGAGCAGGCGATCGGCAGAACCAGGCCCACCACAGCGGCCGTCGCGGGGCGTTCGAACTGCCGCGTAAGAACGTCTGGTGGCCCTGGGCCGCCGAGCTTACACTGACGCGCGTAGTTACGTATTGCGCGATCTGTTCCGGCGATGTGCCCGGCGGCAGCAACTCCTGCGCATGCTCCCTGCGAAAGCCAGTGAAAGCCGCCTGCAGCGTCTGCCGCAGTTGTTCTGGGGCAACACCCGGTTTCAGCCGTCCGCAAATCGCGAAGCGCTCGTTTCCGGGATTCCGCATGGCTCGCGCCGGTGCGTAAGACATAAGAGGAACCCATACGTCGTTGAGATAGCCCGGTTCGACGCCGCTGAAATCTTTCTGTGTGACCCCCACGATCCGAAATCTGGTGCCGTTCGCGGTGAACATTCGCCCCAGCACCGACGCGTTACCGCCGAAGCGTTGCGTCCAGAAGCCGTAACTGATCACCGCCACGGAGAGTTTCTCGTCCGGCCGGTCATCCGCATCCACCAGTAACCTGCCCAGCATCGGGCGGACGCCCAGTATCGCCAGCCCGTTCCCGGAGATCCACTGCATCCGCACCTTTTCCGGCGCCGGTTCCGGCGTTCCCTCGTCGAAAACCGCAGACTGAAGGGGGCCCCAAACTGTCATGGCGAACAGTTGGACCTGGCCGCCGGCCACATCGCGAGCGTGCTGCAGAACGAATAGCTGAAGCGATCGTCCCTGGGTGGCGCCCCCGGAAATGCAGGCCTGTGCTGGAATGAGACTCCCACCAGAGCCTCCGGATGGGACACGGGGAGCGGGCGCAGCATCAGGGCGTCGATCAGTGAAAACGTCGCGGTGCAGGCGCCCGCCGCGAGGGAAAGCGAAAACACCACGGCCGCCGTAACGGCAGGTTCCTTGCGCAGCATGCGGACGCCGAAACGGGCATCCTGAAACAGCGATTCGAGCCAGGACATACGCCTCCCGTTGACCGCAAACCAGCTTACTACAAGGTGCGTGAAGAGCTACGCTGCGGTCCAGCCGCCGTCGATGGTCATTACCGAGCCGGTCACGAACTCCGCCTCGCGCGAGCAGAGGTACAGAGCCATGTGGGCGATCTCCAGCGGATAGCCGCAGCGGCCGATGGGCTGGCGGGCGTGCAGGTCGGCCCACGCCTTTTCCTTCTCGTGGGCGAAATTCTTCTCGATATATGCGTCCACGAACGGCGTGGCGATAGTGCCCGGGGCGATGCAATTGACGCGCACCCTTCCGGCATAGTCAATGGCCAGTTGGCGCGAGAGCGCCACCACCGCACCCTTGGTCGCGCAGTAGGCGAAGCGGCGCTTCACGCCGATCAGTCCGGCCACCGATCCGATATTCACGATGCTGCCCTTGGACGCGAGCAGCAGCGGCATGGCCGCCCTGGTGACCAGGAACATGCCTTCCACGTTGACGCGGAACAAGCGCTGAAAATCGGGAAGCTGCGTCTCTTCGATGCCGCCCACCAGCCCGATTCCGGCGTTGTTCACCAGAATATCCAGCGCAGGCATTCCGGCGAATGCGGCGTTCACCGCGGCTTCATCGGCGATATCCAGAATCGCCACCGAGGATCCGGGAAGTTCGGCGGATACCGATTCGGCGCGGGCGCGGTCCACATCCACGATGGTTACCGCCGCACCGGCTTCGGTGAGCACGCGCGCGGTGGATTCGCCGATCCCGCTGGCGCCGCCGGTCACCAGGGCCTTCAGCCCGTCAAGACGAAATGGAGTTGACATGAAATCGAATTGTACCGCCGCTGCACGCTTCACCACCCTGTGTGCTAGCGTCGCAGCGGATCCTCCACCCAGGGAGGCGTGGCTTCGATCAGCCGTCCTAACTCCGGCTCCAGTTCCTCCATGCGGCACTTCATTTCCCAGGCAATCTCGCGGTAGCTGAAGTGGCCCTTCACTCCGCTGCGCAGGCGCGAAATGTACTCCGCCTCGGCGAAATCCATTTTGAACAGGAACCGCGAGCGCGCTCCGAACGGCAGCAGGTATTGCGCGCCTACGGCCGGCAGAGCGTTCCGGCTCTCCCAGGCAGATTGCATGGCGGAACGAAAGATCTCGCCCGCGCCCGCATCGTCGACCAACCGCGGCGTATCGTATCCCAGTCCGCCCGCATACTCCTGGCGGAACTTCTGGCAGCGGCGGTGACGGTGCAGGTCGCGATAGGCGCCGATATCGATGACCATGTCATAGGCATAAAGGCCACCGCGAAACCCGGCGGCGATCTCATCGCGGCGAGTGCGCGAACGCGTGGCCACGTCGATCACTTCGGCGCGCTGCCGGCTGCTCCAGGAGCGGGCCATCTCGTAAAGTTCGCGGAACGGGCGCGCGGTTACCGGATACAGCAGCGTGGCCACGATATCGGCCGGAACGTCGGCCGGCTTCAGCAGGTCCACGCGCGGCGCGGTTCCTCCGGCAGGCGCGGGCAGGTTCTGCCCGGCCCATTCCTTCAGGTCGGCGCGCAAACTGGCGGCGTGCTCGTCCGGGTCGGCATGGCGCGCCAGCGTGGGGGCCATCGCCTCGCTGGGGCCGTTGCTATCCCACCGGCAATCCGGCTCCGCGGCACAGGCATGAGCGATCTCGTCCCCCAGTTCGCGCAGTTCCTGGAACTCCGACGCCTTGAGGCGGCGAATCTGCTTCTCCAGCGTGCGGATGCTGGTAACCTGCCCGGCATTGGTCGGAACGCCCCAAAACAGCAGGTAGCGGGCCACATCGAAAGCCCGGGCGGCGATGTTGCGCTGGTAGGCCTCGGGCTTCATGTCGGCAGGGCGCGGCAGGCGCTCGCACAAACACGCGAAGGCCAATTGGTTTACCTTGGCGTAGGCCGCCAGCAGCGCTTCTCCGGCGGCCTGGTACGCGGCCGCGCCGGCTGCCGGAAGTTCCGGCGGCGTAATGAATCCGGCGCGCGAAAAATCCTGGTAGCGGGAGGATTTTGCCTGGCCGTCCCATAGCGGCTCCTCTTCGATTTCCGTGGCCGCCAGTTCGGAGATGCCTTCGAAGCACAGCACGGTGTGCCCCAGGTCGGCGATGGAGGCATGGCCGTACTGGAAATAGTAGCTTTCCAGGAATTTTTGAGAATCGTGCGCCCGCACCCACTCGATCGAATCGCGAATCGAGTCCGGCGACCGGCTGTAACGAGCCAGCGCGAAAGCAATCTTCTCCGGGGGCATGGGCGCCACGGTGATCACGCGTTTGGTGGAGGTCAAGAGGCTATGATAACGAGGAATGCAGATACGAATCCAACGGGTTCACCCCTCGGCGACGCTTCCCGAGTATGCCCATGGACCAACGGAAGACGCGGGTATGGATCTTCGCGCCGTGGAGACCGTCACGCTGGAGCCGGGTGTGCCGCTTCTGGTGCCCACGGGCCTGACCATCGAGTTGCCGCCGGGCTTTGAGGCGCAGGTGCGGCCGCGCAGCGGACTGGCCCTGAAGCACGCCATCACCATTCCCAACGCGCCGGGCACCATCGATCCCGGGGTATCGCGGCGAGGTGCGTGTGATTCTCTTGAACCTGGGGCGCGACGCCTACACCATCCACGCCGGCGACCGGATCGCGCAGATGATTGTCGCCCGGTACGAGCCCGTGGAGTGGGTCGAAGAGAGCCTGGCGGACTCCGCAAGGGGCAGCGGCGGGTTCGGCTCGTCGGGGCGTTAGGAATTGGGATGCCCGCGAATTAACGCTGCCGTCTCGCCAGGATTTCGTAGACCGGCTTGTTGTCCGCGAACACCCGCCATTCCGCCACCTTACCATCGCAAACCACGGCCTTCCACGCCGCCGGTGTCCGCCACGCGAAGCCGTCTATCGACCCGCCCGCCTCTCCCGCCGCTAATGCGACATTACCCTCGGTCATGACATAGTCCATGCGAATCCAGTAATCGGGACACATCTTGAAGTAACCGCGCCAGCCGGCGGCCATGGACGTGGCTCCTTGTACACGATTTCCCATGGAGTCTACGAACACATGATCGGCTGCCATGAGCCCGGCGAGAGCATCCACGTCGTGGTTGTTGATTGCGGCGACGAACTGGTTGAGCGTCGCGATGTTTGCACCGGCCACGCTCCGATTATCCCGCACGGGACGATGCTACTCGGGAATCACCAGCTCCTGGCCGGGTTGAATCCTGTTGGGATCGGTGAGAATGCCGCGATTCGCATCGAAGATCTTCCTGTAGTCATTGGCGTTCCCATAAAACTGCTTGCTGATCTTGGAGAGCGAATCTCCGGCTTTGACGGTGTATCGCCGCGTGGATTGGCCGCCTGTGACTGCCGCGCTCGCTGTCATGGTTTGCGGCTGCGTCGTGGCGGCTTCCGCGTGGAGGTCGCAGATCAGGTCGGAGTAAGTGGAATCGATCGATTTAATTTGGTCCCAGACTCTGTTTTTCACGTCCTCCGAGGGCGCGTTCCCCTGGATGAAGAGCTTGTCGCCTTCCATGTGCATATGCGTGAGACTGACCTGAAGCTGCTGCATCAGGTTGATGGCGGGTTGATACTTCTGTTTCAACTGCTCGAATCTTTGATCGTTGGCCATAAGGTCAGGGTAGCCCCGGGCCTCGGTTTCCCGAGGGTCTGAACCGCACAAGCGACTTGGCTGACGTGCGAATCCGCCCTTAGACCTGAACGCCCGATAAAAACACCGTCACCATCTGATCCACCACGCGCGCGCGATTGGGAGTCCCGAAGCGCTTGGGAAACAGCAGCCCGAACAAGCCGTGATAGGCCACCATCCCGATGAAGCCGCGGGTGGCGATTTCGGGAGTCACTTTGCGGAAAGCACCGTCACGGATGCGGCGGCGGATATAAGCCGCCACCAGTTTGTAGAAATCCAGAAAAAGCTGGTCCATAAATAGATCCGCGAGTTCGTGGCGCTCCAGGCAACTGAACAGCAGCAGGCGGGAGATATCGGGATCGGTTTCGTACCGCCTCAGGATCAATTCGCCCACGGACAGAAAAAACTGGCGATCGTCGCCGCGCCGGGCTAGCTCCGCCAGGTCTGCCGCGTGCAATGAGGCTTCGCCGGCCTTGGCTTCGATAATGGCTGTGTACAGGTCGCGCTTGGTGCGGAAATGGCGGTACAGGACGGGTTCGGTAACTCCGGCCGCCGCGGCCAGTTCGCGCGTGGTGGCGCCCCGAAACCCCTTTTCCGCAAAAAGGTGAATGGCGGTGCGGACGATGGCTTCGCGGCGCTGCTCACTCTTCATGCGGGTCTTCATGGGAGCATGTCTAGTGTTCACTATATACCAGGCTTGACAGGGCGCTCATTTAGACCTAGTTTGGATTTATACCGTGTCTAAATTGAGCCTGGAACTCGAAGAGGCTTTTCGCGTCGCCGCGCTGCGGCCCACCACCCAGCGTTATGCGGTGCTGGAGTTCCTGGTGCGCCATCCGGCGCATGCCACCGCCGAGGACATTTTTCACGCCGTGAACCGCAGCGACCCGCGAGCTTCGCGCGCCACGGTGTATAACAGCCTGCGTTCTTTGGCCCGCGCCGGCCTGGTCCGGGAGGTTTTTTCGGAAGGCAAGGCCGCGCGGTTCGATGCCAGTCTTCACCGCCACCATCATTTTCTGTGCGAACGGTGCGGCGCGGTGGAAGATATCGCCTGGTTCGATCTTCCGGCCGGCGCCGGGAAATCCGCACTGGGCGGCCGGGCGGTCCGGAACTATGAAATCCTGTTCCGCGGCGCCTGCCGGAATTGCAGGCCTTGAAATCCTATAATAAAGGAGAGCGACCATGAGTTTAGCCGAGAAACACTGTGTTCCCTGCCGTGGAGGCGTCCCTCCCCTGCAAGGCGAAGCGTTGGAAAAGATGAAGGCCGAGGTCCCCAACTGGCAAGTGGCCGATGGCCACCACCTGACACGCAGTTTCTCGTTTCCCGATTTCAAAAGCGCACTGGATTTTGTCAACCGTGTGGGCGCCGTTGCCGAACAGGAAGGGCACCATCCCGATTTGTACCTCGCTTGGGGAAAAGTGGATGTCAAGACCTGGACCCACAAGATTGACGGCCTGACCGAGAGCGATTTTATTCTGGCGGCCAAAATTGAACGACTGTATCCAAACTGAAAAGGAGCACTCCCGATGTTAGGCGTTGGTCATAAGTTTCCGGCATTCTCTCTGCAGGCGACAGTGAGTACCGATAAAGGCAAGGCCTTCCAGACAATCACAGACCGCGAATATAGCGGCAAGTGGAAGGTGTATTTCTTCTGGCCCAAGGATTTCACGTTTGTGTGTCCCACGGAAATCGCGGCCTTCGGCAAGCTGAATGGCGAGTTCCGCGATCGCGACGCGCAGGTCATCGGCGGCAGCACGGATTCGGAATTCGTGCACCTGGCCTGGCGCCAGAATCATGATGACCTGAAGGACCTGCCCTTCCCGATGCTCGCGGATATCAAGCGCGAACTGTGTACCGCGCTGGGCATCCTGGATCCCCAGGAGGGTGTGGCGCAGCGCGCCACCTTCGTGGTGGACCCGCACAACATGATCCGCTTCGTATCGGTGAACGATCTTTCGGTGGGACGCAATCCCCACGAAGTGCTGCGCGTGCTGGATGCGCTGCAGACCGACGAACTCTGCCCCTGCAACTGGCAGAAGGGCCAGGAAGTCCTGAAGCCGGCGATTTGAGAAGCCAGCGCAGGCTTCCGCCCGGAGGCCTGCGCTGCCCTTACCCCCGCAGAGAATCTCGAACATGGAACAATTTCTGGAAACCATTCCGGAGTACGCCAAAGATCTGAAGCTCAATTTGGGAAGCATGCTGCGGCAACCGGAACTGACCGAGCAGCAGGCCTGGGGCACGGTAGTCTCGACGGTGCTCGCGGTGCGCAATCCCAGGCTTCAGGAGGCACTCGTGGCCGAAGCGGCCAAACATCTCAGCGAGCAGGCCCTGTTTGCGGCCAAAGCCGCCGCGGCTATGATGGGGATGAACAACATCTTCTACCGCTTTCGCCACCTCAGCACCAATCCGAAATACGGCCAGATGCCCGCGCGTTTGCGCATGAACGTGATTCGCACACACGGCAGCGACCCGGTGGATTTCGAACTGTGGTGCCTGGCTGTTTCGGCCATTAACGGCTGCGGCGCGTGCGTGGATTCGCACGAGCACGCGCTGCGTGAAAAAGGCGTCAGCGAGGAGACGGTTCTTGCGGCCGTGCGTATCGCGTCGGTGATTCACGCGCTGGCTGCCGTGGTGTAAGCTACGGACAGGCCAGGAGGCCGGTGCTACGCGAATTTCACGAAGACGATTGATGCAAGGAGTGGGTGGCGGCGCCCTGGCGCAGTCTTTGTCGACTGCCGATGCCGCTCCCGTGACACGCAAGTGGCCCATTGAAGAAGGTCCGGACACACCCAAGCTCTGTTTGGCGCCGGGAGATGGCGGCGGACCGCTGCCCGCCGGCATGCAACCGGCAGCCGCTGCGGCGCCGGGGACGCGGTGGGCGAGGTGGCGGCTACGGCGGCTACTTGGCGGCCAAAACCGAACCCGCTCCGGCTCCGGCAGCCGAGACCGCGCCGGGCGGTTACGGGCGCAATCTTTCATCCGCCTACGAACGCATCCGGCAGCTTGGCGTGACCCACCTGTTGGGCGTCAACGTGGGTGGCGGATCTCCGTGGACCGAACAGAACATTCGCCATGCCATCGATACGGCCAAGGCATCCGGGCTGGTGGCTTACAACGCCATGATCAACGTCCCGGCCAGCGTCATTTACGGCAAGGAGACGCGCGCCAGGGACATGGAGCCCTTCATCGCTTCCATCGAAGCCGCAGGAAAAGCCGGTCTGCCGGTGATGGAGTACAACTTCTATGCGCATCGCGCCATCGAAGGGTATTACGAAACTGTGGGCCGCGCGAATGCCGGGTATACGGGCTTCGATTATGATCTGGAATTGCTGATCGACGAAAACGGCCGCGTGGTGCAGCCCATCTATCGCGACGAGAACGGCAACATCACGCCCGAGACCCTGGCGGCCTTCCCGAATGCCAAAAAGGTCAAGTTCAAGGACCTGCCGCCGCTGGCCAACGAAGGCGCCCACAACCTGCCGGAAATGTGGGCCAACATTACTTACTTTCTGAAGGCCGCCATTCCCGCCGCTGAAAAGGCCGGGGTGCGGATGGCGCTGCATCCGAACGACCCGCCGGCGCCCATCAGCCGCGGTTCCCAGCAGATCATGGGCACCGTGGCCGGCTGGAAGCACCTCATCGAGATCGTCAACAGCCCGGCAAACGGCATCACTTTCGATTGCGGCGTGACGCGCGAAATGGGCAACGATCCGGTGGTGACGGCCGAGTATTTCGCCAGCCGCAAGCGCATCAACCACGTGCATTATCGCAACGTGCAGGTGGTCAAGCCGCTGGAAAAATATCAGGAGGTGTTCATCGACGCGGGAATGGGGGATATGTTCGGCGTGATGAAGGCCCTGGTGCGCAACAAATACATCGGGACGATCTACCCTGAGCATCCGCGCGCTTTGGATGCCGACCGCGACCGCCTGCCGCCCGGCGGCCGTCTGCCCGGCTACCCGGGCGGCGGAGGCTACACCGGAATTACCTTCAGCGTCGGCCTATGCCAGGGCCATGATGCAGGCCGCCCTGGAATCCGTATAGACCGCGCGATCTGATACCATTCCACCCAATGGACGCTGTACAGATCTCGCACGTCACCAGAACGTTCGGGGAAGTGACCGCGGTGGACGATCTGTCTCTCACGGTTCCCGAAGGTTCCATCTATGGGTTCATCGGGCCGAACGGCTCGGGCAAGACCACCACGATGCGCATGATCGTGAATATCTTCTACCCCGACCGCGGGGAGATCCGCCTGTTCGGAGAAGGCACGCCGCAGAACAGCACCGACTTCATCGGATACCTTCCTGAAGAACGCGGCCTTTACCAGAAAATGACGGTCCGGGCGCTGCTGGAATTCTATGGGGAGCTGCGTTCGGGCCGCGAAGTCAAAAGGGAAGTCGAAAGCTGGCTGCAGAAACTGGACCTTTCGGCGCGCGCCGCCGACAAAGTCGAGACCTTCAGCAAGGGGATGAGCCAGAAGGTGCAGTTCATCGCCGCCGTAGTTCCGGAACCGAAACTTCTGATTCTGGACGAGCCCTTCAGCGGACTCGACCCGGTGAGCGCCGAGGCCATCCGCTCCGCCATTCTGGATCTGCGCCGGCGCGGCGTGACCGTGATCCTCAGCACCCACGACATGAACCTGGCGGAAACCATGTGCGACTACATCTTTATGATCTTCCGCGGCCGGAAAGTTCTGGACGGAACCCTGAGTTCGATTCAGGATCAGTACGGCGACGACACCATTCGCGTCACCACGGCCGGCGGATTTCCAGCCGTCGAGCACCTGCCCGGGGTGGAACAGATTCGCGACCTCGGCCAGGTACAGGAGCTCCGCCTGGTGCGCGGCACCGATCCGCAGGAGGTGCTGCGGATGCTGGTGGCGCAGGCGCGCGGTGACCGGTTTCTCGTTGACCAGGCCCTCCCTGCACGACATTTTCATGCGGATTGCGGGGCCCGCCGCCGCGGAGGCGAATCATGCGCATGCATAAGGTGTTGACCATCGCCAAACGCGACTACATCGCCACGGTACGCACCAAGGCGTTTCTGTTCGGCCTGGTGGTGGCGCCGGTTTTGTTCGGCGGCGGGTCTATCGCCATGTCGTTTCTCAAGAGCAAGCCGGATCTGAGGGACCGGCACATCGCCATCATCGATCGCACCGGCGTGGTGGCCGATGCCGTGGTGAACGCCGCCAAAGAAAAGAACGAGCGGGAACTGTTCGACAAGAAGACCCACCAGCAGATTGTGCCCCGGTACGTGTTCGAGGTGATCGTGCCGGATAGCGATTCCAAGAGTCAATTGCTGGCCCTCTCTGATCGCGTGCGGCGCAAGGAACTGGCTGCCTTTCTCGAAATCGGCAAGGATGCGCTGGTACCGCAAAAGCCCGTGCCAGACGAGCAACCCTTCGGCAGCGACACCAAAACCGACCCCGCCACGCGGGTTTCGTATTACACCAATGCCGGCGGAATCGATGAACTGCGCGGCTGGCTGAACGGCCCCGATCAACGATGGCGTGCGTCTGGCGCGCCTGGCCCGCCTGGGTCTCGACATCAAAGGCAATGCCGGCGTGATGGCCTCGGTGCCGGTGGAAGGCCTCAGCCTGGTGGAGCGCGACGAAAAGACGGGCGAAATCCGCGAAGCGCGAAAACGCAACGAACTCGAAGGCTTCTTTGTGCCCTTCGCGGTGGCCATGATCCTGGCCATGATCGTGATGGTAGGCTCGGCGCCCATGCTCCAGAACGTCACCCAGGATAAAAGCCAGCGCGTGGTGGAGACTCTGCTGGGCGCCGCAACGCCGTTGGAACTGATGTCCGGGAAAGTGCTGGGCGCGGTGGGCGTTTCGGTGACCAGTTCGCTTTTGTACGTGGTGGCGGGCGTTTTGGTGGTGAACGCTTTGGGGATCTCCGGCCTGCTGCCGCTGAGTATTATTCCGTGGTTTTATGCCTACCTGCTTGCCGACGTGGTGATGCTCTGCGCGTTCGCCGCGGCCCTGGGGGCCTGCTGCAGCACCCCGCAGGATGCGCAGAATCTGGCCATTGTGCTGCTGATGCCCTGCCTCATCCCCATGTTCATGCTGGTCACCGTATTGCGGGAACCCAACGGACTCACGGCGACCGTGATGTCGCTGATTCCGCCGTTCACTCCCATCCTGATGCTGCTGCGGCAGGCTAACACCGAGGGCGTGCCGGTGTGGCAACCGTGGGTGGGGCTGGCCGGAGTAATGGTTTTCGCAGCCGCGACCGTGTGGGCCGCCTCCCGCATCTTCCGCGTGGCTATCCTGATGCAGGGCAAGCCGCCGAAGTTGATGGAGATGGCACACTGGGCCTGGAAGGGGTGAGATGCGCGGCATGAACCTGTGGAAGCGGGAATACATCTGAACGAGCCTGATCACGATATTGTCATAGTGAGCGGGTATAATTGCGTTTTCCCGCAAATCAATAATGGCCCGGACCGCAGCGAGACCGGCGATAGCGCGATTCGCCCAAAGGAGGACAATCAACGATGCAGAAGCCGAATGAGAGATGCAGGTTAGGGAGAGCTCTTGGGATCTTTTTGATAGCCGGATCCGCCGTAGTCCTGGGTCAAGCTCAAACTCCAAAAACCGCCAATCCCAATCGCACCGTTGGCCCGCAACAGGATGGGTCCGTCGTCGCGTCGGACAACCAGACGCTGACGCCCGCCGGCAAGATCATCGATCTCGGTTCGCCAGTACGCGCCAAATCTCTTGCTCTGAATCCGAACGCCAAGACGAATAGCGGCGCCGTCCTGCTCATGGGCTCACCGCAACCGATTATCGTCTTCAACACCGCAACCGGCCAGGTTCTACAACGATTCCTTCCTTCCTTTATGAAAGGGACGGTATCTGCTACCAGCAAAGCGGGCTCCTTCACCGGCATCACCTATTCCGCGGACGGCAAGAGTCTATTCTTCAGCCAGGACGACAATCACGTCGTCATAGCGAATGTGGACCCGCAGACCGGCCTGTTGACGAACGGGCAGAGCGTGACTTTGCCCGGTCCGCCGGCGGATGGTCGAGCCGTACCATAATGCGAAATCCATCAACCCGGGCGGTATCGCGGTTTCCGCCGACGGGAAGCGCGCCTATGTGGTCCTGAACGTAACCAACACGCTCGGCGTGATCGACCTGGCAGCCTCTCCGGCCAAACTCATCGCCCAGATTCCGGTCGGTAACGCACCGAATAGCGTGGTCATCCATGGCAAATATGCGTATGTCAGCAACGAAGGCGGACGGCCGGCCACCAGCGAAGACTTCACCAACAATTCGGACGGCACTCCGATCGTTGTAGACCGGAAAGACGCGTTTGCAATCACTGGCACTCTGTCGGTGGTGGATGTCGCGGCCGGCAAGGAGGTCAAGACGGTCAATGTAGGCCTGCACCCCGCCGGCATGACAATCTCCGGCTCTAATCTTTACGTCGCCAATGCATACGGCGACAGCCTCTCGGTGATCGACCTGCGCACCGATCGGGTGGTGCGTACGATCGGTCTCAGCGTGCCGATTGCCGGCGGCGTTTTCGGCGCCGGACCGAATGGCGTTGCCGTCACCGATGACGGACGGGCTTATGTCACGCTGGGCCAGGCCAATGCGGTCGCCGTCGTCAACCTTCAGGGACGCGACGCGCATCCGGTCATCGGTTACATTCCGACCGGCTACTTCCCGACCTCCATCGCCTATGACAAAGCCCGGAAACAACTTGTAGTCGCCGACGACAAGGGCTTGGGCGCGCATGTTCCCGCGCGTTCCGGCGGCCTGTCCGGCTTCAACACGCATCAGGATACCGGAACCGTCAACCTGATCCCGGTGCCGAACGCGAATGAACTGGCGCGGTTCAGCCAACAGGTCTTCGACAACAATCACTGGAACCTGACCACGAATATCGAGGTGGGACCGCAATACGTCGATGCGCACGCCGCGCCGGTGGCTGTGCCCAGGCATATCGGCGAGCCCTCACTCATCAAGTATGTCTTTCTGGTGATCAAAGAGAACCGCACCTACGACCAGATGCTGGGGGATGTGCCGTGGGGCGACGGCGACCCTAAGCTCGCGATCTTTGCGTCCGCCGTTCCCAATCAGCACGCGTTGGTCAAGCGCTTCCCGCTCCTCGACAATGTCTACGCTCCCAGCCGCCAGTCGGCGGACGGTCATCCCTGGATCGGCATGTCGGGTTCCTTTTACTCCAACGACATCTTGTCGCCGGACTGGATTCGTTCGTATCCGGGCGGCAATTCCGACGATCCTCTGACCTATACTCCGAGAGGCTTCTTATGGACCGCCGCGGAAGCCAAAGGACTTTCCGTCAGGCTCTACGGCGAATGGAGTAATGGCGCAAAGATCGCCAAGAAGCCGGATGGCGCGAACTACACCTGGAGCGATTTCTACCGCACCGCGATGTGCAAGGAAGGCAAGGCGCCGCAATCCGGTTGCGTCGTGCCGGACGATGCGATCAGCGTAACCTCCGACATTCCCTCGGCGGCCAGGATCATGGACCCGCATTATCCGCCGTTCAATCTCACGATTCCCGACCAGTACCGAATGGATTACTGGATCCCCGAGTTCCAGCGGCTCGATGCAGCCAATCAGGTTCCCAATCTGACGATTCTCTGGCTTCCGAACGACCACACCGCCGGAACCACCAAAGGCCAGCCTTACCCGATCAACTACCAGGCCGACAACGATCTGGCTCTCGGCCGCATGGTGGAAGCCATCAGCCACAGCAAGATATGGGCGCAATCGGCTATCTTCGTCGAGGAAGACGATTCCCAGGGCGGCGTCGATCACGTGGATGGCCACCGTCAGCCTGTTTTTGTCATCAGCCCTTATACCGTGGCTCCGCAGGCGCCCGGCCAGGGCAAGGCGATCCATACCACGTACACAGCCGAGAACATCAATCGCACCATCGAGAACATCCTGGGTATGCAGCCGCTGACGCAGTTCGATCTGGTGGCATCCCCCATGTTCGACGCGTTTCAAAACACGCCCGATCTGACGCCATACGACCACCTGGCGGCGGCCATCCCTCTCGACCAGGGACCAGACCTGCCGGCCGACAAGACCCTTCGGGTACAGCCCCATGCAAAAGGCCTGGCTAAAGGCTACGGCGCAGAGTAATGAAGGGTAAGTACGACAAAGCCGACGCAGTCGACCCGAACTTCCTGAACCACGTAACGTGGTACTCGGCGACGGATTGGAAACGACCCTATCCGGGCGAGAATAAGGTGGAGATGCCCGGGCCATTCGTCAAAGCCGCCAGGAAATACCGCGACGACGACGACGATAAGTAATTCGAACGAACTCGCTCCGGAGATTACCCTGGTCACATCGAGCCCCCAGGGTTGCCTTCATCTGTTGCAGGCGGGGTCGCCGAGCGCGGTTCGATCGCCGATCGCGATGCGATGCGCGCATCCTACCGCGCTCGCATCCTTCGCAAGTTCCTGCCAATAGAAAAGCGCCTCTGCTTGAATCCTCCGATCAAGCGTGGGGGAGACCCATCCCGTAATCTCGACGTGAAAGCGGTCGGTAATGGGCTTGGGCTCCAGACTGTTGAAGTAGGCATACTGTGCGTTCAACATGTCCGCCTGAATCGACTTCCCGAGGAGATCCTTAAGATCCTGGCCCACACTGATATGCGGCCAAACACGGTAGGTGCATTCGTATTCCGCCCCCTTCTCCACGCACGAATCCACCTTGGAGTTCTTGATCTCTATCACCGTCGCGGAGATTTGTAACCCCATCGCGTAAGTCACGGTATTCGGACCCGTGATCCTGCCGCCGTTGTGCGCGTACGAGCGTAGGAAGGCGAGGCCCACTTCGCGGTCGGTGGGCGGCGGGATGTGCTCGTTCTCGACGAAAATCCGGATGGTGTTCGGAACCATGTGTTTCTTTTCCCAATCCGAGAACTTGAGAAGCTCGACATCGCGCGCGATCTGCCATTCCTTCTCAACCAGCGCGCTAAAGACCGGCGCCGACGCGGGCAACGGACGGTCCGATTCCAACACGTACCGGGCCTCCACATTTTGCAGGTTGGCGCTGTTCGCCGCCTTCGCAATCAACGCTGCAACTTGCGGCGCCACGGCGCTCCAGTCTCTCGCTCGCCGCTCTGTGAAATGCGCCAGCGTGGCTTTCACAACCTCATCTGTTGCGACTCGTGAGTAGACCGCGCTGAACTCTTTGTACCATTGGGTGCCGGCTTCCACCGCGCTTAGTCCGGAACCGAAGCCGTCGATGTGCTTGCGCTCATCCGCCATCAACCCAATCAGGCCCTGGTGCAATGCGGCGGAAAGCCGGCTGTCTTCCCGCTTGCCGGCTTCCGGTCCGACAGCCAGAAACAATTCATGATTCTCAGCCGCGACCTGATCAAGCCTGAGGATGGCGGCGCGACTCTTGGCCGCGGCGATAGCCGCGCTCACACGCGACACCAGCAGCGGCTCGCCCGAGCGGCTCCGGGCGGCGGCCGAGGCCGTTTCGAACGTTTTGAATTCCGATGGCCACAACACCGCGAATGGCTTGCGGCCCGCCTTATCCAACGCGACCGCTTGCGGATAGGAGTCGCCCGAAGCGGGAACTGCGTGGAGTTGATCCACCAATCCGTGGAACGCCTCGCGGACCTTTCGGCGCTCCGCAACCTCCGTATTGCGCCGGTTGTCCGGCACTTCGTCGCCGCCCACCCGGCCGCCTCTCGCCGCCCTGCGGGCCGCTCTTACTTCGGCGCGCGGTGCTACGCCCGGTCGAAAAGCGAGTGTGAACTGCGCCATCAGTCCGCCGTGAAACTGGGCGCGAAACCGCGGCGAGTTGCTGTGCTTCCATGTTTGCATTGACGGGCGCGAGGTCTTCACGAGTCATCTGGTCCACTGCCTTGCCGAAAAAAGGGACGAAGTAGGCGTCTTCATAGAGGTTGAGGAGCTTGGGATGGAGCTGGTCCAGCGTGTCGGTTTTGTACGTCGCCGAATACTCTTCCGTAGCGCGAGAGACCCATCGCAGAAACGCCAGACAGGCTTCGGGAGGCCTGCCGGTGCTGGCCGCGGCCTGTGGAGCGTTGCGGATCTCTTCGATTCGCGCCTCAGCCTGCTCTTGAACCGCCTCGGTTTTCTCCGCGTCGCGTTTCAAAGTAACCGGGCCACAGGCGCGGTTCATCGTATTCCCGTTTAGCGTTTCCGCGGCAGGATCGTACGCACCTTCGAGTCCGAACATCGGATGTCCCACAGGCACAGGCCGCGTTTCCCACCGCATCGGAAGAAGCTGGAAGCGGTTGGTCGACGTTGTGAACCGGCCTTTCACGCGAAATGCGAGTTGCCTGCCAACGGAGGCAGGCTGAAACCCAATCGTCGCGCCCAGCGTGCCGTCCGGCAGCAGTGTATTGACCGTGAGCTGGATCTGAATTGTTTCCTGTCCGCAGGTATAGACGCCGGAGTATGCCCCAGAGGGGCCCACCGCCCAGGCAGCGGCGACCGTCAACAGAAGAGCACAGCATCTGGAAATCAGGTGCGTCCAATTCATGGGGAGATATTATCGCATTTCTCCTCGTACGA
>CAVVLD010000094.1:0-128828 GCA_963748795.1 uncultured Solibacteraceae bacterium
TTCCCGTTTGAGAGCAATTCTTTGCACAGGAAGGCGTTAGCGCAGATATTGGCCATCCGCTGGCCCGGCTGGTGCGCCGAAGCTGTCGAAAGACGAGTTTTTTAAAGAACACAGACTGGCTGGCGAGCCGTCCATTAGTAGCAGTTTTGCCTGGAAAGCCGCCGCGGTGAGGCTGCCCGCCACCTGCCTGCCCTGCTGGATGCCGCCGAGCCGGCTATACCGCGAGAAGGCCGTGAACCTGGTGCTTCCAGCTTCGGCCACGACCGGGGTGGAGTTTTTCCGCGAGCGGATGGGCCGCTCGTCAATTCTGGTGATCGAAGGAGAGAGCTGGGACGCTATGGCGCACGCCGATCTGGCACTGGCCGCGAGCGGCACAGTCACGGTGGAAGCTGCATTGCTTGGTACCCCCATGGTCACCTTTAATAGGGCTCACTACACCCAGTTGGGTAGCCGGGAAATTCCTGGTGAATGTGCCTTGTGTCTCCATGGTGAACCTGATCGCCGGGCGCGCCGTGGTTCCGGAGTTGATGCAGGGGCAAATGACCGGCGCGCGGATCGCCGAAGAGGCCCTGCGTCTGCTGCCGGATGGGCCGGCGCGGCGGGAAATGCAAGCCGGGTTGGCGGAAGTGCGCGGCAAATTGTCACCGGACGCGGCGAAGATCCCGCTCGCCGGGCTGCCGAGATTGTGCAGGAAGTATTGGAGGAAGCAGTTGCTCATGTTCGTAAGCGCGTTTGCGTCTTGTTGATTCTCGCCGGGGCGTTGGGAGCTTTCGCCCAGGATCGCCGTTCCCGGATCGAAGTCCAGGACTATCTGATCGACGCCGAAGTCTCTCCCAATACCTCGACTATCTCGGCCACCGCCACCGTGCACTTCCTCCCCCTGGATGAAGGCGTCAGCTCGGCCACCTTCGAGTTGAACAACGCCCTGACTCTGCGGCGCGTGGTGGATGACCAGGGCAAGCAATTGCAGACCTCCCGCAACCAGCAGGATTTCACCGTCCGGGTGCAGTTCGATCAACCGCTGGTCAAGGGCAAACTCACCACCGTGGCTTTCTCTTACGACGGCACGCTCAACGGCCAGGAGGATTCGCCGGTCTACGGTATCAAGTTCGCCGCCATCCACCCGGATTTTTCGTTCCTGATGTATCCGGCGCGCTGGTTCCCGGTGAGCGGCTACACCACCAACCGCTTCGGCGCCGATATGAAGGTGACGGTACCGATGGGGTATACCGTTCTCGGCAGCGGCCTGGACTCCCACCAGGCTACCGGCGACAAGAACCTCTACGAATTCAAGATGGAGCGCCACTCCTTCCCGGGCAGCATCGCGGTGGTGAAAGATCCGCCGGTGAAGGTGCCGTCGGAGGGAGTGACCACGTCCATGTACTTCCGCGGCGCGGAGGCGGACCGGGTGCAGCAGTATGGCACGGAGGTCGGCAAGCTGGTCTCCTATTTCACGGGCACTTTCGGTCTGGCGCCTTACGCCAATCTGACGGTGGTGGAAACCGAAGCCGGCGCGCCCAATGGATATGCCGCTCCCGGCATGGTGTTCCTCTCGCCGCCCGCCATCACGCGGAATGTGAATTCCAACCTGCTGGCCAACGAGGTTTCGCGGCAGTGGTGGGAAGAAGATATTTCGCCGGCTACGCGCAATCACCTGTGGCTGAGCAACGGTTTCGCCGCCTATTCGGAACTGCTGTGGGCCGAGCACAACAACGGCGCGGCCTACATGGCTACGCAGCTTCACGACGTGATGGTGACGGCGCTGACCGTGGATAACGTGCCGGTCATCCAATCCGCGCGCCTGGAAGACTACTCGCCGGAACTGTGGGCTCTGACGGCGCACAAGGGCGCGGCCGTATTGAACATGCTTCGCTACACCATCGGCGACGACAAATTTCAGCAGGTGCTCAAACAGTACGTGGAGAAGTACGCCTTCAAATCCGTGGTCACCGACGACCTGCGCAAGGTGGTGGACGAGGTGACCGGCAAGAGCATGGACTACTTCTTTATCCAGTGGATCGAATCCAGCGGCGCGCCCGAATTCCGCCTGGAGTATACGATTTACCGCACCACCAAAGAGGGAGGCGGCGGAGGCTTCCGGGTGATGGGCAAAATCTCGCAGGATCTCGACATCTTCCGCATGCCCGTGGACCTGCGGATCGAAACCGAAGGCAATCCCGAGACCCAGCGGATCGAAGTGGTCGGCACCTCCTCGGAATTCTCCGTGGACACCTTCGGCAAGCCCAAGAGCATCGTGATCGATCCGGATAACAAGGTGCTGCGCTACAGTCCGGAGATCCGCGTCGCGGTGGCCATCAAACGCGGCGAGCAGTTCTTCGAACTCAGCGAGTTCTCTGAGGCGCTGAACGAGTACCAGAAGGCTCTGCAAACCACCCGCAACAGTTCCCTGGCGCATTACCGCATCGCCGAAGTTTACTTCCTGCAAGGCAACTGGCAGCCCGCCGCCAATGAATTCCGCGAAGCATTGAACGGCGACCTCCAGCCCAAATGGACCGAAGTCTGGGCCCACATCAATTTAGGCAAGATCTTCGACGTAGCCGGGCAGCGCGACCGCGCCGTGAACGAATACAATCTGGCCATCCGCACCAAGGACAACACCCAGAATGCCCAGGATGAAGCCAGCAAGTACCTGAAGACGGCCTACGAGCGGACGCGGCGGCCCGAGCAGTAAAGGCGCGGGGCGCCTCAGAATTTCTGCTGTAGCTCGCTGAACCGCTCGACTACCACCAGCCGCGGAAATCCGGCGCGAATCTCCTGCCGTTCCAGGATCCACGTATTTTGGTGCGGCACGAACACCGCCCCCAGGCCGGCCTCCAGCGCCGGATTGATGTCCGATTTCGGACTGTTGCCCACCATCCAGGTCCGCGCCGCGTCCAGCCCGCGCTGCTCTACCAGGCGCCGGTAGGCCGCTACATCCTTCTCCTTCACCATGGCCGTGTGCGCGAAGAACCCGCCCAGCCCGCTGCGTTCGATCTTGAGCTTCTGCTCCTCCGGATTGCCCTTGGTGAACAGCGTCAGGTCGTGCCGCAGGGAAAGGTACTCCAGCGTGTCCGCCACCCCTTCGATGACCTCCATGGGGCATTCCAGAATCCTCTCGGCGAAGCCCATCACGGTGGCCAGATCCTCCGGCCCCACTTCCCGTTCCGCCAGGTGCTCGATAGCACTGCTTCAGATTGCGCCCGAAATTCAACGACCCGTACCCGTGAATCCGGTTGTTGGCTTCTTCGATTTCATCGAGCACGTCGCGCACCTGGACGGCGGAAAGCGAAGAGTGCCCCAGGAACGCCACGAATTCATCGAAGGCGCGCTCGAAATAGATATTGTTCTCCCACAGCGTATCGTCGGCGTCGATCAGCAGGAATTGTTTGGTCATCGGGACGATCGGGGAGCCAGCCGGAAGGGGATCTCGAACACCGCGTCCACATCCACCGGTACGCCATCGCGTACCGCCGGCTCGAATTCCCATTTCGAGAGAGCTTCCTCGGCGGTCCGGTCCAGTCGGTCGTCCAGATGTTGCAGCAGTTCCACCGACTGCACGTGCCCATCCCGGCGAATGACCGCGGAAAGCCGCACCACGCCCTCCACCCTTTCTTCCACCGCCGTCTGAATGTATTTCGGGTCCACCTTGCGGGTGGGCACCGGCGCAGTCAGATCGGCCACAACCTCGCGCGTCTGGGGATCCCGGTCCGCGAACCACACGATCCAGCTCCCGGAATAACTGGTGATATTCGGCATCTGAATGGCCATGGTGTAAATGTAACGGCCGTTCAGCCTGGGATCGGGCGCGCTGGAAACGTGCGCCGCCAGGGGCGTCGCGTGCCGGGTCACAGGCAGGGCGGGAACCGGCGGAGCGGCGGCAGCCTTATTCATGGCGAGCGTCTGGCGCTCCAGCGGTGCGAATACAGACATCAGGCTCGATGAGGGGCTATCTTTGGCGCCGCCGCGCGCTACCAGGCCCGGCACGGTCACCGCGGTATGTTCCGTAGGAGCTTCGCTGGCGCCCTTCGGATGATGTTCGGGACCGCCCGAGAAAGCCGCATCGTGCGATCCCGGCGGCGGCGGAACATCGGGCCGGTCCACCGGATTCAGCCCCACGATCGCGAGCGTGGCCGGCGCGGGCGCGGCCGCAGTCATCTCCGGCACCGGCGGTGGCGCTTCGGCGGGCGCGGCGGTGGGCCTGGCATTCGGTTTGGGTGGCGGAGCGGTGAACCCGCGCGGAATCAGCGGCGGCGCCGGCTTAGGCGCGGTGGCGTGCAATTCCGGAGCCGGCAACTCGGCGGATGCGGCCGGCGGCAGTGCCTTGCGGCTGCGGCGGAGGGGCGAAGGCGCGCGGTTTCGGCTTCGGCAGGGTGGTATCGAAGGGCACATTCCTGGGAGTCGCCACGGCGGCGATGCGCGGCGCCTCCGGCAACAACGGCGCGGGCGGCAGCGGTTTGGGAGTTGCTGGTGGCGCGTGGAATTGCCGCACCGGCTTGGGCGGCGCCACCGCCAGCACGTTCGGAACCGCCAGCGTGCTCAGCAATTCGATCTTCGGCAGCGGCACACGAATCAACTGCGGCGGCACCGGCAGATCCTTCTCCCCCGCCACCAGGTTCTGCTGAAATTTCCTGCGCGCCCGCAATGGACGTTTGTCCGCCTTGGCCTTGCTGGGGCTCACATCCGGCAGTTTCTGCTTCAGGTTGTACCAGACCAGGTGCTTCTCGTACGGGCGGATTTCCTGATCGTAGGCCGAGCCGGCATCCCCGGGGGGCTGCACGCGAGCCATCACCAGGCAACCCAGCAGCACGCCGTGCAGAAATGCCGACAGGCTGAACGGCACCGAGTCTCGCAGCCGGCGCACCATGCTTACAAGCCCGCCGGTTTGCCGCCGAAGCCATTGGTCGGCGCTACGGCTTTGATCCGCTCAATGGTTCGCTGCCGGGGAATATAATCCGCCAGATAGTGGTTCAACTGTTTCAACCGGGCCGTTTCCGAGCGATGACGCAGCAGGCCATTCAAAAAATCCAGGTCCGGCAATGCCTGCGCCAGTTGGAAGCTGAGTTGCGGATCGGCCAGGTTGGGCTCCTCCGCGCCCTGCGCGCCGGAGACTTTTTGCAGCGCCAGAAACTGCGCGATCGCCAGCTCGCGCAGATCCGGCGGCACTGGCGAAAAATCGTCATCGTCGAAGAAGTTCACCTGCGCCTGCAGATAATCCTTCTCTTCATCCAGGCTCTCGATCTCAAACCGGCGCTGGCCGCGCGTCAGAATGTCCATGCGCCCGTCCGGATGCATGTGCACCACTTTCTCCACAGCCACCGTGCAGCCGGCATTGACGATACCCTCGCCTTTGGCCAGCACCATCCCAAACTCGGAATTTTCGCGGATGGCGTCACCCACCATTTCCTTGTACCGTTCTTCGAAAATGTGCAGCGGGAGCGGTGTGCGCGGGAAGACCACGACTTGCAAGGGGAACAGCGGGATGAGCCGCGAAGGCATGGTAACATTATGACGTTTCACGAACAACCGGAGCAAATTCGAAGCCTTCGCGCGCGTGCGGTCTCTCATGAAACTGGATGGCAAAGTCGTGGTCATCACCGGCGCTTCCCAGGGAATCGGCGCCGCCTGCGCGGCCGAATTCTCCCGCGCCGGAGCCCGGCTGTCGCTCAGCGGGCGCTGCGAAAAACGTCTGCGCGAAAACGCCGGCGATGCGCTGGTGACCGCCGGCGATCTCACCAGCGAAACCACCCGCCGCGCCCTGGTGGACCGCACCCTGGAGCGGTACGGGGCCATCGACATCCTGATCAACAACGCCGGCGTGGGCGCTTACCGGCCCTCCTGGGACATGCCCATGGACGAGGTGCGCGCCCTCATGGAGCTGAACTTCTTCGCCGTCCTGGGACTCACCCAGATGGTCGTTCCCCACATGCGCGCGCGGCGCAGCGGCATGATCGTCAACGTCGGCTCCATCGCCGGTAAAATGACCCTGCCCTGGATGACCCTGTACAGCGCATCGAAAAGCGCCCTGGGCACGCTCACCGAAGGCGCCCGCATGGAGTTGCTGCGCGACGGCGTGCGCACTATGCTGGTGTGTCCGGGGTATGTCCAAACCGGCTTCCAGCAGAACGTGCTGGAGGGCCGGCCGCCGGAAAAAGTCCTGCAAGGGCGGAAAATGGCAATCACCGCTGCCGAATGTGCGTCGGCCATCCGCCGCGGCGTGGAACGCGACGCGCGCACCGTTCTGGCGCCGCGCGCCGGCTGGCTGCTGGTGGCGGCCATGCGCCTGTTTCCTTCGCTGGTGGAGCGGCGCATGGCGCAAATGAATGGAACCGCATGAATCTCAGACTGAAACGCACTCCCGGCCTTTACCTGGTGGGCTTCATGGGCTCCGGCAAGTCCACCATTGGCCGCTTGCTGGCTCACCGGCTGGGCTGGAGCTTCTTCGACATTGACCATGAGATTGAAGCCGCGGAAAAAGTTTCCATCGCCGATCTGTTCGAGAAGCGCGGCGAAGCCGAGTTCCGCCGCATCGAAGCCGCCATTCTGCAGCAGCACGTCAGATGGATCGAACGCGGGCTGCCTGCGGTGCTGGCCCTCGGGGGCGGCGCTTTCATCGAACCCGCCAATCGCGAACTGGTGACTGGCAACGGCATCGCCATCTGGCTGGATTGTCCTTTTGAAACGGTGCAGCGCCGCGTGGCGCCGGCTTCCCACCGCCCGCTGGCGCGCGATCCGGAAAAGTTCGCGGCCCTTTACCAGGACCGCCGGGAGATCTACGCGCTCTCCGACATGCACATCCCGATCGACACAGACGATCCTCTGGTGGTGGTGGAAGCCATCCTCAGCCACCCGCTGGTCCGATGAGCACCCGCTTGCTGCGCCGGCAGGCTCGCGCCATCTTTCAAGCCGGCCTGGCCGCCGCCAACCCTATCGACGCCGTGGTCGCGAGCTTGCAGCGCCACGATTTTTCCCGCTACGCCCATATCTACGTGGTGGGCGCGGGCAAAGCCGGTGCCTCCATGGCGCAGGCCGCCGAACGCGTGCTGGGCCGCCGCATCACCGCCGGCCTGATCAACGTGAAAGACGGGCACCTGGCGAAACTGCGGCGCATCGAGTTGAACCAATGCGGCCACCCCGTTCCCGACGAGCGCGGCGTGGCCGGAGCCGCGCGGATCGCCGCCATTGCCACCGGGGCGGGCAGGAACGATTTGGTGTTGTGCCTCATCTCCGGCGGCGCTTCCGCCCTGCTGCCCCTGCCCGCCTCACCCATCACCCTGGAAGAGAAGCAGCAGATGACGCGCCTGCTGCTGGATTGCGGCGCCGATATCCATGAGCTCAACGCCGTGCGCAAGCACCTCTCGCGCATCAAAGGCGGCCAGTTGGCGCGCCTGGCGGCGCCCGCGCGCGTGGAGGCCCTGATGCTCTCTGACGTAATCGGCGACGATCTCGACACCATCGGCTCCGGCCCGACGGCGCCGGATGCCTCCACCTTCGCCATGGTTACGGGCATCTTCGAAAAGTATGGCCTGACCGGCAGCATTCCGCCGTCGATCGCCGGGCGCATCGCTTCCGGCGTGCGCGGCGAGATTGCCGAGACTCCCAAGGCCGGGGACCCGTGCTTCGCGCGCGTACACAATTCCATAGTCGGCAGCAACCGGCTGGCGCTGGCCGCCGCCGCGCGCCGCGCCCGCGCCCTGGGCTTCCGCACCACCGTGCTGTCCAGTTCCATCGAAGGCGAGACGCGCGAAATCGCCCGCATGCATGCCGCCATCGCGCGCGATGCGCGGCCCGGCACCTGCATCGTCACCGGCGGCGAGACCACCGTCACCATCAAAGGCTCCGGCCTGGGCGGCCGGAATCAGGAGTTCGTGCTGGCCGCCGCCATCGATATCGCCGGCCGGCCGGATATCGTCGTGCTGAGCGCCGGCACCGACGGCAGCGACGGCCCCACCAGCGCCGCCGGCGCCATTGCCGATGGCGATACCGTGCGGCGCAATCCCGAAGCCGCCCGCTACCTCGCCGCCAACGATTCCTACCACTATTTCGAATCGCTAGGCGATCTGATCATCACCGGCCCCACCAACACCAACGTCATGGACATCCATGTGATTCTGGTAGGCAGACAATTGCGTTCACCACGGAGGCACGAAGAACACGGACGAAGCACGGAGGAGTAAAGCTCAATTTCGATTTTCTCCGTGCTTTCTCCGTGTTCTCCGTGCCTCCGTGGTGAAGGGGACGGGACTCATGTAATGGGATTCTGGAAGAAAGAACTGATCGATTTCGCACTCGACCACGAGACCCGCAAGCACGTGGAAGAACAGCGCGCCTGGATCGCCCGCGAACCCGCGAATCCACGGCCGTACGCCAACCTGGCACAGCTCTACCGTATGGAAAATCGACAGGAGGAGGCCCTGGGTCTGCTGCTCGAAGCCGTCCGCCTGGACCCGGCCTTTGCCCCCGCCCACTCGGCACTGGCCGAAATCTACGCCGTGCGCGGCGACTACCCCGCGGCCTGGCGCCACGCCCGCGATGCCCAACGCCACGGCGACCCGCGGTCCGTCGAAATGTTGCGCCGTCATGGGATACTGGAACCGTAACCGCAGGTTCTGATTTCCTGATCTTTTTTCATCCCGGGAGCGTATACCCCTTCTATGAAAGTCATCTCCACGCTTATTCCCGCCGGTCTAGTACTGGCTACGGCATTCGCCCAAGCCCCGCCGGCACGTCTGGAGTTCGAAGTTACGTCCGTGAAGGCTGCTCCTTCCCTGGTAGCCGGCCCCGGACGCGTCAATATCGGAATGCATATCGATGGCGCGCAGGTTCATTTTGACGGCTTCGCGCTCAAGGACTATATCCGCATGGCCTACCGGGTGAAATCGTACCAGGTTACCGGCCCGGACTGGATCGATTCCGCGCGCTTCCAGATTGATGCCAAGCTGCCGGCGGGCGCCACGCGCGAGCAGGTGCCCGACATGTTGCAGTCGCTCCTGGTGGAGCGCTTCCAGTTGAAATTCCATCGCGAATCCAAGGATCTGCCCGTTTATGCCCTGGAAGTGGCGCCCGGTGGCAGCAAATTGATAGATGTCAGCGACCCCACTGCGCCGGTCGACGCCAAGGCCCCAACCGAGGTCGAGGCGCAGGGCGGACCCGGAGGCGTCGGTGTCAGTCTTCCCGGGGGAGCCTCCTACACATTCGCCAACGACAAATTCGTGGGGAAGAAGCTGAGCATGCTGTACCTGACCGATACCCTGACCCGGTTCATGGATCGCCCCGTGGTCGATATGACGGGCCTCAAAGGACAGTACGATCTCACGATCCCCCTGACCGAGGAGGATTACCGGACCATGTTGATTCGCTCGGCCGTCAGCGCCGGAGTGGCCCTTCCGCCACAAGCCCTGCAGCTTCTGGACAATGCCAGCGATGCGTCGCTCTACGCCGGACTTCACGCCCTGGGCCTTAAACTCGAGCAGCGCAAGGCCCCCTTGCCCCTCCTGGTGGTCGATTCGATCTCCAAAACGCCGACTGAAAACTGAGCTTTCCAGGCGGAACCACGTTCCGTATTCAGGTGATCCGCTGAGTGGCACCGGACCCTCCCGCACGTACAATTGCGGATGGAGAGGTCCGGTATGAGCCTGTTCAGCGCGCGTCGCAGCGGTTTTGTTCTGGTCACCATGCTGTGCTGCCTGGTCCTCCTGGCGGGGTTTCTCGGGCTGGCCATCGATACCGGCTATCTGGAGTGGGTCAAGACCCGTTTGCAGACGGCCGCCGATGCCGCGGCGATTGGCGGCGTGCAGGAAATCAAAATGAATGGCGCGGCCAACGTCGTCACGGCCGCGCAGGGGGATGCCGCCCGGAACGGTTTCACGGACGGACAGAACGGTGTGACCGTGACGGTGAACAACCCTCCGTCAGGCGGTTATTCCACCAAAGATCCCACCGGCGTCGAAGTGATCGTCGCACAAAAGGTCGCGACTTTCTTTATGGGGGCCGTGGGTGCGTCTTCGGTGACCCTGCAGGCCCGCGCAGTAGCGCATCAGGCCAGCGGGACGGTTTGCGTGGTAGCGCTGGACAGCGCCGCGGCCGGAGCATTCACTGCCAGCAATGGCGCCAATGTGCAAAGCGGCTGCGGCATCATGGTGGATTCCGCCAGTTCCACGGCGTTCACCGTAAGCGGCGGTACTACGGTCAAAGCCTCATCGATCTGGGTCACCGGGGGCAGTACCGTCACAGGCGGATCCAGCGTCACTCCCACGGCTTCGACCGCCATTCCCGCCATGAGCGACCCTTTAGCCAACATCTCTCCTCCGGCGGTGGGAGCATGTACTTACTTCAACACGGTAGTCGGCGGCGGCCTGACCAAGACGCTCCCGCCCGGGGTCTACTGCAACGGCATCAGTCTCGGCAACGGCGCCCACATCACTTTCGCTCCGGCCGGAACTTATATTCTGAAAGGCGGCGGGCTAAGTATCGCGGGCGGAGTTACCGTTACGGGCACGGGAGTTACTTTCTATAATACCTCGGGCGGCGGATATTCCTATCAGCCCTTCAATTTCAGCAACGGCGCAACGGTCACGCTGACGGCGCCGACCACCGGTCCCCTGGCGGGAATCCTGCTGTTCCAGGACCGGAGTATCGTATCTTCCGCCGTAAACAGCTTTCTGGGGGGCACTACCAATACCCTGAATGGCGCCCTGTACTTTCCCACCACGCCGATGAGTTACTCCAATGGAACGACAACCAGCAGCACTTATACCATCCTGGTTGCCAAGACCCTTAACTTCCAGGGAGGATGCAAGGTCAACAACGACTACTCCTCCCTGCCCGGAGGCTCTCCGGTCAAAGGAAACGCGACCTTGAGCGAATGAACATGCCGGTCAAAGTGAGAAAACGCGGTATCGCCACGGTGGAATTCGCCCTGATGTCGCCCCTGTTGATGCTGCTGCTGGCCGGGGTATTGGACTTTGGCATGTTGCTGCGCACCGCCACCTGCGCCGCCAGTGCCGCACGTGCCGGCATCGAATACGGCAGCCGCAGCGCGTCCGCCTCGGTGGATTACGCCGGGATGCAGAGTGCCGCGCTCGCCGCCACTCCGGGGGTGACCGGGATGACGGCCACCGCCACGCGGTCGTGCCAGTGTTCCGGCGGGTCCGCGGTCAGTTGCACCGGCAGTTGCGCCAACGGGAAGATGATGATCTATGTCCAGGTCACTGCCAGGGCTGCGGCGCACACCATTTTCAATTACTCGCGCCTGCCCTATTCGAACATGGCGTCCTCGACCGCCAGCATGAGGGTCCAGTAGCCATGTATCGCAGGCGGCGCTCCCGTGGCAGTACGCTGGTCGAATCGGCCATTGTTGCGGTGGTGTTTCTGCTGCTGCTGGTCGGGATCATGGAATTCGGGCGCCTCGGGCTGGCCTGTAACGAAGTCTCCTTCGCCGCGCAGTGTGCCGCCCGCTACGCCTCGGTGCGGGGCAGCAGCAGCGGCCACGCGGCGTCTGCCTCCGACGTCCAAAGCGCGGCCAAAGTCTATACCGGAGCGCTCGATAACAAACAGGTGACGGTAACTACCACCTGGACGCCCAATAACAACCCGGGCAGCACCGTGAAGGTGAAAGTCGCTTATAAGTTCGATACCGTCCTGCTGCCGCTCTCGGGCACGACCGTGCCTGTGCAGACCACCGCGGCCGCCATTATCACGCAGTAGGCGCCGGGGCGCTCAGGCCCGCGCGATCGCCAGCAGGTTCCAGCCCACGCACACGGCGAAGAAGAGGTTGGCGCGCCGCAGCAGCCGCGTCCGCCGGCTGTTCCACGCATACAGCGCGAGTGCGCACGCGGCCACTTTGACGGTCAGGACGGCCACCGCCGGGGCAGCCGAAAGATGCATCAGTGCGGCCACCAGCGGATTGGCCTCCAGCACGCCGTGCCGCAGGAATAACAGGGTCGTCGCCAGATCGCCTAGCTGAAGGGCCAGAAACACCAGCAGAATCGCCATAATTGTTCGCTCGACGACCAGCTTAGTGGGGGTCGTGCCACGCCCGCAATGGTACCGGTTCCAGTACGCGCTTCAAGAAATCGCCATCCTGGCCGATCTGATTATCGGAAGTGCCATGACCGCCCTAGTACCAGTAACCGCGCCCCGCAGCCTGTTCTTCCGGCTGCTTGTGCCGTCGCTGCTCGACGTGTTTTTTGTGTCGCTGCTGGTGACGGCATTCGCTCATCCGCGCGGCCTCGAGGCGCTGTTGTGCGATGGCGATACCGGCTGGCATATCCGCACCGGCGAATTGGTGCTGAAGACGGGCCACGTCCCGGCCACCGATCCGTTCTCCTTCAGCCGTCCGGGCCAGAGCCGTGGTTCGCGTGGGAATGGCTCTCCGACGTGGTGTTCGCGGAGACCTGGCGATGGCGCGGGCTGGCGGGGGTTGCGGTGCTGGCGGGCCCGTCCTGGCGCTGGCGGCTATGGCGCTGATGGCACGCATTGCTGCGCGCGCGGCAGCGGCCTGTGGATCGGGCTGGGCGCTACCATGGCGGCGGTGAGCGCGTCCAGCATTCACTACCTGGCGCGGCCGCATGTCTTTTCGATCCTGTTTTACACGCTGGCCCTCTGGATTCTGGAGGAGGACCGTAGCCGTCGCGGGCGCCTGGTGTGGCTGCTGGTGCCGCTCACCGCGCTGTGGGCCAACCTGCATGCCGGCTTTGCCGCCTGGCTGGCCACGCTCCTGCTGCTGGCGGCGTTCTGCGCCGCGCAGCGCAATGGGCCGGCCGCCGCGGCGGTACGGGACGCTGGCGGCGCTGTGCGGTCTGGCGAGCCTGGCGAACCCCTACGGCTGGCAGTTGCACCGGCACATCCTGAGCTACCTGAACTCGCCGTGGATTCTCGACCACGTGCAGGAGTTTCAATCGCCGCATATCCGCTCCGAAGGCATGATGGTGTTCGCCCTGCTGCTGCTGGCCTCGGTGGCGCTGGCCTGGCGCGCGGACCGTTTTGACGCGCTGCTGGTGCTGCTCTGGGGATTCGCCGCGCTGCGCTCCGCGCGGCACGTGCCGTTCTTTGCCATTGTCGCGGCGCCGGTGCTGGCCGCGGGCTGCGCGCGGTCTGGGCGCGCCTGGCGGCGCGAGGCCGGCTCCCGCTCTCCGGCGCGAATCTTCTGGGAGCTGGGGCTGGATCTGGGGCGTCATGCGCGGTCCAGCATCTGGCTGCCGCTGGCGGTGGCGGCGGCGATCGCCGCGGCGCCGCCGGTGGATTTTCCCGACTCGCTGTTCCCGGTGCTGGCCGTGGAACGGAACCTCGTGGATCTCGCGCCGGAGGCGGCCATGCCGCGCGTCCTGACCTCCGATCAGTGGGCCGACTACCTGATCTACCGGCTGTACCCGGAGCAGCGCGTCTTCTTCGACGGGCGCAGCGATTTCTACGGCCCCGAGCTGGGGTCGGACTACCGCAAGCTGATGGCCGGCGAGAGGCTCCTGGCGCGAACTGCTGGACCGCTACCGGTTCGACCTGGCGCTGCTGCCGCGCGATTGGGCCTGAGCACCGCGCTCGAGGGCGAGCCCGGCTGGCACAAGGTGTATCAGGACCCGGTGGCGGTGCTCTACTCGCGCCGCCCGGAGGCTCTCCCATGAGCCCCACATTACCGTGTCGCCGCGGTTCTTGGCCTGGTCGCCGCCGAAGAGGATCTGCGCCGCCGCTCGGTGCCCAACTGGTTGACCGCGGCGGGCGTGGCCGGCGGCCTGGCATGTTCCGCCGGGAGCGGCTGGCACGGCCTGGCAATGGCGGCCGCGGGCGCTGTCGCGGGATTCCTGATTCTGCTGCCCTTCCACTGGCTGCGGGCCATGGGCGGAGGCGACGTCAAACTGCTGGCGGCGTTCGGCGCCCTGCTGGGGCCGTCGGGCATCCTGCTGGCGGCGATGTTCGCGGCCGTGTTCGGCGGCCATTGTGGCCGCGGGCGCGCTGGCATGCAAGCCGCGCAGCCGCGCCATTCCGTATGCGCCCGCCATTGTCCTGGGGGCATGGGTCAGTTTGCTCGGTGGAGGTTCCTGATGTATTTCGATCGGCGATTTCGTCACGGTGGTCGGAGTCAGCCTGGTTTGGGCCCTGCTGGTAGCGGGAGCGTTCTACCGCCTGGCCGGCGGCAGGAGTGGCCGCGCTCATGCGGCCCCCACCCGGCAGGAAGTGGTGGCTACCAAACCGCTTCCCGTGGGCAGCCTGGTGACCCGCGCGTCGGTAACCCTGCGCGGCGTGCCCGAGGAGTTGTTCCCGGCGGGAGCTTTTTCGCGCGTCGAGGACGTGGTGGACCGGCCCGTGATCAGGATATTCAGGCGGATGAGCCGGTGGTGGAAGCGCGGCTCGCGGTCAAAGGCAGCGGCGCCGGCCTGGGGCCGCTGATTCCGCCTGGAATGCGCGCCATCTCCGTGCGCGTCAACGACGTCGTGGGGGTCGCGGGATTCGTGCTGCCGGGCATGCACGTGGACGTGCTGGTCACCGGTAAGCCCGGCGCCAACGGCGATACTGCAGACCCAGACGGTACTGCAGAACATCGCCGTGCTTTCCGCCGGCCAGACCATTCAGAGCGACGCCCAAGAGCCAGCCTATTGTGACGCCGGTCGTGACCCTGCTGGTGAGCCCGGCGGAGGCCGAAGCGCTGACTCTGGCCAACAGCGAAGGCCACATCCAACTGGTGCTGCGCAACTCCACCGACCGTACGGTAACGGCTCACCGGCGGGAGATGGCTCCGCCGAGCTCTACGATTCGCCGTCCGGCGGAGACGCCTCGCCGCGATGCCGTCCCGTGCGCCGGGCGCCCGTGGCAACACCGCCGGCCGTCAAAATCGCGCCTGTGGCGGTTACGCCTGCACCCGTCCCCGCGGCCGAACCCGACCAGATGGTTGTGATCCAGGGGTCAAGAAGAAGGTCGAGACCTTTGCACCGGAGCGGAAAACCAAATGACGTCTGCCACTGTTCCCGATACCGCCGAGTCGAATTGGGCGGAACGCCTGCTGCGCCACCCCGCCGCCAGCGAGACGCATCAAGCCGGAATACCAGGAACTGAAATTCACCCTGCACCGCAAACTGCTGGAGCGCATCAACCTGGAAGCGCTCTCCGGCATCGATGACGACCGGCATCCACGATGAAGTGCGCCAGGCCGTGCTGGCCATGGTGGAAGAAGAGCCCACCCTGCTCACGGCCGCCGAGAAGCAGCGCATCAGCCACGAAGTGCTGCACGAGGTCTTCGGACTGGGCCCGCTCGAGCCGCTGCTGCAGGATCCGGGCATCTCCGACATTCTGGTGAACGGCCACCGAGAATGTGTACGTGGAGCGCAAGGGCGTTCTGGAGCGGACCAGCGTGCGTTTCCACGACGACGGGCACCTGATGCGCATCATCGACAAGATCGTCTCCCAGGTGGGCCGGCGCGTGGACGAATCCAACCCGATGGTGGACGCCCGTCTCAGCGATGGTTCGCGCGTCAACGCCATCATCCGTCCGCTGGCGGTGGACGGCGCGCTGCTCTCGATCCGCCGTTTCGGCACCGACAAGCTGATGCCCGACGACCTGGTGACCAAGGGCGCGCTGACGCGCGGCATGATGCGCCTGCTGGAGGCCGCCGTGCGCGCCAAGCTGAACATCATCGTCTCCGGGGGGACCGGCGCGGGCAAGACCACGCTGCTGAACGCGCTCTCCTGTTTCATCGCTCCCAAGGAGCGCATTCTCACCATCGAAGACGCCGCCGAACTGCAACTGAAACAGCCCCACGTGGTGCGCCTGGAAACGCGGCCGGACAACCTGGAGGGCCACGGCGCGGTGCGCCAGCGGCAACTGCTGATCAACAGCCTCCGCATGCGGCCCGACCGCATCATCGTGGGCGAGGTGCGCGGCGAAGAAGCCCTGGACATGTTGCAGGCCATGAACACGGGTCACGATGGCTCGCTGACCACGGTGCATGCCAACACCCCGCGCGACGCCATTTCGCGCCTGGAAGTGATGGTCACGCTGGCCAATGCCAACATGCACCTGTCGGCCATCCGCCAGCCAGATCGCCTCGGCGGTTCACATCCTGGTGCAGTGTTCGCGCCTGAGCGACGGAACGCGCCGCGTGACCAGCATCACCGAAGTCACCGGCATGGAAGGCGACATCGTGACCCTGCAGGATATCTTCGTCTTCGAAAAGCAGGGCCTCACGCCGGACGGGCGCGTGCGTGGGCCGGTTCTGCGCCACCGGCATCCTGCCCAAGTTCAACGAAAAGCTGGTGGCCGCGGGAATCCGCCTGCCTACCGAGATGTTCGACGAAATCGCCGACGTCGGAGGCCTGTGATGCTGCCGCTCGTCCTGGTATCGGTGGTCACGGCGCTGCTGACCTACGGCTTGCTGCTGGCAAAGGCTGGAACGGCGCGACCAGGCGCTGGCGGTGCGCCGCCTGTCGGCGCCGGCCGCCGAAAAGGAACCGTCCGAGCGCCGCCGGCGCCCGCGTCTGATCGAGGCCGCCGGGGAAGTGCCGGGCCTGCTGACCAGCCGCCTGCTGGACCGCTTCCGTCTCCGCGAAGCCACCGGGCGCCTGCTCGAAGCCGGCGGCCCTCAAGTGGGGACCGGCGGGCATGCTGCGCCGCTCGATCGCCCTGTTCCTGGCCGGCTTCGTGGCGGTCACGGTGCTTCTGCGCAACACCAATGCCGCTGGCCGCCCTGGCCGCCGGCGCGGTGCTCGGCCTGGCGCCCTGGTGGTACGCGCCGCAAGAAGATGCGGGCGCGGATCAACGCCTTCGAGGAGCAGTTCCCCGATTGCCTGGAATTCGTTTCGCGCTCGATGCGTGCCGGGCACGCCTTCTCGGTAGCCATCGAAATGACGCTACCGCGAATTCAGCGACCCGCTGGCCGGCGAAATGCGCCGCGCCTTCGAGGAACAGAACCTGGGACAGCCTCTCGAGATCGTGCTGCGCAAGCTCTCGCAGCGCGTGCCCTCCATGGACGTGCAGTTCTTCGTTTCCGCCGTGCTGCTGCAGAAGCGTACCGGCGGCAACCTGGCGGAGTTGCTGGACAAGCTGGCGCAGTTGATGCGCGAACGCTTCAAATTGCGCGCGCGCATCCGCGCGGTGAGCGCCCAGGGACTCATGAGCGGGCGCATTCTGTCGGCCATTCCGGCCGGGGTGGCGGTGCTGATGTTCGTGGTCAATCCGCGGTATGCGCGCTTCTTCATCGACGATCCGATGGGGCACGAACTGCTCGCCGCGGGCCTGGGATTGCAGTTCGTGGGTTACATGATCATTCGCAAAATTGTGACATTCGAGGTGTAGACATGCTGGAATTGCTGACTGCGGCTCTGTTTCTGCTGGTGGCTGCCGGGACGGCGTGGGCGGGGCTGCGCGCCGGAGGATGGCGCGCGCAGGGGGTCCACCGGCTGGAGCGGGCGCCCGCGCCGGCGGGGTTACGGCTGCCCTCTCCCGCGCTGGTCTGGCGCGAGCTGGTGAGCCGTATCGGCACGGCGGTGCCGGCGTCCTCGCGCGCCTTGCCTCTGCTCAAACGCCGGCTGGTTCGCGCCGGGTTTCGCCATCCGGACGCGGCGCGCTATTTCCAGGGCATTCGCCTGGTATCTACCCTGCTGTTGACCGCGGCGGCATCGTTCGTGGCGTGGGGCGCCAGTTCCCCGGGGGCCAACCTGCTGCTGGGCGTGGGCGCGGCAGGGGCTCTGGGATACATCGCTGCCCATGCAGTACCTGCTGCTGCGGATCCGCCGCCGCCAGCACGCCATCGCGCGCGGCCTGCCCAACGCCCTGGACCTGATGGTGGTCTGCGTGGAATCGGGCCTGGGCATCGACCAGACCACCGTGCAGGTGGCCAAAGAGCTGCAATCGGCGCATCCGGAAATCTGCAGCGAGTTCGCCGTGATGAACCTGGAACTGCGCGCCGGCAAACGGCGCGCCGAAGCGCTGCACAATCTGGCCGACCGCACCGGGGTCGAGGAGATCCGCAAGCTGGTGGCGGTGCTGGTGCAGACCGACCGCTTCGGCACCAGCATCGCGCAGTGCCTGCGGGGCCATGCCGATTATTTGCGGTCCATGGCCCGGCAGCGGGCCGAGGAGCGCGCTTCCAAGCTGGCGGTGAAGCTGGTGTTCCCGATTTTCTTCTGCGTGCTGCCGTCGCTGTTCGTTGTCACGGTCGGTCCGGTGATTACCCGCCTGGTGCGCGATCTGATCCCTATGATCGAAAACATGTAATCTGCCGATAAGTACGGGGAAGGAGATTTCTTGTTATGGATTCCGTCACTTTACGCGTAATTTGCGGCGTTATCGCCGTTCTGTTCGGCGTCGTGATTTTCATGCGCCGCCGCAGCAGCAAAGCCGAGTAACACGCTCCGGCTACGCTTTCGCCACATTCGCGCGCAAGAACTTCACGCCCTCGAAGGCGATCGATTCGGGGGTGGGCGCCAGATCGCGCCAAATAGATGCCGCCGCCGCAATCTCGCCCAGCCGGAAGCCGAAGCTCTCAATGGTCAGCCAGCCGTCATAGCGAACGGCCTGTAGGGCCGCAAAGAACTCCGGCCAGTGGACATTCCCCGTGCCCGGCGTGCCGCGATCGTTCTCGCACGTGTGTACGTGCTTCAGGTGCCTGCCCGCCTGCCGCAGCGCCGCTCCCACGCTCTTCTCTTCGATATTGGCGTGAAAGGTGTCCACCAGGATCCCGATCCGCGGATGGCCAATCTGGTCGCACAGCAATGCCGCATCGGCCACGGTATTCAGGAAATACGTCTCGAACCGGTTGAGCGGTTCCATCGCCACGGCGACGCCGGAAGCCTGAACCGCGTCCGCCAGTTCCTGCCAGCTCTCCACAACCCGCTGCCACTCGTCCGGCGTCCGCCGCTGCCCGGTGAAGTGCCCGACCGGAGAATACATCGGACCTACTAGCAGTCCGGCTCCCACTTCCGCGGCCGCGGAAAGGCAGTCCCGCACATGTTGCCGGCCCCGGTCCCGTTCCTGCCGGTTCCCGGAAGCCAGGCTCATCCCGCGTGGCATCACCGTACAGGCCGTACACTCCAGCCCAGCCTCTGCCAAAGCCCGCCGGACGTCCCGAGCCGCGAAGCCGGCCGGATGGAACAGCGGAATCTCCACCCCATCCAGTCCCGCCGCCTTCACCCGCGCAAGCACCGGAAACTCCTCCGGACCGAATGACTCGGCCCAGATCAACGTGTTCGCTCCAAATCTCATGCGAGATCTATTACAGCACTTTGAGAAACTTACCACGGAGGCACGAAGACGCGGAGAAAACACGGAGACAAAAATCCGAATTTCTCTTTGATTTCTCCGTGCTTCTTCGCGTGTTCTCCGCGATGAAGACTCTCCGCCTGCTATCGCAGAGCCACGCTCCCCGACAGCCCCAGGCTCCGCGACGATCCACCCGCCCAGATCTTGTAGGTGCCCCCGGCAACCTCGAAGGCGTCCTTGGCCTCGTCGAAGATCGACAGGTACAGCGGGTCGACCGCCAGGCTCACGGTCTTGCTTTCTCCCGGCGCCAGTTCCACCTTTTGCCAGCCGATCAGCCGCTTGGGCGGCTCGCCCGCGCCTGCCGGCAGCGTGGCATACACCTGGGCGATCTCCTTGCCGGCGCGCCTGCCGGTGTTCTTCACGCTGAACGAGACACCCACGCCGTGCCCGGCAGCCGTGGCGCGCAGACCGGAATACGCAAAAGTGGTGTAGGACAGCCCGTGCCCGAACGCGAACAGCGGCACCTTGTCGCTGGGCGTCGTACCACTTGTATCCCACTTCCAGTTTCTCGGTGTAAGGGATGTCGAACGCCGGCATGGCGCCCCGTCCACCCCGTCCCGCGCCCGGTGGGGGCGTCAGGTTCATCCCCGCAATCTCCGGATGCGGCAGATCGCTGTCTGTCCTGGCGAAGCTCACCGGCAGTTTGCCCGAGGGATTCACATCGCCGAACAGAATGTTGGCGATGGCCGGCCCGCCGCCGATCCCCGGGAACCACGCTTCCAGTATGCCGTTCACTTTGTCGGCCCACGGCATGGTCACCGGCCCGCCCGTCTCCGCCACCACGATGGTGTGCGGATTGGCCGCCGCCACCGCGCTCACCAGCTCGTCCTGTTTGTCCGGCAGCGTCAGGGTGGCCGCGTCCCGCCCTTCACTCATCGGCTGATTGACGAACACAATCGCCACCTGCGCGCTCTTCGCCAGGGCCGCCGCGGCCGCCACATCCGTGCCCTCGTTGAATTCCACCTTCGCGCCCGGCGCTTTCGCCCGGATGTACTTCAGCGGCGAAGACGGGAAATACTGCGTACCGCCGCGCCCCCGAATCCGAATCCCCGCCCGCCCTGCTGAGCCTGCCCCGGAGGAGGAGGCGCCGCATTGCCGCCCGGCGGATCCACCTGCGCCGATCCGCCACCGGAGGGCACGCCCACATCGGCATGCGATCCGATCACCGCAATGGATTTCAGCGTCGCGGCATTCAGCGGCAACTGGCCGCCCGCGTTCTTCAGCAGCACGATGCTCTCCTCGGCGATCCGCTGCGCGTCTTCCAGACCCTTGAACACATCCACCACGCTTCGCCGGTCCGGCGGATTGTCGAACACGCCCACCGCGAACATGCTGCGCAGGATCCGGTGCACCGCATCGTTCACGCGCGCCTCCGGCACCTCGCCGCTCTCCACAGCTTTCTTCAATGCCTCGCCGAAGAAGCCGCTGCCCGGCTCCTCCTGGTCGAGACCGGCCAGAATCGCTTTCGTAGTGCTGTGCGTGCCGCCCCAGTCCGACATCACGAATCCTTTGAACCCGAAGTCTTTCTTCAGTACCTGGTTCAGCAGGTAATCGTTCTCGCAGTCCCAGTCGCCGTTTACCTTGTTATAGCCGCACATGAAACCGGCCGCGTCCGAGAGCCGGTACGCAATCTGAAACGCCAGCAGATCGCTCTCCCGCATGGAGCGCTTGTCCAGAATCACGTTGCCGATATTGCGCCCGGTCTCCTGGTCGTTCAACGCATAGTGCTTCAGATCGCCCATGACCTGCTGCGACTGCAGGCCCTTCATGAGCATCCCCACGGTGGTGCCGGCCAGAATCGGATCCTCGCCCGCATACTCGAAGTTGCGTCCGTTGCGCGGTTCGCGCGTGATGTTCACGCCGCCGCCGATCGACATGTTGTAGCCCTGGTCGCGCAGCTCCCGGCCGATCACCTGGCCGTACAGCAGCGCCATCTCCGGGTTCCAGCTCGCCGCCGCGCCCAGCGCCGAGGGCAGCAGCGTGGAATACCGGCTCTCGGCCGCGCCGCGCGTCACGCCCACCGCCGAATCGGCCATGTTGAGATCGGGAATGCCCAGGCGCTCGATACCCGGCACCCATCCCGCGCCGCCATTGGATCGCCGCGTGGTGGGAACCGCCGCCGCGCCACCCCGGCCGCCGCCGCTCCCGTGCAGGAGCTGGATCTTCTCGTCCAGCGTCATTTTCCCGATCAGCAGGTCCGCCCGCTGATCCGGAGAGAGTTTCTGGTCCGACCAGGGACCGGTCACCGGCGGCGGTCCGCCACGCCCGCCGCGGCCGCCCTGCGCTTGCGCCGGCGGCGCCGGCAAAAGGGCAAATAGTCCGGCCACCACTACGGCGGCAGCTTTCGATTGGTGCGGCATGGCACCTCCTCTTCCTGGAAACCGCATGATAACTCGCGGCGTACCCGCTGGCGTATCCTCAAATAGACAATGCCGTCCGAACCCGCAATCCTGACCACCACCGTCGGCTCCTATCCCGTTCCCGGCTGGCTCGCCGCCCTGCCCAGCGAGCAGGCGCGCCTGGACGCCACCCGTGTGGTCTTCGACACGCAGCGCCAGGCTGCCATCGACCTGCCCACCGACGGCGAACTCTACCGCTTCGACGTCAACCATCCCGACACCAACGGCATGATCGAATACTTCATCCGCCCCATGGCCGGCATCCGGGCGCAGGTGGGCCGCAGCGATCACGAAGCCTTCGCCCGCGCGCACGCCATGTGGTTCCGCCGGAAGGCCGCGGGTGTAGTGGAAGCGCCGCTGGCGGAAGGCTCGCTCAACCTGCTGGCCGATTGCCAACTCGCCGCCTCCGTCGCGGGCGGGCCGTTCAAGTTCACCGTCACCAGTCCCTACATGCTGGCGCGCACCCTGCTCGACCGGCATTACGGCGCCTTCGAAGACCTGCTGATGGCCATCGCCGGCGTGCTGGCCCAACAGGTGGCGGGTCTGCCCTGCGCGTGCCTCCAGGTGGACGAAGCCAATATCCCCGGCAACCCGTCCGACGGCCCGATTGCCGCGGCGGCCATCAATCGCGTGCTCGATAGTTTCACCGGAATGCGCGCCGTCCACCTCTGCTTCGGCAACTACGGCGGCCAGACCATCCAAAAGGGCGAGTGGCGCGCGCTGACCGGTTTCCTGAACCAGTTGCATGTCGATCACCTGGTGCTGGAGATGGCCCACCGCTCCGCGTCTGACCTGGAAGCTTTGCGGGAGATCGACCCGCGCATCCGCCTGGGCATCGGCGTGGTGGACGTGAAGGTCAATCACGTCGAAACGCCCGACGAGATCGCCGCCGCCCTGAATCGCGCCGAAAAACTGCTGGGACCCGGCCGCGTCGCCTGGATCCATCCCGATTGCGGCTTCTGGATGCTCCAGCGCTCCGTGGCCGACCGCAAAATCGCCGCGCTCGCCAAGGGGCGCGACCTCTACCTGGGGCGTGGATGATCGCCTTCCGCGACCGCGCCACCGGCGTGCCCGTCCTGCAGGTGACCGAAGGCAGCGCCATCAGCCACCCCACCTACTTTCTGCAAAGCTCGTTCTTCCCCGGCGGCCGCGAGATCTTCTTCACTTCGTACCGGACCGGTGCCGCGCAGTTGTTCGAAGCCTCACTCGATTCGGGCGTCCTGCGCCAGATCACCAGCGGAGAAGCCATCCATCCGTTTTCCGCCGCGCTCCATCCCGATGGCGAAACCCTGGTCTTCACGCGCGGAGACAGCCTGTGGGCCATCCACCGGCACACCCTCTCCGAGCGCCGCATCGCCGGCCAGCCCGGCGCCCAGTTGGGCGAGTGCTCCATCAGCCGCGATGGCGAGTGGCTCACCGCCGCCTTCAAGGCCGGAACGCAGAACGGGCTGGCCGCCGGCCGCTTCGATGGCTCCGGCTGGCACACCATTCCCTTCCCGCGCACCGTGATTCATCCGCAATTCCATCCGCTGGAGCCGCAATGGATCGAGTTCGCCGGCGACCCGGCCCCGCGCATGCACCGCGTCCGCCGCGACGGCACCGCCCTCGAATGCCTCTACCAGCACGGCAACGAGGAGTTCCTGGTGCACGAGACCTTTCTCGGCGATACCGGCGACCTGGTATTCACCATCTGGCCCCGCGCCCTCTGCCGCATGGATTGGACCACCCGTGAGATCCGCACCATCGCCCACTACAACGCCTGGCACATTGCGCCGGACCGCCGCGGCCGGCGCATCCTCTGCGATACCAACCACCCCGACGAAGGCCTGCAGATCATCGACGCCGCCACCGGCTCCCGCCGCCCGCTGTGCCTCAGCGAATCCAGCAACCAGGGCACGCAATGGCGCCACTCCCGCTACGCCCTGGCCGAAGATTTCGCCCACGCCCGCAACACCCTGAGCTGGATGGAAAACGCCGCCGACACGGTCTACGGCCCGCAGTGGACCCATCCGCACCCTTCCTGGTCAACCGACGAAACCAAGGTTGCCTTCGCCAGCGACCGCACCGGAACCACCCAGGTGTACGTGGCCGATATCCCTTACGGCTTCACCACCTGACCGTCCTTCATTACAAACGCCACCCGCTCCAGCACAGTCACATCCGCCAGCGGATCGCCGCTTACCGCAATCAGATCCGCGTACTTGCCGGCCGTCACCGTGCCCACCCGGTCCGTCCAGCCCAGCAGATCCGCCGCATTCACCGTCGCCGCCTGAATAGCCTGGAGCGGCGTCAGGCCCCTCCGCGTCATGGCCGCGAATTCGTGCGCGTTCAGGCCGTGCGGATACACCGCCGCATCGGTGCCGAACGCCACCTTCACGCCGGCCCGCATGGCCGCGCCGATGTTCTCACCGGCAACCCGCATCACCACCTGGGCCTTTTCCAGAACCCCGGGCGTCATGCCCAGCCGGCTGGAGTTCTCCGGAAACCAGTCCAGCAGGTACAGGGTCGGCACCAGGTACGTGCCGTGCTCCTTCATCAGGCGAATGCACTCGGCGTCGATATACGTGCCGTGCTCGATCGAATCCACACCCGCCAGCACGGCATTGCGGATTCCCAGCGCGCCGTGCGCGTGTGCCGCCACCTTGCGTCCCAGGCCATGCGCCGCTTCCACGATGGCGCGCATCTCCTCCGGCGAATACTGCTCCAGCGCCGGATCGTCGCCTTCCGACAGCACTCCGCCCGTGGCCATGAACTTGATTACGTCCGCGCCGTACTTGATGTCCCGGCGCACCATCGCGGTCACTCCATCCACGCCGTTCGCCACGCCGTCTTCCGGACCTTCAAACTGCGGCGCCAGAAAGTTCTCGTCGAAATGGCCTCCCGTGATGCTCAGCGGCGGTCCGGACGCCACCATGCGCGGACCCGGCACATCGCCCGCATTGATGGCATCGCGCAGTGCGATATCCGCGTAGCCGTGCGCTCCCAGATTGCGGACGGTGGTGAATCCCGCTTCCAGGGTCACCCGGGCGTTCCGGGCGCCCATCAGCGCCTCGCGCGGCACCGAGACATGCAGGTGCGCCGGGCCGATCATGTTGGGCGCCATGGTCAGGTGCGTGTGGCAGTCGATCAGCCCCGGCAGCACCGTCTCGTTTCCCAGGTCGATGACGCGCGCCCCGGCCGGCACTTTCGACACCAGTTCCGCCGCATTGCCCACCGCTGCAATCCGCCCGCCTTCGATCAGAATGATCTGCCGGGTATGGTACTGGCCGCTGTGAACATCCAGAATCCTGCCGGCCTTCACCACAAGAGGGGTGGATTGTGCCCAGGCGGGCAGGCAGGCGAGCACTAAGACACAAGAGCACCGTTGAAGCATTTGGCTAATATACAACGGACGCCCGGCCGCTCAGCGGAATAATGAGGCCCGCACCCGGTGCGACAAGCTCCGCAGGATGCCGCCGCCATGCTCTACAGGCGCGACGTGCTCTTCCGGCAATGACAGGTGCCGCTGCGACAATTCCTCATCCAGAACACGTTGCGCCACTCCGATAAACGAACTCCGGTGCGCCGCCGTTTCCAGCAGTTTTTCGTCGCTCATCGAGGCATAGTAGGTTCGAAAGGCCTGCTCCTGGACTCCCATAGGCGCCTCCTTCCACCTTCAATATAGGACGCATTCCTCCCTAATACAATGACCCGCCATTCGCGGCGATTGCACTTGCGGGTTGTCTCTCTCCATAAGCCCTTGGTGCGTCGAAGCGTTGTGGCTGCTGCACGGGCCGTCGCAATTCCTTGCAGCGGGGCGCGAGCCATAGTCTGCACATGCGTGAGCTGTGACATACTGCATCGAGGAGATCTAGCAGTCAGTGGTGAAGACTCGCTCCCTGACGGTCGCGGCTCGGCAAGACAGTCAATCTACAGAGCCGCGCACGTTAGTAAGCGGTCTTTTGGAACTTCTGCCACGGGCTGCCAGGGTGGCATTCTATCGCAGGGCGTGCTTAGCACTGGTGTTAACAGGATTTTCCGCTCTGGCGGGACTCGCGGCGCAGTCGCAAGGGCCGTCCGCCCTAGCGCGCACGAGGCCTCTGGAGGTGGGGCCGGCGTGCGATGTCAGCGATAACCCGACCGAACTGAATGCGCGCAGCTTTCTGATTGGCGAAGCCCCCACGATTGTGAACTTCGGGTCTCAGCCATCGCTGAATCCTAAGTATTGGGAACTGAGGTGCGTTGCCGCAAGGGAGGAGCCTGGCGGCTTTGCGTTCGATTTCCAGGGTGCCGGGGCGAACCTGGCCTTCGATTTTGACAAGGACGGCGTGCTTAAAGGCGTGCACGGCCGGGATGACAGCCAGTTCCGGCTCACGGCAGCGTTCCTCAAATTCCTCAGGGCGGTTATGTTCCCCGAACGGAGAAAAGGCAATGATGCGATACCTGATGCGTTAGAGAAAGCATGCCCCGCATTCAGCAAGGCGACCTTGAGCGACCTGACCGACCCGGAGAAACTCCCCAAAGACACCGCGCCATGTTTGTTTAACCTCCTTACCTCGGTCAAGCCTTCGGCCAAGTATCCGGATGCGAAGACGCTGGCAGTCCACAATAAGTACATCGCGAACCTCCCCATTCAGTTGGTATTCGTCCAACCGCAGGTTGCGGCCGACGAGCAAACCGGCAAACACCAGGATTACGCGCGTGATTTTCAATCGCTCAATAGCGATGACTATTTCAGCCCCGACAACCCGGGACACACCATGCTATTCCCCGCGGGCACAAAATTAACGCCTGTTCTGGACCGTGCTGAATCTGCATTGGCTCGCGCCGCTGGTACTGCGGTTGTGGCGCACGCGGTGAAAGGCATCATCGGTAAAGACCTGCCGGTCCCTTATTCCAGCGGCTTGCGCAGTGGCAATGCCGCGTTCCTGGTTCAGACCGATGACGGGCGGTTTGCCATGGTCATGGGTGGCGCCATGCTCGATGCGCGGATGATGGAACCGTATAAGTTGGAAAAGCCGCCGGTGAACCTGACTCCGCAGGATCGGAATTTCCGTGGAACCGCGGACGAATTCGCGACGGCGTTTCCACGATATATGGAAAAGGCTGCCTCCGCCGCTGGCCTTAGCCCCAAAAGCTACGACCGGGTGACCGCTTACCTGATTGAAGTGGTCAGGACCTGCGATGGCATTACCCCGGCAATGGCACAAGCTGCGACAACCAGCCCGGTCCCGCGCGTTGAGATGGAAGACGTGCGCAACCTGGGAAAGCAATATATACCGTGTACCCAGCCATTCGGAATAGTCCCGGATGAGCTGACGCATGGACTCGGGCGAGGGGTCATGCTCGGAATCAGCCCCCTGGGTGCTCCGGACCTGCGCCACCGATGGCGCGACCGCAAGGCGATGCACGTTGCAGTGCTGTTTGTTTCCCTTCCAGGCGATCCCCGGCCGCGAGGCGCTAACGGGCTCGAAGCGCTTTTCGCTAATTACGGCATCGTCGCAGCCACCATCACTAAAGCGCAATAAAGCCCATCCGGGCTGACTCCAAAGAGCCATGGTAAGTTCCTTGACCGGGCCGATGAGATATTTGCCATGTCACCATCAGCCGTTTCACTCACTTCCGCTTCCGGTCAGACGCAAGCGCAGAACCCCATGAAAGAAATCATGCAGGATTTCAAACAACTGGCCAATGCCCTCAAGTCCGGAGACCTGAGCGGCGCCCAGAAAGCCTACTCCGCGTTGCAGCAATTGCTGCCGGATCAGTCGCAGGGTGGCAACCCGGTCAGCACCGATTTCGCGGCCCTCGGCAAAGCTCTCCAGTCAGGCGATCTCAGCACCGCGCAGAGCGCCTTCTCGCAGTTGCAGAAGGATTTGCCGTCCGCGAGTTCTTCCGGCAGCGCAAACAGCCTGACCCAGGCGATGAAGGGTCACCACCATCATCACCACGCATCCAGCAGCCAGACCAGCACTGCCAGTTCCACCACCACCGCGTCCTCCGGGACTACCGGCCAGATCGTCAACGTTCTCGCCTGAAACGGCTACTGCACGCGCACGGCATACAGCGACGTCCGCGCGGCGATAAACAGGGTCCGCCCGTCCTTGCCGCCGAACACCACCTGCAGCGGACGCTCCGGCACCTCGATGGTATCGATCAGCTTCCCCGCCGGAGTGTAGACGTACACCTGCCCGGCGGCCAGATACACATTCCCATGGCTGTCCGTGGTCACCGCCTCGCCACCCTGATTCACGAATAGTTTCATCTCCGCCAGGCTGCCGTCCGGCCGCACCGTCCCGACCCAGGTCCGGACCTCCGCCTCATCGGTGACGTAAAACGGCTTCCCCGGAGTGGCCCGGCCCAGTCCGAATCCGCGCAGCAGCGCGCTGCTCTTGACGCCCCAGCTCATCGCCCCGCTCACGAAATCCTCGCCCGCCGGAAGGAACGTGCTCCCGTCCGGCGACACATATTGCCGGTACGGTTTCCCCAAAGCGCCGGCGTTCACCCGCCAGTCGCCCACCGGTAGCACCGCCGTCATACCGGCCCGTGCCTCCACCGCTTGCGGCTTCAAAACCGTGATTCCGTCGTCCTCCGCGTCCGGCCGGAACGTGTACACCGTGCCGTTCCCCGCGTAGGAGACCACCATCAGGTTGCCCGCCCGGTCGAAGGCCAGGTTCACCGGCTCGAGCGGAGCGTCCGCGCACCGTAGACACTCGCCGGTCCGCCGCCGACCAGCGATAGATGCGCTGCCAGTGCGCGTCGACGAAGTAGAAATCGCCCGCGGGATCGACCGCGCCGCCGGAGATGTTGTGGAAGCCGCCCGCCAGTCGTTCGACCGCGGCTCCCGGCTCGAGCACCGGGACGCCGTCGGCCCGCGCCGGCGCGGCGCTCGCCCGACACGTCGAGCCAGGCGAACTCCCGCTGGCGCAGCCCGCGCTCGAGCCCGTCGTCGAACACCGTCGCGTCGAACGACACCTTGCTGTTGCTGTAGCAGTGGACGTTGCGGAAGCGGATGTCCTTCGAGCCCGTGAGCTTCACGGCCCACGGAAACGGCTGGTCGCTGCTGATCACGCGGTAGATGTGGAGGTTCGAGACCGTGATCCGGCTCGAGTCCCTGATCTCGAGCGGCAGGGCGAACCCGCTCTCGCCGCGCTCCTCCTCGGTCTGCAGCGCGTGGAGCTCCCAGTTCGAGACGTCGTGGAGCTGCACCTCGTAGCGGACGTGGTGCTCGCTCGACATCTCGTAGACGCGCCCGCTCGTCGTCGTGTTCGACACCAGCAGGCCCGCCTGCGCGAACGTGCTCGGCGTCCAGATGTCGAAGAACGTGCCGCCGCCGCCGTCGGTCACCCAGAGGCTCGGGTACTGGCTGTCCCAGCGGCGGCGCAGGTCGGGGTCGGCCGAGTGGGCGTTGTTGTAGGGGTTCTCGCGCCTGCCGTCGAGCCCGGTTGGTGCCGTGGCCGCCGAGGAAGCGCACGTCGTTCATCATCGAGTGCGCGCCGGCCATCCACTTGGCCGCCACCGCGCGCGGGTTGATGCCGTTCGTGTAGAGCCCGATGCCCGATGACGATGTTGGTGCCGCCCGTCGGCGCCTCGATCAGCGCCTTCGGCGCGCCGACGCCCTGGAAGGCCGGCGTCGAGTCCGGCAGATCGAGTCTGCGTGGCGCTCGGGTGCAGGCCGATCAGCACGCTGTCCGGCCGCAGCGCGATGCGTGTCGGTGACGACGTACCTGCCGGTCGGCAGGTAGATCGCGCGGTGCGCGGCGATCGCCTTCTGCAGCGCCGCCGTGTCGTCGGTCGTCCCGTCGCCCCTGCGCGCCCAGCGAGCGCACGTTCACCCACGTGTCGCGCGCCGGCAGGTCGGGCAGGTCGGAGGCGACGGGCGCGGGCAGCGCGCCGATCGGCGATGCGTCGAAGACCGTCCTCGGTTCTCCGCCGCGGCGCCCAGGTCGGCGAAATGCAGGCCGTGCGAGAACACCTTCACGACGTAGACCGGCCCCGGCGCGGCCACCTTCCGCCCGCTCTCGCGGAACAGCGCGAACGTCGGCACGCCGCGGCACACCACGTTCTCCATGTTGATCTGGGTCCGCGGCGCTGTTCTCCAGGCTGACGATCACCGCCGGACCCGGAGATGTTCTCGAAGCGCGCGTCCTTCACCCAGAGCTCGTCCGGAGAGCCGGGCTCGATCTCGATCGCGGTCGGCACGTTCCGGAACTGCGGGCGGATCAGCGTGAGCCCGGCCGCCGCTCGCGGATGGCGGCCTCGCGCTGCCCCTCGAACGTGGCGTCGACCAGGGTGAACTGCCAGCCCGGCGACGGCGTGCCGCGTCCAGATGCCGTACTCGGCCGCCGTAGAAATGCACGTCCTCGACGACGTTGCCGCCCTCGTGAATGCCCGCCAGGCCGGAGCCGATGCGGAAATCCATGTGCGCGAGGAAGCAGTGCTGCGCGTAGTGCGCCCGCACGCCCACCGCGCCCGCGTTGCCGTCGCCGATCTCGAGGTCGACGTTGCTGAGCGCGGAGTAGAAGGTGCCCGGGTTCGCGTCCTGCGGCTGGCCGCCGTCGGCGCCGCGCCCGGCGAAAAAGACCATGAGCTTCTCGTGCTCGGGGTCCTGGTACCCCGGCGTGTCGTCTGCCAGCACCAGCACCGGCCGGCGCCGCGCCGTACCCGATGAGGCGAATCCCCGGCCAGACGTTGAGGGTCGCGGACAGGCGGTAGCGGCCCTCGGGAACAAACACGATCCCCTCGCCGCTCGTCTCCTGCACCGCGGTCGATCGCCTGCTGCAAGCGCCTCGGTGTCGTCGGCGACGCCGTCGCCATGAACGGGAAACCCCTCCCGGGTCAGGTAGATAGCTTTAGGATCGTCCAGACGGACGGTGTAGTACGACGCCCCGCACAACGGCATCGCCGCCATAGCGGCGGCAATCCACGCCAACATTCGCTTTCGCATACTGTCAGCACCGTGTTAACAGGTTTCAATCCGTGCCGCCACCGCTCAGTTGTGGCCCTCGGGTCACTAGGTGGGGCGCGCACTTTCGCCTGTCAGGCGATTTTTTCACCCAAATCCCTGTTAGGAAGGTGGATTGCAAAAGGGAGAGGCCATACATCGCGTTCCGGCAGTCTGCAGTGGAAGAGTGCCGAGGTTATAATAATGTATTCACGAAAGGTTAACGGCAATGTTCGGCAGTCGAAGAGATTTTCTGCTTGCGTCCACAGGTGTGCTGGTATGCCTGCCGTCCGGACGTGCTGCCGACACCTGGATGGACAAGAAACCCGCCGAGTGGGATTCCGACGATATCCAAACCATCCTGAGCCGGTCTGGTTGGGCCCGGGTCACCAGCCCCGAGCTGACCCCGTCCTCCCTCCGTGCCGGCAAGAAGAAGGGCAAGCGCGTGGCCGCCGCCGAAGGGCTCAGCGACAAACGAACCCTCACCGATTTCAAAGTGCTCATCTGCTGGGAATCGGGTCTTCCCGTGCGCCTGGCCCGTAAGAATAATGCGCCCGCTACCGTTTCCGCGCCGCACTATGTGTTGAGTATGAGCAGGATGCCGATTGCTTTCATGTCCGCGCTGGTGGGCGGCGGAAAGGCCGGCAAGGAAGCCGCCGATAAGCAGGAAATCGCCAGCCAGATTCTTAAGACCAGTTCCCTGCAACGGGAAGGCAAGAATCCGATTCACGCCGATAGCGCCGAATGGGTGGAAGGCCAATTCGAGCCCAGGGTCGTGATTTCCTTTCCCCAAGACCGCCAGACCATCGAGTTTTCGGATCGAACGGTCACCTTTACTACCCAAATCGGGACACTCGTCATCAGGGCGTTGTTTCCCCTGAAGGACATGTTTTATCGCGGCAATCTGGAGTTGTGAAATTTGTATGAAGCGGCGTACTCCGGTCCAGCCGGCAGGGCGTCTCTCAGCATTCAGGTAATATTAGTTCTCGGCTCCCGCTGCTCTAGGAAGCGCGGGAATCTGCAAATAGGGGGTCGGACCTAGGTGGTAGTCAGAAACGTTACGGCTGTAGCTCTGTTCATCGGCAGTCTGGTCGCCTTCGGGCAAGACGCGGCGACCCTTACCGTTACGGTCGTAGACCCTAGCGCTGCGGTGGTACCTGGCGCGAAGATCACGCTCACCGAATCGCAGCGGGGTATCGTGACCAAGGGAGAAACCAACGAAACCGGTTTCGTGATCTTCAACCTCCTGCAACCGGGCGACTATATCCTCGAAGCCGAAAGCACCGGCTTCGATAAGTACGTGGATCACCTGATCCTGCAGGTCCGCGACCGCAAAACCTTTCGCGTGGAACTCAAAGTCGGCGCGCCCTCGGGCACTACCGTCGAGGTCGTCTCCACCGCCCAACCGCTTTCCAACGATGCCGTGCAAGGCGTCACCCTGGACCGCTCTTACATCCAGAACCTTCCCGTCAACGGGCGCAACGTCGAATCGCTGATCCTGCTGTCGCCGGGTATCACCACGCCGGCGGGCGGCCGCGGCGACGGCGGGTTCAACGCCAACGGACTGCTCTCCAACATGAATTACTACATGCTGGACGGCGTCAGCGTGAATCAGCCGACTACCGGCGGCGGATTTGCAGGCGGCTTCGGCGGACCCGGCGGCGGGGGTGGCGGTTTCCTGGCCGCTCCCATCGCCGGCGCCGGCTCTTCCACGCAGATGATTTCCATCGACGCCATGCAGGAAATGAAGGTCCAGACCTCGTCGATCGCGCCGGAGTTCGGCCGTTCGCCGGGAGCCCAGGTGGTCATGACCAGCCGCAGCGGCGGCAATATCGTCCATGGCGCGCTGTACTACTACAAGCGCAACGATTCCTTCGACGCCAACGACTGGTTCGCCAATGCCGGCGGCCTCGGCAAGGCCAAGGAGCATCAGGACCGGCCCGGCGGGGTGTTGGGCGCCCCCATCATCAAGAATAAGACGTTCTTCTTCGTCTCCTTCGAAAAGCTGAAGCTCTGGTCCCCCCAGTCTATCGTCACCAGCGTGCCCGACCTGGCCACCCGCGCCGCTGCTCCCGCCGCCCTAATCCCTTATCTGAAGGCGTTCCCCCTCCCGAACGGCAGCGAACTCGGCGGCGATGCCGCGGAGTATCGCGCGATTGTCTCCAACCCCGCCAACAGCAGTTTCGCCAGCGCGCGCATCGATCACACGCTTAGCCCCAATACCACATTGTTCGCCCGTTACAGCCTCACGCCGTCCAACTCCGACCAGCGCGCGTCCGGGCTTTCGACCCCGAATATCATCCGCTTCCAGTCTTCGCGCGCCGAAGTCGTCACCGCCGGAGTGACCCACGTATTCAGCGACGGCTCGATCAACGACCTGCGCGTGAATTACTCCGATTCCACCGCCAGCGGAAGCTCCGCCACCGACAACTACGGCGGCACCACGCCCCTCCCCGACTCGCTGGTGTTTCCCGCCGGCGTCACCAGCGCGAACGGCTCCTTCAGTCTGAATATCCTGGGCGTCGCCGGCTACGCGTTCGGCGGCCGGACTGTCAATGAACAGCAGCAGGTGAACGTCGTGGACAGCTTCACCAAGGTCGTCCTCGGCAATCATCACCTGAAGGCCGGCCTGGATTATCGCGAGCTTCTGCAGACCAACCAGCGCACTCCCTACAGCCAGAACGTCACTTTCGAAGGCCTCACCGGCTATAGCGAATCGTTCCTGACCGGCGTCGCCCTGAATACTCAGGTCACCTCGAACGTCGGCACTGTCTACCCGAACTACCAGAACCTGTCGCTATACGGGCAGGATACCTGGCGAGCCACCGATCGCACTACAGTGACCTATGGTCTGCGATGGGACCTGAACCCGGCGCCCACCACCCGCCGGGGTCCCAAGCCCTTCGCCTTGTCCAGCGACCCCATCGCCGGCGTCACCCAGAACGAACCCATCTATGCCACCAAGTGGTTCAACGTCGCCCCGCGCGTCGGCGTGGCTTACCTCTCTGACGATACTCCCGGCCGCGAAATGGTACTGCGCGCCGGCGTCGGATTCTTTTACGACCTGGGTTATGGAGTGGTCGACTCCGCCTTCACCGGCGCGCCTTATTCCAACGTCCGCACCATCTCCGAGGTGAACTTTCCGCTCCCCGTCGCCGACCTGGTCGCTCCCAGCCTGCCACCCACCCGTCCGTACGGGGAAATTACCACCGGCGAGACGGGCCTGGTGTCGCCCCGGGTGCTCGAAATCAACGGCACCTGGGAGAAGAATTTCGGTTCGGGGACCACGCTCAGCATCGGCGCTTCCGCTACCCGCGGCAAGAACCTGATTCGCATCCAGACCGTCCCCTCGAATGGCACCAGCAGCGCCTACCAGATTCTGCGCACCGTGACCAATGGAGCTTCATCCACCTACAACGGCATGCAGGTGCAGTTCCGCAAGCGCTTGAGCAGCAGTTTCCAGACGCAGATCAGCTATACCTGGTCGCATTCGATCGACAGCGCGTCCAGCGATTCCAACTTCGGCGGCGGTTTCGCCAGCCTCTTCGGCGCCGGCGATAAAGGCTCCTCGGATTACGACGTCCGGCACAACCTGAGCTTCTCCGGCACCTATCGTCTGCCCGCGCCCAAGGGAACCTTTTTCTATCTCCTCCAGAATTGGTATGTGGACCTGGTGGGCACCGCGCGCAGCGGCCTGCCCTTCGATATCGAAGCCGTCAGCACGTGCACCAGCGGTACCACCAGTTCGACCACCAGCACCGCCACGGCCACTTGCAACAGCAGCACTAACAATAACAGCACTAACCTGTTTGCCCAGGTGCGGCCCAGCGTGACTTACACGTACTCGCTGAATTCGGTATGGATCAGCGATCCCAACGTGCCCGGCGGCCGGCGTTTGAACAAAGCCGTATTCACCATCCCCACCGGTTATGCCCAGGGCAATCTCGGGCGCAACTCGCTGCGCGGGTTTTCGCTGGTGCAGGTGGATTTCGCCCTGCGCCGCGTGATCCCGCTTGGGGAGCGATTCCAGCTCAACCTTGCCGCTGAAGGCTATAACATTTTGAACCACCCGAATTTTGCCAATCCGTCTCCCCTGGAAGGCGGTAACTATTCGAGCCCGACCTTCGGCGTGATGAGTCAAATGGTGAATCAGTCGTTTGCCGGCGGCGTCAACGGCTTATATCGCCAGGGGGGGCCAAGATCCATGGAGCTGTCGGTGCGTCTTCAGTTTTAACCGGAAAAAGATACTAAATGATTGTCAGAGACTTTTTGAAAACCGTATTCTTTGCGTGCTTGTTTGCCGTGCCGCTTGTGGCCGCCGACGATACCGCTCCGCCCATCGGCCGTCCCTCCGTAGGCTTCCGGGTCGAGTACTTTGCCAATCGCCCCTTTGGCACCAGCACCATCATCGGAGTGAATTCGACCAACCCGGTCGCCACCTCCACTTACTTCGGGACCGCGCATGCCGCAAAGATGCAGTTGGCTCCTTCGGTGGAGTATCGCCTGACCGACCACCTTTCGCTGGGTCTCGAACTTCACTTTCATCCGGTACAGTTCCAGCAGACCACCGACTACGTCACCGGCATCCGGGATCCCAACTCCAGCACCGACGACCGCAAGAACAATCACGTGGTGGAAACCACCAAGGTCAATTATTGGGAACTCCCCCTCGTGGCCCGCTATTATGGCGTCCGGTCCAGTGGAAAATTCAGAAAAATCTACGTCCTCGGCGGCGCGGAATTGCGGCATCTGGGCCGCGTCCGGACGGGAACTTCGTATTCCTACGCCGATGGCACCACCGATTACAACGAAAATCCAGCCCCGGTGGGCCGTCACAACCAGGCCGGAGTCGTGGTCGGACTGGGTTACCGGGTGGTGGATGCGTTGCGCATCAAGCTAACGCCGGAAGTTCGTTATGTCCGTTGGCAGGGATATACTTTCCAAGGCCCTTCTTACAGCTCCCGCCAGAATCAGTTTGAGGTCTCCGTGGGATTGTCGTATTAAGAGGCTAATCGATGACAGGGAACATGGGATTTAGATTCTGGGCAGTTATCCTGACCGTCTCGTTCACACCCACTCTTGGGCGTGCGCAGTCCATTTTGAGCACTCTGATCGGCGGCGCACCGAATGGCCTGCCAGGTCTTTCGGCGGCGCTGAATGTGCCGTCCGCCATCGTTACCGACTCGAACGGAAACTCCTATGTAGCGCTCAAAGGCGCTCATCAGGTAGTGCGGATCGATAGTTCCTACCACGTTTTCTCGGTCGCGGGGAATGGCATTTCGGGCTCGTCCGGAGACGGTGGGCCGGCCACATTGGCGGCCCTCGCAACGCCCGTCGGGCTCGCGCTCGATCCGGCCGGCAACCTCTACATCGCCGATTCCACATCCAACAAGATACGCCGCGTCGCCCCCGATGGAACCATCTCCACCTTCGCCGGCACCGGCAAAGTGGCGTTCTCGGGTGATGGCGGTCTGGCGGTCAATGCGACTTTATATGCCCCGTCCGCAGTGGCATGCGACACCCATGGCAACGTGTATATCGCCGATACCACGAATTACGTGATCCGCATGGTAAACACCAGCGGCATCATCACTACCATCGCCGGCATCGGGGGTGTCAAGGGTTCCAGCGGCAACGGCGGGCCGGCTCTCCAGGCTGCGCTATACAGCCCCCAGGGCCTGTTAGTCGATAAGAGCGGAAACATCTTCATCGCCGATACCGGCAATAACTGGATCCGCGTATTGTCACCGGATGGCACGCTCAAGCTTTACGGCGGCATCGATCGATCTGCCATCGGTTCGCCCTTCGGTGGAGGCGGAGATCCCAACGTGGCCACTAACGCCATCCTGGCCGGCCCCACCAGCATGGCCATGGATCAGGCCGGAACCCTGTATTTCGTCGAGCCCTTCCTCTACCGCGTCCGGGCCATCACGGCGGCGGGCAAAATAGCCCCGTTCGCCGGCACCGGCACCGCCGGCGGCTCCGGCGACCAGGGTCTGGCAAGTTCGGCCAACCTTAACGTGCAGGGAGTGGCCACGGACCGCAATAACAATGTGCTGATCGCCGATGGCAGCAACAATCGCGTGCGCCTCGTCACCGCCGCCGATGGCGTCATCAACACGATTGCAGGCAATGGCATTTCTTCGTTCTCACCCCACGGCCTTGCCCTCAATAACGGCTATCTGTACTTCTCCGATACCAACAACAATCGCATCCGCCGGTACAATCTCAACACCCAGGAGATTGCGCTGGTGGCGGGCAACGGCATCGCCTCTTATGCCGGCGATACCACCTCCACCGACCGTCCCGTCAACGGCGGCAAAGTAATCAACGGCGCGCTCGGCGCCAGCATCAACGGCCCGCGCGGAGTAGCTTTCGATAAGTCCGGCAATCTCTTCATCGCCGATACAGGTAACAACCGCATCCGCGAAGTTTTCGCCGACGATCAGGACATCGCCACCGTCGCGGGCACCGGCACCGCCAGCACCAGCGGCGACGGCGGTGTCGCGGTCAACGCCACGCTGCACACCCCCGGCGGCGTGGTAGTGGATGGCTCCGGCAATATTTTCATCAGCGAACAGGCCGGCAACGTAATTCGTGAGGTGAACCCCAACGGCGTGATCAGCACAGTGGCCGGCACGGGCACGGCCGGACCTCCCGGCGCGGAGACCGGTGTCGCCCTCAATCAGAATCTCAGTGGCCCGCAGGGCCTGGCCCTGGATAACACCGGGGCGCTCCTCATCGCCGATTCCGGCAACAACCGCATCCGCCGCGTGACCTCCGACGGCACCATCACCACCATCGCCGGCTCCGCCACCTCCGGATACAGCGGCGATGGCGGGCCCGCTACGGCGGCCACTTTGCGCGCGCCCACCGGCGTTCAGGTCGATGCCGCCGGCAACATCTACATTTCCGATACCAGCAATTACCGCATTCGCAAGGTGGACACCAACGGAATCATCACCACGGTGGCCGGCAACGGCTCCGCCGGATACAACGGAGATGGCAGCCCGGCCACGGCCTACTCTCTCAACGGCCCCTCGGCCCTGGTCTCCGCTTCCCCGTGCACCGTGCAAATCGCCGATTCGTCGAACCTGCGAATCCGGCAACTCACCACCGGCGTCGGCTATACCATCGCCACCAATCCCGCCGGATTGCAGGCGACTGTCGCCGGGCAAACCGCCACGGCTCCCTTCAGCGCGGCGCTGCAGCCGGGAACCGCCTACCAGGTCACCGCGCCCAGCCCGCAGCCCGGATCCGCCGGTGTACAGTACGTGCTCTCCGGCGCCCAGCAGATCAACGCCTCCTGCGGCGCCAGCCAGACCTCCATCACCGTGAATTTCCAGACGCAGTACGCCCTTTCCGTCACCTCCGATGCCGGCGGCTCCGTCACGCCCTCCCCAGGCTTCCAGAATTCCGGCGCGAGCGTGACTCTCACCGCCACGCCGCAATCGGGTTACGTGTTCGCCGGGTGGGAAGGCGATTGCACCGGCACTACCTGCACCTTGCAGATGACCGGACCGAAAAGCGTGAAGGCAGACTTCTCACCCGCGGCTTCACTCAGCCCGCAGCTCGCCACCGGCGGCGTCATCGGCGCCGGCCTCAGTTCGCCGGCAGTGAAGGCACTTTCGCCGAATGGACTCGCCGCCGCCTTTGGAAGCGGCTTCGCTCCCGCGGGAACATTCAATGTGGCCGCGGCTTCAAACCTGGTGAATGGCAGCCTCTCTACCAATCTGGGCGGAGTCTGCGTCCTGGTGGGCTCCACCCGTGCGCCCATCCTGGCGGTAACGCCTAACCAGGTGAATTTCCAGGTGCCGCAGGACGTGGCTTCCGGAAATGCCGCCGTGCAGGTGGTGACCGGTTGCGGTACCGCGAACCCCCAGCAGAGCAGCCCGCAGACGGTAACCGCGCAAAGCGCCTCGCCGGAATTCTTCTATTTCGTGACGTCGTCTTCCGGCCAGAACCCCATCGCCGCCGTGGATGTCAGCACCGGCATTTACATAGGCACTCCCGGACTCCTGGCCACCGGCACCTTCGCACCCGCCAAGGCCGGGGACATCGTGACGCTTTACGCCACTGGCCTGGGACTCACCAATCCCCCTTACGCCGCCGGCCAACTGCCTCCGGCAGCCGCCTCGATTGCCGGCGCCATCCAGGTGACCGTAGGCACCACAACCCTGGCCGCCAGCGACGTGTTGTACGCTGGTGTCGCCCCCGGAGCCGCCGGCCTGTACCAACTCAATCTGCATCTACCGGCGTCGACCCCGAGCGGCAACCAACCCGTGCAGATCACCGTAAACGGATTCGCTTCGCCCACCGGAGCCTACATCACCGTGCAATAGGCCAGCAGGAGCCGCCGCCATTCTGACTCCTGGCTACTGACTTCCTCGACTCCCATATCCCGCAGGGATATCGCCTGGAGCCGTCGGCCCGTACCCCAGATCAACCTGCATCCACCGTCGAAATCGGCCGGAGCCGCCACCATTCCGACTCCTGGCTACTGACTTCTTCGACTGCCATATCCCAGTAGGGATATCGCCCCGGGAGCGGCCCGACTGTACCAGATCAACCTGCATCTGCCGTCGAAATCGGTAGGAGCCGCCGCCATTCTGACTCCTGGCTACTGACTTCCTCGACTCCCATATCCCTCAGGGATATCAAGGCAAAGCCTTGCCATCAGTTAAACTCCTTGTTCGGGAGATTTGACACTTGCGAATCAAAAAGGCAGTCATCACGGCAGCCGGGCCGAACCAGCGCACGCTGCCTCTGCAACTGGTCATCGACCGCGACGGCGCGGAAAAATCCATCCTCGGCGTTCTCATCGAGCAAGCCCTGACGGCCAACATCGAAGAAGTCTGCGTGGTGGTCTGGCCCGGAGATGAGGGCCGCTACCAGCAGGCGGCCGCCGCGCATGCCGGGTCGGTGCGCTTCGTCCCGCAGCCCGCGCCGCGCGGCTACGGCAACGCCATCCACTGCGCCCGCGAGTTCGTCGGCAGCGATCCCTTCCTCCACATGGTGGGCGATCACCTCTACGTCAACGCCTCGCGACACTCCGTGCAGGGCCTCGTCGAACTGGCAGCCGCCGAATCCTGCTGCGTCTCCGGCGTGCAGCGCACCCGCGAGAGCCTGCTGCCGCGCTTCGGCGCTGTCTCGGGCCGGCCGGTCGCCGGCAAGCCCGGCATCTACAAAGTGGATACCGTCATCGAAAAACCCACCCCCACCGAGGCCGAAGAGCGCCTTATGGTGCCCGGCCTGCGCGCCGGGCAGTATCTCTGCTTCTTCGGTGTCCACGTCCTCACTCCGGAAGTGATGCGCCTGCTGGCGCACCATGACTCCCTTTCCGGCGCACTCGCAGAACTCGCGCGCCAGGAGCAGTACCTCGCCTGGGAAGACGATGGCCGCCGCTACGATCTGGGCGCCCGCTACGGCCTGCTGATCGCTCAACTGGCGCTCGCCTTCCAGGGTCAGGACCGCTCCCTGGTGCTCTCGCAACTCGTCGAGCTGCTGGCCGACTACGAACTCTCACGGAGCGCGCGGTGAGCCGCCTGACGGAGATCATCGATTCGGCCGATTCGCAAATTCGCAATCAGTCGCTCGACGGCTTTTGCGATACCGCCACGCTCGCCGAACTCCTCGCCGAGTGCGCGGCGCTGGAGCAATACCGGCGCCAGCAGCCGAGTCTCTACAAGCGCGTGCGGGCGCTCTTCTTCCTCTATGCCATCCACCGCTTCCACATCCCGCTGCGCGCACCCGCCGGCGCCCGCTCCCTGATTCCGTACGAGGGCTACGTGCACCTGCTCCAGCGGCGCTTCGAAGAAGCCATCACCGTGTTCCGGCGGCAGGCGCCGGGCGCCGAAATCTCCAGCGCGCTGGCCGCCGGATACCGTTCCCTGGGCTTCCAGACCCTGGCCGACCAGGTGCGCCTCAGTGTCCGCGGCGTGCGCGGCAATCAGTGGATGTTCCGCACCGCGCATCCTGAGGATTATCCCCTGCGCCTGCGGCCCGAACTGCTGTCGCGTTCCATCCTGCGGGAAGCCACGCCTGTGCGCATGGACCTGACTCACAGCGGATGGAGCGACATCTTCTTCCTGGGCATGGATTATCCCGAAGGCGCCCGCGTAGTCAACATCTCTGTGAACCTCTCCCTCTCCGGCGAGCCGGTTCCGCCGGTGGAAGCTTACTTCCGCGTGATCGACTCTCCCGTGCTGCGCCTCACCAGCGTGGATCTCGCGGCCACTGCCGATATCGCCACGTTCGCCGAGGTATTCGATTTCGCGCGCGACTACCTGGGTCTGCTCAAAGCCGCGGTGATCGCCTCCGGCCTGGTGCCTCCCGGCATGGAGATCTGCACCGAACCCCTGAGCGATCTGCTGGCCCGCCTTACCGGAAGACGCGGCCACGGTATCGAACTGGTCAGCAAGGTCAACGATATTCCCAAGGGCTCGCGCCTCGCCGTCTCCACCACCCTGCTGGCCTGCCTGATTGCGGCCTGCATGCGCGCCACCGGCCAGATTCACGCCCTCACCGGCGGGCTGGAGGAGCAGGACCGCCGTCTGCTTGCCGCGCGCGCCATCCTGGGCGAATGGCTCGGCGGCTCCGGCGGCGGCTGGCAGGACTCCGGCGGCGTGTGGCCTGGCATCAAGCTGATTCACGGCGTGCCTGCCCGCGAGGGCGATTCCGAATTCGGCGTCAGCCGCGGCCGCCTGTTGCCCGATCATCAGATCTTCGGGCCGGACCAGGTCTCCGCCGAAACGCGCGAGAAACTCCAGCAGAGCCTGGTCCTGGTCCACGGCGGCATGGCCCAGGACGTGGGACCGATCCTCGAGATGGTCACCGAAAAATACCTGCTGCGCAGCGCCGCCGAATGGCAGGCCCGCAATCAGGCTATCGGCCTGCTCGACGAGGTCGTGGCCCGCCTGAGCGCGGGCGATATCCGCGGCGTCGGCAGTTGCACCCAGCGCAATTTCGATGGCCCCATCCAGACCATCATCCCCTGGGCCGGCAACTTCTATACCAGCACCCTGGTCCAACGCGTGCGCCAAGCCATGGGCGAAAGCTTCTGGGGATTCTGGATGCTGGGCGGCATGTCCGGCGGCGGCATGGGCTTCCTGTTCGACCCGGCGCGCCGCGCAGAGGGCGAGCAAAAGCTGCGCGCCATCCTGCACCAGACCAAACAGCAACTCGCCACCGCTGTACCGTTTGCCATCGACCCGGTGGTGTACCGCTTCGCCATCAACGAACGCGGCAGCCATGCGGAATTGACCGAAGGGCTGATGCCGCCCGAGTACTACGCGCTGCTGGTGCCGTCGCTCATCCGCACCGAATCCCGCGCCATCCCGGAGACCCGGCGCAGTGAACTGAGCCGCTTCGCAGCTGCCTGCCGCGACCTTCCGGAATTCTCCGGGGTCACCGCACAGTTGTTCGAGCATCTGCTGCCGCGGCCCCCCGAGCCGGTCTCGAAGAGTTCCCAGACCCTGGCGGCGCTCCTGGAGACGCTCGGCTTCGACCCCATCCAGCACCAGCAGATTCAAGCCGCCCTGCGCGCCGGACGGATCGGACTCGCGCAGAACCAGCTGCCGCCCGAAACGCGCATCGACGATGTGCGGGACGGCGATTTCCTCGACGCCCGCGGCAGTCTCGACACCCGCTACCGCGCCACCGGACTGGAAGCCATCCGCCAGGGTATGGTGGCCGTACTGACCATGGCGGCCGGAGTAGGCACGCGCTGGACCAAAGGCGCCGGAGTCGTCAAAGCCATCAATCCATTCTGCCGGTTGGGCGGACGGTACCGCAGTTTCATCGAGGTCCACCTGGCCAAGAGCGCTCGCGTGGCGCGCGACTGCGGCGCGGTTGTGCCGCACGTGGTCACCACCAGCCATCTCACCCACCAGGCCATCGCGGAACACCTGAAGGAGTATCCCGGCCCGTTGCTACTTTCCGAGGGGCGCGCCATCGGCCTGCGCCTGGTCCCCACCGAGCGCGACCTGCGCTTCGCCTGGGAAGAGATGCCGCAGCAATTGCTGGACGAGCAGGCGCAGAAGGTACGCCAGGGCCTGCACGCCGCGCTGATCGGGTGGGCCCGGGAGAAGGGCGAGGCGTCGAATTACGACGACAATCTGCCCTTGCAGTGTCTGCATCCCGTGGGACATTGGTACGAGGTGCCCAACCTGCTGCGCAACGGCACGCTGCGCCGCCTGCTGGAGCAGCATCCCCGCCTGCGCTACCTGATGGTCCACAATATCGATACCATGGGCGCCGATCTCGACCCGGCCCTGCTCGGCTATCACATCGAAAGCGGCGCTGGCATGACCGGCGAAGTCATCTCGCGCTACCTGGAAGATCGCGGCGGCGGCCTGGCCCGCGTGGATGGCCGTGTCCGCTTAGTGGAGGGACTCGCCCTGCCTGCCGAGGAGATCGAGTCTCGCCTGTCTTTCTATAACAGCGCCACTTACTGGGTGGACATCGGGCAACTGCTGGCGCTGTTCCACCTCACGCGCGGCGATCTGGACAATGCCGAAACGTTGAGCGAAGCAGTCCGCCGCGTGGCCGTGCGGATGCCGGCGTACATCACCCTGAAGGACGTCAAGAAGCGCTGGGGCAAGGGCCAGGAGGATGTCTTCCCGGTGGCGCAGTTCGAAAAACTCTGGGGCGACATGACCGCCCTGAGCGAATGGAACTGCAACTTTGTCGCGGTGCCGCGGCGGCGCGGGCAACAGTTGAAAGAGCCGGCCCAGCTCGACGGCTGGCTGCGCGATGGCTCGGCGGCCGATGTCGAGAGCCTGATCTAATTAGTGCTAAAGGTTTTCCCACTACCGGCCGATCAGTTATTCAGCCGCCCGTGAACGTCGTTTTATATCCGGTCTTTATCCGCGTTCCTCCGCGTTCATCGGCGGCCCATATTTGCCGGGTACAAAGAAATGACTGCGTCTGAATCCACGGACCTGGAGATCATGCTCAACCGGTTTCGCCGCTTGCTGAGCGAACTTATTCGCGGCGCCACCGCCCGCAACTCGTTTGCGCCGTGGGAGCTGACTCTCCTGCTCGATTTGGAGCAGTGTAATCTGAACCCGCGCCGGCGGTTGGAAACGCTGCGCCAGTATCAAAGGGCGGTGGAGCGGCAGATGGCCACGGGTCCCGGTCCGCCGATGAAACTCTCCGATTTCCTGGAACGGAAAAAACAACACAGAGGGCCACCAGGCGCTCCCGCCGCGCCAGAGGGCCTATCCCAGTAACACGCGGCGGCCTTCGATCCGGTATGCTCCGCCCAGCACGATACCGATCGCCTCGGAATAAATGCCATGTTCCTCTTTGAGAATCCGGGCTGAGAGTGTCTCTAAGGTATCCTCGTCATCCACGGGCACGGCGCGTTGCAGAATGATGGGACCGGTATCCAGGTCTTCATCCACAAAGTGGACGGTACAACCGCTGATTTTCACACCGTGCGCTAACGCCTGGTGTTGCGCGTCCAGTCCCGGAAAAGCCGGCAACAGCGATGGGTGAATATTCAGGATCCGCTGCGGAAAGCGGCGGATGAACCCGGCGCTGAGCAGGCGCATATAGCCCGCCAGGCACACCAGATCGACCTGGCATTTTTCCAGTTCTTCGACTACGGTCCGGTCGTAGATCTCGCGATCCAACCCGCGGGAAGGCAGGCAAATCGCATTCAATCCCCTGCGTCGCGCGATTTCCAGGCCGGGAGCTTCCGCGCGATTGGCGATGACCACGCCGATTTCCGCCTGTAGCGCGCCCCGTTCGATATTTGCCGCAATCGCCTCGAAGTTCGATCCGCGGCCCGAGATCAAAATGCCGAGGCGCTTCAACGGTACTCCACACGCGCGCGTCCGCGCCGCTGCGCAGTCACCATACCGATGCGAAACGGTGTTTCCCCCAGCTTTTCGAGCGCCGCCTCCGCGCGCGCCGCGCCGCGTGCCGGCACCGCGAAGATCATCCCCACGCCCAGATTCAGCGTGCGCCGGTAATCGTCGTCGGGAACGTTGCCAAGGCGCCGCAAGACTTCGAAGAGCGGGGGCACCTTCCACGAGCTGGTGTCGATCGTCACGCCGAACCCTTTGGGTAACATCCGCGGAGTGTTGTCCGTGATGCCGCCGCCGGTAATATGAGCGGCGCCGCGCAGCAGTCTGGCGTCCATCAGCGCGCGGATAGGCTTCAGATAGCTGCGATGAACGGCCAGCAGCGCCTCGGACACGGTCACGCCGACTTCCGGAAGCACTGTGTCGGGACCGTACCCCGCCACATCGAAAAGCAGCTTGCGGGCCAGCGAATAGCCATTCGTGTGTAAGCCGGTGGAGGGCAGCGCCAGAAGAACATCGCCGGCACGCACGCCTTTTCCCGTGAGCAGTTCGGAACGCTCGGCCGCACCCACGATGAATCCCGCCAGGTCGTATTCGCTGTCCGCGTACAGCCCCGGCATTTCGGCAGTTTCGCCGCCGATCAGCGCACATTCGTTGTTGCGGCATCCGCGCGCAATTCCCGCCACCACTGCGGTGGCCACGTCCGCATGAAGCTTTCCCACCGCGAAATAGTCCAGGAAAAACAGCGGGCGCGCACCCTGCACGGCAATGTCATTCACACAATGGTTGACCAGGTCTTCGCCTACCGTATCGTGGCGGCCGGTAGCGAACGCCACCTTTAACTTGGTGCCCACGCCATCGGCCGAACTCACCAGCACCGGCTTGCGGAAGCCCGCCAGTTGATACATGGCGCCGAAAGAGCCTATATCGGTGAGAACACCGCGGGTAAATGTCCCTCGGGCGAAATTGCGGATGGAAGCCACGGCACGGTCGGCTTCGTCGATATTCACGCCGGCATCCCGGTAGAGAATCTGCTTTTTCTGAGCCAAGTCTCAGTATACGGTGCTGGTCGTACGTAACCAAAAGCCGTTACACTGCGCCATTACCCAGTTCCCTGTCGATCATCTGAATTTTAACGAAGCGTATATAATACGCAACATTACTCTTATGAAAAAACTCGTAACAGCGTTGCTTCTGTTCTGCGCGTACGCCATGGCTGACGGCCCAGTCACCGTCGCGATTCGCAATGCCAGGATCGTGCCGGTATCCGGTCCGGTCATCAACAAGGGCACGGTGGTGATCCACAATGGTCTCATCACCGAGGTCGGAGAGAGTGCCCAGGTGCCGGCCGACGCCTGGGTGATCGAAGGCGAAGGCCTCACCGTGTATCCCGGCTTGATCGACGCCTTGAGCACCGTGGGCATGCCCGGCGCGGCGCCGGCCGCCGCCGCAACCGCCGGGCGCGGCGGAGGGCGCGGGCAGAATGCCACCACGACCGCGACCACAGTAGCGGCCCCAGCGCCTCGCGCGATGGGTCCGGAGGATCGCCCGCAAACCACCAGTTGGGCCGTCGCCGCGGATGAGATTTCGGTCACCGACAGGCGCATAGAAACCGTGCGGGGCAGCGGCATCACCACCGCCGTCACCTTCCCGATACGCGGCATTTTCGCAGGGCAGGGAAGCGTGATCGACCTGCTCTCCGGTGAAAAGGTCGGCGATATGGTGGTCGCATCACCCATGGGGCAGTACATTTCCCTGGCCGGCGGCCGCGGTTTCGGCGGCGGATTTCCTACTTCCCTGATGGGCGTGATCGCCTACATCCGGCAGGTCTACCTGGACGCCGACCACTACAAACTGGTCAAAGAAGCCTATGCCAAAGACCCCCGCGGCATGGAGCGGCCCGAGTATGACCGCGCCCTGGAAGGCGTGATGGCATCGCCGCGCATCCTGCTGCCCGCCAACCGGCTGGTGGAAGAAGATCGCATGCTGCGCTTTGCCGCCGAGTTGAAACAGCCCACAATCATTTATGGCGGACACGAAGCCTACCGCGACGGCGCCGCCGATCTGTTCAAAAAATACAACACGCCGGTGCTCATCAGCCTGCGCTGGCCCACCCTGGCGCCGCAGACCGACCCGGATGCCGAGCCCAGTATGCGCACGCTGGAGAACATCGACAAGGCGCCCTCAGCTCCCGCCGTCCTCAGTAAAGCCGGCGTCCGGTTCGCTTTCTACTCGGATGGCATCGACGCCCCTCGCGATCTGCAGCGCGCCGTCAAGAAAGCCATCGACGCGGGACTCTCCCGCGAAGACGCGCTTCGCGCCATGACCCTTTCGCCCGCCGAAATCTACGGCATCGATAACCGCGTCGGCAGCATTGAAAAAGGCAAAATCGGAAACCTGGTGGTAACTCGCGGCGATATCTTCGACGACCGCACCAGGGTGGAAATGATATTCGTGGACGGCAAACAATATAAGCCGGAAACCGCGCCCGCGGGCGGCCGCGGCATGGCCACCGCCGAGGGGCCGGGAGGGGAACGATGAAAAAGCTGATACTGATCGCACTGGCGGCGCTGGCGCCTCTCTGCGCCCAAACCACCGTCATTCAGAACGCCACCATTATGACCGTCACCAAGGGAACCCTCAAAGGCTCCATTGTGGTGAAAGACGGAAAGATCGCCGAAGTGGGCGAGAAGGTCATGGTTCCCCAGGGAGCCACCGTAATCGACGCCAGTAACCAGTACGTGATCCCGGGTATCATCGACTGCCATTCCCACATCGCCGGCGATGGCGGGATCAATGAAGGCAGCGTCTCGGTCTCTTCCATGGTCAATATCAAGGACATCATTAACCCCGAAGATATTGCCATTTACCGCGCGCTGGCCGGCGGCGTGACCACGGCCAACATCCTGCATGGCTCGGCCAATTCCATCGGCGGCCAGACTATCGTGCTCAAGATGCGTTGGGGCACAGACGCGCAATCCATGATATTCAAGGGCGCCGTGCCGGGTATCAAGTTCGCGCTCGGGGAGAATCCCAAGCGCGCCGGCAACGTGCAGGGAGGCCGCGGCGCCGCCGGCCAAACCGTACAGGCCCGCTACCCCGCCACCCGCATGGGCGTGGAAGATGTGATCCGGGAGGCGTTCAACGAAGCCAAAATCTACAAGGCGGAGTGGGACGAATACGATGCCAGGGTGGCGCGCGGCGAGCACCCCATTCCCCCGCGCAAGGACCTCAAGCTGGAACCTCTGAAAGAGGTGCTCGAAGGCAAGCGGTACGTGCACGCGCATTGCTATCGCGCCGATGAGATTCTCATGCTGATGCGCGTGGCGGATGATTACGGCTTCAAGATCCGCACCCTGCAGCACGTCCTGGAAGGCTACAAAGTGGCGAAGGAGATTGCCGCTCACGGCGCCGGCGCTTCCACATTCAGCGATTGGTGGTCTTACAAACAGGAAGCCTTCGACGCCATTCCCTACAATGCCGCCGTGATGACTAAGAAGGGCGTGATCGTCAGCCTCAACAGCGACGATGCCGAACTGATGCGCCACCTGAACAGCGAAGCCGGCAAGGTCATGAAGTATGGCGGCATGAGCGAGACCGAAGCCCTGGCCATGGTGACGTTGAATCCGGCCAAGCAACTGGGCATCGACAATCGCGTAGGTTCCATCGAAGTAGGCAAGGATGCCGACCTGGTGATCTACGATAAGTACCCGCTTTCCGACTATGCCAAGGTGCAGAAGGTCCTGATCGACGGCCACAAGTATTTCGACCGCGACCAGGAAGTGAGCGGCCGTCCGGCTAAGGAAGCGGCGAAGGAAAAGCTGCTCGAGAAGTTGAAGCAGGAGGCGCCGCAGCGTCAGGGAGCGCCTACCGGGCGCGGAGGTCGAATCGGATGAAACGGTTTGGAATTCTGTTGGTCCTGGCTATGGTCGCGGGAGCGGCCGGCGAAACCATCCTGATCCGGGATGCTGATGTGTATCCGGTTACGGGCAGCGAAATGAAGGGTGTTTCCGTTCTGATCCAGGACGGAAAAATAACCGGGATAGGCGCGAAAATCGTGCCCCCCAAGGGGGCCCGCGTTGTCGAAGCCAAGGGCATGCGGGTATACCCGGGAATGATCGATTCCGGAACGGAACTCGGCCTTTCGGAGATTGAAGCTACCCGGGAGACGGTAGATGCCAACGAACTGGGCGAATTCATGCCGCAGTTGAAGGCTCTTAGTGCCGTCAACCCGGATAGCGAGCATTTCGGCGTAGTGCGCGTAAATGGCATTACCAGCGCCATGACGTTTCCTTCGTCGGGCGGCGGAGGCGGAGGCGGCGGGCGCGGAGGCGGCGGCGAACGGCAGTTGATCTCCGGACAGGCCGCCCTGATCCACACCAGTGGTTGGACCTGGGAAGACATGGCCATCAAGCCCAGCGCGGCCATGAGCATACAATTCCCCACGCTCGGCGGCCGCGGCGGCCGCGGCGGAGCCGTACCGGATAGCGTAGTCGAGATACTCGGTCAGACCGGAATTGCCGGGAGCGCCGCTACCGCTCGCCGTGACTACGAAGAATCGCTGGCCAAACTGAATGACTTCTTCGATAATGCCCGCCGCTATCAGAAAGCCAAAGCGGCCCACCTGGCGGACTTCCGGACCGATTTGAAATTCGAGGCTATGTTGCCGGTGCTCGACCGCAAACTTCCTGTAACCGTGACCGCCGCACGGGCTTCTACCATTCACGACGCTGTGCAGTGGGCCAAAAAGCAGAACATTAAGTTGGTTATCCTGCAGCCGCGCGAGATCGGCAAGGCTGCCGCCGATTTAAAAGCGGAAAATGTTCCCGTGGTCTTCGGCCGCGTCCTGGCCTTGCCCGAAACCGAGGATTCCCCCTATGACCAGGCGTTTACTCTTCCGGGAGAAGCTTACAAAGCGGGAATCAAGATTGCCTTCGGCACCTTCAGCAATGAGTTTGTGCGAAACATTCCGTATCAGGCCGCAACCGCCGTCGCATTCGGCCTCCCCTACGACGAAGCGCTCAAGGCACTAACCATCAATCCCGCGCAGATCTGGGGCGCCGGCGACCTTCTCGGTTCCGTCGAGAAGGGCAAGGTGGCGGACCTCATCGTTACAGACGGCGATCCGTTGGAAATACAGACGCACGTAAAACATCTGTTCATCAACGGTAATGAGGTCTCCCTGGAGAACAAACAGACACGGCTGTACCAAAGATACTTGAATCGCAATTAACTAAAGGAATCGGCAGTTTGACCTACGGCGGCCTGGGAAGATCCTCCCGGCCGCCGTTTTTTGTTGGGTTACTTTCGGATTAATTCCTCCTGGTACGGTCCGCCGAATCGACCAGGATAGTTACAGGACCATCGTTAACCAAATAGAGCTGCATAGAGGCTTGAAAAACTCCGGTTTCCACTCTTACCGGGCCGCGCCGGGCCTTCTCCACGAAGTAATCGTACAAGGCCTTAGCCTGGTCCGGAGCGGCGGACCGGTCAAAGCTGGGACGCCGGCCTTTGCGGCAATCGCCGTACAAAGTAAACTGTGAAACCACCAACAGTTCGCCTTCGGTGTCCACAATACTGCGGTTCATCTTGCCTTTGTCATCGGCAAAAATTCGTAACCCCAGAAGCTTATCCAGAAGGTAATCCGCGTCCGCGGAAGTGTCCTCGCGAGCCACGCCAAGCAAGACCACCAAACCGTTACGTATAGACCCGCGAGTACCGCCATCTACGGTCACGTGTCCCTCGGTTACCCGCTGAACTACCATTCGCATAGTACTTTTTGAACACCGTATCAGCTCGAATGCTCTTAATCATATTGACACAGCTTGAGTCAGCGTATGTTATATTGTGCGGGGGAGAAAAAATGGCACGAGGTAGAAGTGTAGCCGACGTTACCACCTTACAAATGGCACTCGTCGGTTATCAATACGAGAAGCAGAAGATCGAAGAACGTATCCGCGAGATTGAAGCGCAGCTAAAAGGCAAACATGCCGCGCCAACATCGCAGGCGGCTGAGAAAAAGGCTCCAGGCGTGAAACGCGTGCTGAGCCCGGCGGCACGCAAGCGCATTGCGGCTGCACAGAAGAAGCGTTGGGCTGAACATCGGAAGCGCATGGCAGCCCAGGCCAAAGGGGAGTAGGATCGCTCAATTACTTCTCTCCACGGCAATAGACACCGGGAAATCGGAGGGTACTGTCCAGAACAGCGCCCTCCCCTTTCCTGCCTCCCCAGCCCTCCCCCCGCATATCTTCTCTCCCCAGCACTTTTACCCCTGGTGCTAATATGTGTACGCATGGGCGGCCTCAGCAGAATTGGTGTAGCGATCGATACCGACCTCCTGAATAAGTTCGATCGCCTGATCGAAAAGCGAGGCTACGCGAATCGCTCTGAGGCTTTTCGCGACCTCATCCGCGACGAACTGGTGGAACAGACCTGGGAGTCGCCGGAGAGCCAGGTGGTAGGCACGGTGACCCTGGTGTATGACCACCACGTCCGCATGCTGAATGAGAAACTGATCGGCATTCAACACGACTTTCACCACTCCGTCCTGTCCACCCTGCACGTGCACCTGGATCACGACAATTGTCTCGAAGTGCTGGTCGTGCGCGGGAAATCCGCGGTGGTGCGTAAGGTGGCCGATGCCCTCATCAGCACTAAGGGCGTCAAACACGGCACCCTTACAATTACGACTTCGGGGGCGGACTTAACATGATCGTAGGAACCGGCGTGGACCTGGCCGAGGTCGGGCGCATTCGTGCGTCCATCGAAAGGTTCGGCACAAAGTTCGTAGGTCGAATTTATACCCCTGCGGAAATCGCGTATGTCGAGCGTAAGGCCAACCGCTTCGAACGTTATGCCGCGCGCTTCGCGGCCAAGGAAGCCGGTATGAAGGCCATCGGGACAGGCTGGCGCCACGGAGTCAGGTGGCAGGATTTCGAAGTAGCCAATCTACCTTCGGGTAAACCGACCTTACGTTTTCACGGGGTCGCGGCGAAGTTCGCCGAGAAGTTGGGCGTGAGAAACGTGGCGCTCTCCATCACCCACACTTCCGAACTCGGCATGGCGCACGTGATATTGGAAGACTAGATCATCGTTCTCTTATTAACTATACAATAATGACTTCGTCCATTTTGTACTTCCAACGAAATACCACGGGGGCCGCGTTGATCTCCTCGAAATATTGATGAATTCGGTCGATCAGCTCTTGCTTGCTGGCTACGCGGATTCCGCGGAGCATCGTACGCGTCATTTTGCTGAACTGATTCTCGATCAAATTCAGCCACGAGCCGTGTTTCGGCGTGAACACAAAAACGAATCGTTGGGGCATGGTCTGCAGATAGGCGCGCGTCTCTTTGGAGATGTGCGCGGAATGGTTGTCCAGCACCAATCGAATTTGATGGTGCTCCGGATAGGCGCGGTCCAACTTCTGTAGGAAAGCGATGAAATCACCGCTGTTGTGTGTGTCGCTAACGGTTTCGGTCACTCTCCCGCTGTGTAAATCCAGTCCAGCTAATAGCGATACCGTACCCAGTCGCACATACTCTCCATCCCGAAGGTGGCTGGGATGCGTTCCCACCACAGGTGGCCGATCAGGCGTCGTTGTTGCGATGGCCTGAATGCCGGGCTTCTCGTCATACGAGATTGTCACCATGCCCAGTTGGCGTCCGGCTTCGCCCCGCCTATATTCATTGACGATTTCGACCTCCTTGTAGACGTGCAGCACGCTAGCCATTTTAATTTCGAAGTCTCGGTCCCTTTTCTCCACGTAGTATCGAATCTTGTGCGGCCGCAGTTCGCCTTGCCGCAAGATCTTGTGAAGTTTGGATCGACTCAGTCGGAGCAGCGCCGGATGTCCGGCCGCTACGCAGTGCTGGCGTACGTGAGCGACCAACAACTTGTACGTCCACAATTCGTAGGAGTATCCCAGTTCCTTCGGCTTCTGGCAAGCACAGTGCTGTACCCAGGCAATCGCATCGTCCGGCAGTTGCCGCGGTTTGCCCGGTCTGGGCAACTCTCCCAGTGCTGCGTCCAGACCGAATTGAAGAAACTTCTGAATGCAGAGCACGACAGTGCTGCGGCTGACGTGATGGCGCTGCGCGATGGCTTCGTCACTCTGGCCGGACAGCGAATCCAAAAGAAAAGCTGCCCGAAGGGTACGCCGCTTCTCCTCGGTTCGAGACTTGCGGATGGACTCCAGCTTGAGCATGTCCTGCTCGCTGAACTGGATGGGACTGCGCTTCCTCGGGAAGGGCATGACCCATTAAAACATAAATTGAGTCAATTGTATCGATACTTAGAGAACGATGATCTAGTAATAACCGAGGTCTGCGCCCTTGAAATCCCAAGGAGAGGGTATCGACGCATCCCTACGCCTCTTTGCGGCTTGGCGGCTTTGCGTGAGAGCGTTTCACGTTCCGTCGAGTTCCGATCCGACCGCCATTCCGGCCAACATCGAAACACAATGTCACGCAAAGGCGGGATGCGCGGAATATGCAACACGTTACAAATTGTGGGGCTGGCGATGGCTCACCGACGAGTTCAGAGCCACGACCGTAAGGGAGTTTACGCTAACTTCTAAGCGCCTACACCGGTGCCAGCGGCTGCCGCACCGGCGCCGGTGTATCTCCGCCCGGCGGCATAGCTTCCAGCCGGTTGCATTCCTGGAAGGTATAAATCATGCGGTGAACCACCGTGAGATTGGAGAGCACCGCAATGACCCACAGGACCGGCGCCATGCGGTCGAACAGCGCTCCGATGATGATCAGCACGATGCGCTCGGGACGTTCCAGAAAACCCACCTTACATTTCGGAATAGTGCATTCGGCCCGCGCCCGCGTATAGCTCACCATCACCGATCCGGTCATCACGATGGCGGTCAGCACGATATAGAAAAAGCGGTTGATGGATGCGTAGAAGACCAGCAGTCCCATGAACAATGCCAGATCGGAATAGCGATCGACTACCGAATCGAAGAACCCGCCGAAGCGCGTCACCTGGCCGCTGGCGCGCGCCACCCTGCCATCCACCATGTCGAAGAGCCCCGCGCCGATTACCACCACCCCCGCCCAACGGAAATGCCCCGCGGAAAACAGGTAAGCGGCGTAAATATTGATCACCAATCCAATGAACGTCAGAACATTCGGATGAATTCGCGAGAGGGCCAGCCAGCGCACAATCTGCGTGATCGCCACACCGAAGACCTTGCCGATCGCCCCGGTATAGGTCCATCGACCTTGCTTTCCTGCCGCCATCTCATTCGTCCACGTCGTGGATCGTGGTCACTTTCAAAATCTCCAGTTCCTTGACTCCCCCGGGACTCTGCACCTTGACCTCATCGCCCACTTTCTTACCCAGCAGCGCCCGGCCAATGGGACTGGTAGTGGAGACTTTTCCGTTTGCCGCATCGGCCTCTTCGGTGGTCACCAGGTGGTAGGTCATCTCCTCGCCGCGGTTGGTATCCAGCACCGCCACGATGGAGCCTAATCCCGAACGGTCCCGCGGTATCTTGGTGAAGTCGATCATCGATACTTCGGCCAGGCGCTTTCGCAACTGGCCCAATCGCGCGTTGACGAACCCCTGCCGGTCCTTGGCGGCATGGTATTCCGCATTCTCGCTCAAATCGCCGTGCGCACGAGCTTTTAGAATCTCCTTGGGAAGCTCGACGTGCATCTCATGCTCCAGAATGGCGATTTCGTCCTGTAGTTTCTTTTTGATATCGATCATCGGGCGGGGACAACTCCCAAGGTCACATTATAGCGGCTTGCGGCCGCCCTTAGTGTCACTACTGCCCGACAATCGTGACGGTGACCGCTAAACTGCCCGCCTGGATCTGGTACGTGTTCGTGCCGGCCTGCGGGGCGAGTTGCACGGTGGCGGCCAGGGCGTTCGGAATCGACGAGTCGGCAGACACAATCGCGCCGGCCTTGGCGCCCGGCGTTACCGCCGTGACCGAGGGCGTCGTGCCGCTTACCGGCAGTCCGATAGCGTCCGTAACACGGAACAGAATCGCATTCGCGATACGCGAACCGGCCGCTCCGGAAGCCGTGCTGGAAAGCACCGTAATGTGCGCCGGCACATCCGACGGGACTCCGTACCAATAGGGTACATGCGCCGCGACACTCGACTGCAGCCCCTGCACATTGACAAAGCCTTCGTACGCGCCCGGCGTCAGGGAATCGGCCTGGAACACCACCGGCAGAGTCACCGAAGCACCCGGGTCCAGTTGCACGCTGGAAGTGGTCAACTGCGGCGCCGGCCCACTGCTGCTCGCCGGCGCAACGGCGATCTGGAAGCTGTCCGAAACCGTTCCCACATTCGTCAGGGTCAGGCTCTGCGTGGCGCCTACCGTGCTCCCGCCCGCGCCGAAGCTGAGCGAAACAGGAGCGGCCGCCACCGTCGAATTCAACGCCGCCAGCACGTCCAACACCCCCGCCCCGCCCTGCTGCACACTGGCCGCGGTGCCCGGTGCAAGCCACGCCGGAGCCGCTGAGTTGACCAGTAGCGAACGGTATTGGTCCGCCGTCAGGCCCGGACGCGCCTGCTTCACAATGGCCGCGGCGCCCGCCACCAGGGGAGCGGCAAAGCTGGTTCCGGCCGCGATGGCGTAACCATCGGAGCTGAACACTTCGCCGTTGGGATCCAGCTTTTCCGCCGCCGTGTAGACATTCACGCCCACCGCCAGCACGTCCGGCTTGATGGAGAAGTCGATGTTCGGGCCGCGCGCCGAGAAACTCGCAATGCCCGCGGGATTGGTGTAGAACGCTCCCGGGACCAATTGCACGGTGACCGCAAAGCCGTTCACCGCCTGGGGCTTGAGCGTCAGGCCATCGGCGTTGGAAATCATCACGGCGGGAACCGTCGCGGCGCCTACGGCCATCAAGGGGATAGCTTCACCATCGATATTGTCGTACACCACCACGGCCGCCGCCCCGGCCGCCTGCGCATTGTTTATCTTCGATTCGAAAGTGCAGGTCCCACGGAAGATCAGGGCGATGGTCCCCGTCAGCGACCCTGCGGGCAGCGAAGAGCAGGCCAGCCCGTTGCCGTCCACACTGAAAACATCGGTAAGGGAACCGGTAATGGAAGCCGATGGATAAGTCCCGTTGCCCGGCACCGCAACCAGGCTGCTGTTGTCCGGCAGCACCACGCCATCCGCGAAAAAGCGGTCGTTGTTCATCGCGCCGGCGGCGATTGCCAAAGGCGCGTCGGCCGGAGAGTTGATGGTGTACGGGTCGGAACCGCCATTCCCCGCCGCCGCCACCACGATGACCCCCAACGAATCGGCCACATCCAGAATCTGGGCTTCGGTATCGGCATCCAGGTTGAAAGCCAGCCCGCCCAGGCTCAGGTTGATGATGTCCATGCCATCGTTGACGGCGTCGTTAATCGCCAACATGATGATGTCGTCGGAAGCGGTGCTGTTGTAGCCGGGCGTTCCGAACACCTTATAACTGCCCAGCCAGGCCTGCGGCGCCACGCCGCTGATGGTGGCCAGAGGACCTGCGTTGGAAACTCCCGCGGCGACCATGGCGGTAGCCGTTCCATGTCCCAGGTGGTCCGCCGCCGAAAGGTCCGGGTCCACAGTGGCAAACAGGTTGGCGTAACTGCGCGCCACAACCACCTTGTTGTTGGTGTAAGCCAGGTCGGCTTGAGTGTCGGCCAGAGGAAAGCCCGCGGGCATGGTGAATCCGCCATCGGCGAACCCGGGATGGCCGATATCGATTCCCGAATCGATCATGCCGATTTTGATTCCCGCCCCCGCATTCGAGATCCCCACCTGGCTCCAGGCTTGCGGCACATTGTGCAAAGGCAAGGCGTGATCCAGCAACGGGCGCAGCGTGTGCACAGGAAGTACTTTCACCACACCGGGGAGGGACGCCAGGCGGGCAGCCTGAGAGTCTGCAATCTCCACCACCAGGGCGTTGTTCAACGTTTCAACTGCGCCCAGTACTCTGCCCTGGGCTGCCTCGATACCGGTCCTGGCGGCCGCCTGCTGGCTGCGGATCGCCGTGCGTTGCCGCTGCGCCGCCGCGCTGTGCAGCAGCGCCTTACCAGCGCCCCGAGAGGCCGTACGAGCTACATAGGCACCCACGGATTCCGTCGAAAGCTCGACGATATAACGGTTTGGAACAACCTCGGCACAAAATGCCGGCAAGCAAAGAAGGAAGACCCAGGGGCGCCGCATAGACAATCGTTAGCATTCCTGTCGGCAATCATACAGGAACTACAATTGTCTATTTTAGCGCAGCCAATAGCCGTTTTCGTACTCTTATTGCACAGGAAGGGTTGCCGATGGCGAGGCCACGCCTCCAATGCTGATGATCAACGGCTGGTTGCCCGTGGGCGCATTGGCCGGTATCGTCGCATTCACCTGGTACAGACCGATATACCCCGGCGCCAGCCCGGCAAAACTGACCGGCAGATTGACCCCGCCCAGCGTGACTGTCGGAGTGGTCATTGTACTTGATAGGGTGGTCAACGAAGCCGGGTCGCCCGACGCCGGGGCGTTGCTCACAGGACCCAGGCCGTTGACGTATAGTTCGATCACGTCGCCCCGCTTGGCTGGATTGCTGCTGGTGACAATCGAGGCCGAGGTATAGTCATAGACCGCCGCGGCACCGGAATTCGCAAAGAACCCCGGCGAGTAGGTGGCCAGCGGAACTGTATAGTAGGCGCTGTACAGATAGTTCGACATGACTGACATCTGCACCGACGTCTGCCCCTGAAACTCCCACGGGATCTGTACATTGATCTGCTTGGGGCTGACAAAGTGGAGGTGGCCGGGCAAACTCAGACCCGCCGCCATCGAAAGTAATGCTGCCGTAGGAAAGCGATACCGGCAGCGAGGGTGTAGAGTAGACCTCCGTGGCATCGGCCAGAGTCACTTCCATAGATCGAGATATACGAGCCCGGAGCAAGCCCGTTGCCCACCTGGTTAGTGGCCGCGTCCACCACGCCGTTGTTGGAGATCGTGGGGTAATGGCCGGACGTATCCGTGGAACGTGTACGAAAGACCTCCCGCGATCGCCTGGAAGAATTGATCGCCCGGAGTGGTGCCCAGGTTGACGTCCGCGCCGGCAAGCCCGTAATTGGTCGTAGCCGGGTCGCCGAGCGCAATGGATCCGCCGCCCGAGAGCACGCTGAATGCACCGGCGTGTTCAGCACCGGCACGCCGTAGCGATCCACCAGGCGGAATGCAATTAGCGACGCCAGGTTGTTAGAGGCGTTATCGCCCACCCCGCCCGTGAATCCGGGGTTAAAACGGGAAACATGTCGTAAGGCACGCTGTTCGCCACCAGCAGGTACTCGTAGGGCACTCGCAGGGTCGGGCCAGCACCAGTAACCACGATGTAGCCTTCGTACGATCCGGCGGCGGGCTGGCGTGCCCTTGAAGCGTCACGTCAATGGTCGTGCTGGCGGCCAGATGGCAGCGTGACGCTTGATGGAAAGCTGCACCGTGGCGGTGGAACTATCCCGCGGCTGCACCGCAAGGTTGAAGATGGCGTCGCGCTGCTCACATTGGTGATCTTCAGGGTAAGCCGGATCGGTAGCGCACTCTGAGCCAACTACGCCGAAAGGAAAGCGTGGCCGGCTCAAGCGTGGCGGCCACATTGACCGCATTGCCCACATTCAGTTTGCCGGCGCCCACGGCATTGACACGCGGCCTGCGCTGCCGTCGATATCGAGCAGGCTTTGCGGGTCGACGGCTATTCACCACCGCCGATTTCAGTTGCGCCGGCGTCAGTGTTGGAAACTTCTGCTTGACGATGGCCACCGCACCCGCGACCATCGGTACGGCAAACTGGTCCCCGATACCCCTGCATAGCCCTACGCGTTGTAGGTATCGCCATTAGGATCGAGCTTCTGCGTGGCAGTATAAATGCCGTCGCCCCACCGCTACCAGTTCCGGCTTCAACGAGCATCGGGCTGGACGCACAGGGCATACCGCAGAACTGGAGAAATTGCCGATCGAAGGGCCGCGCGAGGAGAAACGCCGCCACCTGGTTCTGCGTGCCCGTCGCGGTGCCAGGCGTAGGATCCAGCGACTACGGTCACTCCCGAATTGCGTCCCGTATAACTCTTGAGCGCCGATGCCGTCCGTATTGCCGATCATCATCGCGGGAATGCCCGTATCCTGCGCGTACCAGGTGCTGTATATCGTGTCCGATCCCGCTCGATTGGTAGATGATCACGCCTATGGCGCCGGCAACCTGTGCGTTATTGACCTTGGTGCTGAACAGGCAGGTGCCGCGCTGAATCAACGCAATCGCACCGGCCAGCGAGCCCGCGGGCAGCGCCGTGCAAGCCAGGCCATCGTTGCCCAGAGTGGTGACATCGATCAACTTCCCGGTTACCGGCGAAGCGACATGCGGCCCGTCGCTGAACAGGGCGTGAATGCTTTGCAGGTTGGAAGGCGCGCCGGAACTGGTAACATGTACCGCCTGGAACACCTGGTGCGCGTTGGTGGTGGCGCCGACAGTGATGGCGGAAGGCGCCGTGCCCGGGGTGTGAACGGAACTAAGGGTAACAGGCTGCACGCCAATCCCGTTGCTGTTGCCCGCGGATGCCACCACTACCAGGCCATTTGCACTGCGCGATTCCACTGCCTGCGCCCGCACATCGCATTGGCCGCCGCAGGACTTGCGGATCGCACGAATCCAGAGGGCCGTACAGCGCGGGATCGCCTTCGTTGATGGAGAACGTCACCACGTCCATGCCATCCGCCAAAGCATCTGTCAGCGCCTGCGTCATGGCCGACACCAGTGTGAAATCATTCACGCCGGGCGAACCGAAGATCTTATAATTTCCCAGGAATGCGCGCGGGCGCGACGCCCTGAATCGTGCCCAATCGGAGAATTGTGGCTGACTCCCGCCGCAATCATGGCGATCGCCGTGCCGTGGCCCACATGGTCGCTGGCCGTCAGATCGTCCGGACTGTCGTACTGCTGCGCGATCAGCCCTACATAACTGCGCGCCACAATGACCTTGTTGTTAGTGAAGTTATTAACATTCGAATCGCCCTTGGGGAAACCCGACGGCGGCTTCAGCGAGGGAGCCTGAAACCCGGGGTGATTCTGATCGATACCCGTGTCGATGATGCCGATCTTGATGCCGGCCCCCGCATTCGCCGCGCCTCCCACCGCGCTCCAGGCCGCCGACACGTTTTCCAGATTGAGAGCCGTATTGAGGTCTCGCGTCACCGGCGGCAGATACTGCACGTGCGCCACCCCCGGGATAGTGCGCAACTGCGCGGCGTCTTGGCCCGGGGCGTTTACAAAGATCGCGTTCACCAGCACCTGCGAAGCGTAATTCACGTGGATCTTGCGGCGTTGTAACTCCGCCAGCACCGGGCTCTGCGCCTTGCGCACGGCTTGCAATCGAGCCTGTGACGCGGCGCCTGCCAGTTCGGCACGCGAATGGGTATTTTGAGCTACCGGGGCATCCTGAAGGATCAGTGCATACTCGCCCCGGTGTGGTAGAGACTGTCCGAAAGATAGTCCGAGGAAGGCAAGGCAAAGAAGGATTCGCGACATAGCACTCCTTTCGAGATTGGACGTACAATTACCCGGCTCGGGCGCGCAGAATCTCATCTGCAACGTCCGCTGCCGCACGCATTTCGCGCACGTCATGCACTCGCACGATGTGCGCACCACCCAACACACACGCCGTCACGGCCGCAGCCGTGGCAAAGCGCGTTTCCTGCTCCGTTTCGTGACTCAAAAAATGTTTTCGCGAAGGGCCAACCAGAATCGGCATATCCAGCCCGCCCAATTCCTCCAGGCGGCCCAGGATCAGCGAGTTCTGCTCCTTCCGCTTGCCGAAGCCGATTCCCGGATCCACCACAATCCGCGATTTGTCGATTCCCACCCCGCGAGTCCGGCTGATCGCCGCCTCCAACTCGTGCGCGATGGTCGCCATGGGATCCGGCATGGGAGCCAGTTTGGCCCATGTTTCCGGCCTTCCGCGCATGTGGTTTACCACCAGGCCGGCATCGTGGTTGGAAACGATGCGCGCCAGTTGCGGCTCCCACGTCAGTCCCGATGGATCGTTGATAATCTCCGCGCCCAGTTCCAGCGCGCGCTCCGCCACTTCCGCCTTGTACGTGTCCACCGAAATCGGAATGGCCAGCCGGTCCCTCAGCCGCTTCAATACCGGGATGAGCCGGCGCATCTCCTCAGCCGCCGCGATACGCTGCGAACCGGGTCGGGTAGATTCAGCGCCGATGTCGAGAATGTCCGCGCCCTGCTCTTCCAGTTCCAGCGCCCGCGCAAAAGCCCGATCGGGGTCCGAATACCTCCCGCCGTCCGAGAACGAATCCGGTGTCAGATTCAACACCGCCATCACGGCGGTGCGTTCGCCAAGATTGATCTCGCGCTTCTTCAGCTTCCAGTAAAAGAGCTTTCTCACCCGTCTTCCAATCTCGCACTAATGCGTAGGGAATGTCATGGCCCTTTATAGTGAGGCGAAGCGCGACATCACTGATTTACATGTACCAGGAAGTAGTTCTTCTTGCCGCTGCGCAGCACGATGAGCGACTCCGACGCCAGATGCTCGGGAGTGATCTTCATGCCGCCCCCCACCCGCAGATTATTCACGTAGACGCCTCCGGCATCCAGCAACCGTCGCCCCTCGCCTTTCGACTTCACCATGCCGCTCTGAATAATCAGGTCCAGGATATCGATGCCGGCCGAAACCTGGGCCGCGGCCACATCCACCGAGGGCACACTGGCAAATACATCGCGCAAAGTGCGATCGCTGATGCCCTGAATCTGATCGTCATATACAATCTCCGCGGCGCGCTGAATCTCCCGCGCCACTTCCGCGCCGTGGACGATCGCCGTCACCTCGTACGCCAGCGCCTTCTGCGCCGCGCGCTGCTCGGGATGCTCCGCAATCTGCTGTTCCAGTTCTTCGATCCGGGCATCCGGAAGAAAAGTGTAAATTCGCAGGAAGCGCGCCACGTCCCGGTCGTCCTGCCGCACCAGGTACTGATAAAACTCCCACGGTGACGTCCGCTCGCCGTCCAGCCACAACGCGTTCCCGGCGGATTTTCCGAACTTGGCGCCGCTCGCCGTAGTGATCAACGGGAACGTGAGTCCGTAAGCTTGCGTCTGCCGCAGTCGCCGGATCAGGTCGATTCCCGCGGTGATGTTGCCCCACTGATCGCTGCCTCCTCCCTGTAGTTTGCAGCCGAACTGATCGTACAGGTGCAGAAAGTCGTACGCCTGCATGGTCATGTAGCTGAATTCGGTGTAGCTGATGCCCTGCTCGCTCTGCATGCGGCTCTTCACCGATTCCTTGGCCACCATGTAGTTCACTGTGAAATACTTGCCCACGTCGCGCAGCCAGTCGATGAACGACATGCGCGAGGTCCAGTCGTAGTTGTCCACCATGACGGCGGCGTTGGGCCCCTCGAAATCCAGGAAGTGGCTGAGCTGTTGACGCACGCCTTCGGCATTTTGCTTCACTTGCCCGGCGGAAAGCAGATTGCGCTCGTCGCTGCGCCCGCTCGGGTCGCCCACCATCGCCGTCGCGCCGCCCACCAGCGCCAGCACCGCGTGCCCGGCGCGCTGAAAATGCGCCAGTGCCATGATCGGGACCAGGTTGCCCAGGTGCAGACTCGAAGATGTGGGATCGAACCCCACATAAATTGTGAAGCGCTCCTTTGCCAGCAGCTCGCCCAGCCCCGGATCGGTACACTGCGCGATCAGCCCCCGCTTTTCAAGAGTTTCGTAAATGGACATGAGTCAAATCAGGCCGCGGATGAACGCAGATAAACGCCGATAAATACAATCTTATCCGCGTTCATCCGCGTTCATCTGCGGCCCCAATGCCTTTTTCAGATCTTCGGAAAACGTTTGAATTTCTTCCACCTGTTCTGGTGCGGCCACGACTTCGCTGCCTTTGGAAACCAGCCAGGCCTTACCCTCACGCCAGTACAGGTAAGACAAACCATTTTCCGTCATGTAGCCCGAACTGCCCAGCGAGGCGTCGTGCACCATAGCCACACAAGCTCCCCGCCCGTACACTACGTATTCTTTGGCCTCGGCGATTCGTTCAATCCGCAGTTCGGCCAGGCGTGAGAGAACTTCCGGGCTCACATTTTGTAGCGGCCAAGGTCCTCGTCGTTGAGGCCCTCCAGCCAGCGGCGCAGTTCCTCGTTGTTGGCGGCTTTATCCGCGGTGGCGGTCGCCTTCGACGAGGATTTGAGCACCGCCTCTTCCACGTAGATGGGGCAATCCAGGCGCAGTGCCAGGGCGAGCGCATCGCTGGGTCGCGAATCCACACTGATCAGTTCGCCATCGCGATCCAGCCAGATCACCGCGTAGAAGGTGTCGTCTTTCAGTTCGCTGACAACCACCTTGCGCAGCGCCGTATTCAGACCCATCAGCAGGCTCTTGATCAGATCGTGCGTCATCGGCCGCGGCGTGGAGACTTTCTCGATTTCCAGGGCGATGGCGTTCGCCTCGTAAACGCCAACCCATATGGGGAGCACCGAGTTGCCGCCAAGATCCTTCAGGATGACGATCGGCATATTGGTAACGGGATCCATCATCAGCCCGCGAATCTTCATCTCGACTTCCATAGCGCGCCCTCCCCCTTCTCAATTACACCACAGATACGCTCTCGCCCACCAACGAGTTGGGACCGGAGCGCGTCACCCGAACCGGCAGGTAGCGGCCCACCAGCGAATCGCCGTTGCTGCCGGGGTGGCTGAAGTTCAGGGTGCGATTGTCGCTCGTCCGGCCGATCCACTGGCCCAGCGCCTGGTTGCGCCCTTCCACCATGACCTCCTGAATGCGGCCGATCCATTCGGCGTTGCGCCGGATCTGGATCGCCCGCTGCTTCTCCTGCAGCGTCAGCAGGCGCCGCTGCTTCTCCTCTTCCGGCACGCGATTCTCCATCGCCAGGGCGGCCGTGTTGGGCCGCGGCGAATACTTGAAGCTGAACAGCGAGTCGTACTGCACCTCGTCCAGCAGGTCCAGCGTCTGCTGGAAATCCTGCTCCGTCTCGCCGGGGAAGCCCACAATGATGTCGGTGGTCAGCGAATATCTGCGCCCCGCATTCTTGAGCCACTCGATGCGCCGCATGTACTCGTCGCGGGTGTAGAGCCGATCCATCGCCGCCAGCATGCGCGAGGACCCCGACTGCACCGGCAGGTGCACGTGATCGCACAAGACCGGGTTGGCGTCCATCGCCTCCACAATGCGTTTGACGAAATCGCGTGGATGCGACGTGGTGTAGCGGACCCGGCGGATGCCCGGCATTTCGGCCACCCGCGCCAGCAGTGCCGCGAAATCCCAGCCCGCCGGCGACGGATCGCGATAGCTGTTCACGTTCTGCCCCAGCAGTTGAATTTCGGTGTACCCCCGCTCGGCCAGCCCGCGCGCCTCGGCCATCACGCTCTCGCTGGTGCGGCTCCGTTCCGGCCCGCGCGTGAACGGCACCACGCAATACGCGCACGATTTGTCGCAGCCTTCGATGATCGTGATGTACGCCCGGTGCGGATTGTCGCGCCGCGTGAACGGCGTATCGAACGTCTCCTCGGTCTCCAGGCTCAGCCCGGTGACGCGCCGGCTGCCGGCTTCCAGTTGCACCAGCATTTCGCCGAAGCGCGGATAGCTCGCCGAACCGCACACCAGGCTGACGTGCGGAGCGCGGTCGAAAATCTTCTCGCCCTCCTGCTGCGCCACGCAGCCGAGCACGCCGAAGACCTTGCCTTTGCCGGCTTCCCGTTTGAAGTTCTGCAGCCGGTTGAACACCTTCTGCTCGGCCTTGTCGCGGATGCTGCAGGTGTTGTAGAGCACCAGTCCCGCGTCTTCGGGCTCTTCCACCTGCGAGTAGCCCTGTGCCAGCAGCGTGCCGATCACTTTTTCGGAATCGTGCACATTCATCTGGCAGCCGAATGTTTCGATGTAGAAGGTTTTCCCAGACACTATCATTCCATTGTAGTGGGCTTCGCCTACTGTTTGGGCGGCCCTGCCGGCGTGTCGAAACTCAGCGTGGATTCGGCCGCGTACTTGCGGTAATCCTTGAACTCGATCACGTTGCGGTAACGGATCTGGTTGGCCTTTTGCGATTCCGTATCCATCAGCCGGCCGCCGCGTCCCCGCAGCGGGGGCAGGTCCGCCGCCAGGCTCTCGCACTGCACCGGCAGCAGGTACTGATGCCCGCTCACATCCACGAAATCGTAATCTTCCGTATTGTGCGAAAATTGCACCGGAAAGCCTTCAGGCACGTCAATCGACTCGGCGACGCGCAAAACCCGCTGCGTGGCCTCGTCTATAAACACCTCGCCGTGATAGCCCGCCACCACCGAGTTCTGCGCCACCCGCATTTCGAAAGTGGGAGTTGATGCGCTTCACCTGGTACGTGTAGACCGCCACGCGCCGGTCGCCGATCGTGCTCCACTCTTCGAACTTGAACTCCGCCTTGGACGTGGGATGAAACAGCAGCATGAGTTTGCTGCCGAACTCACCCTGGCTGAAAGCTCCGCCTACCGATTCCAGCGACGCCTTGGTGCGTTTGTTGTTGCGCGCCACCAGCTTGTAGTTTTCCTTCATCTGGAAATAGGTGAGTTGCAGCGTGAGAGTGTCGCTCGGGCGAAACGTGCCGATGGGGCCGTATGCCTCGAAGCGGTGAACCAGTTCGGTACAGATGAAGTCCGGCAGAGACTTGGTGTAATTGAGTGCGGTCCGCCGCGCCTCCTCGAGCAGATTCGGCGGCGCGCCCTCCGCCGTCGCCTGCGCAAAGGCCGCGGCGGCAAATATCAGGAACGCAATCGGAATCCGCCAGCGCATAAGTCTCCCTCAGAAAATACACCTTTCGCCGCCAAAAAGAAAGGAATCCGGCCCTTTTGGTAAACTGTGGATGATTCCAAAGGGAAGCCAAACGTGAAACCCTCGCCCGACTATACCGCGCCGCTCCCATCCCCTCCACAGGAGACGCCGGTCGCCGGGTGATCGAGCGCGCAATGCCCGCCATTCAGGGTCTGTCGTACAGAACCGCGGAAGCGGTAACGGTGGCACTGGCCGGAGTGCTGGTCATAATCGTCGCCCTCATGGGCTATCGCGCCTGGCAATATTCACGCGTCACGCCCCAGGAGCGTGAACGGCGACGGCGCGCCATCCTGGTACGGCAAGGGAAAATGGGCGATGCCACCCTGGTCGAAATCCGCGACGACCTGCTCTTTTACTCCTACTCGGTGCGCGGCGTCGAATACACCGCCTCGCAGGACCTGTCCACGCTCCGCGATCGCATTCCGGACGACCTCTCTGCCACCGGGCCGCTCTCGGTGAAGTATGACGCGCGCAATCCGGCGAACTCCATCGTCGCCGCTGAAGAGTGGAGCGGCATTCGCGGCAGCCGCGCCAGTTGACCCTACTCCTCTTCGAACTCCACCTCCGGCTCCGGCAGCACATCGGTTTCGCCCGCTGACCACACGTACAAGGTCGGCAGCAGGAAAATGTTCAGCACCATCGCCACCATCAGTCCGCCCACAATCACTATCGCGAAGGGGCGCTGGGAATCGGATCCGATGGCGTGAGAGGTGGCCGCCGGCAGCAGGCCCAGAGTCGCCACCAGCGTCGTCATCATGATCGGACGCAGTCGCAGTACCGCGCCTTCCACCGCGGCATCCACCACCGAATGGCCGCGCACGCGAAGCTGGTTGATGTACTCCAGCATGATCACGCCGGTCTGCACGCACACGCCGAACAGCGCCAGGAACCCGACTCCCGAAGACACACTGAAGTGCGTACCCGTGACCAGGAGCGCCAAAAGCCCTCCCAGGGGCGCCATGGCGATATTCGCCAGCATCAGCGTGGCCCATTTGAACGAGCGGAACATGGTGTAGAGGATGATAAATATCACGATGATGGTGATGGGCAGCACAATCATCAGGCGCTTCTGGGAACGCTGTTGGCTGGCGTACTCGCCGGCCCAACCGATGCTGTAACCCTCGGGCAGTTTGACCCGCTGGCCCACCTTTTTGATGGCCTCTTCCACCGTGCTTCCCAGGTCGCGGCCGCGCACGCTGTACTTGATCGCGACATACCGCGAGTTCTCTTCCCGGTCGATTCGCGACGCCATGTCCAGCACGTGCACATCGCATAACTGCGCCAGCGATACGCGCTCCCCGGTGGGAGCCAGGAGGCGGATATTCTCGATGGCCTCCCTGGTCTCGCGGTCCGCCTGTTCATAGCGGACCACCAGGTCGTAGCGCTGTTCGCCTTCCAGCACCTGGCTTACGGCGTTGCCGCCCACCGCCGTCTGGATTGCGTCCTGCACGTCCGCCACATTGATCCCGTAGCGCGCCGCCTGTTTGCGATTCACCGTGAAATTCAGGTTGGGCTGCCCGACCACACGAAACAATCCCAGGTCCTGTATGCCGGCAATGCCCTTCAACACGTTGACGATCTCGTCGCCGGTCTGTTCCAGAAGCCTGAGATTGTCCCCGTAGATCTTGATCGCCAGTTCGCCTTTCACGCCGCTCACGGCCTCTTCCATGTTGTCGGAGATCGGCTGGGAGAAGTTCCACAGCACCCCCGGCAGCTTTTCCAGTTCGTGGCTCATGGCCGCAATCAGGCGGCCTTTGTCCTGGTGAAAGATGGGCCGCCACTGCTCCCTGCGCTTCAGATCCACGAAGTACTCGGTATTGGAGAACCCCGCCGTATCGGTCCCATCGTCCGGCCGGCCCACCTGCGAAACCACCACCGGCACCTCCGGAAAGGAGGCCAGAATGATGCGCGCGCGGTTCATCAGCCGCGTCCCTTCCGTCGGGCCGGTGCTCGGCGCCAGCGTCCCGCGCACCCAAATGGCGCCTTCATCCAGATGCGGGAGAAACTCCGAGCCGATAATCCCGCTGCCGGCGATCAGAACCGCTGCCGCCAGGCACAGCGCCGCAAAACCAGCCGTGATCCAACGCGCCCCGATGGCCCACCGCAAAGCGGCGCGATACCTTTCCGTAATGAAAATCAGGGCCGGATTGTGCCACTCCCGCACATCGCCGCGGAACAGAAAGCTGGCCAGAACCGGCGCCAGCACGATGGAAAAGAGCAGCGCGCCCAGCAGTGCGAATGCCACCGTCCAGGCCATGGGCTTGAACAGCCGGCCCTCCACGCTCTGCAGGGTGAAAATGGGGAGGTACGCCGTGATGATGATGCCGATCGCATAAAACACCGGCCGCTGCACTTCGTACGCGGCTTCGCGGATCCGCTCCAGCGCCGGCCGGGCCTCCGAATTCCGGCGCGACATGTGCCGCACGATATTCTCCACCATGACCACCGCGCCGTCCACCACCATGCCGAAATCCAGCGCGCCCAGCGAGAGCAGGTTCGCCGGAATCTTCCGAAGATCCAGGCAGATGGAAGCGAACAGCAGCGAGAACGGAATAGTCAGCGCTACAATCAGCGCGCCCCGCGCATTGCCCAGGAACAGAAACAGAATGATGGCTACCAGCGCGATCCCTTCCGCCAGGTTGTGCAGCACCGTTTCGGTAGTCAGATGCACCAGGTCGCTGCGATCCAGAAACGGCGCAACCCTAACGCCGCGGGGCAGAATGTGCTCGTTCAGTTCCTTCACCTTTTCGTGAATCAGGCGCAGAGTTTCGTCGGAACTGGAGCCTTTGCGCAGCAGCACGATCCCCTCGATCACGTCGTCGTTATCGATGATCTTGCCATCGGCGCGATGAATCGACCGCCCGATTCTGCCCAGCCGGATCTTGGGCCCCTGCACCACCTTGGCAATATCCTGAATGCGAATCGGCGTCCCGCCCTGCGTCTTGACTACCGTCTCGCCGATTTCGCCGGTGTGCGCGAACAGGCCGATCGAGCGCACATTCACCTGCTGCAGCCCCGCCTCAATGAAACTGCCGCCGGCATTGGTGTTGTTGTTCGCCAGTTGCTGCTCCACCTGTCCCAGGTTCAGCCCGTAAGAAATCAGCTTCTCCGGGTCCAGCCGCACCTGGTACTCCTTCGTGATGCCGCCGAAACTGCTCACGTCCACCACGTTCGGAACCATTTTGAATTGCTTTTCGAGCACCCAGTCTTCCAGCGACTTCAACTCCATCAGGTCGTACCGCGGATTGGTGCTCTTCAGTGTGTACCAGTAAATCTGGCCTACCGGACTATAGTCCGTGCCGATTTGCGGCTGCAGGTTCTGCGGCAGGCTCACCGAGGAAAGCCTCTCCAGCACCTTTTGACGGTTCCAGTCGTTGCTGGAATCGTCGCTGAAAATCAGCATGACGCTGGAAAGTCCAAACACCGAAGTGGAACGCAAATGCTGCAGGTCCGGGAGACCGTTCATCACGATTTCAATCGGAATGGTGACCTGCTGTTCCACTTCCTCCGCGGCCCGCCCGGGCCATTGCGTGATCACCTGCACATAGTTGTTGGCGACGTCGGGATACGCTTCGATCGGCAGGTTTTCAAAGGAGATCACACCCCAGGCGAAAAGCAGAATCGCGACGGCTACGATGAGCAGGCGATTGCCCAGGGCGAATGTGACAATTCCGCGGATCATTTCGGGGGATCAATTCTGACTCTACCGGGCCGGGAATGCGCCAGCCACCTATCTTTCAGCCGGAACCGGATATCTTTGAGTGAGCCGTCATTGCCGTTCGATAAGGCCGTAACTATCCTTCGGAACTGCGCCTATCTTTCAGCCCGTACACCTATCTTTTGTCGGGATCAGGCTATCTTTCAGGTGAAGCTCTTGGCCCGCCCCGCAATCGGCCCTAAGATTTTGATGCAGCCCGGATAGCATGGAGCGCATTCGACTCATCCTTATCGACGATCACGTCCTGTTTCGCGAAAGCCTGGGTCGCTTGTTTGCGTCGGAACAGGGTCTGGAAGTGGTAGGCCAGTGCGCCCGCATCTCCGAAGCGCTTGACATTATCGAGCACTCTCCGGTGGACCTGATGCTGCTGGATTTCAATCTGGGCAAAGAGAGCGGAACCGATCTCATCGCCGCCGTGCGGCAGGCCGGTTATGCCGGCAAGATCCTGATGGTCACGGCAGTCATGGACGCGCCGGAGGTTTTGAAGGCGCTGCAACTCGGGGCATCCGGAGTGTTCCTCAAACACAGCCCGCCCAGTTCGTTAACCAAGGCAATTCACCTGGTGGCCGCGGGCGAAGTCTGGCTGGACCGCGGCATTGTCCAACTCCTGGCCGAACATGTGCCGCCTCCCGCCAATGAGTCTTTCGGAATGCCCCTGACCGAACGCGAAGAAATGGTGCTTCACGGAGTTCTGGAGGGCAGCACCAACCGCAGAATTGCCGAAGATCTCGGCGGATCCGAAGCTTCCGTAAAAGCCGCCGTCCAGCAGTTGTTCCGCAAAACCGGAGTGCGCACCCGCAGCCAGTTGGTGCGCGTCGCGCTCGAAGGGCACATGCCAACCAGGCAGAAGTAGCCCGCGCCGGGCAGGTCACGCGCGACCCGATTCCGAGACGCGACCGTAAGGGAGCGTTGGCCGCCCGCCTTTTCATGAAAGATCGTGTGACTCGGGATATGATTTGCCCGGTTGGCCGCTATTTTCGCGAATGGTTGCCTTTCATGTCGCGCACCCCGCCGCGTCCCCGGTCCGGAGCACCGTCCGTGGTCTCGTGTGCAACAATGGGAAGAATCTCTATGATTCAAGAAGTGCTCACCGAGGGCCTGACTTTCGACGATGTTTTGCTCGAACCGGCCCGTAGCGAAGTGCTGCCGGCCGAAGCCGATACCCGAACCTGCCTGACCCGGCAGATCGGCCTGAATATTCCGATCGTCTCCGCCGCCATGGATACCGTGACGGAATCCCACCTGGCCATCGCCTTGGCCCAGCAGGGCGGCATCGGCATCATCCACCGCAACATGTCCGTCGAACGGCAGGCCGAAGAGGTGGACCGCGTGAAACGCAGCGAAAGCGGCATGATCGTGGACCCCATCACCATCGAGCCCGAACAGTCCATTGCCGCCGCCCAGGCGCTGATGCAGCGCTACCGCATCTCCGGCGTGCCCGTCACCAAGGACGGCAAGCTGGTCGGCATTCTCACCAATCGCGACCTGCGCTTCGAAACCCGCTTCGACCTGCCCATCAGCGAGGTCATGACCAAGGAGAATCTGGTCACCGTGCCGGTGGGCACCACGCTGGAACAGGCCGAAGCCATCCTGCACAAGCACCGCGTCGAAAAACTGCTGGTGGTGGACGACCAGTTCAACCTCAAGGGCCTCATCACCGTCAAGGACATCCAGAAGAAGCTGAAGTACCCGAATTCGGCCAAGGACAGCCAGGGCCGTCTGCGCGTGGGCGCCGCCATCGGCGCCACCGGCGATTTTCTGGAACGCGCGCAGGAGCTGGTGGAAGCGCAAGGTGGACGTGCTCGCCATCGATACCGCCCACGGCCACAGCGGGCGCGTGATGGACGCCGTGCAGAGCCATCAAGAGCAAACTGCCCGACGTGCAGCTCATTACCGGCAACGTGGCCACCTACGAAGGCGCGCAAAGAGCTGATCTCCCTCGGCGTGGACGGCATCAAGGTCGGCATCGGCCCCGGCTCCATCTGCACCACGCGCGTGGTGTCCGGCGCCGGCGTGCCCCAGATCACGGCCATTTCCGAATGCTCCCGCGCCACCCGCGAAGGCGGCGTGCCGCTCATCGCCGATGGCGGCATCAAATTCTCCGGCGACGTGACCAAGGCCATCGCCGCCGGCGCCGATACCGTGATGATCGGCAGCCTGCTCGCCGGCACCGACGAAAGCCCCGGCGAGACCATTCTCTACCAGGGCCGCACCTTCAAGACCTATCGCGGCATGGGGTCGATGGGCGCTATGACCCAGGGCAGCAGCGACCGCTACGCGCAGGATGCCAACGGCAAGCTGGTGCCCGAGGGCATCGAAGGGCGCGTGGCCGCCAAGGGGCCGCTGTCCGACCTGGTGTACCAACTGGTGGGCGGACTGCGCAGCGGCATGGGCTACGTGCGGCGCGGAAGACATCAACCAACTGCACCAGAAGGCGCGCTTCCTCCGCATCTCGCCCGCCGGCTTGCGCGAAAGCCACGTACACGACGTCATCATCACCAAGGAAGCGCCCAACTACCGCGTGGAATAATCCTGGAAATCGGCCAGTACGGCTTTTTCCATGCGGCGCGCGGCACTCAGCAGCCAGCCCCGCGGCCGCTTCTTCAGATCGTTCACCAGAACCCGGGCCTTGACGCTCCCCAGGTGAATATTGGCCGTCTCCCAACCCATGGCCAGCAGAAGCCGCATCTCGTCGCGCTCCTTGGGCAAGGCGGCCAGCTCGATGCGCGAGCAGTCCGGCGCCAGCCGCCGCACAATCCAACGGCGCTGAAAACGCACGAACGGATCGCGGCAGCGCACCGCGCTGTCCAGGATCTCCTCGTAACGAATGGGCGCCGTCCCTCCGCCGGTCTCCGCCCAGACGCACGCCGAAGGCGCCAGCGCTTTGGCTTCGCGCGCGATGGATCCGCCGCGCCACTCGGCCAGCGCTACGTAGCGCTGCCGTCCCAGGCTCCCCAGGCCCGCCACGCGATGTCCCACACGCCAATGCAGGCCGCCCTCCGGCATCAGGCGGGCAATCGCCTTCAGCGCGCCGGCCGGCGGCTCCTCTTCCACTTCCTCCAGGGCGTGCATCTTCTCCCAGAACCTTTCAGGCTCGTGCAGCCGGGCCACCGCCATCGTCCGCAGGGAAGTGTGGTGCTCGGCCAGCGCGAACGGGCGCCCTCCGGCTTCCAGCGCGTCCAGATAGCCTCTCAGAATCGCGGCGATCCCTTCCTTGGCGTCGCACACGATGTTGGCCAGCAGCGCGCTGGTGGCCAGCCGGACCAAGTCGTTGGTATACGGCATCGTCCAGGCTTCGTCGAAATCGTTGATGCCCCAGATCAGTCGGCCTTCCACGTCGCGCCAGGTTCCGAAGTTCTCCACGTGCAGATCGCCCACCGACAGCGCCTCGGGCGCCGCGGCCGCTTCCGGGCAGACCTCTTTCCATGTCTGCGCCCAACGGTAATACGTGGCCCGCAGAAAAGGGAATGCCGCGAGTCGCATCTGCTCGTGCTTGAAGTGCAGATCCTTCTCCACCATCGTCAGGTGCCGTCCCAGCCACGCCTCGTACCGTTCGGTCGCCTTCGCGATTCTCATTCCGCTACCCCCGGAACCAGCAACCATTTGAGCATGCAGTGCGGCTGGGCCGTGACACGCGGGCAATCCACCCGCAGCAGAGCCGCCTTCTTCATATCCACGATCAGCGACGGGCTGTTCAGCAGAAACGCGGCCAGCGAGCTCATCAGCGGCTCGTGGCTGGTCACCAGGATAGCGGCTTCGTCTTTGTGTTCCCGCATTTCGCTCCACGTATCGTATGGCGAGGCGTCCGGCGCCAGGGCCCGGGTGCGCAGGATCCTTCCCTTGTATCCCAGGACGTCGGCCGCCACCTCGGCCGTCTCCAGCGCCCGTTTATAAGGACTGGAAAGGATCAGGCTGGGCGATACATCGGCCGCCCTGGCACGCTTCAGAACGCGGCGCAGCTTCTCTTTTCCCTCGTTCGTCAGGGCTCGTTCGGAATCGGAATGGCCGGGTGCAGCATCTTCGGCAATGCCATGTCGTAAGAGATAAATCTGCATCTACAAGCCATCATACAGTGAGCCACAGTGAGCCCCTTTCCCTTGCGCTTCGACAGGTGATCTGTTATCCTCCCTGTAGAAGTGAAAAGGGAAGAGGCGTGGAGTAGGGCAGGCAATAGGAGTGGGTCATGTTCAACGATTTGTTTTTTCGTCTTCGTTCCCTCTTCCGGTCGCAATCCGTGGAATCTGAAACGGAAGCCGAACTGCGATTCCACCGCGAACACCAAATCGAAAAGTACCTGCGGACCGGAATGACCCGCGACGAGGCCGTTCGGCAGGCGCGGCTGGATTTCGGGGGCCTCCCTCAAATCAGGGAGGAGTGCCGCGATGCGCGCGGTGTGTCCCTGTTCGAATCGCTTGTCCAGGACTTGCGGTACGGCTGGCGGACCCTGCTGAAGTCGCCGGCGTTCGCCGCGGCGGCTCTGTTCACACTGGCCTTGGGAATCGGCGCGAACACCGCGATATTCTCCGTCGTCTACGGCATTCTGCTGCGGCCCTTGCCTTTCCGCGATGCCTCCCGCCTGGTCCTCCTCAACGAGACCACACCGCGCGTCGGTATAGTGAGCGTCTCCTATCCGAATTTTCTGGATTGGCGCGCGCAGAGCCGCGCTTTTTCGCAAATGGCGGCCGTCGTCACAGTTGAATTCAATATGAGCGGCACGGCACAGCCCGAAAACATCGGCGGCCTCGCCGTTTCGCCGGACTTTCTACCCATGATGGGGATTCGGCCCGTCCTCGGTCGCGGTTTCACGCCCGGCGAGGAAAAAGCGGGCACCGCTCCCGTTGTGCTCCTGAGCTACGCCCTCTGGCAGTCGCATTTCGGCGGCTCTCCGGACGCGATTGGACAGACCATCCGCCTGAACCGCCGGACCTTCACCATCATCGGCGTTCTGCCGCCCGGGTTTCGCTGGGTGGACCGGTGCGACGTCCTGGAGCCTGCCGGCGTTTGGGCCACCAGCAACGAGAACGTTGCCGAGAGGGGAGCCCGCGGCGACCTTGGAGTGGTGGGCCGCCTTGCGCCGGGCGTGAATATCGAGAGCGCCCGCGCGGAAATGGACGGCATCGCCTCACGCCTCGCCACCGCCTATCCGGGAACCAACGCCCAGTTCGGCGTGAACCTGCAGCCGCTGCGCGACCGCTTCTCCGGTGACATGCGCCCGGCCGTGCTGGTGCTCCTGGGTGCCGCGGTGTTCGTTCTCCTGGTGGCCTGCGCTAACGTTGCCAATCTGTTCCTCATGCGAGGCGCCGTGCGAGCCCGGGAAATGTCCTTGCGCCTCGCCATCGGGGCGAGCCGCGGCCGCATCGTCCGCCAGGTCCTGACGGAGAGTTTTCTGGTGGCCCTGCTCGGTGGCGTGGCCGGCGTGGGTCTCGCCATTGCCGGCGTTCATGCCATCGCACGCTGGACTCCGCCGGAAACCCTCGCCGGCGCGAGCATCGATATGAATCGCACCGTCCTGCTGTTCTCTGCCGGTCTCGTCGTCCTCTCCATGTTTGTCTTCGGCCTGGCTCCGGCGCTGCATTCCACCGCGGGCGATATTCATGACGGATTGAAACAGGGAAGCAAGGCAACCACTACCGGCGCGCGCAACCGTCTGCGCAGTCTGCTGGCCGCCACCGAAGTAGCCCTGGCCCTGGTCCTCCTGGTGGGTGCCGGGCTGATGATGAAGAGTCTGTATCGTCTGCTTGCGGTGGACCCCGGCATCCGGGCCGGGCATGTCCTCAAGCTGGAGATGAGCCTCCGCACCGCGCAGTACGAGAAGGATCGGGCCGTGCTCAATTTTTGGCAGCAGGCGCTGGACAAGGTTCGTACCTTGCCGGGTGTGGAATCCGTGGCGGTCGGCACTGCCATTCCGCTCACTGACGATCATTCCCGCTCCGATATCACCGTGGAAGGGATGCCCCTGGCGCAGCCCGGAAAGGCCCCGCATCCCGACGAGCACATCGTCAGCCCGGAATATGAGAAGACCCTCGGTGTCCGCCTCCTGCGCGGCCGCGGATTCACGGATACGGATCGCGAGAACGCTCCCCTCGTGGCCATGGTCAATGCCAACTTCGCGCAGCGCCTGCTCCCCGGCGCCGACCCCATCGGCAAACGCTTCGCGTTCGGCCGCTTGGGACCCACCGACGGGCACAAGTGGATCACCATCGTGGGCGTGCTGGCGGATACCAAAATGTACGGCCTCGCCAATCCCGCACGCCTCGAAGTGTATCTGCCGTTCCGCCAGGAGCCCTCGAACGAAATGACGCTGCTGGTGAAGTCCCGCCAGGATCTGGCCACATTGGTCGCGCCGGTTCGCGCTGTCATCGCCTCCATCGATAAGGAGCAACCCGTCTTCGGGATCGCTACCATGCAGGAGGTAGTCAACAGTTCTACTTCCATGCGGCGAGTCACCCTGATCCTGCTCGAGGTCTTCAGCGGGTTGGCCTTGCTGCTGGCCTCCATCGGCATCTACGGCGTCGTTTCCTACTCCGTGGCGCAACGGGCGCGCGAGATCGGCGTTCGGGTGGCGCTGGGAGCCCGGCGCGGCGATGTGCTGCGGCTCGTACTGGCGCACGGCGGCAGGATCTCGGCTGCCGGTCTTTTAATCGGCGGTGCAGCGTCTCTTGGGTTGACGCGTTTACTTGCGAAGCTGCTGTACTCGGTGAGCGCCATCGATCCGGCGACCTTGGCAGCCGCCTCCTTCGTGCTCGCGCTGGTATCTATGCTCGCGTGCTATATTCCGGCCCGGCGAGCCCTGAAAGTGGATCCGCTGGTGGCTCTCCGGCACGAGTGACGGGCTTCGCGGGTAAGTCATAAGCTGTAAGCTGTTAGCTTAATGGCCCGATACGCGGCAATCGACATAGGCAGCAACTCCGTCCGCATGGAAGCGGCGGAAGTTCTACCGGGACAGCCCACCCGGATTCTCGCCTCCGATCGCGAAGTGACCCGCCTGGGAGAGAGCGTATTCCGCGCCGGCGCCGTCAGCGAAGAAGCGCTGAAGAACACCTGCGCCGTGCTGGCCCGCATGTCGGAGTTGTATCACAGGCTGGATGTAGTGGGAGTGCGTGCGGTGGCCACCAGTGCCATTCGCGACACGCGCAACCAGAAGGAGTTTCTGGCGCGGGCTTCGGAGGCCATCTCCTCCCCCGTGGAAATCATCTCGGGACGCGAGGAAGCGCGCCTCATCCATCTCGGCGTGGAGAGCAGTTGGCCGCAGACCGGCAAGCGCGTCATCATCATCGATATCGGCGGCGGCAGCGCGGAGATCATCGCCGCCGAAGACGGCCACCTTCGCGAAGCTTACTCCAAGCCGTTGGGCGCCGTCCGCCTGCGTGAGAGCTTTCTCAAAGACGAACCGCCCGCGCCGCGCCAATTGCACCAGATGCACGAGTACATTCAGGAGAAACTCTGGAGCGCCGTGCGGCGCCTGGGCCACACCGGATGGGACCGCGCCATCGCCACGTCCGCCAGCGCGTCGGCCGTGGCCAGCGCCGTGGCGCGCCTGCCGCGCTCCAAGCGGGACGATATCGACCGCCTCCGCGTGACCACCTCACAGGTGCGGAATCTCTACCAGAAACTGGTGGAACTGAACCTCGCCGGGCGTCGTAAAATCACCGGCATTGGCCCGCGGCGTGCTGAAATTATCGTGCCCGGAATCGCCGTGCTGCTGGACTTTCTACAGGAGTTTCATCTGCCCGCGGTCTACTACTCGCAGGCCGGAGTGCGCGACGGCATCATTGCTGACCTCGCGGCACGCAACGTCGGCGCGGAACTCTCGCGCCTGAGCCGCGATCAGCGCCGCGAAGTGGAAGACATGGGGCGCCGCTATGGCGTCTCGCTCGAACGGGCCCGGCGCGTGGCCAATATTGCCTCGCAGATCTTCACCGCGCTCCAGCCCCTGCACCAGTTGCCTGCGGCGTCCGGCAAATTGCTGGAAGCGGCCGCTTACCTTCTCGACGTGGGCCATTATGTCAGCAGCGTGGGCCACCATAAGCATTCTTATTACGTCGTGTCCAACTCCGACATGCCCGGCTTCACTGAGCGCGAGCGCATCCTGATCGCCGCCCTGTGCCGCTATCACCGTAAGTCCCTGCCGAGCCCCATGCACAGCGCCTTTCAGTCTTTGTTGCCGGAAGAGAAGCGGGTCTTGACGCTGCTGATTCCGCTGCTCCGCCTGGCCGACAATCTGGAGCGCAGTCACGAGCAGCGCATTCAATCGGTGGATTGCCGCCTGATTGGCAATGACGAAGTGATGCTGCAGGTGCATTCCAGCGGTAATATCGATCTGGAGCAGTGGGCCGCGGAACGGGCCGCCGATGTATTCCGCCAGACCTACAACCGGCCCGTGTCCGTCACTAAAGCGCGCGCCTGATATGCGGAAATACGCCCGGCAGCAGACCAAAGCGCTCCTCGGAAACTTCGCCCGGCGTCTGGCTCTCGCCGCGGAGACCGGCGATGCCGATACCATTCACGATCTGCGCGTCTCCATCCGCCGCCTCAGCCGCGGCCTCCGCACCTTCGCGCTCTACTATCCGGACCAGTCCTGGAAGAGCATTCGAGCGCAACTGCGCCAGGTGATGCAGTTGGCCGGCGCGGTCCGCGACCGCGACATTGCCCTGGAGTGTCTGACCAAAGCCGGCGTTGCGGCACAGGCTGCCATCGTCGCCCGCCTGAAGTCTGAACGGGTCCAGGCCAATGCGGAATTTCTGGCCAGAATCCGGCAATGGAGGGACCAGGCCGTGACCCGCCAGTGGAACGCCCAACTGGCCATTCCCGTTCCCGCGAACGAGCGCAGTACCGCGCGGGCGCATGCCGCACGCACGCTCCCGCGGTTGGCGGCTGATTATTTCCGGCAGGTGCGCGCCCTTCTGTCGCAAGGACCGCACCCGGGAGAACTGCACCAGGCCCGCCTGGCTACCAAGCGGTTTCGCTACACGCTGGAACTGTTCCGCCGCTGCTACGGCACGGGCCTCGAGACCCGCATTGCCGAACTCCGCGGGGTGCAGCAGTTGCTGGGTGACGTCAACGATAGTATGGCTTCCTGCGATCTGCTGTCTGGGGCCATGGAGAAATCCCCGGAGCGGAAAAGGGTCCGCCGGTTCCTCAAAGAGCAGGCCGCAAAGGATGCCGCATCCTTCCGGCAGGAGTGGGAGGAACGCTTCGATTTCCCGGGACGGGAAGCCTGGTGGAAGAACTATCTCAAAAATATCCGCAAATCCACGTAACCAAATCGCCGGTCCGGAGTATTAGCAATGAAGGGACATGGACGAATGAAACTCGCATTGATCGCCCTACTTGCGCTGACCCCCCTATTCGCCGCCACCGGCTGGTGGGACCAGGCCGAAGCCCGGCGCGCCCGTGCCGAAGCCGTCCGGGAGCGGGCGGAAATGGCGCGTGAGATGCGCCAGACGCAAAGGGAGACGCAGCGCGAAATGATGCGTGCCCGCGTCGAAGTCCGCCGCGCCACTGACCAAGCTCGCCGGCAGGCTTCGCAAGCCGCCGAAGAGGCGCGCCGAGAGGTTCGCCGGGCCATCGCCGAGGTGGACCGCACCACGCGGGAGATGCGTTCGCGCTACCATCGTTTGTATTAAGAGAGGAGCACCTCAAAGGAATGGCCGAGACCGGGTTACGCGGACCGTTTGCATTGACACCTTCAGGAATTAGTCAGGAAGTTGCGAGCACATCTCCAGGCGCATACGTGCTGGACCAGGCACACGAGGAGGGCGGTTTTCACATTAGTTACTGCGGCCGCTCCGATACCGATGTGAGCCAGCGTCTGCTGGAGCATGTAGGCAAGTACAAACGATTCAAATACGAGTATTACGCCACTCCCAAGGAAGCGTTCGACAAAGAGTGCGGGCTGTACCACGACTTCAATCCGCCGGCTAAGATCCAGCACCCGACCCGCCCCAACGGCTCCGGCTGGAAGTGCCCACGCTGCAAGATCTGGGGATAATCCAGGGAACAAACCGGCGGGCCCAAGCGTATTCTACCAATTGAGGAAACCTATGCGCGCAAGGCTCCTGATTCCCGTGCTGGCCCCGGCGTTGCTCGCGCTGACGGCCTGCGATATTGAGGATTTCGACAGCGGCGGAAGGTACAATCGCGATTTTCACTACAACTATCCCGATGCATGCGGACGGCCGGCTGGAAGTGGAGACCTTCAACGGCTCGATAGAGATTTCCGGCTGGGATCAACCCACCGTAGATATCAGCGGCACTAAGTACGGGCCCACCCAGGATGCGGCCGATTCGCTCAAGGTGGATATCGGCAATTCGCCGGATTCCATTTCCGTGCGCGTGGTGCGGCCGATTGAACGCCGCAATCATCTGGGCGCGCGCTTCGTGATTAAGGTGCCAAGAGGCGCCATTCTGGATCGCATCGTCGCTTCCAATGGTTCGATTCGCACCATGGACGGCGCCGGGCCCGCGCGCCTGCACACCTCCAACGGATCGATCCGGGTGGAGGACCTGCGCGGCCAATTGAGCGCGGAGACCAGCAACAGTTCGGTGGAACTGACGCACGTGGATGGCGACGTGACCATCCACACCTCCAACGGCCACATCCGCGTCGAAGGTGTCCGCGGCGCAGTGGATGCGCACACGTCCAACAGCAGCGTGAACCTGAAGATCGAGCACGCGCGATAAGCCGGTCCGCGTGGAATCGACCAACGGCTCGGTAGATTTGGCGCTGCCGGCGGATTTCTCCAGCAACGTGCGGGTCAGCACCTCCAACAACGGAATCACGGTACGGGTGCCCACCGAGCCCAATGCGCGGCTGATCGCCCGCACCAGCAATGGGTCGATCACCTCCGAATTCGACATGCGGGTGCAGGGCGAGTTCAGCAAGAACCACCTGGAAGGCATGCTGGGGCACGGCGGCGGGCTGTTCGAGCTGAGCACATCGAACAGCGGTATCCGGCTGGTAAAGATGTAGCCCGCTCTACTGCTGGGTGCGCCGCGGATGGCTTCGGCGATTTCGGCGGCCCGGGCGCGCGCCGTGTGCATGTAGTTTTCGTTCTTCGCCACGCGGTCCAGGATGGGCAGGAACTGATCGGGAGCCACCAGGCGCCCGCGTTCCAGCGCGGATTCCAGCAGCAGTCAGAGCTTTGAACACGCCCAGGTGATCGTACTTGGCGGCGCGCTCCAGGTCGATCCGGTGCTCGCGCGGACTCGGCCATGCGCTCGAACCAATCCTGAGCGCCTGCGCGTTGGGGTCCTCCGAGTAATTGAACTTCACTTCGGTCTTCTGGCCGCCGGCGTCCCAACGGAAGGTCTTCGTGCCCATGAACGCCACCTTCACGGGCGATTCCAGCGGATGCTTGAAGTGGTCCAGCTTTTCGGCCAGGCCGAAGACCTCCTGCACCTCGGCGGCGGAGAGCTTGAACTTCAAGGGCAGGTCGTCGTCTTTGGCCTCGCGGTAGTCGGCATCGCCGCTCTTTTGCACCGTGACCTGGAGGTACGGCGGGAGTGCTGCCCGGGAAAGTCGCGCGAGTAGAAGAGGCTGCGGTTCGTCGCCGGCCAGCAGCAGGCTCGCGAAAGCAAAAATCAGGGACCACTTCATGTTGCCCCTCACGGACGCGCTCCGGTGAGCAGCCGTGTAGCTTCGTGGGTGGCATGGCAGATGGCCACCGCCAGCGCGTCGCAGGCGTCTTCGGATTCAATGGCCTGCGGCAGGCGCAGCAGCGACCGGACCATCATCTGCACCTGCGATTTTTCGGCCCGGCCATACCCCACCACGCTCATTTTCACTTCCAGCGGAGAGTACTCCGCGAACTGCATCCCGGCCTCGGCGATGGCCAGCAGCGCGACGCCGCGGACGTGCGCCAGCTTCAGCGCGGTCTTCACGTTGGCCGCGAAAAATACTTCTTCCACCGCCGCCGCTTCGGGCGCGTGCTCGCGAATCAGCTCTCGCAGCCCGCCGGCGATTTCGAGCAGCCGCTTCTCAAAGGGCCACTTCGTATTGGTGCGGATGACTCCGCTGGCCAGCAGGCGATGAACGCCGCCATCGCTTTCGATTACGCCGTAACCGGTCCGTTCCGAGCCGCAATCGATGCCGAGTACCCGCACGCTACTGCCCGAGCGCCTCCAGCTCCTTCTCGTCGATATCGAAGTTGGAGTACACGCTCTGCACGTCGTCGTGATCTTCCAGGGCGTCGTTCAGCCGCAGCATGGCGCCGGCATTCTTCCCTTCCAGCTTGACCAGGTTCTTGGGAATCATGGCGATAGCGGCTTCGGTGGACGCCACCTTATTGGTCTCCAAGGCCTTCAGAACGGCCTCGTGCGCTTCGGGAGGCGACAGCACCTCCCAGTGATCGCCATCGTCGCGAAGGTCGTCCGCGCCGGCATCGAGCACTATGGCCATGAGCTGATCTTCGCCGGCGTTTTCCTTGGGTACGAGGATCTGGCTCTTGCGCTCGAACATCCAGGCGACGCTGCCCTGCTCGCCCATGTTGCCGCCATTCTTGGAAAAGGCATGGCGGAGTTCGCTGACCGTCCGGTTGCGATTATCGGTAGCGACGTTGACGAGTACCGCGGCCCCGCCCGGGCCGTAGCCTTCGAACATGACTTCGTCGATCTGGCCGCCTTCCAGTTCGCCGGTGCCACGCATGATGGCCTTCTTGATGTTGTCGGCCGGCATACTGACGGCTTTAGCGGCCACGATGGCGGTGCGCAGGCGCGGATTGGAGTCGGGGTCGCCGCCGTTTCGCGCGGCGATCGTGATTTCTTTGATAATGCGCGTAAAAGCTTTGCCGCGCTTGGCGTCCGTAGCCGCCTTTTTGTGCTTAATGGTGGCCCATTTGGAATGGCCTGACATGTGAACCTCGCAGGTAGGCCCGGCCTCGCGCGGCCGGGAATGCTATGTTGTTATAAATTCAACCTTTTGAGGATAGCAGAATCCCGAATCCGGCTCAACCGCCGGTTGCGCTACGCGGTGCCGTCGGGAATGATCTGGTGGCCGAAGCGCAGATGGTCGGGATAACCCAAAGAGTTCGCCGTCCACCACCACGCCGCAGCAGATTTTGGCCGGGCCGAGCAGCAGACGCTGGACCGGTTTATCCCCGAGGTGGAATTCGTTGGCGGAAAAGTGTCCTGCCGGAAGAAACAGGATGTTCACCGGCCCCTGGCCGGAAGTAAACTCAACGGTGTCTCCCACCTCAACTCTGATGGTGTCGGGATCGCTGCTCACGGTTTCGGTAGCAACGTCGTATGTCAGGGTGATCGTTTGGTGTGCCATTTCTTCTCCTTGAATTATTGACTGGGTGTCTTGGCAAGCAACTGCTGAAAGCGAGGATCCTTTATCAGGTCCCTGGCGTCGGGCTGCCGGGACAAAGCCTGCAGCAGGCGCCACGGGGCCGCGGCCAGCGCCGCGAGCGACCGGTCGCGCTGCCCCAAGGCTTCGTAAGTGAGCGCCGCATCCACAATGACATCCTGATCGGAGCCGCTGAGGGCCAGACGCCTGCTCCATCTCGAACGACGCGCGGTTCCTATCGCCCAACTCCGCCAATACGAAAGCCAGGCGCGCATGAGCGACCCCGTCGCGGGGATTCCGGCCTATCGCCGCGGATTCCAGGTCCACAGCCTTACGGTACGCCTGCCGCATCTCCGCGGTTCGCCCAAGGTGCCGGCAGGCATCCCCGAGGTTTTCCAGGATGGTGGCATTCGAGGGTTCCGCGGTGGCGGCCTGCCCGAACAGCGCGGCGGCCTCGGCAAAGCGCAGTTCCTGATAATACAGCGCGCCGAGGTTGACCAGCACGCGGGAGTCTTCGCGCAGTTGCCGGGCATGCAGCAGGGCCTTTTCGGCCTCGGGCAGGCGGCCCTCTTCCAGCAGGGCCAGACCCAGGTCCATGTGGCCGGAAGACAGGCCAGGCATGAGGACGGTAACGTGGCGGAACATCTCTTCGGACTCTTTGTACTGAGCGCGGGAGAGATAGAACAGGCCGAAATCCAGATAGGTCAGATAATATTCCGGCTCGGCGGCGATGGCTTTGCGAAAGGCGCTGACAGCATCGTCGGCGCGGCCCATGCGGTTGTACAGACCGGCCAGACGATCGCGCGGCGTAGCGCTATTGGGAGACAGTTCAGAGGCGCGCTGCCAGGCCTTGATGGCCTCCTCATATTGGCCGCGCTCCCGCTGGTAGAGTCCGGCGGCGAGCAACACCTTGACCGAATCGGGGTTCAGGCTCTCCGCTTTGGCCACATTCTGTCCGGCGGAATCGAGATACGCAGGGCCGCCGCCCCTTTGCGATTTTTGCATCTGCGCTTCGGCCAGGGCGGCGTACGGGTCGGCGGCCACGGGATCGCGCCGGATGGCGTCTTCGAGGAACGGAATGGCTTCATCGGCGCTGAGCGGGTCGCGGCGCAGCAGGTTGATGCCCTGAATGTAAGACGGGTAGGCATCGGCGGAAACGGTGTCCGGGGGCGCGCGCAGATGGAACGTCCCGGTGACGGCGGCGGTGAGAGCTTTGGCCAGCACCGAAGTCTCGCGCGGGGCGTAGACGTGATGAAAGCGGCCCAGGACATCGCCGGTACTGGCGTCGACAATGGAGCTATCGACGGTGACTTGGGTGCCGGAATTCAAAAGGTCGATCTTGAGGGCGTGGGTGGCGCCCAGGGCCGCTTTTGCCTGCCGGGGCGTTTCCACTTTATCGCGAACCGCTTCGGCGGGCGGAATCGCGGTGAAGGCGTGGCGGAGACCGGACAGGCGATCGGCGATATCGAGCCCCAATCCCTCGGCGGTGGGCACGGGCGCGCCGTGGACGGTGACGGGCAGGACCGCGAGGCGGACGGGTGTTTCCGCATTGCGGCCGGGCCAGATGGCGAGGGCGCCCAACGCAGCGGCGAAGACTGCCATGGCCGGCAACCAGCGCCGAAGGATACGGCGGGGCAGCAGAGCGCCGGCTACCGCGCCGGCGGACTGGAAGCGATCGGCGGGCCGCGGAGCGAGGCACTTCGCCACGACAATGTTCCAGGGCTTCGGAAGCCTGGCGCACCGCCGCGCCTGCCCGGGACCGGGAAGCACCTGCTTGAGGGTGATGGTGCTTTCGCCGGACGGCACCTCCTCCGGTGTATGGTCCCAGGGCGCGGCGCCGCCGGTAAGCATCTGGTGAAAGACCACTCCGAGCGCATAGAGATCCGACGCCACAGTGGGCGGCGCGCCGTGGAACAGCTCGGGTGCCATGTAATCGTAGGTGCCGGCCAATGCACCGTGGTTGGCGCTTTCCTCTCCGGGCGGCTGGAAGCGGGCCAGTCCGAAATCGGTGATGACGGCGCGGACGGCGCCTTCCGGCGTCTTCGCGAGGATCACATTGGCGGGCTTCAAATCGCCGTGGATCACGCCCTGGCGATGGGCCTGAGCGAGGCCCGCGCAGAGTTGCAACGCGAGACCGCGAGCTTCGTCCGGCGGAAGGGCGCCGTGCGCGCGAATGTGGGAGAACAGCGTCTCGCCCTGGAGGAATTCCATGCTGAGGAATTCGATTTCGCCCCACGGTGTTTCGACCGAGTGAAGATCGTGAACCTTGCAGACGTTGAAGTGGCTGACTTCGCGCGCGGCGCGAGTTTCGGGAGGCAGGCGGTGGCCGTGCCCCGGCTGGGCGGTCTTGAGCGCGACGGTGCGCACCAGCTTTTCGTCGATAGCCTGGTACACCGCGCCCATGCCGCCGCGGCCGAGTTCCCGGACAATGCGGAAGCGGCCGGCGACCAATTGCCCGGGCGCGAATAAACTGCCAACTGTCTCGGGCACTGCGGTCCTTACTCTCAGTGAGTTTGGTAGATTGTAGCACGCACGGGTAGCGGCGGATTCAATCAATCGATCAGGCCGTTGCGCACCGCGAAGCGCACCAGTTCGTTGATGCTGTGCAGGTTCAGCTTTTCCATGATGCGGCCGCGGTGCGCGTCCACGGTGTAGACGCTGAGGTTCAGCACGACGGCGATTTCCTTGTTGGTCTTGCCTTCGGCGAGCATCTGCAGCACTTCGCGCTCGCGGCTGGTGAGCAGGTCGATGGGGTTGGTGACGTGCTTGCGGTAATCGTCGAGCACCGCGTTGGAGACGGCCGGGCTGAGATAGCCTTCGCCGCCGGCCACGGCGCGGATCGCCGCCACCAGGTCGTCCGCGCCGGAATCCTTGAGCAGGTAGCCGCGCGCGCCGGCGCGCAGGATCTCGCGCACGTAGACCGAATCCTTGTGCATGCTGAGCGCGAGCACGCGGGTGTGCGGATTGGCCGCGACCAGGCGGCGCGTGGCTTCGATGCCGTTCAGCTCCGGCATGGCGACGTCCATCACCACGATGTCGGGCTTCAGTTGCTCGGCCAGTTCCACGGCTTCGCGCCCGTTGCCGGCCTCGCCGACGATCTCCATGTCGGGCTGCGCGCCCAGGATCATCTTGAAGCCCTGGCGCACCACGGCGTGGTCGTCAGCCAGCAGGATGCGAATGCGTTTCATGGCGGAGCGGCACCCGCACTTCAATTAGAACACCCTCGCCCGGGCGGGAGCGCACGGCCACGTCGCCGCCGGCGCTGCGCGCGCGGGCGCGCATGCCGATCAGGCCGAGGCCGCGGCCGGCCGGCGGGAGCGGCGCTGCAGGCCGCGGCCGTCGTCCTGAATGGACAGGCGGATGTCGCCGCCATTGCCGGTTCCAGTTTCATCTGCACGTGCTTCGCCCCGGCGTGGCGCGCGACGTTGGTGAGCGCCTCCTGCGCGATGCGGAACAGGTGCGTTTCGGTCTCGTCGGGCAGGCGGCCGGAGTAGCTGGAGTCCACCGTCACCTCGATCCCGGTGCGCGCGGCGAAGCCCTCCGCCAGCCAGCGCAAGCCCGGCCTCCAGTCCGAAATCGTCGAGGATGGTGGGGCGCAGCAGTTGCGACATCTGGCGCACGTTGCCGATGGCTTCGTCCACCAGGTGGAGGCAATCGGCCAGCCGCGCGGCCGATTCGGCGGCGCGTCGCGGATGCGAGCGCGGCCAGGTTGGTCTTGACGGCGGTGAGCGACTGGCCCAGCTCGTCGTGCAGCTCGTGCGAGAAGCGGCGCGCGGTGGCCTCCTGGTCTTCCAGCATGTGCCAGGAGACGCGGCCCAGTTCGGCGGTCTGCCATTCCATGCCGGCGAATCAGCTGCGAGACCATGCGCACGGTGACACCGGCGAAGACCAGCGCCAGCAGCACGCTGGCGGCGGCGAAGAGCAGGGAGATGTCGAGCAGGCGCGAGGTGCGGTGGTCGATCTGCTCCTGCGCCGCGCTCACCTTGCGGTACTCGGCTTCGATGCAGGCGCGCCACGACGCTGGTGAAGGCCTCGTGGTAGCGGAACAGATCGATGGAGGCGAAGGTCTCGGGCTCCTCGATCGATAGAATGCGGCGCGCCTCGCGCGAGAAATCCAGCGGACGATCGTGTTGCAGCCGCTGCCACAGATCGCGTTCGGCGGTCTGCGCGCCTTCGGCGGAGATGCGGTCGATATCGCGGTCGGCCTCGTCGAGCTGGCTCATGATGCTGTCGTAGTCCACCGAATCGGGATCGCGCGCCAGCACCGAAAAGACTTCGCTGAGGCTGGTCTGCTGGCTGTGCAGTTCGTCGATCAGGCGGTTGGTGACGGATTGCTCGCGCACCAGGCTGGCGGCATTCTGCTGAATGGAGTGGATATTGCGCACGCCCACGAGTGGCGGCCGCGAGCCAGCAGCAGCGATCACCAGGCCGAAGCCGGCCATCAGCACCCGGAAGATGTTCTGGTGGGTGATTCGGCGAGGGGACATCGCGATTCCAGTATGGCGGAAAAGCGGGGGTTGGGGATGGGGGTTGGGGGTGGGGGAATAGTTTTCAGGCGGCCCTCCGGGTGGGTTTAGGGGCCGATTGGAGGCGTCGGTAGTGGTTCACCAGTCGGGTGATTTGGGGGCGGAAAAAAACAAAATCGGGGGGCAGGGTTTCGGCGGGGAAGTCGTATGTTTCTTCGAGGATAGCGGCTTCTTGGACGATGCGCTGGAGGGCTTCGCGGCGCTGCTGCTGGTGTTTTTCGAGGAGGGCGTAGTTCTTATCGATATTGCGCTGGATGCGGCTTTCGTAGAGGGTGAGGAGGTTGAGATCTTTTTGCCGCTCGCCCCAGGCGCGGGAGGTAGCGAGGGCGCGAGGGACTGGTGAATGCCCTTGGCAGTGATGTTTGTAGGCCAGTTCATCGTCCGGGTGATGATGAACACGTGGCCTGTGAGGCCGTGCCGGTAGGCATTGAAAGCGCGTTTGTCGCGCGGCTTTTCGGGGGAATTCTGTTCTGGAGACATATAAGAGTTAAGTTACTTTCTGGCGAGCTGCGCTCGCCTGGACAGGCCTGGAGGCCTGTCCTACGGTAAGTTGATGAGCGTGGTGTGACGATCGCTATGCCCGGGCGAATTGGGGGGTTTGGGGCGGGGCGTAAGCGATAGCGAGGTGAGGGGTAGCGTTGCGGAGGTGGGAGTTTTGGCAGCTCTCCAGGATGCCTCCCGCCAGGAGGGTGCGATCCACGGCATAGGGTGCGACGCCGGTGGCGATCATCTCCTCCACTTTGCGCATGAGGCAGGCGGAGTGGGTGGCGTTGGGCTCGGGAGTCTTTAAGAATTGGGTGGAGTGATTCTGCGCCGCGAAATTGAAATCCTGGATGGCTCCATCGAGCATCAGGACGGTGGCGCGCAGGCCGTCGCGGTACTCGATGAAATATGCCTTGGGGTTTTGGGCGAGACGGCGCAGCTCGCCGGAGGCGACGAGGTCCTGGGTGCGGCCGTCTTTCACGGTGAGGCCGAGCGGAGTGTCGCTGCGCGAAAGGGCGGAGGTCAACAGAGCCTGGGAGTAGCGGCCCGCATCGCCGGCTTTCCAGACGTCATCGCCTTCGAGCAGTTGGACGGCTTTGACGCCGGTTTCGCCGCCGCGCCTTCGCTCCACCATGCACTGAAGGGCTTCGAGCGCGTGGAAGTCCATGGCTTCACCGGCTCCGACCATCAAGGCTTCGGCGATCTGGCTGTGGAGCGGCAGGTCGATGGCAGGGAGGCGCCAGGTGACGGGAAGGGAAGAGCCGGCGAGGATGGGCAAGCGCAAGCGGCGGGCGGACTCGACGGCGGCTTTGGCGTTCTGGAAACTGCCGGGGAGCTGGCCGTCATGAAAGACGGGGACGGCGCGGCCATCCTGCTGGAAAGTCGCGATGCAGGGTGTAAGGAAATCGGTGGAGGGATCGGCGAAGATCAGGACGGCATCCACGGACACCGTCTTGCCGCCGCAGCGCAACGCCTCGGCAACGGTGGGATAGAGCGGGAAGGCGAATTCGCGGGCGCGCTCGCGGGTGAGATCGGCCACCGGCGCGGGCTGGTAAAAGGACACCACGCGGAGATCGGGGTGGCGCCAGGCTCCGGCATAGGGGTAGCCGACGAGGAGGCGGTCGGCCATGTGGGGCGGGTAGGCGTTGGCGAGAATCGCGACGCGCCTGGGTTGGCCGGCGGGCGCGGCGGCGGCGAGGGCGGTGGTTTGCAGGAAAGAGCGTCGCGTCAGCACGATCAGGTTCTCCAGAAAGTAGATCCGGCGGCCGGCTGGTAGCGGATGGCGAGATGCGGGGTGGGGAAGCGGGTCTGCGACTGGAAGAGACTTTCGACGCCGCCCGCGGTCAACCCGGTGGTGAGGAGGGTCCGCTCTATGGGATAGGACGTCTTGCCGGTGAGGTACATGGTCTCGCAGTGATGGACCAGCGGGCTGAAGAAATTGGCGAGGGTGGTGCGGCCATCGGGCATGGGCAGATACATCTGGGTGGACCAGGGCTGGCTGCTTCCGTTGACGAAAGCGGCGAAGTTGAAGTCGCGGAGCAGGCCGTTCAGGAGCAGCATGGTGCACTTGAGGCCGTCGTCATGCTGATAGCGATACGCCACGGGATCTTTCACCAGGCGGCGCATATCGTCGATCGTCGGGAAGACCTGGTGGAAGCCGGCGCGGGCGGGCACGAGGGTGTGGCTGCGGCAGAGGGCGGCGTCCATTAACGGTTTACTGCTCAACACGGTGGGTCTCTCCTCCGACAAGGGCAACCCCTACATCCGCAAGCTCTTCGAGAACAAGAAGATGCAGCTCACGGACAACAAGATCGCCACCACGGACGTGGAGGAGATCCAGAAGCAGTCCGAGTACTACCGCAAGATGGAGAAGATCGAGCGGGCCCGCCGGAAGGCAGCCGCGTCCCAGTAAGGCCAGGCTCTCGCTGCCCTGCGCGCCCCTTCGGGCCGCCGGGTCAGCTGCCGCCCTCGCGCGGCTTCGCCGCGTTCAATACGTTCCCGTCACCGACAGGTCATCGAAGCTCGTCGAGTAGCTTGCCAGCCCTCCGACCGATTCCGCGTACAGCGTCAGCAGGTAGGGAAGCGAATGGTCCTCCCGCGTGGTGCCCGTCGGGTTCATCTGGTTGACCTGCACCAGCCCCTTGGTGAAGGTGATGTGCTGGTTGTCGAGGTTGCCGAAGTAGTACGCGCGCGGATCGACGTCGGCGGGAAGAGGCGCGGGAAGAAGGGACTTCTCGTCGCCGAGCGTCGGGTCCACGGGGACCCACCCGAGCGTCTCGATGTAGAGCTCATCCCAGAAATGGCGGCGGGTGGGCTGCCCGGAGTCGCCCACGAGGTAGCCGGACACCATGCGCGAGGGAACCCCGACCGACCGCAGCAGCGCGCAGTACAGGGAGGAAAACACGAACGCGTTGCCCCGCTTCGAGCGCAGCGCCCCGACGGTGTCTCCCGCGGGCGCCGAGTACGTGAGCTGGGTGAGCAGCCAGTCGTAGACCCTCCGCGCCTTCAGCCACGGGTTCTTTTCCCCGCCGACCGCCGCGGCGGCCGCCTTGGCGACCTCGGGGGCCGAGGAAGGCACGAGACGGTCAGGACTGGTGAACTGCTCGTACAGCTCGGAGGTAGTCACGTACGGCGGGACGTCCGGGAGGCTCACCTGGGTGGACACGGCGTAGCGGTCGAACATCCACGCCTCGGACACCCGGTACTTGCCGCCCTTCTGGAGGTTGGTGAACGAGTACAACGACGCCTCCGAGGTGTCCAGCAGGGACGGCGGGTCCTGGCTCACCGATTCGATGGAGCGCTGCTCCGAGGTGGGAAGGATGCGGGGCATCCACAGGTACAGCGTGTTCTCCGCGGAGGCCGTTCCCACCGTCACGTCCATGCCGAACTGCACCGAGTACTTGCGCGGAGAGGAGTAGCTCTTGCTGCCGGCACCACGGTTGACCACGAAATACGCGGCGTTGCTGGTGCCCTTGTCGGACCTGACCAGGAGGTTGCCGGACGCCGCGCCGTCCGGCACGCGGAGGCGGATCTCACGGTCCGACCAGCTCACGTAGTCGAGGTTGTAGTCCCGCGCGGGCAGCAGGTTGGACAGGTCCAGGCTTCCCGCGGAGGAGCTCTGCGGGCCCGACCAGGTGAAATAGACTTCGGAGCTCCCCTTCTCCAGCCCGAAGTTCATCCCGTAGATGGTGATCAGGTCTCCGACCCGCGCCGCGGAGGGCTGGATGGGGTTGTCCTTGTTCACGATGTACGGGTCGCCGGGGCGGCTGGCCCCCAGGGCCGGCTGCGGGATGTCGCTCTGGTTGATGAACAGCAGGCCCCCGCTTCGGCCGCTCTTGGTGATCACGTAGACGATGCCGGAAGCCGCCTCGTCAGGGATGCGGACGCTGATGCGCGTGTCGGTCCACTCGGTGTAGTCCTGGGAGGTGGGGGAGATGCCGGAAATCCGCACCTCCGACGTCTCCCGATCGACGCCGAAGTTCCTTCCGGAAACGATCATGACGTCCCCGGGCTTGCCGTGCGTGGGAGTGATGGATTCCAGGCGGGGCGGGCTTCCCGCCATGCGGGGGCTCAGGAGAACGAACCCGACGAGGACCACCACGACCATGGTCGGGATGAATCCCTTGCTTCTCAGGATCCGCTGGTGCGGCTTGACCTTGTCCTCTTCCGGCTCGCCGTCCGCCTGCCGGGCGCCGGCCGTACCGCGTTCTTCGATGTCGGGATATGCCATGGCGGGCGCCTACTGCTGCTTTTTCTCGTAGGGGACGATCTTGATCTCGAGCTCGATGTTGAAGTGCTGCTTCTGCGTCTCCTGCGAACCGGAGACTCCCAGCGGGAAGAACAGGATTTTCTCTCCGTAGGACACCGGGATGCTGTAGAAGGTGCTGACGTAGCGGTTCTCGTTGTCCTGAGGCTCCGTGAACCACACCTGCCCCTGCGCCAGGAGCAGCACTTCGCCGTTGTCCTGCAGGTACGGGGTGCAGATGAGGTAGATGCGCACGTTGTCCCCGTCCAGCCGGACCTTGATGGAGCGGCCGGGGATGGTGAGCTTCGTGCTTTCCGCGTTCCAGACCGGCGTTTCCGCCTGGGCGTCCGGCGCATCCGGAGGGAGGATCCGGGCAGACACCGTGACGGTGAGCGCCTTGGACAACAGCTCCTGCAGGGCTTCCTTCGGGTCGGTGTCGGTGGACTGGGCCTGCCCCTGCGCGTGCACCACGGCCATCGCGAGGAGGAAAGGCACGATTCCGCTGCGCATTTTCATCATCACTTCTGCCTCAGGAACTCTGCCGCCTTGCCCATCCGCGGTTCGCCGACGGGCATGAGTTTCACGTTCTTGGGAATGGTCATCACCGATTCGATGTTCGCGTCGCTTCCACCGACGGACTTCAGCAGCGCTTCCACCTTGTCGTAGGGGACCGCGAACTGGTACTCGGTGCCGCCGGTGGGCGCCTTGGTGATGCGGATGAATCCCATGCTCTGCCTCATGGAGAGCACCGCGAAGCTGATGCCGAAGAACACCAGCAGCGCGGCCGCCAGGACGGCCACGGGCGCGGGGATGGACACGTGGCGGCGCCACAGCGCGACCCGGGGCCGCGCGGAGGGAACGTGGGAGAGGATGCGGCGGCGGACCCGTTCCATTGGCGAGCGCCACGCCTGGTCTTCGTCCTCCGAGAGGGCGCGCCGCGTCCTCTCCATCCCGGCCAGCCGCGCCGTGCACCGTTCGCAGCCGGTGACATGCACCGAAAGCTCCCGTGCCCAGGGAGCCGGCACCTCGCCATCGAAATACGCCGACAGGACTTCGTGATCAGGACACATGCTCGTCACCTTCCGAAAGCGCCTTTCCCAGGCGCTCCCGCGCGCGGAAGATCCGCACTTTCACGTTGCTTTCCGATATACCCAGGACAGAGCCGATTTCCTTGTAGGAGAGGTCCGCGTACTCGCGGAACACGAGCGGGGCGCGCAGGTTGTACGGGAGGGAGTCCAGCGCGGTCTGCACGTCGGACCGCGTCTCTTCGTTCATGATCCTGCTTTCACCGGATTCCGCCGCGGGGGGGAGAGATGAGAGAACTTCGAGTATGCCGCCCGTTCACGGTTGCGCCTCTTCTCGTGGTTCAGGGACAGGTTCTTCACCACCCGGATGAGCCAGTACTTGCACTGCTCGAGGTCGCCGAGCAGGTCCGAACGCTCCATGAGCTTGATGAACGCGTCATGACAGAGATCTTCTGCTACTTCCCGGTCGCCCGTCACTCGCAGGGAGACCCGATAAATGATGGGGAAAAGCTGCTCATAGACCACATCAAACGGCGGGTGCACATACTCGGTGTTACTCATTATTAACAACGATCGCCATGAAGATGTTACACCGATTTATTGTCTTTGGCCAGCGGCAAACCGTACCTTGGGTCCTTTCGGTCCGTCCTGCACCTCGATGCCCTTCGACAGCAGCCGCGCCCGAATCTCGTCGGCTTTCTTGTAGTCCCTCGCTTTGCGGGCGGCTTCCCGCTGCTCCACGAGGCCTCGGGCTTCGGCGTCCAGCTCGACCTCCTGTGCCCGGGCTTCCTCGAGGCCCAGTCCGAGGATCTTGTCCATGTGAAACGTGACCCCGAGCTTGTCCGCGGCGGCAACCGAGGGGTCGCGAAGCAGGGTCCAGAGGTCCGCGAGGCACCGGGGCATGTTCAGGTCGTCCGCCGCGTGGACGTCGAAGTCGCGCAGGTAGTCGGCCGCTTTTCCCTGCGGGTTCGCCGCGGCCTGCGCGGCCTGCGCCGCGCTTGCCGCCTGTCCCGCCTGTCCCGCCTGTCCCGCCTGCTCGCGGAGCTGGAGAATCTTCTCCTGCAGGCCCTGCCGCCCGGCCCGCGCAGACTCCATGGCCTCCCAGCTGAAGGCGAGCTGGGTCCGGTAGTGCGCGCCCAGGCAGAAATAGCGGTAGTCCAGGGGATGGAAGCCGCGCTCGGTCAGCGTGGACAGGGTGGTGAAGTTCCCGGACGACTTCGCCATCTTCTCCTTGTCCATCAGCAGCCACTCGCCGTGGAGCCAGTAGTTGACCCACGTTGGCCCGGTGGCCGCCTCCGACTGGGCGATCTCGTTGGTGTGGTGCACCGGAATGTGGTCGACGCCGCCGCAGTGGATGTCGAACGGCTCGCCGAGGTACTTCATGGACATGGCGCAGCACTCGATGTGCCAGCCGGGGTAGCCCCTTCCCCAGGGGGAATCCCACAGCATGGCCTGGTGCTCGAACTTCGACCGTGGTGAACCAGAGGGCGAAGTCGGCCGGGTTCTTCTTGCCCGGGTCCACCGCGACACGCGCGCCGGCCCTCAGCTCCTGCTGGTCCAGCGAGCGCCAGCTTCCCGTAGCCGGGGAACGTGCTGATGTCGAAGTAGACGTTGCCGCCGGCGATCGTAGGTGAACCCCTTCTCCTCCAGGCGCGCGATCAGGTCGATCATGTCCTGGATGTGCTCGGTGGCCCGGCAGATGACCGTGGGCGGCTGGCAGCGCAGCAGCTCGAAGTCGCGGAAGAAGGCCTCGGTGTAGAACTCGGCGATCTCCCAGACGGTCTTGCCCTTCTCGCGGGCGCCCTTGAGCATCTTGTCCTCGCCCTCGTCGGCGTCGCCGGTGAGGTGGCCGACGTCGGTGACGTTCATGACGTGGCGCACGGAGTAACCGAAGTACTCCAGCGTCCGGCGCAGGATGTCCTCGAACAGGTAGGTGCGCAGGTTGCCGATGTGGGCGTAGTCGTAGACGGTGGGGCCGCAGCAGTACAGGCCGACTTTCCCCGGTTCGATCGGCTCGAACTTCTGCAGCTCCCGGCCCATGGTGTTCCAGACCATCAGATCCACGACCCACTCCTCCGAACAGGTGAGCAACGCGATAGACCCGAGACGCGGCGCCCGCTACTATGCGGGCGTGACCACAGTACGGGAATTGTCGCGCATGTTCAAGCTCGCGGGCGCCGCCAGCTTCGATGAGCCCATGTCTCGCCACACCAGCTTCCGCATCGGGGGACCCGCGGACCTGTACGTGCTCCCGTCCGGCGCCGCGGAGGCCGTCGAGGTTCTCGGCGCATGCGCGCGGGAATCCGTTCCGGCCTTCGTTCTCGGGGGAGGAACGAACCTCCTCGTGGCCGACCGTGGCATCCGCGGGGTCGTCGTCGACCTGTCGCGGCTTGCCGGCGTCCAGGAGGGCGACGGGGTGGTCACCGCCCAGGCCGGCACTCCCATCTCCGACGTGGCGGAGTTCGCGCAGGCCCGCGGGCTGTCGGGACTGGAGTTCGCCTACTCGCTGCCGGGCAGCGTCGGCGGAGCCGTCTGGATGAACGCGCGCTGTTACGGCGGCGAGGTCAGCGGCGTTCTCTCCCACGCGGACTACCTCGAAGGTCCCGGGCTCACGGCCGCGGCACTACCGCATGAACGGGGACGACTGGGGCTACAAGCGCTCCCCGTTCCAGGAGCCGGGCCGCATCGTGCTGTCCGCCGCGTTCCGCCTCGTTCCGGGAGACGCGGCGGAAATGAGGGAGCGCATGAGGTCCTACCGGGCAGACCGCGAGCAGAAGGGGCACTTCCGCCACCCCTGCGCCGGCAGCGTCTTCAAGAACAACCGCGCCTTTGGCGCGCCCAGCGGCCAGCTGATCGACTCCCTCGGCCTGAAAGGCCGCCGCCTCGGCGGCGCGCAGGTCGCCCCGTATCACGGCAACATCTTCATCAACACCGGCGAGGCACGCGCCGCGGACATGCGCGCGCTGATCGAGCAGGTCGAGGAGGAGGTGCGCTCCCGTCTCGGATTCCAGCTGGAGCGGGAAGTCATCCTGGTCGGGGACTGGGACTGAGCGCGGCCGCCGAAGGCGGCATTCCGCGGCCACCGAAGGTGGCATTCCATCAGTTTGCGGCGGCGCCGCGCACCGACGTCGAAAGAGACACCGGAGCACGTTCCCGGGACGCGGCGCTTCGCGGGTCCCGAGGGGGTAGTCCTCCACGCCGACGAAGAGCACCGACGCGCTTCCCCCCCGGGTGATGGATACCGTGAGCCCGCCGGAAGCCGAAGGAGCCGCGCCAAGCCCGGCGGCCTTCATCTCGATGGAAAACCTCAGGGGGGACCCTGGCGCCAGGATGAGTCCGCCGGAGACGCTTGCCCCCTCCGCATTCGACAGGCCGGCCCCGGCCTTCACCGCCATCCCGCCTGGAAAGACACAGAGCGTCCACCCGCAGCGCGCCTCCTCCGCATCCGTGCCGTCGGCATCCCGGCACATCTCCTTGTCCGCGTGCAGCAGCAGGGAAAGAGAAAGGCCCGGCGCCGCATAGTCCCGCGTGAAGTCCAGGCGCAGCAGCGTGCGGGAGGGTACTTCCTGGTGGGGACCGAACTCGGGCTTCCCCGCCGTGAACGCCCACCCCGCCGTCAGCGTTCCGCCCGTCCGGTCCCCGCCGACTCGCGCGGCGGCGGAGACCTGGTACCCGCTGGTCACGCACGCGCCGGCCGGTGATCGATAGGCAGTCGAGGCTGTCGACACCAGGAGGCTCTGTTCCATTTCTGGCGAGCGGCCCCGGACCCACAGGCTCGCCGCCGTCCCCGGGGCCGCTCGCTGCGGGGAGGAGCCGAGCATGGTGAAGGAGCAGTCGAAGCGCGGTGACTCGAGGAACAGCCGCCCCCCGAGGTGGGTCACCTCTCCGCCCGGAAACGGGCTGCCCGGCAGGAACCACTCCTCCGCGGGGAGAGCCGGCACCGGCTGCGAGCGGAGGAGCATTCCTTCCGCCGACGCACCGGCTCCGAGAGGGATCGACAGGAACGCTCCGCTCTCGGTTCCGTCCTCCCGCTGTCGGGCAAATACCCCGCACAGGCCGGGAAGCGGCGTGAGCACCAGGCCGCGCCAGGACGAGGAGAGAGAGGAATCGAGCGAGAGGGACGTCGATTCATGATACACCCCGCTCCACGCGCTGAACCCCAGCGGGTCCGGCGCCAGCCGCAGCATGCCGCGGGCGGTGACGGGACCGGCCTGGGCGTACGGCAGCGCGAATGCCGCCGCGGGCGGAGTGCCCTTCCCCCCGCCGGCTTGCTGCCAGCGGGAGAGGAACAGGAGCTCACCCTGCCGCAGGCTGACGCGCGTGTCCGCGGCGTCCGGCCAGTCAAACCGCTCCCGCACCTCGAACTCCAGCGGAACGGAGGCGCCCCGAACCGCGGGCGCACAGCCCAGGCAGAGAATGAGGAACGCGAGAGGCGCTGGGGCGGGGCGGCGCACACGAGGGAGACAACGGCCCGCCGGCAGCCGGCGCTTGAACGTGCCATCGTCGCCTTGACCTCGGGACCGATTCCCGATACTACTCTGAGGGCGGCTATACCACCCGTCATCGCAGGCGGCACCCGTCGCCGGCAACCTTCTCACTCGCGTATCGGAATGGCAAGGAGAGCGTGAATGGACATCCTCACCCTCAACTGCGGCAGCTCGTCGGTGAAGTACCAGCTGTACCGCTGGGACGACCGCGACGTGCTGGCTTCGGGCATCGTGGAACGCGTCACGGTGGGCGGCTCGTTCATCAACCACTACTCCAAGAGCAGCGGCAAGAAGATCAAGAGGGAGAAGGACTGCCCGCACCACCGGGACGCCATCGAGCTGATCGTGCAGACGCTGCTGGATCCCGAGGTGGGCGCCATCACGGACCTCTCCGAGATCAAGGCCGTCGGCCACCGCGTGGTCCACGGCGGGCGACACGCTTCGCCAAGTCCGTCATCATCGATGACGCCGCGCTGGCGGCATTCCGAGACCTCTCCGACCTCGCCCCCCTGCACAACCCGCCCAACATCACGGGCATCGAGGCCGCCCGGGAGGTGCTTCCCGACGTCCCGCACTGCGCGATCATGGACACGGCGTGGCACCAGACGATGCCGCCCGCCGCGTTCATCTACGCGCTGCCCTACCAGTGGTACGAGAACTACCGCGTGCGGCGCTACGGGTTCCACGGCACCTCGTTCCTCTACGTGTCCAAGCGCGCCTCGGTGCTTCTCGGCAAAGAGCCGTTCGCCACGAACCTCGTGTGCTTCCACATCGGCAACGGCTCGAGCGCGAACGCGGTGAAGAACGGCGTCTCGGTGGACACCTCGATGGGGTTCACGCCTCTGGAAGGGCTCGTGATGGGCACGCGGGCCGGCGACCACGACCCGGCCATCGGCTACTACGTGATGAAGAAGGAAGGCCTGCGGCCCGAGGTCATGGACAGCATCCTCAACCGCAAGAGCGGCGTCCTGGGCATCACGGGCAAGTACACCGACCGCCGCGACATCGAGAGCGGGGGCCTGCGAGGGTGACGAGCGCTGCCAGATGGCCATTGATATAGAAGGATACCGGCTGAAGAAGTACCTCGGCGCGTACTACGCGGCCCTCGGACACGTGGACGCCATCGTGTTCACCGCCGGCGTCGGGGAGCGCGGCCCCATCACGCGGGAAAAGTGCGTGGACGGCCTGGAGGATCTCGGCATCGTCATGGACAAGCGGAAGAACGAGATCTCCGTGACGCGCAACGCGGAGACGGAGATCACGGGCCCGGGCTCCAAGGTGCGCATCTTCGTCATCCCCACCGACGAGGAGCTGGTCATGACGGAGGACACCCACGCCCTCCTGGAGGGGAACTACGACATCCATACGAAGTTCACCTACTCGTTCCAGAGCCGGGACTACGTGAACAAGGCCCGCGAGGAGATGCTCAAGACGGAGCTCGCGGAGAAGAAGTCCCTCGCCGAGGTCATCGCCCGCCCCCGGTAGCGGCGGAAGGGCGCCGTGGTTTGACTTTTGCGGACCCCTCCCCTATCCTTGACCTGAACCAAGGAGGATCTCGATGGGCAACCTGCAGACGCGCTTCTGGGTCTCACTCTCTCCAACCCGATCGTGGCCGGATCGAGCGATCTCACGTCGAACGTGGACAGCATCAAGCGGATCGAGGAAGCGGGTGCAGGCGCCATCGTCCTGAAGAGCCTCTTCGAGGAGCAGATCCAGCTGGAGCGCCTGAAGCTGGAGGAGGACCTCGATACCGGGAGCGAGCTGTACGGCGAGATGGCGACGATCTTCCCGAAGCTGCAGCACGCCGGCGCCAAGGAGCACCTGCATGTGGGTGAAGAAGGCGCGCGAGGCGGTGCCGCGTTCCCCTCATCGCCAGCCTCAACGCGGTGGAGCCGCGCCACGTGGGTGGAGTACGCCCGGCAGCTCGCCGAGCAGGGGGTGGACGCCCTGGAGCTGAACTTCTTCGCCACGCCGCGGGATTTCGAGGCGAGCGGCGGCGTCGGTGGAAGACGAGCAGGAGCAGACCATCCGCGAGGTGCGCGCGGCGGTGAAGATCCCGGTCTCGGTGAAGCTCAGCCTCTTCTACTCCAACCCGCTGAACTTCATCCGGCAGCTGGACCGGGCGGGGGCGAGCGGCTTCGTGCTCTTCAACCGCTTCTTCCAGCCCGACATCAACACGGAGACGGAGTCCATCACCCAGCCGTTCAATTTCAGCATCCAGGCGGACAACCGCCTGCCTCTGCGGTTCGCGGGGCTCCTCCACGGCAGGATCAAGGCCGACGTGTGCGCAAGCACGGGAATCATGAGCGGCGCCGACGTGGTGAAGATGCTGCTGGCCGGCGCCTCCGCCGTGCAGGTGGTCACCGGCCTGTACCGCCAGGGAGTGAAGTCCATCCGCTCGATGCTGGATGAAGTATCGCGCTGGATGGACAGCCGGTCCTACACGAGCATCGAGAGCTTCCGTGGGAAGCTCTCCGCCAGGAACGCCCGGGATCCGTGGGCCTACACGCGCGCCCAGTACGCCAAGATGCTGCTCAGCCCCAAGGAGTTCACCGAGACGGTGCGAACGCAAGGGTGAAGCGCAACACCCTTCTCATTATCCTGCTCGTCGTCGCGGGACTTGCGCTGATTCTGAATCCCCTCCAGCTGCTCAATCGCGGAAGAAGCGGAAAACCGTCGCCCAGCGCCGCGGTCATTGCCCCGTTGCTCCAGTACGCGCAGTCCTCCTGGCGGGCTCCCGAAGACTACCTGGTCTCGGCGTTCGCCCGTCACGACGTGGTCCTGCTCGGGGAGTTCTTCAAGATCCGACAGAACGTCCAGCTCGTGCACGACCTGATCCCGCGCCTGTACGCCGCCGGCATCCGCAACCTCGGCATCGAGTATGCGCTCTCCGACGACCAGGCCGCGATCGACTCCCTGCTCACCTCTCCCACCTGGGACGAGGGCAAGGCGCGCGCCATCACCTTCGACTGGCTCGTCACGTGGGGCTACCAGGAGTACATCGATCTCTACCGGGCGGCCTGGGACGTGAATCACGCGCCGGCCGGCTCGCCGCCGTTTCGGATCGTCGGGCTCAACGTCCGCCAGCACTGGGAGTACCTGCGCACCCAGAAGGACCTGGCCGACCCGGCCGTGGTCGCGCGGATCTTCGAGGACGGCGTACCGGAGGCGCACATGGCGGACGTCATCGACGCGCAGTTCACCCGGCGCGGAGAAAAGGCGCTCGTCTTCTGCGGGACCCAGCACATCTTCACGCGCTACCGCAGCCAGACCTACGAGAAGAACGCGCTCGAGATGAAGCTGCCCGAGACGCGGCGCATGGGGAACATCGTCTTCGAGAGGATCGGCGCGAAGGCGTTCTCCGTGTCCCTGCACGCGCCCTGGCCCGACCCGTCGCAGCGGTCCGGCCTGACGTGGGCCGTGGGCGGCGCCATCGATTCCCTCATCGACGCCCTGCCGGCGGACAAGCGCTCCGGCGGCTGGGACACGACCGGCACGCCGCTGGGCGCCCTGGCGCTCGGCCGCAGCTCCTACTCCGACGGCACCAGGAACGAGACGCTGGCCGACCTCTTCGATGGGTACATCGTGCAGGGCCCGATCCGGGAGTACACGATGGTGACCCCGATCCGCGACTTCGTCAGCGCCGCGGACGCGGACCGCGCGGGGCGCCTGTTTCCCGGCGTGAAGCCGGCCTCGCCGCCGACGGCGGAGCAGATGAACCTCACCATCGCGGATGACCTCACGGCTCTCGCCGGCGCCCTGGCGCAGTTCAAGTAGGCGGGACCACCGGGGTTCTTCAGCTGGGCCGGGAGCTCAGTTGCGCGAGAAATCCGGCGCGCGGTTTTCGAATGCCTTGCGAAGCTTTGCCGCCACGTCCAGGAGCTGATCGCGGGTGCTGAGCCCGAAATCCTCCAGGACGGGCTTTTCCATCTGCAGATACGTGATCATCCCGCGCTCCAGGTCGCAGATCGCGTTGGCGAGGTAGACGCAGAACACCACGTCCTTGTAGCGGCCGCTGGCAAGCAGCGGGTCGTGATGGAACTTGATGCCCTCGATGAGCTGGTCGGGGAAGTTCCATTTCTGCGCAATCAGGGCACCGATGTCCGCGTGGTGCATGCCGAAGGAGAACCGCTCCAATATCCGCGCGGGGATGCTCTTCTCCACGGAGAACCGCCGCATCTTGGCCTGCGTCGCGGGGTGGAGCGCCGTGACGGCGATGAACCCCAGATCGTGGAGGATGCCGGCCACGTAGGCGTCATCCACCAGCTCCCGCCGACCCTTGAAATCCCGCGCCAGCAATGCGGCGTAGAATGCCGCTCTCTGGGAGTGGTCCCAGAGCGTCTTCAAGCGATGACGGTGCTGGTCCAGTATCCGCTGGAACCCGAATGAGTACAGAAGCTGGTGGAGGCTCCTCATTCCCATGAGCTTCACCGCCGTGAGGGCGGATTCCACCCGCGTCGGCCGCCCGTAGTAGGCGGAGTTGGCGTGCTTCAAGAGGTCCGCCGTCAGCGTGGGATCGGAAGAAATCAGGTTGGAAATCCTGACGACGTCCGCGTTCGAATCGTCGGTGAGGGTGATCAGCTCCTGGATGCTCTCCGGGAAGTGAGGAAGGGTTTCGATGTCCCTGACCAGCACGTCGGCGAGGATCCGGATCTGCTCCAGGTGGACCTCGGGGATGGGGATCGTGATGGACGAGACCGTGCTGCCGTTTTCGCTCTTGATCGAAAAGGCCTGCTCCCCGACGCCGATCCGCTTCAGGAACTGGAGGAGCATCATGATTCCCAGCCCCGCGCCCTCGGTGTGATCCACCGAGGTCTCCAGCACCTCGAAAAACGAATAGAACTTGCGGGCCTTGGCGATCTTCTCCTCGATGCGCTTGCGCTCGATCGGGGCGAGGGACACGGCGTTTTTCACGGAGATTTTCAGCGTTTCGCGGGTGGCAAGGAACGTCACCTCGATGAGAAGCCGGCGCTCTTTCATCTGTTCGATGAAGTGAGCCAGGTTCACCGACAACTCCGAGAGGAACCCCTTGATCCCCTTCTCGTAGTCGTCCGGCCGCGTCAGCTGCAGGCCGTGCTCATCGAAATAGATCCGCTTGGCATTCGCCTTCTGGGCGTTTGAAATCAGCTCTTTCACGCAGTAGGACAGGGGTTCGAGGATCTTCTCCTGGCCCAGCTCGCCGAGATAGATCTCGATGATACGGTCCAGGAGCGGGAACGCCGTCGGCAGCAGCCCGTTGACCCGGAACACGAGCGGAAGCGAGGTTTGCGCAGCCCTCTGGATATCGACGATGTTGATCTGGCTGGGCATTCCCCTAAGATTTAATACCAACTCGGACCCGAATCAAGCTATGTGAAGCGCTTGCCGCCGGGCCAGTAACAGGCTATTCCTTACCCGTGCTGTGCATCCGCTACGAGGACTCCAGCCTGGTGGTCGTGGACAAGCCCGCCGGCATGCACACGGCCCCGCTTACCGCGGGGGAAAGGGGCACGCTCCTGGGGCTCGTCCAGGAGGCTTTCCCCGGAGGTCAAAGCGCTTCCCGGGCTCAAACCCCTCGAGCCGGGGCTCGTCCACCGGCTGGACCGGGACACCTCGGGCCTGGTGGTGATCGCCCGCACGGCCGCCGCTTTCGAGGAGCTGCGGAGAGCGTTTTCCGCGGGCGGCGCCCGCAAGTGGTACCTGGCTGCATGCGCGGCCGGCGATGCGTCGCCGCGGACGGACCGCGTGCGGATCGAGAGCCGTTTTGCCCCCTACGGGCGCGGCAGGAAGATGGTGCGCCCGGTTTTTGCCGGGGAGCGCTCGCGGAAGCTGCTCGACTCGGCCAGCGGCGAGCTGTACGTCACCGAGGCGGCGATCGTTGCGCGCGGCGCCGGGCGGGCACTCCTCTCGGCGACGATCCTCAGGGGGTTCCGTCACCAGGTCCGGGCGCACCTGGCCTGCCTGGAATTTCCCATTCTCGGAGACCCGTTGTACGGCGCAGCGGTGCCGATGGGTGCGCCGCCGCGGATGTACCTGCACGCGGAACGTATCGAGCTGCCGCACCCCGAGACGGGGCGCACGCTCGCCGTCGAGTCAGCGGCGCCGGCCGGAGTTCCGCGCCTTGTTCGAACGAGAAGGAGATTCAGGATGAGCCATGCCTTCCGCGACCGCGACATCATCTCCATCACGGACTTCTCCCGCGACGAGATCCTGGACCTGTGCGCCGCCGGCGCGCGCATGGCAGGAGCTGGAGAAGACGGGAAAACGCAACAGCCTCCGGGACGCGCTGAAGCACCGCACCCTTTCGTACATGTTCTACGAGCCGAGCACCCGCACCCGCACCAGCTTCAACACCGGCATGCGCGAGCTGGGCGGACGCTACGACGGGTTCTCCGGCACGGAGGGCACCTCGGTGATGAAGAACGAGACCGTGCGGGACACGGTGACCATGATGTGCGCCAACCACAACGACGTGATCGTGATGCGCCATCCGCTGGACGGCTCCCTGCAGTGGGCCGCGGACGTGGCGAATATCCCCGTGATCAACGGCGGAGACGGCAAGAACGAGCACCCCACGCAGGCGCTCCTCGACGTGCTGACCATCTACGCGCTGCGGGAGGGCAGGCTGGACGGCCTGCGCGTGGGCTTCGGCGGCGACCTCTCCCACGGCCGCACGGTGCGGTCCCTCAGCCTCGCCCTCTCCCATTTCGACGACGTCACCATCCGCTGGGCCGCGGAGGACTTCCTGGGCATGCCGGCGGACCTGGCGGAGCTGCTCGCCGTCCCGCGGCGTGAGGGTGGACGCGGGACCGCACGGTGCGGGACGTGATGCGCCAGGTGGACTTCTACTACATGACGCGGCCGCAGCTGGAGCGGATGCCCGGCGTGACGCAGAGGGACATCGTCGCCATGATGACGCAGTACCGGATCGACCTGGAGAAGATCGAGGGCTTCGACGTGCGCGTGCTCCATCCCCTCCCGGTGAACAGCGAGATCGCCGAGATCGACTACCGCGTGTACTTCACCCCGGCCCAGGCCTTCTTCGCCCAGGCGGAGTACGGGATCTTCCTCCGCAAGGCGCTGCTGCACGAGATGCTCGGCCACGACGGCTACCGCCGCTACGACGGCCGCGCCTGCCCGCGGAGCTGGGCACGGGCAACAACCGTCTCGCCGCGCCGGCATCCGCGGAGTGAAGCAGAGCGGCATGTTCATCGACAAGATCCACGACGGCACGGTGATCGATCACCTGCGGCCCGGGCACGCCTCCGCGCCGTGAGCGACGCGCTGGACCTGGAGAACCGCGGCTATCTCCTGCACCACGGCCACCATCGCGGAGAAGCCGAACCCCTTCATCAAGACCAACATGCGGGAACTAGCGGAGCGGGACCTGAAGCGCATCGCCCTGCTCTCGCCCGAGCCGACGATCGACTACGTCAAGGACGGCAGGATGGCGCGAGAAGTTCGTCTACCTCCTGTGCGCCAACGCCAACTGCATCACGCGCACGGTCAACGAGGACGTGCCCCCGCGGTTCTACAACGACGAGGGGACGATCCGCTGCCGCTACTGCCGCCGGCCGTACGCCGTATCGGCACCGCAAGGTGAGCGCCGAGGAGGAACGAATACTGCGTATCGGCTGCCTTCCCCGGCGCATCGAGCCGGTCGTCTACCCGGACTGACGGATGATCGACCCGCACGTCCACCTTCGGGACTGGGACCAGGCGGGCAAGGAGACGCTGCGGCACGGCCTGTCCGTGGCCTGGCGCGCCGGGCTGGACGGGGTGTTCGAGATGCCGAACACCGATCCGCCCCTCACGTCGCCGGGACGCGATCCTCCGACGCATCGATGACGCGGACACCGCCGTGCAGGGCGCTGGGCATCCGGATTTTCCACGGCCTGTACGCCGGGCTCACCGCGGTGCCGCGCCAGATCGAGGAGGTCGTGCGGGCGTGGAAGGAGCTGTTCCCGCGCGTGGTGGGACTGAAGATGTTCGCCGGGCACTCCACGGGGCAGATGGGCATCGGTCGACCCGAGAGAGCAGGCGCTGGTCTACCGGACCCTGGCGGCGCTGGGATTCACGGGCGTGCTCGCCGTGCACTGCGAAAAGGAAAGCCTCCTGCGGCCCGCGGAGCTGGGACCCGTCACGGCCGGTGAGCCACGCCCGCGCGCGGCCGCCTGCCGCGGAGGTGGCCTCCGTGGACGACCAGAAGACGTTCGCGGCCGCGGCCCATTTCCGCGGAACCGCTCCACGTCTGCCATATCTCCACGCCGTGGGCGCTGGACCTCCTGCGGGGGCGGCACACGGAGCGCGGCCGGCGGGTGCCGCCGGGCAGGCGGCGCGAACGGCGGCGCGGCGCCGACGGAGTTCCGCGTCACCTGCGGCCTGACCCCGCATCATGCGCTCCTGGACGCGGGCATGATGGAAGCGGGAGGACGGAATCCTCCTGAAGGTGAACCCGCCGCTGCGGCCCCTGCCGATGCCGGCCCTGATGCTGCGCAACGGCTCCTGGATGGCGACATCGACTGGATCGAGACCGACCACGCGCCGCACACGCGAAGGGACAAGGTGGAGGGGTTTGCCTCGGGCTTTCCCGGTTTCGCCTTCCTCCCGAAGTTCGTGGCACTCCTTTCCGAGCGAGGGGTCCCGCCGGCGCGGATCGAGGAGCTGACTCACGACGCGATCTGCCGCGCGTTCGGCATCGAGATCCCGGCCACTCACCGCCCGGCCGAGCCCGGACTGGAAAAGGAGTACGATCTGGACGCGTTCAGTTCCTCGACGCCGGGGGTTTCCCGCGGGAACCGCTAGATCAGCAGCTCCATGATGCACACGTCGAGCATCCTTCCGAACTTCGTCCCCACCTCGTGCATGGTTCCCACCACGGAAAAACCGAGGTCCGCGTGCAGCCGGATGCTCGCCTCGTTGTCCGCCGAGATCCGCGCCAGGAGGGCGTGGTGTCCGTGCGTCCTACCGGCGTCGACGAGCGCCTGCAGGAGCTGGCGCCCGATTCCCTTCTCGCGGTGCTCCTCGTCCACGTAGACCGACACTTCCACGGTCCGCGAGTACGCCGCGCGATCGGACCAGGGGCTGAGGGACGCCCAGCCCGCGACCTCGCCCCCCGACTCGGCCACCAGCACGGGATGGTCGGCGCCGTGGATGCCGAACCAGTTGCGGTGCTCGGCCTCGGTGCGCGGCACCGTGTCGTAGGTGGCGGTGGAGACGAGCACCTCGTGGTTGTAGATCGAGAGGATCCGCGGGAGGTCCCCGTGTCCCGCCGCCCTGATCCGCGTCATTTCCGCAGCCACTGCAGCGCCTCCACGGTGGAAGGAAAGATGCCCAGCACGCCGTCGATCCGTGCGGGCAGCCCCGAGGTGTCCACCGCGCACGACACCCGCTCCCGCGGCACGCGCGGCCTGGATCCCGTGGAGACTGTCCTCCACGACCACGCACTCACTCGCCTCCACGCCCAGCCTCTCGATGGCCAGGGCGTAGCAGTCCGGAGCGGGTTTCGCGCGCGTCACGTCGTCGCAGGTGATCATCGGGTCGAACCAGCCCTCGAAGCCCAGGCGGGAGAGCATGAGCGTGGTCTCCGCCCGCGCGCTGGAGGTGGCCAGCGCGAGAGGTCCCTTCCTCCACGCGGAAGCTCCTCCCGCAGCCCGGCGAAAGGCGCCAGCTCGATCTCGATGAGCCCGCGGAAGACCGTCCTTCTTCTTTTCCACGAGCTGTTCCACCGTGAACGGAAGGCGGAACATGCGGATGAGCTCGCGCGCGATCTCGGGGCTGGACATCCCCGCCACGCGCCGGCGCTCCGCGGTGGTATCGGCTCCGCCCAGGTCGCCGCAGCGCGATGTCCCAGGCGCGGACGTGGATGCCTTCCGTGTCGGCAAGCACGCCGTCCATGTCGAGGATGAGCGCGCCTGGCCGCCTCGGCATGGCGGCATTGGATCAAATGCCGCCCCGACGTTCAAGTGCGGCGCGTCCAGGTCTTGACCCTGGAGCAGCTGGTTCCGTATCGTGGTTGGTCCCTCGCCATGACAGAACGCACACCGACAGGTTCCGCCGACAACACTCCCGCCCCCCGCGGCAGGACCTGCCCCTCATCGTCCAGGGGGACCGCACGATCCTCGCGGAGGTTGCAAGCCCGCGGTACGCGGAGGCACGGGATTCACTGGCGCGGTTCGCCGAGCTGGTGAAGTCCCCCGAGCACGTCCACACGTATCGCCTCACGCCGCTGTCCATCTGGAACGCGTGCGCCGCGGGGGAGGAGGCCGGAGGAGATCGTGGAACAGCTGCGCTCCCTCTCCCGCTACCCGGTGCCCGAGCACATCGCTATCGAGATCATGGAGTACGCGGGGCGGTTCGGCAGCCTGACGCTGGAAGGCAGCGCACGCGCGGCTGACGCTGCGGTGCCGGGACAAGGGCCTTGCGGACCTGGTTTCCGCGGACAAGCACGCGGCGCTGCTCCTCGGCGAGCGTCTCTCGACACGAGCTTCTCCGTTGCCCCGGCCGCCCGCGGCCAGCTGAAGCTGGCGATGATCCGCATCGGGTATCCCGTGGACGATCGCGCCGGCTACGCGGCCGGGGAACAGCTTCCCATTCGCCACTGCGCGCCCGCACTCGCGGAACGCGAGGCGCCTTCGCTGCCGCGCCCGTACCAGCGCGAGGCGGCGGAGGCATTCCACGCCGGCGGGTCCGAGCGCGGCGGCTCCGGGGTGATCGTCCTGCCCTGCGGCGCGGGCAAGACCATCGTCGGCATGCTCTGCATGGATCTCCTGCAGACCTCCACGCTCGTGCTCACCACGTGCGTCACGGCGGTCCGCCAGTGGATCGCCGAGCTCATCGACAAGACGAGCATCGACCCGGCGCTGATCGGCGAGTACACCGGGCACAAGAAGGAGGTGCGCCCGATCACGGTGGCCACCTACCAGATGCTCACCCACCGGGGAGCAGGCGCGGCCGCGCCGCACGACAGGACGGGCCGACCCGGCCACGACGAGCAGGTACCCGCACCTCGCCCTGTTCAACGAGCGGGACTGGGGCCTGATCGTCTATGACGAGGTCCACCTGCTGCCCGCGCCGGTCTTCCAGGTCACCGCCTCCCTGCAGGCGCGGCGGCGGCTGGGGCTCACCGCGACGCTCGTGCGGGAGGACGGCAAGGAAGACGACGTCTTCGCGCTCATCGGCCCGAAGAAATACGACGTGCCCTGGAAGGAGATGGAAGCGCAGGGCTGGATCGCGAAGGCCGTGTGCACGGAGGTCCGCGTGCCGCTGCCCGCGCACATGCAGACCAGCTACGCGCTCGCGGATGCGCGCACGAAGTTCCGCATGGCGTCGGAGAACCCGGCAAAGATCGACGCTGGTGAAGGCCATCCTCGATGCGCACCCCGGCGAGCCCGCGCTGGTCATCGGCATGTACCTGGACCAGCTCGCGCAGATCGCGCGGCCGCTCGGGCTGCCCGTCCTCACGGGCGCCACGCCGCAGCGGACCCGTGACAGCTCTACGCGGATTTCCGGTCCGGGCGCATCCGGGTTCTGGCCGTGTCCAAGGTGGCCAACTTCGCCGTCGACCTTCCGGAGGCGAGCCTCGCCATCCAGGTCTCCGGGACCTTCGGCTCCCGGCAGGAAGAGGCGCAGCGGCTGGGCCGGGTGCTGCGTCCCAAGGACCGCTGGGAAACCAGGCGTCCTTCTACTCGCTGGTGTCCCGCGACACGGTGGAGCAGGAGTTCGCGCTGAAGCGGCAGCTCTTCCTCTGCGAGCAGGGGTACTCCTACGCGATCCGCATCGCCCGCGACCTCGAGCCCGTGCATGGTGAGGCTGCGCATGGTGGCCGTGGCGAAGCCGGCCAGGGTGAAGCCGTGCCGGCGAGCCGGCGCGCCATGAAGCTCTTCCCGTGCGACTGGCCGGGGTTCCTCGAAGAGCTGGCCCGGTGGGGCGAGCTTTCCATCGAGGCGCGGCGTGCATTCCTCGACGGGACGGCGCCGGGTCTCTCGGTCGATCCCGCCGCGGGAGGCGCGGCGGTCGCAGAGCTGCGCGACGCGGGATTGCTCGAGTCGGCCGGCCGAGGCGATCTCTCGGGGTGGCGCGGAGGCGCCGGTCCGTGCACCAGGTGATGAAGTCCCTGGCCGCTACCCCCTGTTCGAACGCCCCGGTCTTGCATCCCTCAGCGCGTACCTCGGGGAGCACTACACCCGGCGGAACGGTCGCACCTGCACGAGTCCCTCGCCCTGCTGCCGAACGATCTACCGCGGGTTGCCGGGTTCGTCTCGTCCGTGGAGTGGCTGCGCTCGGCGCTGGAAAGGCCCGCCCGCGCGTCGGAGGAGGGAGGAGGCGCCGTGGCGGCCCGGGCATGGAGACCGCCCGCATGCTGCTCGTGTTCTTCACCGAGCAGAGAGACAGGGTCGCGGTGCGCGACCTGGAAGAGTACTTCCCGGGCTCCACCAGCGACGAGCTCTGCGCCGCCGTCCGCCTGGGCCTCCAGCGGGCGTCTTCTTCCTCGGCCTTCGCCACGCGGACCTGGAACCGCTGGTGGGGATCTGGCCCGCCGCCGCGCGGCGGCTGCGGAGACTGTCCGTCGTGCTGGCCCCCGAGCCGGTGCAGTGGACCAGCGTCTTCGGCCATCCCTTCCTGGTGGAGGACATGACCACGCTGCTCGTCGCCAGCCGCGCGCGCCGATCCCGCTCCGGCGGGGTGACGAGAAGCCGTTTGCCCGGTTCGTGGAGGATACCTCCGGCGCGCTGCTCACCCTCCCCCCCTGGCTGGAGGCGATGACGGGGCTCTCGCTGGACAGCCGCATCGCGCTCGCCCTCCAGGCGCTTCGGGTGACCGGCCTTCTTGCCGTCCCCGGGGCCGCCGCCGCTCCGCTTCTCCCGGCGCCGGGGGCCGACCAGTGGATCCGCCGCCCGATCGGGGACCGCACGCGGCTCGTCGTGGAACGCCTGGGCGAAGGCGACGGCAGACCGCGGCTCTTCGACCTCCTGGAGGAGGACCGGCTTTTCGACGGAGACCGCCAGGGAGAGATCTTCCCGTGGCTCGCGCAGGCATTCGGCTCGGTGCCGGTGACGCACCTGCATCCGGTTCGCCGACTTCGCCGAGTACCAGGCCGCCATCGGAAGCCCGCTCGGGAGCCTCGGTGGACCCGACGGACGGCCGCGAGCCTCACGGCACGTCGTTCACCTCCGAGGAGGCCATGGAAGAGCTGTGGAAGTCGTTCCTCGGCGTGTTCCTCGGTCGGTGCCTCCTGTCTCTCGGGGGAGCCGAGGCAGGGCCTGACGACGGACGGGAGGCCTGGATTCCGCATGACCGAAGCCGGCCTCGGTCTCCTGGGCGTGGGCGTCCCGCCTCGGAGCTCGGCGGACCACGGCGGTAGTCCGGCAGACACCCCGCTCATCGTCCAGCCGAACTTCGAGATCGTGTTCCTTGCCCCGTCTCCGGCGGCGGAGGCGGAGCTGGGCCGGTTCTGCGAGAGGATCGGCAGGGAAATCGGCGTGCTGTTCCGCATCAGCCGGCAGTCACTGCAGAGGGCCGGTACCGCGGGCATGGGCGCGGAGGAAGTGATTGCCCTGCTGACGCGCCGGTCGCGGAATCCCCTTCCCGCCAACGTCCAGCACGAGATCCGCGGCTGGGGGAGCGGCGGGGCAACGGCGGCGGGGGCAACGGCGGCGGGGGCAACGGCGGCGGGGGCAACGGCGGCGGCAACGGCGGCGGCGGCACAGGAGGACTGTCATGAGGAAACCCGTGCTCGGCTACTACCATTCAATGGCGTCGTGGCTGGAATCGCGGTGCCGCACGGCCGTACTCGTTCCTGGACGAGCGCTGGACCGACGTCGAGTCCTGGCGCACGCAGGCGCGGGGGGTGCGGGAGCTCCTCTCCTACGAGCCCCCGGCACTGCCCGCTGGACCCGGCCGTGGACCAGGTCGACCGAGAAGCGACGGGTTCGTGACGGAGCTGGTGACGTGGGCCCAGCCCTTCGGACCGCGGACGGAGGCATTCGTCGTGCGGCCCGCCGCGGCCGGGACGCGCGGCTTCCCGCGAGTGGTCGCCCTCCACGACCACGGCGCGTTCAAGTACTACGGCAAGGAAAAGCTCGTCGGCGATACCCGGCGAGCCCGCCCTTCATGCGCGAGTTCAAGCACGAAGACCTACGGCGGAGTGTCCTGGGCCAATGAGCTCGCCCGGCGGGGCTTCGTCGTGGTGGTGCCGGACAACTTCCTGTGGGGATCGAGAAAGATCCCCATCGATTCGGTTGCCGGAGGAGTACGGGGCCAGCGTGAGGCAGACCCCGAGGGGACGCGCGCGTACATCGAGGCGTACAACGAGTTTTCCTCGGACTACGAATCCCTCGTGGCAAAGACGCTCTTCCTCTCCGGGGCCACGTGGACCGGCATCATGGCGTGGGAAGACCGGCGCGCCGTGGACTACCTTCTCACGCGCGCGGATACCGACCCTTCCCGGCTGGGCTGCGGCGGCCTTTCCGGCGGCGGCCTGCGCACGATCTACCTCGCGGCGCTGGATCCCCGTGTGAACTGCGCGGTCTGCGCGGGATTCATGTCCACGGTGGGGGAGATGATCCCGGACGTCGTGCGCCGGCACACGTGGATGTTCCACGTCCCGCACCTCGCGGCGCTCATGGACCTTCCCGACGTGGCATCCCTGCACGGCCCGGTGCCGCTCATGGTCCAGGGAGACCGGGATGACGAGCTGTGGACGCTCGACCGGCCAGGAGCAGGCGGATCAGCAGCTTGCCCGGATCTACGCGCGCATGGGCGCTGCCCCAGGCCTACCGGGCCGGTTCTACCCCGGGCCGCACAAGTTCGACCTGCCCATGCAGAACGACGCATTCGACTGGTTCCAGAGGTGGCTGTCATGACCGGCGACAAGATGCTGTACAAGGATCCCGACAAGCCCCGCGGGGCGCGCGTGGCGGACCTGCTCGGCCGCATGACGCTGGAAGAGAAGGTCTCCCAGATGGTCCACGGCGCCGCGGAGATCCCGCGCCTCGACGTGCCCGGCGTACGACTGGTGGAACGAGGGCCTTCACGGCGTGGCACGCGCGGGCGTCGCCACGGTCTTCCCGCAGGCGATCGGCCTCGCCGCCACGTTCGACGCGCCGCTGCTCCACCGAGTGGCGCGGCGCGATCTCCGACGAGGCGCGGGCCAAGCACCACGAGTTCGTGCGCCGGGGGAAGCGCGGCGCATCTACCAGGGCCTCACGTTCTGGAGCGCCCAACGTCAACATCTTCCGCGACCCGCGCTGGGGGCGCGGGCAGGAGACCTACGGGGAGGACCCGTACCTCACGGGCGCGGCTCGGCGTGGCGTTCGTGAAGGGCCTGCAGGGGGACGATCCCGCGCTACCTCAAGCTCGTCGCCACCCCAAGCACTTCGCCGTCCACAGCGGCCCCGAGGCGGCTCCGCCACCACTTCGACGCCGCGTCGAGCGAGCGCGACCTGCGCGAGACCTACCTCCCCGCGTTCCGCGACTGCGTGGTGGAAGGCAAGGCGCGCGTCCGTCATGGGCGCCTACAACCGCGACGAACGGCGAGCCGTGCTGCGCGAGCCCCACGCTGCTCGAGGAGATCCTGCGCGGAGGAGTGGGGCTTCGACGGCTACGTGGTCTCGGACTGCGGCGCGATCGACGACATCCACGTGCACCACACGGTCACCAGCTCGGCCGGCGAGATCGGCGGCGCTGGCGGTGCGACGGGCTGCGACCTGGAGTGCGGCAGCGTCTACCCCGCCCTCGCGCGAGGCGGTCCGCGAGGGCTTCATCACGGAGGCGGAGATCGACCGGTCGGTGGCGCGCCTGCTCGATGGCGCGGTTCACGCTCGGCATGTTCGATCCGCCCGAGCGGGTTCCCTACGCGCCGATCCCGTACGAGGTCGTGCGACTCTCCCGAGCACCAGGCGCTCGCGCTGCAGATGGCGCGGGAAGTCGATCGTGCTGCTGAAGAACGACGCCGGCTTCCTGCCGCTGGCGTCCAGGCGTGAAGCGGATCGCCGTGATCGGGCCCGACCGCGGACGACCGCGACGTGCTGCTGGGCAACTACAACGGCACGCCGTCGCAGCCGGTCACCCTGCTGGAAGGAATCCGCCGGCAGGCACCGGCCGGCACCGTGGTCCGCTACGCGCCGGGCAGCCACTTGAGCCGTGACACCGAATCGTACTGGGGAGACAAGCCGGACGACGGATTCGCCGAGGCGGCCGCGGCCGCCGCGCGGGCCGACGTGGTCGTGCTCTGCCTGGGCCTGGGCCCTTCGCTGGAAGGGGAAGAGGACCGCAGCGATCCCAACGAGATGAAGGGAGACCGCCGGCACCTGGGTCTGCCGCGCATCCAGCAGAGGCTGCTGGAGCACGTGGCCGCGGTCGGCACGCCGGTCGTGCTCGTCCTCACCGGCGGGAGCCCGCTGGCGGTGAGCTGGGCCCACGACCACGTGCCCGCCATCCTCCTGGCGTGGTATCCCGGCCAGGCCGGCGGCACGGCGGTGGCGGACGCGCTGTTCGGACGGTTCTCGCCCGGGCGGCAAGCTGCCCGGTCACCTTCGTCCACTCGGTGGACCAGCTGCCCTCGTTCACCGACTACTCGATGAGCGGGAGGACCTACCGGTTCATGGACGCCGATCCCCTCTACCCGTTCGGCTACGGGCTGAGCTACTCCTCGTTCCGATTCGATTCCCTCTCGCTCTCCGCGCCGTCCATCCCTGCCGGGCGTGAGCTCGACGTGAAAGTCCGTGTGACCAACACCGGGAATCGGGAAGCGGACGAGGTGGCCCAGCTCTACCTCTCGGACCTGGAAGCCTCGGCGCGGGTCCCGCGCTGGCAGCTGTGCGGCTTCCGCCGCGTGACGCTGAAGCCGGGTGAGTCCCAGGCGGTGTCCTTCACGATCACGCCGAGACAGATGTCAGTGATTGGCGATGACGGCAGCCGCTTCCTGGAACCGGGGAAGTTCCGCCTGTGGGCCGGCGGCAGCCAGCCGGACGATCGAAGCCGGCAACTGACCGGCACCCGTCCGGTGACCCTCGAGTTCACCGTGACGGGCGCGGTCCAGAAGATGCCGTTACTAGGCGGGACTGTAATCTGTCGCCCCGACAAGCGCCTTCTCGATGCGCTCGACGACCTCCGGGGTGAGCTTCGGCAGGACGTCCAGCGCCTTCATGTTCTCCTTCACCTGCTCCGGCCGGCTCGCACCGGTGATCACCGAGCTCACGTGCGGATTGTGCGCGCACCAGGCCAGCGCGAGCTGCGCGATGGTCGCCCCGAGCTCCGCTCGCGATGGGCTGGAGCTTCTTCACCGCGTCCACGAGCGTGGCGAAGGAGGCGGTGCGGCCGGTCCGGCGGGCACGCCGCGCTGCAGCGGGTCCGCCTTGCAGCCCTTCGTACCCGGACAGCGCCAGGCGGGAGTCCTTGGGGATGCCGGAGTTGTACTTGCCTGTGAGGATACCCGCCGCCAGCGGGCTCCAGATGGTGAGCCCGAGGCCGATGCTCGGAGTACAGCCGCGCGAATTCCTGTTCCACCTTCCGGCGCACGAACATGTTGTACTGCGGCTGCTCCATCTGCGGCTTGTGCAGGTGGTGCTTTTCCGCGACATCCCACGCTTCCCTGAGCTCGTCCGCGTTCCATTCCGAGGTGCCCCAGTACAGGGCCTTCCCGGATTCCACCATCATGTGCATGGACCAGACCGTCTCTTCGATCGGGCGTCTCGGGGTCCGGTCGATGGCAGAAGACGAGGTCCACGTAGTCCAGGCCGAAACGCTTCAGCGCTCCGTCGATCCCCTCCCGAAGCCTCTTGCGATTGAGCGTGTTCCTCTCATTCACCCCGTCGTGCAGGCCCCAGAAGATCTTGGTGGAGACGACATAACTGGCCCGGCGCCATCCCAGCTTCTTCAGCACGGCGCCCATCACCTCTTCCGACTTGCCCGCTTCGTAGGCCTCGGCGTTGTCGAAGAAGTTCACGCCCTTCTCGTAGGCCGCCTTCATGCACGCGGCCGCCGCGTCCACGTCCACCTGCCGTCCGTAGGTGCCGAGGGGGAATTTGCTTCGCCGAAATAGTTGTAACCTGTGCCTGAAATTGTGCCCGGCGGAAGCGGTCCCCGCATTGGATAAAATTAAAATGACAGCACTTAGCACGGATACTTTTTTCATATTAATTTCGTTTTGGTATTTCCTGAGTGATTGGTATTTCGCTGCGGAGCATTCAGCCCCTGGCCTACGGCCACGAGCCAGAGATAATAGTCGCCGGGCAATCCTTCAAAGGTCAGGAATTTTGAGGCCCCTGCCGGCGGATTGTTGGTGCATTTTAATATTGCGGTGCCCTCGTCAACTTCATCGAACATGGCCTGATAAATCATTGTAGCGCCGGCTTTTTTGCAGGCACATACCGTTCCCAAAGGAATTTTCCGCCAAAACGCGGAAGCGAATTGAAGGCGTCGGGATTTTTCTTCAGGTTAGTCCAGCTAAAGCCCGGAAATACTACGGGCAGATATTCTTTGTGGTGATATTGGCACCATTGCATATCAGGAATCCAGATTCTATGAGCAAATTCGACGGATTCGTCAATTCGACCTGACACGCCCCACCATCCAGGGGCTGATGACGTCGCCCTTGAGGATGATGTCGTGGAATTTTTTATCGTCGACGCAATCGTTTTTGAGCGACCGCCAATAGGTGGGAACGCCGAGCATTATGGTGCAGCCGCCGTATTGCTTGTCGTTTTTGAGGAAATCGATAAGGACGGCAATTTCATCGAGGGTGTAATCGCGGCCATTAAAACCGATTCCCCAAACAGACACCACCGGCTTGCCGTTATGATGAAGATAGGCGTGGTCGTTGGGGTCTTTGGTCAAACGCATATTATCGACGAGCATCTTCCAGTCTTCGATGACAAGGTGAACCTGGTCTTTCTTGAGGCCTGAAAGGTCATACATTACCGCGTATATTCTGCCATTCCTGTTTGCACCTTCACGGCAATTGGCAAGAGCGGTGTTGGCGTGCAAAAGCTGCTTTTCGCCGAGGGTTTCGGTTACGAAACGCTGGACAAACACACCATCGATACCATAGTCGCGCATCCATTTGAAGTGACGCGATACGGTTTTTGGATTCATCGAGCTGAATACATAAGCGGGAGAGCCGTCGGCGAATTTGAATGACGTTGGGAATTTTTCATCCTCATCGTATTCGGACATGTCGGGCCACAGGTCTATCGTGCAGTTACCCGGCTCGAATACGCCCCTGCCCCAATGAAACCATCCCCTGCATGAGCCGTCGCCGGGGCAGGTAAACCAGCCCTGATAGCCGCATAAAACTTTGCCGGTCATTGTGCCGGTATCGACGCCCTTTTCGCTGGGGCCCGCTATAAGGCCGAAGGGTCTGCTCTATTACCTGGGCACGGGACAGATTGCATTGTTCCGCTTTTGGCATTTCAGACACTATTCACATAATTGGCCATAATACTGCAACTAACAAAGAATACAGCGGATGCTATCGCCGTCAAATTAGCTGTTGCATCTCAACCTCGCCAATTCCCGCATTTACCTCGCCAAGTTTCGGTTCGACAATTATAGCTTCCTTGACTTTAGGCATTGCCTTGGGCAATTTTGTGTACCAGAAGAAATACAGGCCAATCATCGATACCGCGAAGACGCCGAACGTCCACCAGAAATCTCGGAAAGCCCGGATCAGCAACTGCATCGGCATAAGCAGCATTGTCATCATCCAGCCAAAAGCAAACGGCACGGAAATAATATCGTAGAAATGCTCTCTTTCGGTTGCGACTTTATCTTCGGGGCTGAAAAGATTTGAATTTACCCCACAAGCCAAATGGACGGACTTTTTTATAATAATTCTCAATAACAGCATGCGGCGTCGGTTTGGTTAGATAGGTGCCGATTTACAGAGGCGACGATGCCGATGCTGAGGATATACACAAACTGGTGCCATTCGAGCATTGCTCGATTAACAACGAACCTAACAATAGCCGCAATCATTTCCGACATGGTGCCGATAGCATATCCGCCGGCATTGAAACGCCACCAATGGAACCTCAATACCGCCGGCACCATCATTCCGGCGGAAAGCCCCATCATCAGCCAGCCCCAGATTGAATTTATGCTTTGAATCGAATACGCCATTATTATAGCAATGGTAACCTGCAGGATAACGAAAACATAACTTGCGAAAATGAGTTCCCGATTGGCAGCTTTGGGCCTGAGATAGTTCTGATAAAGGTCGCGTGTCAAAAAGCCGGTGGTCAGATTTATCATGGCGTTGACCGCCGACATCGCCGCGGCAATCAATGCAACAATGATAAGACCTCGTACTCCAACGGGAATATTGAACAGCAGCACGGCAGGCACGATACGCTCGGCATTCACGGTGCCGTTAAAGCTGACCATACTGAGTTTAGCGGGCCAATTATCACCCAAAAGGCCCTTGAGACCATTTACAAGGTCAGCAGAATACGAAGCCGGATGATTTAGTATCCTGGCCGTAAGTTCAGTCCAGCCGATTGCGGTGATATTGGGATAATGCGTCTTTACCAGGGCTGCCGCCTGCACCAGAACGGTTTGATCCGGGAACAGATCCTTCACGAGGTACAAACCGAGCACCGCAAAACCAAGCATCAACGGCCATCGGAGCATCATGAGCCAGCCGCACATAAAGCTCAGCAATCCGCATTCACGGTCGGAGCGGGCGCCGAAATATTTCGGGTCGGCTCCTGTGCCCATACCCTGAATGACTGTTTTGAGAAGATAAAAACCGCCAACCACCCAAAGCATAGTATAAGGTTCATATCCGGGGGGCATGGTCGTTTTCCAACTGGGAATGGTGGTTATCCATTCATGGTTGCCGGTCACGGAGGCCGCGACCGCAGCAATATCCGTGCCGGCGGATTTAACTACGGCCAGCGTGATTACAAATGCCATCGCTGTCCAGATGCATATTGACTGAAAAATATCGGTAACGATTACGCCATAAAAACCTGACATCAATGTATAGAGGGTCGTAACGACCATCATTCCTATGATACATTGAAGCGGCGTAAACGGGAAGAACATCGAAAGGAACAGGCCTGCTCCTTTAAACGCGTAGGTCAGTGAGCCAAGGGAGAAAATCACCATCGCAAATACGGACGCGAGCCTCGCGAAATTGCCCCAGAATCCTTCGCCGAACCTGAATTTTATCCACTCGGCGCCTGTCATCACACCTGAACGCCTGTGCCATTTGCCGGTCCATAACATCAGAAAGACGAGGACGAGACATGCCCCGCCGCGAATTTCGATATAGAGTCCGCGAGGTCCCAGGAGATACAGGAATGAAACAATGACCATAGTGCCGGCCATATCGAGCCAGGCGGACATGCTGGAAATGCCCAGCGCCCACCACGGCATTTTTCTGCCCGCGAGAAAATAATGTTCCAGGCTTTGCGAAGCGGCGTTTTTCAGATACCAGCCGATGAGCCAGCAAAATGACCAGATAAGCCGCTGATAACACTGTAATCAACAAAATTCAAATACCTCATGGGACCCCCAAAAAGGCCATACAATATTTTCGCCGTTTCATGTAAAACCGCATTATCAGTGTTTATGGCAGGAATTCGATTGTAGGATTTTCTTTTTCCCTATTTCAAAATCCACCCATCCCTTGGAATCCATTTTCAAATCCTGCTCGGGAATTTCTTCCAGTGATACTAATACGAACGCTGCTCCATTTTTGTGCCTTTGTCATGCGGGAAGAATAAATTCCTTTTTGATACGTTCCACGGGTGAAAACGTTGAACGCTGGATCCGCCAAGCCGTCGTTTAGCCTGATTGAGGCGGACACGGCTTCTTCGAAGGGATTGAACAATCTGACGATCCAGCCCTGGCCGTTTTCGCTTCGTTTAACGGCACTGACGTGCAGATTATCCGGCTTGATTTCAAGGAATGATTTTGAAAGCGGCTCCGTGCCGTGTTTTGTGGGCCCGGTCTGGGCGGCAATAAAGTTAAGATTGAAACGCTCCGCGGCCTGCCATAGTTTTGCCTTTTCCCAATCGCCCGTGTGCGGCATGACGGCATAGCGGAACGAATGTTTTCCAAGACACTGCGAACCTTTTTCGGTCTGGCTGTAATCGAGCATTTCCTGCGTGACGCAAATTCTCAGCGGGAAACAGCTCAGCAGTGTCAGACTGATCGTGCGTGCCGCGTCATCTTTTGCTTCGTAGGCCTTGAGACCTTCATTGAGCAGATGCAAGCCGGATTTTGCCGTCGGTGATATCCACAAACGAATTCATCGGCTGTTCCGTCTGAGGCTTTTCATCAAATAAAGCGACGGGTCAGGCAGGAAAACGGACCGTTCAACGACGTCAAATTGTCCCTGGACCAAGACCTTATCGCTCTTTGATATCTGTCGGGAATGCGACCTGCAGATAATGGTCTTCGACGTTATTATCTACATTGGTAACGATCTCGACCCACGGCTGGCCTCGCCTGAGCGTAACAGTGTTGATGATCGTATAGGGCTTGAAATGTTCGCTTCTGTGTCTTGTCGTCCTTGGTGCGGCCTTCGGGCAGTGCCCAGTCGATTGTAACCTTAAACGATGTCTCAAGCTCGCCATCGCGTATGAGGGTGACGCTGGCTTTCTCGCTCAGCGTCGTATATACCGATTCACTGCGCAACGGTATGATGTTCCCACGGATTTCCGATTTCGCTGGAATCGCGGAAATAGCCCATGTCCTCATATACCTTGCCGGTGGTTTTGTCTGTGACGGTCAGCGTGCCGTTGCCGTTGATCTTTAACGGAAATGAATTCATTCTCCATTGCCCGCGGCCCGACAAGCATCGACTTTGCTTTTCGACGCGATTTCTTTTTGGGCTTGACAAAAAACGTGCTTGTATCCCATCGCCGGCACATCTTTAACCTGTGCCCGTACGTTATGGCTCACCATCGGCAGCATGTTTGCCGTGTCATTAGGCGATTGAATTATCGGATAGCTTTTGGCAGCGTTATCTTCAGTTTGAACGAAACCTTTTTCATTTTTATCATCGACGATTTCAAAGCCGTCACATTTCCATTCCTGCGGAATATCCAAAACCATCGGCACGACCTCGGTCCGTGCAAATGGAGCGGGATTAAAGACCACAAAAGCCATGTCTTCGGATTTGTATTTTGATAAGATCTATCGAGCCGACAATATCGATCATCGCACGTTCGCTAAGACAGGAGCTTATTTCGCGGCATTGCCTGGACCTGAAAATCATGTCCTGGCCGATGATATCGCGGGAACAGCCGCCGATAGAATCGTGACCGTGATTCTGCAGCAGCCAGTTGTATGCGGTATCGATGAAACCCTGCGGATAATGAGCGCCAAGCAGACTCGCAAAAACCGATAATGGTTCGGCATAACTCGTGATTGCCCGCTCTGTTACGAAATTATCCTGCTTGATGCCCATTCTGGCGGAGATTATCCAGCCGAACAGGACGCTTGTGCTGCCCTTGGTGTAATAATGACGCATTTCGCCTTTAACTAAGGGCAGGTTGCCGTTGACGCTTTTACATAGCTCATTCTGGAAATCTTCGAAACTGCTGTGGAATACGTCAGCTTTGCCTTTGAGGGCTTCGGTCGCAATCGGCAATCATCTGCACTTCGCGAATATCGGGACAAGACGAATCGTGCCCGCAAGACCAGAAGCGGTGCATTGTCGTCCAGTCGCCATCCTGCTCATCGTAGGCCTGTTGGCGCGCTTCTCGATGTTTTCCTTGAAATAATCGAAACGCGGGTGGGCATATTGCATATCGAGACCGTGGTGGGCAGGGTCGATTAATTTGAAAGGTCCGTGGCCGTCTTTCCATGACATCACGCGGTTATTTTCATTTTCCTGGTTCCAGTATGCCGGCCTTTGAACGACATACCATACGTTATATCGCGGCCGGACTCCTAACCTTGAGGCAACCAGTCTTGAACCGTCGGGACCTTCCCATAAGTATTCCGCCTGCGGCAGCAACAATGGTATTAACGCCGCGATAAAAGGCGGTAAACTTGATGCCGAATCCGTTATATATCTGCGGCATCTGTGAAATCTGGCCCCATGAAAAAGGCGAATAGCCGGTCTTGCTGACGTGGCCGATGCCCTTTGCGATTTTATGTCCAAGCAGCAGGTTACGAATCAGAGATTCGCCGCCGACGCAGAACTCATCGGGCAGGCAAAACCAGGGACCGATATAAAGTCTTTTCTCTGCGACGTACTTTTTAATCAGCTCCTTGCGCTCGGGCCTGATTTCAAGGTAATCCTGAAGCGGGATTGTCTGTGAATCGAGATGAAAGGACTTGTAATTGGGGTTTTTCTCGAAGATATCGAGAAGCATATCCATCATATAAACAAGCATATGACGTGTCCGCTGCATTGAAAAACGCCATTCCCTGTCCCAGTGAGTATTCGATATAAAATGGCATTGGGCGCGTGTCTGAGTATTTTTCACGGCCTCAACAACTTTGCCCTTTTTGGATTTAAGCTGATATAAATCTTTCATTTTACACCTTTCATTTCAAAAGTTTTAAGACCTCTTCAAAGGATGCACAGAAATTTTCGCACAAGCCTTTGGTGCCGCTTTCAACGATATTGCCACCGGCAAAACCAATAACAGAAAAGCCCGCCAGCCTGATTGCACAAACGCCGGCACCGCTATCCTCGATTCCAACAACATGACCGGACTTGCTCAGGCCCTATTCCAAGACCTACCCTGCAAGTTTCCGAATAAAGCCAGGGATGCGGTTTTGGCGAAAGCTCGCCGAGTGTGCCTGACCTCGCCTTTACGCATGGGAAAACCCGCGGATATAATTGCATCGTAAAATTCCTTCGGGTCGCCCATATTTAAAGTCCGAAAAGCGGAAAGAATCTCAGGCCAGGCCTTTTCGTAAAGTCCCGATGTGACCAAGACCAATCTTAATTCCCATCGCCTTTAGTTCCATTAGAAATTCTTTTAATCCGGGCGATGGGGTAAAGGCGTTTGCCCGGCCCCTGCCCTGCATAATCTCATTCATCTGAAAGCCGGTATTCTGAAATAGTATTTTCTGGCCTCTTCAACTGTCTTATCCGGGCAATACTTATGCACACAGTATTTCAGATGCTCAGAGACGCTGTGCCCGGATACATATGGGAGGTCGGCCTCTTCCAACTCGAATTTCGGATTGTCTAAGCAGACTGGCGATACTAAGCTGAATGATCCAAATCCAGAATGCTTCGCTGCGAACGCTTGTGCCGTCCAAATCCATCAGCACCGCCTTTATGGGCTTTTCCTTTTTGACTTTTAAAACGGGGTAATAGGCTGGATAGCCCAATGCTGAATTGACGAATGCCATACAATGGTCTTTGAAAAATATAAATTCGACTTTACGGTCGCCTGTAGAAAATATGGACGCGACACCATCCTTGCCAACTTCGAAATTTCCATCTGTGCATTTCCTGATAGAAATAAAGTCAGATTCTTTCGCTGTCGGCCCTAAAAAACGTATATCCACTAATATATCCTTAAAAACATTGTATTATTTAACACTGATACACAATTGGTTTTATTTAACTTGAGTATAGCCCATAATGGTTTGCTTGTCAAGCTTTTTTCTACCGCTAATAAGTACAGAATAAAAGTTATTTTTAACATCTAATTGGCCAACGATGACAAAGGTCAATAGTTTATGTCATCACGCAAATCGGCCCTATTAACAGGGATTTGGTTTGTTTTGGGATTGTATAATATTGATAACCTGGTTTATTTTTTAATATCACTAAACAGCGTTTTTGTTTGTGGCCGTTTTGTGGGCTGATTCTTTAACTTTTCACTAAAAAGAACGATTTTTTGAAGAAATTGTATCAAAACGACGCCGTTTTAGAGTTTTTTTCACGGGATTCGACATTTTAATTGACATTTGACATAAGTCTTTATATAATAATGAAATATAATCTGGTTACATTCTTAATAACTATGCCAAATGGGGGCGTGAACAATACGTAAACAGATTAAAGTGAGAAAATTTTCTGATATTTCGAAAATAGTAGTTGACTTCCTTTAAATCCTGTTATACAATCATGGTCAACAATGGTACATAGATAGATGTGTTTGGCATATACTTTTTGGCGATAGCTATGAAACTAATGGTGAGAACAGTTTCGATTAGTGCTAAAGGGATTTAGGAGTTCAAATATGATTTTAAAAAAATCTCAACAGGCTTTTACACTCATCGAGTTATTAGTAGTTATCAGTATAATCGCATTGCTGATGGGCATTCTTCTTCCGGCATTAAGCAAGGCCCGCAATTCTGCAAAGCTGGTAATCTGCACTTCAAATGAAAAGCAAATCGGCACAATGGTAGCATCATATCAAAATGATAATGATGAAAAGGTGCCGGTTATGTTAAACAGATTCACGCCTACGGCAGCAATGCCGCTTTTTCCGGCCAAGTCGAGACTTTTGTCGGTAGCCTTGTATCGATATTCAGCCGAAACCAGGGATTTGGCAAATATTGACAAAGGCGTATATGGGCCGGATAAGGACTGGGGAAACAGCCAGGACAGACGAACAAAACCCGCTTATTTTAAAAAATATCTTCCAAAACTCTATGTCTGCCCGTTTGTAAGCGGTAAAAATCCGGATCTCAAAACGATTTTATTCCAGGGCCTCCTGTTCCTTATAAATCTGACTGGAGAACAATGATTAGAGTTGCGGAAGGAGAAAGTTATGTTACCTGGTGCTGGGAGCGCATCTGCGGTTTTGCATATACAACGCCGCATCCATTAGGACTTCCTAATGGCACGGCAAAATTCGGTGCGCTATCCTGGAATGCATATCCTCAGCTTCAAACACTGGATTACAAGGCATTGGAATCGGCGCCTGTAATGTGGAATAAAAATCAATTGATACGAATTAAAGCAAACAACCTATCAGAAGCCACCATTGCTTACTGCGAACAAGGAGAAACAGACAGTTACGTCGGCGGGCCTAATTCCGATAACGCCATTTATAATTATGGAAGCCATAAGAGGATGGGCAAAGGGGGCACAAACGCCCTGTTTGCCGATATGCACTCCGAATGGGTCGAAGGGACTCAAATCGGCTGGCCCTAACAGGTTAGTAAAATATATGAGGCTACGTAACCGCATATATATTAAATAAAATATTTTGTGAGGAGAAGAATGATGAAAAAGAAATTGGTTGTCTTAATTGCATTATGTGTGGTCGCCGTTGTGACGACAGGTGCATTTGCCGCTGATATTCAGTGGTTCGGAGGAGCGCATGACCGTGACTGGTTCAATGCCGATAACTGGAATTCAAATTTAGTGCCGCCTGGACCAGTGCCTACAGGCGCTGACAAGGCGAAATTGAATTACGTCTGGGCAAATTCCGGTCCAATTATCAGCGCTCCCGGCGCAGTTGCCAACGAAATATTCATTTCTGAAGACCGCGACCTCGGCACAATCGGGGAACAAAGTTTGACAGTGGCTGCAGGCGGCAATTTGACCGCGAACGGCCAGGTCATTCTTGGATATTGGGGCGCTGATGCAAGGGCCGGTTTACCCGCCAATGACGGTCGTTTCATTATGACCGGCGGCACGGCAAACCTGATGAGCCATTTATTTGTCGGCTTCACGGGTATCGGAAATCTTGAGATAGACGGCGGCACCCTCAACGTCGGCGGCATGTTCGGCCTTGGCTGGAACACCGGCACCGGTAACGTTGATATAGCAGGTGGCCTGTTGAGTACAGAACAGTATGATTTCAGCAAAGCCGGCAGCTATACTTTTAATTTCAGCGAACTGAGAACCGGTCTGGGAGATGGTGAATGGGTTCAGAATCATTACTGGCAAAATGAACTCCAGGCATTAGTTAATACCGGCAAGATTACCACCACCGTACCAGGCGCACACGTTCAGGTTGACTGGGATTCTGTTGCACAAAAGACCCACGTCTACGCAATTCCCGAGCCTATCAGCATAGCATTATTCGGACTCGGCGCTCTTTTGTCTTAGAAGAAAACATTCGTAAGAAAAAATAACGGTGAAAGTTAGAGGGCCGTAAAAAGCGGCCCTCTATTCCTTATAATCTCTTTAAACTTGCAGCGTAGCTGCCTAAGTAGGAGAAGTTCGTATGCGAAATAAATCAGTTCTTATAACAATGTCTTTAATTGGAATGCTTGTATTGGCAGGCAGCGTTACCGCGGCTATAAAAACTGCGCAGGACATACCTCCAGCGATGCCGATGAACAATGGACCCCGCTGGGTTACGGCATAACAGGCCAGGACTACGCTAATCCTGAACATTGGTGGCATGACGTTACGCCTACGGCAATTCAAAAGGCAAAAATTGACAGAGTTCCAGGCCCGATTATCAACAGTATCGTCGATATCAATCAAATATTCGTAAGCCAAGGAAACGATGATGACGCGGGCAGCGGCAAACTCAAAGACAGGTCGGGGCCGATTCTATATGCGCCCTGCACCTTGACTATAGCCGCCGGCGCCGACGTCAATTCACGGCTGGTGATGTTAGGTTATTACAGAGCCGACCACGGAACACTGCAAATAGACGACGGCATTATGGACGTCAATACCCATATATTTGTCGGATACGAGGGTAGAGGCGAACTTATTATGAATGGCGGCACCCTGAATGTTTTCGGCAATTTTGCCATCGCATTCCAGGGAGGCACAGGCAACGTTCAGCTCAACGGCGGAACGCTTCATCTACAGCAATTTTCTTATGAATATCCGTACAAGGAACCAAATCAATGGGTTCCCGCAGATCCATGCACACTGCCTCACGTCGGAAAAGCGACAATGGATATTTCAGGCGGACAAATCATACATGACAGCAACTCAACCAACGGGCCAGGCGTCGCTTCAATTTACTGGCAAATGGTCAACGAAGGAAAACTTACCGCCTATAAAGGCCTTGGAAGCGTTATGATTGCTTATGACCCCTGCACTTATCAAACCACGGTAACGGGTCAAAAGATGTTATGGAATTTCGGCGACATTACCTTTACGGGAAATAGTATAATGGAAAATGACGCCACTTACGGCCTTGATAAGATATTCGACGTCAATGGCTCAGACGGCGGCATCTTCCTTTCTTCGGGCACCCCTGGCACAGTTTATGAAGTAAACTGGAAAACCCCCGGGCCCGGTGACTGTAAGCTCATTTGAGATGGTTTCGAACAGGGACGATGTGAATAATCTCAACCATAGAGCTTTGAGCAGATTTGTTCTCAAGGCCAAAAGCATCGGCTCATCGACATACAATTTGACACTGGCAGACAAGAATATTACTTACCCGGCTTCCGATGTAAACGACTTATTGGTTACGCTGAGTGTCCCGGTAATCGCACAGGAATTTCGTGCGGAATTCACGACGCCGACGTCAACGGCCCGCGAATCAATAAACTCAATGCCTCAGGCACACGCAGCGTCGAACAGCTTTGGAACCTGAGCAATGGCGACATAACAATTCTCAGTTATCCGCCGGTAATTAATGACCCCAATCATCCGGGAATGTATGACATTGCCAATATGTTCGAAAGCGGCACACGCGACTTCAATTCTACTATTTTCACCAACGGCACAGGCGCGGCTACGTGTATGCCGTCGAATTCGGGACCGTTCCTGAGACGATTAATTCAATTAAGCTGATAACAGAGCGAGACGCAAATACCAATTCGCGTGCATCGACTCATTTCAAACTGAAATCCAAGAGCGTCGGTTCCGCAAATTGGGACGCGGTACCGCTTTATGATAAGGATATCGATTACGCCGCGGGCGATATTAATACCCTTATTATCACCCTTGCGACGCCGGTTACGGCACAGCAGTTCCGTGCTGAATTTACGGGCGGCAATGATGCAAACGGCGTCCGTGTTCGTGAGCTTGACGCAATCGGCGTTAAGAAAGGCGTACAATTGTGGGACCCCGAAAATATCGCTATCGGCGACCATAGCGCGACCAACTGGTTTGCGGGCTATCACAACATCGAAAATGCCTTCCAGCCGGCCGGATATGTCCCGGATTCGAATTATATTTCAGCTTTATTCTGGGATGCGACTCCGGGTTCAGGCGCTGGAAGTGTGGATTATGTCGAGTGGAAAACCCGTTCGAAGATTCAGATGACAGGCTTCCATTTGGCAGCAACACATGACCCCATCGGCGAGGTACCAAGTTATGGCCGAGCGATGACGAATTTCAAATTATATACCAAGAGCACCGGTTCATCCACTTTTGATGTGCTGGTCTATGATTCCACTACAAATATTGCTCCTCCTTACGGCGGCAGTCCTGACGGCAATACTTTGAACCTGTATGTCAGCCTGGCGACACCGGTCAGCGGTCAGGAATTCAGAGCCGAATTTACCCGCTACGCGGGCGGCCTCGGCAGCGGCGTTCGCGTGGGCGAGCTTAACGCCTTCGGCTATATGCTTCCTTCGGGCGGCAGCTTAGACAGCGATAATGACGTGGACTTCTTCGATTACGCAATATTCGCGAACAACTGGCTCACCGATAACAGCGGCGGGACAGGAGCGACAACTACCCTGGATAATTTCGAATCCGGTATCGGAAAATGGACCAACTGGGCGAGTCATACGTCCAGCATGAACTATAATTTCTTCTACGCCGAGACAGGCACCGTTCATGGCGGCAGCAACTCGATGAGATGGGATTACTGGCTCGATTCAGGCCCGGTTTTGGGCGATGATGATTCAGGTCTTGTCTATACCGCGACTTCGCCGATTGATATTAAGAACTTCGGCAAATTCAGGGTCTGGCTCTACAGGCAGGCGGGCAACAGCAATGAAAATTATCTTGCCGTCAAGTTCTATCCGCCCGGCTTAGTCAACGACAGCAGGATACTGGCGACGGCTTACATTTTAAGCGCGAATGGCTCTACATGGACGCCTTCGAGCCTCTGGAGTGAATGGGTTGTCGATTTCAGGAATGACCTGGCCTTCGCGAACCCGACAATAAAGAACATCACGGATATGTCCAAGGTTGGAAGCATCGTCATAGCGGTCTGCAACAGGCTGAATTTCTCAGGCGGCACAGGCACCATCTATGTCGATGATATGGCCCTGACAGGCAGTTGCACAAATCCTGCGGGCGACTTCAACGGCGATTGCAAGGAAGACATCAATGATTTAGTTATCTTCTGCGACAGTTGGCTTACCACCAATTAATTAGTTGTCTTTAACCAATTTCAAGGGGCTGAGTATCTTTTAGATACCCAGCCCTTTTTCTTTTGCCAGAGAATTAGCATTTCACTGATATACCTCCCTTTCTTTTGGGCCGTATAATTATTTAGATAGATTAGGATTTTGTGAAGTATGCTGAAGATCAGTGAAAATTTGGAAATGCTGCCGGTGCCTGAAATGCCGGCTGAATAGAGACCTTGTAAAAATAGGCACGTCATCGTGGACGTACGATTCATGGAAGGGTTTAATTTATCAGTCTGAAAAACAATATCAAACGAATGAATATTTAAACGACTACTCGAAATATTACGACACAGTTGAAATTGACTATTGGTTTTACAGTCTGTTCCCATAGGAATAAAATTGCCGAAGCCTGATGTAGTAAAGTCGTATGCCGATGGCGTTGCCGACGATTTTATTTTTACGGTAAAAGCCCCCAATTCGATTACATTAACGAATTTTTACAGCAAGCAGCCCGCCAAATCAAAGAATTTCGCTAATAAGCTCAATGAGCATTTTCTCGATATCGACCTGCTGAAGAAATTTCTCGAAAGATTGACGCCGATGGGCAGCAAGCTTGGGCCTGTCATGTTTCAATTCGAATATCTCAATAAACAAAAAATGCCGGCTTTAAAGGACTTTATAGATAAATTACGAAATTTTTTCAACAATGCGCCGAAAGACATTCAATACGCGATAGAAATTCGTAACCCCAATTACTTAAAGGCTGAATTTTTCGAATTCCTTAAAGATCATCAGGTAGGATTTGTATTACTCGATGGTCATTTTATGCCGCCGATACAGGAGGTGGCGTCGCAATTCGATACAGCAACGGCCGATTTTCCCATAATTCGTCTGCAGGGTAATGCTCCGCATGAAACAAAAAGGGCTGATAACTGGAACGGGATAATCGAACCCAAAGACGAGGGATTGCAGGCAGCCGTTTCAATCGCGAGGAAAAATGCCGAAAGAGGCATAAGGACTTACATCAATGTGAAAAATCAATATGAAGGCTGTGCCCCGCTTACCATCCAGAGGATAATCGAGAAGCTTAAATAAAAACGCCGTCAAATCAAATCTGCGATCTGGCGGCGGTGAAATCTTTTAATAAACAGCTTTATTACTTTTACTTTTTGTCTTTTTCTTTACGTGTTGAAGTCTCGA